>JAJPES010000024.1 GCA_021166725.1 Burkholderiaceae bacterium | reverse complement strand
CCGGGGGTCATACCAGGTTTTCTTCAAGAAACGTTGGTCTGACCCCGGTTTTTCCGTTTCTTCTCCCCCCTGGCTGTCCGCGCCGCCGATGTTCGCGCCGTTCCGTCTGCGCGACATGTGGGTGCCGAATCGTGTGGTTGTCTCGCCGATGGCGCAGTACTCGGCCGTCGACGGAATGCCCGGCGATTGGCATCTCGTGCATTACGGCTCGCGCGCCCTCGGGGGCGCCGGGCTCGTCTTCGTCGAGATGACCTGCGTGTCGCCCGACGGGCGCATCACCCCCGGATGTACGGGGTTGTGGAACGAAGAGCAGGCCGACGCATTCCGCCGCATCGCCGATTTCGTGCACGCGAACACCGCTTCGAAGCTGTGCATGCAGATCGGCCACGCCGGGCGCAAGGGCTCGACGCAACTCGGTTGGGAGCAGAGCGACTGGCCGCTGCCGGAAGAGGGCGCCCAGCGGAACTGGCCGCTGCTGTCGCCGTCGCCGATCCCCTATCGCGAAGGCGTGAACCAGGTGCCGCGCGAAATGACGCGTGCCGACATGGACCGCATCGTCGAGCAGTTCTGCCGCTCCGCGATCCTCGCCGATCGCGCCGACTACGACATGCTCGAGCTGCACATGGCGCACGGCTATCTGCTCGCGAGCTTCCTGTCGCCGATCACCAACCGTCGCAGCGATGCCTACGGCGGCGATCTCGCCGCACGGATGCGCTACCCGCTCGAAGTCCTCGAGGCCGTGCGGGCGGTGTGGCCGAAGGAGAAGCCGTTGAGCGTTCGCGTCTCGGCCACCGACTGGATCGCCGGCGGCACTACCGGCGCCGACACCGTCGAGATCGCGCGCGCGATGAAGGCCGCCGGCTGCGACCTCATCGACGTCTCCACCGGCCAGACCGACCCCGCATCGCGGCCGGTGTACGGTCGGATGTACCAGGCCAGCTTTGCCGAGCAGGTGCGGCTCGAAGCCGGGATCGCCACCGTGGCCGTCGGTGCGATCACGACGGCCGACCAGGTCAACACGCTGCTGCTCTCGGGGCGCGCCGACCTCGTCGCACTGGCTCGTCCGCACCTGGCCGATCCGTATTTCACGTTGCACGCCGCGGCCGAGCAGGACTTCCGCGGCATCGGCTGGCCGGTGCAGTACCACAACGGCGCCCTGCAACTGCACACGACCATGCAGCGGGCCCGCGAGGAGGCTGCGCGCAAGGCGCAGGAGCCCGTGCGCCGCCGTCCTGCGTCTGCGACACAGTCGGAGTCGAAGGTGCGCGGTGTCGAATCGGGCGACGGCCGCCTGCAGCGTCCATCGGCCTGAGAACGCGCACGGCCGATCGGTTCACGCGTCCTGAGCGGATGGGCATGCAACTTGCGTTTCGCCTGTCGAATCGGCCGTCGCCCGACGGACGAACGCCAAGCTGCAATGAGGGCCGCGATGCGAGGTTTGCTGCTGGTCCTGTTCTGGCCGGATGCGGTGTGGAGGCACCTGCGCGAGTCTCCGTTGCCGCCGGGCCGACTGATCTTTCGTCTTGCGATGCCGCTGACGCTCGCCTGCGCGTTCGCGCTGCAGATCGGCACCGCCCGCTTCAACGTCGATGCTGCGGAGGCGGGCGCGCGCATCGAGCCGATCACCGCGCCGATCTTCTTCGCGACCTGGCTGGGCGCCGTGCTCGCGATGGCGGTCGCCTTCACGCTGTTCGCGCCGAGTTGCAAGGGACGGCGCGACTTCACGCTGAGCTTGAATCTCGCGTTCTTCGGGCTCGCGCCCGTGTGGCTCGCGTCGCTCGCAACGGTTGCGGTCCCGGTCGCCGCGCTCGGGCCGTTCGCGCTCGCCTGGTCGGGCTACCTGCTGCTCGTCGGCGCGCGCATCCTGCTCGACGTCGGTGACGAGGAAAGCGGAGAATTCCTGATCGGGTCGGGAGCCGCGATGATCGTCGCGACGAGCGTCTGGGGACTCGCACTCGGTTCGTTCGCATTCCACGGATGAACCGGGTGACGCAGCCTGCGAGAATGGAAACCGTATGAACAGCGAAGCAAGCAACGACGCCGGCGAGCGGCAGGTGGCGATCTTCGCCGGCGGCTGCTTCTGGTGCCTGGAACCCGTGTTCCTCGAACTGCGCGGCGTGCTGGATGTCGAATCGGGCTACACCGGCGGACACGCGCGCAACCCCAGCTACGAGGCGGTGTGCGGTGGCGACACTGGGCACGCCGAAGCCGTGCGCATAGAGTTCGACCCTCGCCAGGTGAGCTATCGCGATCTGCTCGACGTCTTCTTCGGCATCCATGATCCCACGACGCCGAATCGCCAGGGTCACGACGTCGGCACGCAGTACCGCTCCGCGATCTTCGCGGTCGACGACACGCAGCGGCGCGAGGCGCTCGACGCGATAGCCCGCCTGGAAAATGGCGACGGCAACGACGGCGTGCCTCTGTTCGATGCGCCCATCGTCACCGAGGTCGTTTCCTTCACCGAGTGGTTCCCCGCCGAGAACTACCACCGGCGCTACTACGAGCGCAATCCGCACCAGGGCTATTGCGCGGCGGTGATCTCGCCGAAGATGGCGAAGTTCCGCCGCCGATTCGCCGCGTTGCGCACCGGATGACGAGGCGCCGGGCCCTTTTTTGCCGCCCGCGGGCGGAGCCTTCGGTAGACTGCTTCTCCGTCATTCCACGGCACAGGGGACATGCATGCGGCGAATCCTGCAGGTGCTGGGCGCAGTCGCGCTCACGCTCGGCCTGAGCGGCTGCGGCTACAACGAAATCCAGTCGGCCGACGAGGCGACGAAGTCGGCCTGGTCGGAAGTGATCAACCAGTACCAACGGCGCGCCGACCTCATCCCCAATCTCGTCGAGACGGTGAAGGGCTATGCGCAGCAGGAGCGCGACGTCCTGCTCGGCGTCACCGAGGCGCGCTCGCGCGTCGGACAGGTGCAGGTGAATCCGGACAACCCCGCGTCGCTTCAGCAGTTCGAGCAGGCGCAGGGCAGCCTCACCAGTGCATTGTCGCGTCTGCTCGTCGTCGCCGAGAACTATCCGCAACTGAAGTCGGACCAGAACTTCCGCGAACTGCAGGCGCAACTCGAAGGCACCGAGAACCGGATCACGGTCGCGCGCAAGCGCTACATCGACGCCGTGCAGAACTACAACGTGCTCGTGCGCCGCTTCCCGGTGAATCTCACCGCGATGGTCTTCGGCTACGAGCCGAAGCCGCAGTTCACCGTCGCGGACGAGGGTGCGATCTCGCGTCCACCCGCCGTCGACTTCAACCGGCCGCAGGGCGCGACGAAGTGACCGCAAGGGCGTACCCCGTTGCCGCCGTGTCGGCGGCGGCGGGGCGCGCGCTGCTTGCGCTGTTCTCGGCGCTGGCCTTCCTGTGCCTGTTCGCGCCGCATGCGTTCGCGCAGGATCTGGTCGCGGTTCCGCCGCTGCAGGGGCGCGTCACCGATCTGACCGGGACATTGAGCGCCGAGCAGCGCCAGTCGCTCGACGCTGAACTTGTTGCGCTCGAGCAGCGCAAGGGATCGCAGATCGCGATCCTGATCGTTCCCACCACGCAGCCGGAGGCGATCGAGCAGTTCAGCATCCGCGTCGCCGAGCAGTGGAAGATCGGCCGCGGCAAGGTCGACGGACAGAGCGTCGACGACGGCGTGCTCGTCGTCGTCGCGAAGAACGATCGGCGTGTGCGCATCGAGGTCGGCTACGGGCTCGAAGGCGCGATCCCGGATGCCTGGGCGAAGCGCATCATCGACGAATCGATCACGCCGCGCTTCCGGCAGGGCGACTACTACGGCGGACTGAAGGCGGCGGTCGATGACCTCGTGCGGCTCATCGACGGCGAGGCGCTGCCGCCGGCGCGGAGCGGACAGGCGCGCGGCGAGAGTGCGCCGTCGCAGGGCATCGATTGGGTGGCATTGCTGATGGGCGCCTTCGTCGTCGGCGTCATCGTGCGCTCGATCTTCGGGCGGGTATTCGGCTCGGCGCTCGGCGGCACCCTCGGTGGCGTCGCCGCGTGGGTGGGGGGCGCGTCGGCGCTGCTCGCCGGCGTCGGCGGCTTCTTCCTGTTCCTGGTGCTTCTGTCGATGTTCTCCACCGGCGCGCCGATGGGCCGCACCGGCCGGCATACGTGGCGCACCGGGCCCGGCGGCTTCCCCGGCGGATGGGGTGGATGGGGCGGAGGAGGCGGATTCGGCGGCGGAGGCGGTTTTCGCGGAGGCGGCGGCGGCTTCGGCGGCGGCGGCGCCTCCGGCGGCTGGTGAGCGGGGCGGCGATGGCACGAACGATCGCACGCTGGTGGGCGCACATGCGGCACGGCACCTTCAGTGCGCGCCGCGCCTTTCCCGATGCGGCGCTTGCCCGGATAGAGCAGGCGATCGAGCGCAGCGAGCAGGAGCACACGGCCGAGTTGCGCTTTGCGATCGAGGCGTCGCTGCCGATCGAGGACGTCCGGCGCGGCCGCTCGCCGCGCGAACGTGCGCTCGAGGTATTCGCCCATACCGGCGTCTGGGACACCGAAGCGAACAACGGGGTGCTGCTCTACGTGCTGCTCGCCGATCACGCGGTCGAGATCGTCGCCGATCGAGCGGCAGCAGCGAGGATCGACGACGGCTACTGGCGCGAGATCTGCACGACGTTGAGCGACGCGTATCGCGCAGGAGACTTCGAAGGCGGGACGCTGGCGGCGCTCGAACGGATCGGGAGGCTGCTCACGGCGGCGTTTCCGCGCGGGACGGGGACGCGCGACGTCGATGAGTTGCCGAATCGGCCGTTGGTGCTGTGACCACTACCGGGTGGATAGCGGTGGTCGCGTGATGTTCAAAGGAGTGAGCAGCTGCTCGACGCGCTCGCCGAGATCCAGCAGCGCCTCGTCCGCGCCGAAGCCACCCACCATCTGCAGCCCCACCGGCAGCGGCGTGCCGCCCGGGACACGGCTCGCGAACCCCGCCGGCAGCGTCAACGCCGGGTGGCCGCTGACCGTGATCCGATAGCAGCTCGCTACCCAGTCGATGTAGGTGCGCAGCGGCTCGCCGTCGATCTCGGTGGGATAGGGCACGGCTATCGGGAAGGGCAGCACCTGCGCGGTGGGCAGCAGCCACGCGTCGAAGCCTGCGACGAAGCGCGCGACGCGCTCGAAGATCGCCGAGCGAACGCGCGCGGCGGCGGCAACGCGGCCGACGTCGAGCGCCAATCCCTGCTCGATGTTCCAGGCGACCGTGTCCTTCAGCCGTGTGCGGTCGGTCTCGTACAGCTCGGCCCAGTTCTCGACGAAGTGCTCGGCGCGCAGCACCTGGAAACAGTCGTCGGCGTCGGACAGGTCGGGCCATGCCTCGACGAGTTCGACTCCGCATGTGCGCAGCCGCTCGATCGCCCGCTCGATCGCATCGCGCACAGCGGCCGCGACCGGCATCGAGCCGCCGCAGTCGATCGACCAGGCAAGGCGCAGCGGTCGCGTCGCGCGGCGTTCCGTGCGTTGCCGAGCCTCGCGTTCCCATTCCCCGACCCATTCGGCGAGCGGCCGGCGCGCCGCCGGCGTACGGATCGCGCGGTGCGCAACACGCAGATCGGCTACGCGCGCTCCCAGCGCGCCGATCTGGTTCAGCGTGCCGAAGACGTTCGGCGCGTTGCGCAGCGCCGGATCGACGGTGGAACTCGGCCGCATCCCGACCACGCCGCAGAAGCTCGCCGGATTGCGCAGGCTGCCGCCCAGGTCCGAACCGTCGGCGACCACCGTCATTCCGCAGGCGAGCGCAGCGGCCCCACCGCCGGTCGAGCCGCCGACCGTCAGCGACGGATCGAAGGGATGGCGCGTGGCGCCGAACACCGGGTTGAAGGTCTGCGCGCCGGCGGCGAACTCGGGGGTGTTCGACTTGGCGATCAGCAGTGCGTCGGCGTCGAGCACGCGCTGCACCACCGGGTCGTTCGCCAGCGGCACGTGGTCGGCGAAGATCGGCGAGCCCCAGGTCGTGCGCAGCCCGGCCGTCGCGTGCGTGTCCTTCGCGCAGTAGGCCAGGCCGGCGAGCGGACCGAGTGCGTCGCCGCGTGCAATGCGCTCACCGATCGCGTCCGCCGCTGCACGCGCAACTTCGCGATCGACGCGCGTGGGCAGCGCGTTGACGACGCCGTCGTATGCGTCGATCGCGGCGAAGCAGCGCTCGAGCAGCGCGCGCGGCGAGTCCTTGCCGTCGCGGAAGGCGCGCAGCAGCGCCGGGATCGGAGCGTGGAAGGGAAAGCGTCGATCGTTCATCGGAGCCGATGGTATAAGAGTCGGAACCACAGCCGCGTCGCATCGATGATCGAGACGATTCCCTCCCGCAACGTGCTCGGCGGGCCGCTGCTCGCCTGCTCCTACGACCCCCTCACCGGATTCCTGCGCACCGGCTGCTGCGAAGCCGACAGCGACGACCTCGGCCAGCACACTGTCTGCGTGCGCGTGAACGAGGCCTTCCTCGCGTTCTCGGTCGCGCACGGCAACGATCTCGTCACCCCGCGCCCCGAATGGCGCTTCGCCGGCCTGAGGCCGGGCGACCGCTGGTGCCTGTGCGCGGCGCGCTGGCTCGAAGCATGGCGGGCGGGCGTCGCGCCCCCGGTCGTGCTCGAAGCCACGCACGAGGCGGCGCTGCGCGTCGTGCCGATCGACGCGCTGCGCGCGCACGCGTGGAGCAGCGAATGAAGGTGCTCGTCGTTCCGGTCACGCCGTTCCAGCAGAACTGCTCGGTGCTCGTCTGCGAGGAAACGCTGCGTGCCGCCGTCGTCGATCCGGGCGGCGACCTCGACCGCATCGAGGCAGCGCTCACCGCGCAGGGCGCGCGCCTCGAGAAGGTGCTGCTCACGCACGGCCACATCGACCATTGCGGACAGGCGGGCGTCTTCGCGCAGCGGCACGGCGTGCCGATCGAAGGCCCGCACGAGGAAGACCGCTTCTGGATCGCGCAAGTGGGCGAGCAGGGGCAGATGTTCGGCATGCGCGGCGCGGCGAGCTTCGAGCCCGACCGCTGGCTGGTCGACGGCGACACCGTCTCGTTCGGCCGGCAGACGCTCGAAGTGCTGCACACGCCCGGACACACACCGGGGCACGTCGTGTTCTTTCACCGGAAGTTGCGCGTGGCGATCGTCGGCGATGTGCTGTTCCAGGGGTCGATCGGGCGCACCGACTTCCCGCGCGGCGACCACGCGACGCTGATCGCGTCGATCACGCAGAAGCTGTGGCCGCTGGGGAACGACGTGACCTTCGTTCCGGGGCACGGGCCGGTGTCGACGTTCGGCGACGAGCGGGCGGGTAATCCGTTTGTCGGCGATGCGGTGACGGGGAGGGATGGGTAGGACTTCGCCTGCGAACGAAGACCTCGGCCCGCTCGGCGATGTTCGGATTTGACAGCTGGCTAGCTGCTGGGGCTCGAGCGGTCGGATTCGGCGCGCCGAGCCGCCGCGACAGCGGCGCGAATGTTCAGGCGCAGCATCGCTTCCCCACCGACGTACCCGGTGAGGGCGCTCATGGCTCGCTCTTCGATTTCATTGGCGTTCGTCAATCCGGGTCGCACCAGGGCAGCAATGTCCTCGCGGTCGATGTCGGCGAAGCGCGCGATCTTGCTCACGGCGAGGTCTACCGGCGACAGCACACGGACCTGAAACTGGTCGATCCCGAGATCGAGCGGGATCGAGTCGGTCAGATAGTCTTCGTGCATAAGCGCGAAGGTCGAGTTGTAGTTCGTGTCGAGGTAGAGAACCTGCCGCGTTCCGTCTTCCCGAGTAACTTCGACCGTCAGATCGCTTGGGAGGTGAACTCGTGCGCTGAATTCCGCGTCGACATCGGTTGTTACGCGTCCTGCGGTGTAGAGATGGACCGCCATCCCGCCGGCGATGTACACGCCCAGAGGTCCACGCAGTGACAGGCGTTGCTGGAGTTGCTCGAGCAGTGCGCGCAGGCCCTTGGCGAGTGCAGTATCCAGATGAAAGATCGGGCGCGTCGGCATTCAGTTTCGAGGCTCTCGAAAGCGACGTGTCAACGAGTCGCGCAACCGAGGCAGGGTCGATACCCAGCCGCGCTGGACGACCTCGGCCGGACCCAAGCGTTCATCGGGATGAAGCGTGAAGTAGCGCTCGCTCGCTTGCATCAAGCTTCTCGATTCGCGGGGAAAGCCGGATTCCACGACCATCGCGGCGAGTCGGAATACATTCGCCTCGCGTGCGTCGTGCGGTGCTTGCGGCTGCGTGGTCTGCCTTGCAACGAAAACGCAGCGGGCCAGCAGCACGGCCTCCCTGTCGCGAGCGTTCATCGTCGCATCATAGGCCAACGAATCTGCGGGAGACTCGGCGTCGCTTCGGCGTCGATTCCGGGCAACAAAATGTAGCGTTTGGTGGTGTGGAAGTGCTTCCTCGCGTCGAAAGGCATCCAATTGATGCTCGAAAACGGGCCGCGTGCAGCGCCGCGGGCGCAAGCGTACGGCAGACGTGCGGCGGGCGCGCGTACACAGCGCGCGCCACCACGCGCGCCGCCACGCGCCCGCCGGCCAATGCGTCTCCCCGAGCGTGACCGGCAGCGGCGCCCGCTCAGCGCCTCGGGTTGCCCCTCGAGTCCTTCAGGCCCACCGCACGGTTGAACACCGGCCGCCCGGCACGATGGTCGACGCGATCGGCGACGAAAGAACCGGGCCGCTCGAACTGCCAGCGCGATTCGGGCTGCGCATCGGCCATCCCCGGCTCGAGCTTGGCCTGCACGACGCGCTTCGAAGCAGTGTTCAGCGAATCGAGCGGATCGGCGCCGCCCGCGCCCGGCTGCGCCTCGGTGAACAGCCGCTCGTAGAGCCGCACCTCGGCATCGACCGCCGCCGCAGCAGCCACCCAGTGCAGGTTGCCCTTCACCTTGTACGCGTCGGCGCCCGGCGTGCCTGATTTCGAGTCGAGAAAGGCGTTCGCGTGCACGGCAACGACGTTGCCGTCGGCGTCCTTCTCGCATCCGGTGCACTCGACGACGTAGCCGTAGCGCAGCCGCACCCGGTTGCCGGGGTACAACCGGAAGAAGCCCTTCGGCGGCGCTTCGGCGAAGTCCTCGCGCTCGATCCACAGCTCGCGCGCGAAGGGAAAGCGCCGCCGGCCCAGCTCGGGCCTCTGCGGATGCACCGGCGCCTCGCAGTCGTCGGCGCGATCGGCAGGCCAGTTGTCGATGACGAGCTTCAGCGGATCGAGCACCGCCGCCGCACGCGGTGCCCTCGGCTCGAGGTCGTCGCGCAGCGCCTGCTCGAGCGCGCCCATCTCGATCCACGCGTCGGATTTGGTCACGCCGATCCGCTCGCAGAACAGGCGGATCGACTCCGGCGAGTATCCGCGCCGGCGCAACCCGGCGATTGTCGTCATCCGCGGATCGTCCCAGCCGTCGACGGCGCCGCTGCGAACCAGCGCCTGCAGCTTGCGCTTGCTCGTGATCGTGTACTCGAGGTTCAGCCGTGCGAATTCGATCTGCTGCGGCAGCGGCCGCGCGAAGAAGCCGCCGTCGGCGAGGCGCTCGAGCAGCCAGTCGTACAGCGGCCGATGATCTTCGAACTCGAGCGTGCACAGCGAGTGCGTGATGTTCTCGAGCGCATCCTCGATCGGGTGCGCGTAGTCGTACATCGGGTAGAGACACCAGGCGTCGCCCGTGCGATGGTGCGTGGCGAAGCGGATGCGATACAGCGCCGGATCGCGCAGGTTCACGTTCGGCGACGCCATGTCGATCTTCGCGCGCAGCAGTTGCGTGCCTTCGGCGTGCCTGCCGGCGCGCATCTCGCGCAGCAGCCGCAGGTTCTCCTCGGGCGAGCGGTCGCGGTAGGGCGAGTTGCGACCCGGCTCGGTGAGCGTTCCGCGGTGCGCGCGCACCTCGTCGGCGCTCTGCGAATCGACGTACGCGTGGCCCGCCTGCACGAGCCACTCGGCCATCTCGTAGAACCAGTCGAAGTAGTCGCTGGCGAAGTAGAGGTTGTCTTCCTGCGCGTCCTTCCATTCGAAACCGAGCCAGTGCACGGCCTCGATGATCGAATCGACGTACTCCTGTTCTTCCTTCTCGGGGTTGGTGTCGTCGAAGCGCAGGTGGCAGCGACCGGCGTACTCGGCGGCCAGGCCGAAGTTCAGGCAGATCGACTTCGCGTGGCCGATGTGCAGGTAGCCGTTGGGTTCGGGGGGGAAGCGGGTGCGGATCGGGGCTGGGTCCACCGGGGCGCCGCGCTGCGCGGCGAGCGGACCTGGGCGGCCGGTCCACGGACGGCCACTGTGCCTGCTCGTCCGCAGGTCGTCCTGGATGATCGTGTGGATGAAGTGATTGGGTGCCGGACCGGCGTCGTGCGAGGGATTTCGGGCTTCGGCCGGGACGTCGGTCATGGAGTTGCGAGAGGGGTCTTGAACAATCCTCGATTGTATCGACGCGCGATCGTGGAGGAGGCACTGCGCGATCGTTCTGGCGCACCGGTGGCTAGGAGGCTGTCGGGCTATGGACAGGGGTCGCGACCCCTGCCGATAGTCCGACAGCCTCCTGGCCGCTGGACGTATCATCGAATGTTTCGGCGCGGATCTTCCCTTTCATGGAAACGGAGTTGCCCTCGGCGGCGCTGATCGCGTGGCTGGGCTTTGCCCTCGGTGCCGTC
>JAJPES010000084.1 GCA_021166725.1 Burkholderiaceae bacterium | reverse complement strand
CTTGACCCTTCACCCTTCACTGCCGTGTCGGCCGAATGGCCGACGCGGCACGGCCCCGCCGCGTTCAGAATAGCGATCGGTCGCCGATCGCGGATTTTGCGGGGCTCTGATGCGATTCCTCACGTGGCTGTTCAACCTGTTGCTGTTCGTCGCGGCGCTCGGCTTCGCGTTGTCGAACACCGACAACGTCGAGCTGCGCTTCCTGGTAGGGCAGTTGTCCTGGCATGCGCCGCTCGTCGTCTTCCTGCTCGTGTTCCTGATTGCCGGCGTCGTGCTGGGTCTGCTGGCCGCGGTGCCGTCGCTGTTTCGCCAGCGCCGCGAGATCGCGCGGCTCACCAAGGCGTTGCGTCATGCCGCTCCCGTGCCGGAACCCGCACCCGCCCCGTTGGCGGTAGAGCCGGTGCCAGATCCGGCTACCGGGTTGGGCATCTGAACGCAGGGGCACGATGCTCGAATTCGAAACCTGGTGGTTGCTGGCGATACCGCTGTTCTTCGGACTCGGCTGGTTTGCTTCGCGCTACGAGTCCGGGCAGGCGGCCAGCGCCGTGCGCCGCGACGGCCTGCCCGATGCGTATTTTCGCGGGCTGAATTTCCTGCTCAACGAGCAGTCCGACAAGGCGATCGACGCGTTCATCGACGTCGTGCGCGTCGATCCCGAGACGATCGAACTGCACTTCGCGCTGGGCAACCTTTTTCGGCGTCGCGGCGAAACCGACCGTGCGATCCGCGTGCACCAGAATCTCGTCGAGCGCGACGATCTCGACGCCGCGCAGCGCGAACAGGCGCTGTTCGAACTCGGGCAGGACTACCTGAAGGCGGGCCTGCTCGATCGCGCCGAAGACGCGTTCAAGCGTCTTTCGCTCACGCGCTACGGGGTGCAGTCGTTGCAGCACCGGCTCGAGATCGCTCAGATGGTGCGCGACTGGCCGCAGGCGATCGAACTGGCCGAGCGCCTGCAGCGCGAACTGGGAGAGAACCGCTCGCGCGCCATTGCACACTTCCGCTGCGAGCTGGCAGCGGCAGCGCTCGCCGGTGACTCGCCCAAGCGCGGCGCGCAGGCGCTGCAGCAGCTCGAACTGGCCGTGCGTGCCGATCCGCGACATCCGCGTCCCGCGCTGCTGCGCGGCGAACTCGCGCTCGCCGAGGGGCGCCCGCAGGCGGCGATCGACTCGTGGAAGGACGTGCAACGCGCGAATCCCGCGTGGCTGGCACTCGTGGCGCAGCACTGGCTCGACGCGTTCTCGGCGCTGGGACGGCGCGACGAAGGGATCGAAGCGCTCGAGCAGGTGCAGCGCGAGCACCCGTCGATCGACACTTTCGCCGCACTCATCGACGCGCGTGCCGCGCGCGACGGCGGCGAGCACGCGGTTCGATGGGCCGAGCAGGCGCTGCGCGCCTCGCCGTCGCTGCTCGGGCTCGACAAGCTGCTGAGCACGAAGGCCACCCTGCTCGGCGACGGCGAACGCACCGAGATCGAGCTCGCGCAGCAACTGATCCAGGCCCAGGCACGGCGCCTGTCGCGCTATGTCTGCTCGAACTGCGGATTCAAGGCGAGCCGGTTCTATTGGCAGTGTCCCGGCTGCAACCGATGGGACACCTATGCGCCCAAGCGAAGCGAGGAACTCGAACGTGGCTGAATCCGGCGCAGCCGCGGTCCCGGCGGACACCTCGCCCGATTTCTCTTCGGCGCGCGTGCTCGTCGCCGGCGACCTGATGCTCGATCGTTACTGGTTCGGCGAAGTCTCGCGGATCTCGCCCGAGGCGCCGGTGCCCGTGGTGCGCGTCGCGCGCAGCGAGGAGCGCCTGGGCGGCGCGGCGAACGTCGCGTTCAACGCGGCGGTGCTCGGCGCCCACGCCACGCTGGTCGGCGTGATCGGCGACGACGAGCCGGGTGCGCGCATCGAGGCGCTTGCTGCCGGCTGCGGAATCGAACTGCACGCTGCGCGAGATGCGCAGGTGCCTACGACGATCAAGCTGCGGGTGATCGGGCGCAACCAGCAGTTGCTGCGCGTCGACTTCGAACAGGCGCCGGGTGAACCGATGCTGGCGCGCACGGCGCAGGCGGTGCGCGAAGCGCTGCCTTCGTGCGGCGTGCTCGTGCTCTCCGATTACGGCAAGGGGGCGCTCGCTCGCATCGACGAGCTGATCGCACTGGCGCGCGACGCGAATCGCACCGTCATCGTGGACCCCAAGGGAGACGACTACGGCGCCTATGCCGGGGCGACGATCCTCACTCCGAACCGCGCCGAACTGCGCGAGGTCGTCGGCAGCTGGCGCGACGAGGCCGACCTGCGCGCGCGGGCGCAGGCGCTGCGCGAGTCGCTCGACGTCCGCTACCTGTTGCTTACCCGCTCGGAAGAGGGAATGACGCTGTTCTCTGCCGACGGCGTCGTCGACGTCGCGGCGCAGGCGCGCGAGGTCTACGACGTATCGGGTGCCGGAGACACGGTCGTCGCGGTGCTTGCGTCGATGATCGCCGCCGGCCGCCCGGTGGACGAGGCGGTGCGGCTGGCCAACCGCGCGGCCGGCATCGTCGTCGGCAAGCTCGGCACGGCGGCCGCCACGCGGCGGGAGCTGTTCGGATGATCGCCGCGGTACGCGTCCGACCGGCAACGCGGCACGCGATCGTCGCGTTCGCGCTCGTCGTGTGCGGGCTGTTCGGTTCGGTGAGCGGGGTGGTGAACGCGCTGGACGCCAACGAAGCGTCGATCGACGAACTGCAGACGATCCGCGGCATCGGACCGGCCACGGCCGCGCGCATCGTCGAGGCGCGCCGCCAGGAGCCGTTTCGCGACCTCGACGACCTGCGCGAGCGCGTGCGGGGGATCGGCGAGAAGAACCTGCGCAAGATGCAGGACGCGGGGCTCGCCGTAGGCAAGGATCACGTCGTCCCGGGCACGGGCCGGGCGAAGGTGATCGAGCCGGCCGCGGCCAGGCAGGGCCACACCCTGCTCGCGCCGAAGCGCGACGGGGCAACCGCGACGAACCGGAATGGGGCGCCCGCAACGAAGCGCGACGGCGAGGCCCCGCCGATCGAGTGGCACGTCGGACGGCCCCGATGAGCACGTCGAACCCGGCGCAACCGATGGTCGCGGTGATCGGCCGCCTGCGGCTGTACGGCAGGCTCACGCGGCTGCATCGGCCGATCGGCACGCTGCTGCTGCTGTGGCCGACCTTGTGGGCGCTGTTCGTCGCCGCCGGCGGGTGGCCCGGCAACTACCTGGTCTTCGCTTTCGTGCTCGGGACGCTGCTGATGCGTTCGGCGGGATGCGCGATCAACGACTGGGCCGACCGCGATTTCGACGGGCACGTCGAGCGCACGCGGGAGCGCCCCTTGGCCACCGGCGCACTGCATTCGTGGGAGGCGGTCGCCGTCTTCGTTGCGCTCTCGCTGGCCGCGCTGTTGCTGGTGCTGCCGCTTTCTCCAGTGGTCTGGGCGCTGGCGGTCGTCGCGGCATTTCTCGCGGCGAGCTACCCGTTCACCAAGCGCTTCCTGGCGCTGCCGCAGGCCTACCTCGGCATCGCCTTCGGCTTCGGCATCCCGATGGGCTTCGCGGCGGTGCTGGGGACGTTGCCTGCGGCGGCCTGGTGGATGCTCGCCGCCAACGTGTTCTGGGCGCTTGCCTATGACACCGAATACGCGATGGTCGATCGCGAAGACGACCTGAAGATCGGCATCCGCACGGCGGCGATCACCTTCGGGCGCTTCGATGTCGCGATCGTGATGCTCTGCTACGCCATGACGATTGCGCTGCTCGTGCAGGTCGGTCGCATCGAGCAGCTCGGTGCGCCGTATTACGTCGGCCTTGCCGGCGCCGCTGCGCTGGCGATCTGGCACTACACGATGATCCGCGACCGCAGCCGCGCCGGATGTTTTCGCGCGTTCAACCACAACAACTGGTTCGGCGCAGTCGTGTTTCTGGGGATCGTGGCGGCGCTTTTCTAGGAGGGAAGGGGGAAGGGGGAAGGAAAAAAGCCTTCGGCGCCTAAGCCGGGTCCTCTTCCCCTTCCCCCTTCCCCCTTCCCTTCCTACTTCCCGAACTCCTCCCCCAACTGCGCGCCCCTGCGTTGCGCCGCTTGCAGTGCGTCGACGAAGATCGTGCGCAGCGTGCTCTTCTCGAACACTTCGAGCGCAGCGGCAGTGGTGCCGCCCTTCGAGGTGACGCGCTCGCGCAGCAGCGCGACCGGCTCGTCGCTGCGAAGCGCAAGTTCGGATGCGCCGGCGAAGGTATGCAGTACGAGCGAGCGTGACTGGCGTTCGTCCAGCCCCAGCGTGCAGGCTGCCTGCTGCATCGCTTCCATCAACAGGAAGACGTAGGCAGGCCCGCTTCCGCTCACCGCCGTGACGGCATCGAGCGCAGCTTCGGCATCGACCCAGACGACTTCGCCCACCGCCGACATCGTTCGCGCGGCGCGGTCGCGGTCCACTTCGGCAAGTCCGTTCGCCGCATACAGGCCGGTGACGCCGCGCCCGATCAATGCCGGGGTGTTGGGCATCGCGCGGACGATCCGCCGATGCCCGCCGAGCCAGCGCGAGACGTCGGCGCTGCGGATGCCGGCGGCAATGCTGACGACGAGCGCCTCGGACAGCGCCGCGCCCAGGCCTTCGACCGCGGCGCGCATCTGTTGCGGCTTGACGGCGAGCACGCACAACTCGGCGCCGCGCAGCGCTTCGGCGTCGGCCGACCCGATCGCGGCGACGCCGAAGCGTTCGCGCAGCGCTTCGCGCTGCAATGCCGCCGGTTCGACGACGACGAAGGAGCCGGGAGCGACGTCGCGTGCGACGAGGCCTCCGATCAGCGCGGCGGCCATGTTGCCGCCTCCGATGAATGCGATCTTCATGAACGGACTCCGGAAACGATTGCACGACGCTGCCGCAAGCAGCCGGCCATTGCGCTCGTGGCGAGGGCAGCCGACCGGCTCATGCCGCGCCGGGTGCGCCGCGCATCAGGTGCAGCGGACGCATGCCCAGCGCGAGCAGCGCGAGGCCGTACAGCGCTGCGCCGCCTGCGACGAAGCCCAGGACGAGTGCGATGCGCAGCACCGGCTCCGTGCGCAGTGCGATCCAGTCGAAATGCGCGACGCCGAAGCGCAGGGCCGCGGCCAGCGCGACCGCCGCCAGCGCCGTCTGCAACAGGAACCTGGACCATCCCGGCGACGGTCGCCAGGAGCCGCGCCGATACAGCCCCACGAGCAGCATCGTCGCGTTGGCGAGTGCGCCGAGCGAGATCGACACCGTCAACCCGGCGTGCCGCAGCCAGGGAACGGTGACGAGATTCATCAATTGCGTGACGACGAGCACGATGATTGCGATGCGAACCGGCGTGCGTACGTCCTGCTTCGCGTAGAAGCCCGGTGCGAGCACCTTGATCGCGATCAGGCCGACGATGCCGATCGAGTAGCCGACGACGGCCAGCCGTGTCATCTCGACGTCGCGTGCGTCGAAGCGGCCGTAATGGAACAGCAGCGCGGTCAGCGGCTCGGCGAGCACGGCGAGTCCCACCATGCACGGCACCGCGAGAACCACGCACAGGCGCAGGCCCCAGTCGAGCAGCGCCCGATACTCGTCGTCCCGGCCCGCGGCGCGGGCGCGCGACAGCGTGGGCAGCAGCACCGTGCCCAGCGCCACGCCCAGCAGCGCGGTCGGAAACTCCATCAGCCGATCGGCGTACGAGATCCACGAGACGCTGCCGGCGGCCAGGCGCGATGCGATGTGCGTGTTGATCAGCAGGCTGATCTGCGCGACCGACACGGCGAGGGCGGCCGGCGCCATCAGCGAGAGGATGCGCCGGGTGTGAGGGTCGGCGAGCGCGGTGCGCAGGCCGATGCCGATGCGCGGCAGCATTCCGATGCGCCACAGCGCGGGGATCTGCAGCGCGAGTTGCGCGATGCCGCCCAGCACGACGCCGGCGGCCAGCGCGTAGACCGGCGGATCGAAACGGTCGGCCAGTCCGATTGCCGATGCGATGAACGCGAGGTTCAGCAGCACCGGCGTGAAGGCGGGTACGGCGAAGCGGCGCCACGTGTTCAGGATGCCTGCCGCCAGCGAGACGAGCGAGATGAACACGATGTACGGGAACATCCAGCGCGTCATCATGACTGCGGCGCCGAACACCTCGGGCTGCGACTCGAGTCCCGCGGCGACGATCGTCACCAGCACGGGAGCGCCGACCACCCCCAGGATCGACACGGCGAGCAGCGCCCAGAACAGCACGGTGGCGATCCGATCGACGACCTGGCGGGTGGCGCGCGCCGCCGCCGCTCGATCGCCGGGATGATCCTGTTCGGATTGCGTGCGAACCTCGGCGAGTATCGGCACGAAGGCCTGCGAGAACGCGCCTTCGGCGAAGAGTCGCCGCAGCAGGTTCGGCAGGCGAAACGCCACGAAGAACGCGTCGGTGAACCCGCTGGCGCCGAATATGGCGGCCGTGATGTTCTCGCGTGCCAGCCCGGTGATGCGCGACAGCAGCGTCAGTCCGCTGACCGTCAGCGCGGCCCTTGCCAGGCCCATCAGCCGCACCCCCGGACCGGGTGCGCGCTCCTTGCCGGACGTAGGCGAAGTCGGTTATGATTCAAGGCTTTCCAGAATTTTTCCGGGCGCGAGATCGAAGGCTTCGAGCAAGCTCGAGGGCTTCAAGCAAGCTCGAAGGCTTCAAGCAAGCTTTTCGGATGCGCGGCCGGATCGAAAAATCGAGCGAGATTCTCTCATGGCGAACATTGCATCGGCTCGCAAGCGGGCCCGTCAGGCGGTCCAGCGCAACCTGCACAACTCGAGCCTTCGCTCGCGCCTGCGCACGGCGATCAAGTCGGTGCGCAAGGCCATCGCGGCGGGCGATGCGCAGGTGGCGCGCACGAGCCTTCAATCTGCGCAGGGCGTGATCGATCGCATCGCCGACAAGAACATCATCCACAAGAACGCCGCCGCGCGGTACAAGAGCCGCCTGTCGGCCGCCGTCAAGGCGATGGGTTGAGAGAAGGGAAGGGGGAAGGGAGAAAGGAGAAGGGGAAGATCCCCCGGCTTTAGCGGTCGAGGCTTTTCCCCTTCTCCTTTCTCCCTTCCGCCTTCCCGTCGCCGGCCTTAGGCCGGCGGCCGAACAACGCCGTTCCGATCCTCACGATCGTCGATCCTTCGGCGATCGCCGACTCCAGGTCGGCAGACATTCCCATCGACAAGGTATCGAAGCTGGCGGCCGCCTCCGGGTCGAGCGCGGCGCGGATTCGTTCGTGCAGTTCGCGCAATTGGGCGAAGCGGCGGCGCTGCAAGGAAGCATCGTCGGTCGGCTCCGGAATCGCGGTAAGGCCGCGCACCTGCAATGCCGGGAGTGCGCGGCACGCCCGCACCAGCGCGAGGGCATCGCCGGGCGCCACGCCGCTCTTCGATGCTTCGTCCGACACGTTCACCTGAACGCACACCTGCAGCGGTGCGAGCGTCGACGGACGCTGCTCCGAGAGCCGGCGCGCGATCTTCTCGCGATCGATCGAGTGGACCCAGGCGAAGTGCTCGGCGATCGGGCGCGTCTTGTTCGACTGGATCGGGCCGATGAAGTGCCAGCACAACGGCCGGCAAGGCGGCTCGCCCGCCTGCTCGCCCGTCGGTTCGCCCAGCCGCTCGCACATTTGCTCGCCCAGCCGTTCGCCCGTCGGCTCGTCCGGCGACTGCTCGTTCGACCGCGACCGCTCGTCGCGGCATGCGGCGATCTTGTCCAGCGCTTCTTGCAGGTAGTTCTCGCCGAAAGCACGCTGCCCGAGGGCTGCGAGCGCAAGGACGTCGGCGGCGGGAAAGGTCTTGCTGACCGCCAGCAGGCGCACGGAAGCACGCGGCCGTCGTGCGGTCTCGCATGCGCGGTCGATGCGTGCAAGGACGCGCTCGTAGTTTTGCCGCAACGGGGAGTCGCCGTTCATCGTCCCGGAGTCCGTCCGGGCTGTGGGTGGGTGCCCGGGGCGGAGGTGTTCCTGAAGATCGGTTGGTGAAGATAACAGTGGATACGGGGCGACGATAGCAGCGCGGCCGTCGCCCGCGAAGGAGCCCGATGGACATCGCCGAACTGCTCGCATTCGCCGTGAAGAACAAGGCGTCGGACCTGCACCTGTCTTCCGGCCTGCCGCCGATGATCCGCGTGCACGGCGACGTGCGCCGGATCAATCTGCCGCCGATGGAGCACAAGGACGTCCACGGCATGATCTACGACATCATGAACGACTCGCAGCGCAAGGAGTACGAGGAGCACCTCGAGTGCGACTTCTCCTTCGCGATTCCGGGTCTGGCGCGCTTTCGCGTGAACGCATTCGTGCAGCAGCGCGGAGCGGGCGCGGTGATGCGCACGATTCCGTCGAAGATCCTCACGCTCGAGGAACTCAACGCGCCGAAGATCTTCACCGAGATCTCGATGACGCCGCGCGGGCTCGTGCTCGTCACCGGGCCCACCGGTTCGGGCAAGTCGACGACGCTGGCGGCGATGATCAACCACATCAACGAGAACGTCTACGGGCACATCCTCACCGTGGAGGACCCGATCGAATTCGTCCATGAATCGAAGCGCTGCCTGATCAACCAGCGCGAAGTCGGGCCGATGACGCTGTCGTTCAACAATGCGCTTCGCTCGGCGCTGCGCGAAGACCCGGACATCATCCTCGTCGGCGAACTGCGCGACCTGGAGACGATCCGCCTCGCGCTCACCGCCGCCGAGACCGGGCACCTCGTGTTCGGCACGCTGCACACCTCGTCCGCGGCGAAGACGATCGACCGCGTGATCGACGTCTTTCCGGCCGCCGAGAAGGACATGGTGCGATCGATGCTGTCGGAGTCGCTGCGCGCCGTGATTTCGCAATCGCTGCTGAAGACGAAGGACGGCAACGGACGCGTGGCAGCGCACGAGATCATGATCGGTACGCCGGCCATCCGCAACCTGATCCGCGAGGCGAAGGTCGCGCAGATGAACTCGGCGATCCAGACCGGCGGCTCGATGGGCATGCAGACGCTGGACCAGTGCCTGACCGACCTCGTTCGCCGCAACGCGATCTCGATGAGCGAAGCGCGCGCCGTCGCGACCGTCAAAGACAACTTCCCCGGCTGACGAACATGGAACGCGAACAAGCCGCCAAATTCCTGCACGACCTGCTCAAGCTGATGCTGGCTCGCAACGGCTCGGACCTGTTCCTGACGGCCGATTTCCCGCCGGCATTCAAGATCGACGGACGCGTGCAGCCGGTGTCGGGCACCGCACTCACGCCGCAGCACACGGTGGAACTTGCGCGCGCCGTGATGAACGACAAGCAGGCCGCTGAATTCGAAGCGCACAAGGAAGTGAACTTCGCGATCAGCCCGGCGGGCATCGGACGCTTCCGCGTGAACGCCTTCATGCAGCAGAACCGCGTGGGCATCGTGCTGCGCACGATCAAGTCGGAGATTCCGAACTTCGAGCAGCTGCAGCTGCCCTCGGTGCTGAAGGAACTCGCCCTCACCAAGCGAGGGCTGACGATCGTCGTCGGCGCAACCGGTTCCGGCAAGTCGAACACGCTGGCCGCGATCATCGGGCATCGCAACGAGATGACGCACGGTCACATCGTGACCATCGAGGACCCGGTCGAGTTCGTTCATCCGCACCGCAACTGCATCGTCACGCACCGCGAGGTGGGCGTCGACACCGAGGGCTGGGAAGTCGCGCTGAAGAACACGCTGCGCCAGGCGCCCGACGTGATCATGATCGGCGAGATCCGCGACCGCGAGACGATGGAGCATGCGGTTGCCTTCGCCGAGACCGGCCACCTGTGCCTGGCGACGCTGCACTCGAACAGCGCGAACCAGGCGCTCGACCGGATCATCAACTTCTTTCCGGAAGATCGTCGCGCGCAGTTGCTGATGGACCTGTCGCTGAACCTGAAGGCGATCGTTTCGCAGCGGCTGATCCCTTCGGTGGGCGGCAAGGGACGCGTGCCGGCGGTGGAGATCATGCTCAACTCGCCGCTGATCGCCGACCTGATCTACAAGGGCGATGTCGGCGGCATCAAGGAGATCATGAAGAAGAGCCGCGAGCTCGGGATGCAGACCTTCGACCAGGCGCTGTTCGACCTGTTCGAGAGCGGTCGCATCGGCTACGACGCTGCGTTGCGCAACGCCGATTCGGTGAACGATCTGCGGCTGAACATCAAGCTGAACAGCAAGCGCTCGGAGCGCGATCTCGCGCGCAGTACCGAGCACCTGGGCATCGTCTGAACGATCCTGTCCGGGCTACGGCGCGCGTTGCGCTCAGTCCTTGTGGCGGAAGCGGATGCGGCCCTTCGTGAGGTCGTACGGCGACAGCTCCATCGTGACGCGATCGCCGGGAAGCACGCGGATTCGGTGCTTCTTCATCTTGCCGGCCGCGTAGGCCGACACCTCGACGCCGTTGTTCAGCGTGACCCGGTAGCGTGTATCGGGCAGCACTTCGGCGACGACGCCTTCCATTTCGATCAGTTCTTCCTTGGCCATCTCGGGCTCCTGTGTCTGTCGCTCGGCGGCTGCCTCCCGACGGGGTCGTCGCCATGCGATCGACCCTGTGCTTGCGCCTCTACTGCACGGCAATTTTCGTGCCGGCCATGGAATCGGGAGGAGAAACGCAACCGCGGTGCGTGGACATGGGCTCGGCGCACGAACCAGGTTTCGGCGCGCGAGACTCGCGGGCACCGCGGCGACCCCGGCACGTCTGCCGGCTTCGAACGCGCGTCAAGCTAAACGGTTGATTATACGCGTAAAGTGTGTCGATCGTGCAGCACGTTTGCGTCATCGCGACCGATCGTCTATAACGCCCGCATGTCGTTGTCGGGGTTTCTGCGTCGCGTGTCGCGAGGCGTCGTTCGCCGTATCCGCGCGCAGGCTTCGATCGCGATCGTGGCTGGCCTTGCCTGCGTGGCGACCCCCGCGGCGCGCGCGGACACCGTGTTCCTGCACAACGGCGATCGGTTGACCGGGCGGATCCTGCATCTGTCCCCCGATTCGCTCACGCTCGAGACGACCTGGGCCGGCGAGATGAAGATCCGGCGCTTCGAGGTGCGCGCGATCGAGACCGACAAGCCCGTCGTCGTGCTGCGCGAGCGCACCGAGCACACCGAGTGGGCCGTCATCCTGCCGGGCGACCCGGGACGCATGTTGCTTCGGCCGGTTCCCGAGGAGGAGGTTTTCGGACCGTCGCCGGTACGGGACGACGCCGACGTCGAACGGCGCGTGGAAGCGCCGAAACCGACGCCGCTCGACGTCGCCTCGCGATCGATCCGCTACATCAACCCGAAACCGGAAGAAAGCGGCGAAGGCGTATCGCGCGACGGACGCATCACGCTGTCGGGCGCCGCGCTGCGCGGCAACAGCGACGGCGAGCGCCTGTACATCGAGTCGGATTTCAACACACGCGCGCGCGACTGGCGCTACTCGCTCGGATTGAAGGCTCGACGCGAGCGCGACCGGGGAAACCTCGTGTCGTCGAACGCGCTCTTTTCCGGCAATTACGACCGCTTCCTCGCGGGCAGCGCCCGATTCGGCTACCTGCGCGCTTCGCTCGAGGAGGATCGCTTTCGGGACATCGATCTGCGCAGCGCGATCGGCGCGGGTCTGGGCACGCAACTGTTGCAGACCGAGCGTACGCAGTTGTCGGTACGCGGCGGTCTGGACGCCGTCGACCTGCGCCGCTCGGTCGGTAGCGACGAGAGCTATCCGGCCCTCGGTTGGGGCGTGAACCTGAGCCGGCGCACGAGCTGGTTCTCCGCCGAGCTCTTCCACGACCAGAGCGGCTTCTGGAACCTGGACGACCAGGTACAGGTGACCGTGCGCAGCCGCAGTGGCATACGGCTGCCTCTGGCCTCCGGACTCACCGCGTCGCTGCAACTCAATCTGGACTGGGAAGGCGAACCAGCGGAAGGAAGGCGCGCGACCGACGCGAGCTGGCTGCTCGGAGTCGGCTATGCGTGGTGAGTGGTCTTCGGGCGCCACGCGGCCGCGGAGCAGCGCGTCGGATGCGCCAGGAGCGCAACCGGGTCCGTTGCGAAAGCTTGTCGGGCGCTCGCGCGTGGCGGGCGTCTTCGCCCTTTGTCTTGCCGTTTCGGCCTGCGCAGCGTCGCCGCCAGGGCGGAGCCAGGGCGGTGCGGCGAGCGGACCGACGACCGATTCGCGCGCTACCCCGCATCCGGGGGCGCGAAGCTACGCCGGCACCTACTCGTGCGAGGGCTGCCTGCAGCGCGCGATCACCGTCACCGTCTTTCCCGACGGCAGCTACCGGCTGCGCGAGGTGCCAGGGCGCGGAGAGCCGGTGATCGAACAGGGGCGATGGCACGCATCGCCGCAGGCGCCCGATCGGCTGGTCCTCGAAGCCCGCGGCAGCGAGCGCGTGCTGCGGCGCGAGGCGCCGGACGCGTTGATCCTCGTCGATCCCGAGGGCCGGGAGTTGCGCGGGCTGGTCGGCGGCGTACTGACGCGATTGCCGACCGTCGATCCGATACCCGATTCCCGACTGCTGGTCGGCGTCTATCGGATGCGCGACGGGCAGCGCGTGCTGGTCGATTGCGCAAGCGGCGCAACGCTGTGGCTGGCGGCGGGTGCGCCCGGCTCTGCACAGGCGGCGCTCGATGCGGCGTGGCACGAACTGGCTCCGCGCGACGACGAAACCGTGCTCGTCGCCGTGCACGCGCACGAGGTCGAGCCGGATGGCGGCGCTTCCGCTGGCGCTGCGCTTCGTACCGACGCAGATGCTGCGCCGGCGATCGTCGTCGATGCATTCGAGCGCGCGACGCGCAACGGTCGATGTCCCCTGTCGCCCGCCAGCCGATGAACGCCGAACGCAGCTTCCTCTTCGTCGGATCGCTGTCGGCACTCGTTGCCGTCGGTGCCGGCGCCATCGGTGCGCACGTCGCGCCGCGGTATCTCTCGCCGCCTGCGCTCGAGCTCTACGACATCGCGGTGCGCTACCAGATGCTGCACGCGATCGCGCTGTGCATCGCCGCCTACGTTTGCGCGCGTACCTACGGCTCTCGTGCGGCGATCGCCGCCGGCCTCCTGTTCGTGGCCGGTACGCTGCTCTTCTGCGGCGCGCTGTATCTGCACGCGCTCGCGGGCGCCTGGCAGGTGGCACGCCTCGCGCCGTTCGGCGGCGTGTCCTTCATCGGGGGCTGGGCCTGCCTGGCGTGGGCGGCACTTCACGTGGGCCGAACACCTCGAAGCTGAAAAGCCGGCACTCGATCGCGCCGTTGTACAGGGGCGTGCGGCGTCGCTCCTGCATGCCGAGCTGGCGCGGCAGTTGCGGGTCGCTGCTCAGGATCCACACCTGCCAGCCGCCGAACTGCTCCTTGAGCGAGACGCCGAAGGCGCGCATCGCTTCGTCGTGGCGAACGGAGCCATGGGGCGCCCCAGCCGAGCGTGCCTGCAGCCGCTCGCCGTATGGCGGGTTGGTGACGACCAGGCCGGGATCGTCGAAAGGCGCGCGGACGCGTCCGGCATCGAGCGTGCGCCAGGCGACGGCGCGGTCGGGAACGCCGGCACGAACGAGGTTGCGACGCGCGCGAGCGATCGCATCCCGATCGAGGTCGGAGCCGGCGATGCGCACCGCGCCCGCCTCGGCGACCCGCCGCGCGGCGCTGCGCGCGCGCTGCGTCGCTTCGTCGCGCAGCTGTTTCCACAATGGCGCGTCGTGGTCGAGCAGTCGCTCGAAGCCGAAACTGCGAGTCGCGCCGGGGGCAATGTCGAACGCCCGCTGCGCGGCTTCGATTGCGATCGTTCCCGAGCCGCAGAACGGATCGCACAGCGGCGTGCCGGGCGCCCAGCCGGCGAGCGCGAGCAGGCCGGCGGCGAGGTTTTCCTTGAGCGCAGCGCTGCCCTTGTCGTCGGCTCCCGAGCGCCAGCCGCGCTTGAACAGCGGTTCTCCGCTCAGGTCGAGGTACAGCGTCGCCTCGCGCGCTTCGAGGTGCGCGAACACGCGCACGTCGGGCGAACGCGTGTCGATCGAAGGTCGCGCACCGCTCGCCGTGCGCAATCGATCGACGATCCCGTCCTTGATGCGCAGCGTCGCGAAATTCAGGCTGCGCAACGGCGAGCGCTGCGCGCTCACGTCGACGCGCAACGTGCGCTGCGCATCGAAGTGCTGCTCCCAGGCGACGCTGTTCGCCAGACGGTACAGGTCATCGTCGTCCCGATAGCGTCGCCGGCCGATCGATCGCATCACCCGACTCGCCAGGCGCGACCAGAGGTTGACCGAATAGGCGACGGCGCGGCTACCGCTGAACAGCACGCCGCCGCCCAGCGCACGGCAGTCGGCCGCGCCCAGCGCTTCGAGTTCCGCGACGAGCGCGGCTTCGAGCCCGCGCGGGCACGCCGCGAAGAGTTCGAACATCTCCGAGGACTCGGCGGACACGTTCAGAACGGCTTGACGACGACCAGTGCCACCGCGGCGAACAGTCCGAGCACCGGGATCTCGTTGAACACGCGGTACCAGCGATGCGTGTGACGATCGGAGCGCGCGGCGAGCGAACGCAGCAGGCGGCCGCACAGGTGGTGATAGACGAGCAGCAGCACGACGACCGCGAGCTTGGCGTGCATCCATCCGGCGCCGCGCCCGACGCCGTAACCGAGCCATAGCCAGAGGCCGAGCAGAACCGCGAGTCCCATCAGCGGCTGCATGAAGCGCCACAGCTTGCGCGCCATCGTGAGGAGGCGTTCGCGCTCGGGGCCGGGTGCGGGGACGAGGGCGAGGTTGACGAAGATGCGCGGGAGGTAGAACAGGCCGGCGAACCAACTGGTGACGAAAACGACATGCAGGGCCTTCACCCACAGGTAACCGGTGGTCATCGGTCTGTCGCCTTCGGCGCGGGGTCGTTGGTGGCGTGCGCGACGCGGGCGTTGCGGGCGCGGTGCGCTTGGCCGTGGGCGTGGCCGTTGGGGCGCGGGCGCCGAGGGCCCCTGCCCGTTGTCCGGCGGACGGCTGCGGCCCCCGCTTCGCGGGGGCTTCCCTCGCCTACCTCGCAAACTCGCACCCGC
>JAJPES010000072.1 GCA_021166725.1 Burkholderiaceae bacterium | reverse complement strand
GACGGCACCGAGGGCAAAGCCCAGCCACGCGATCAGCGCCGCCGAGGGCAACTCCGTTTCCATGAAAGGGAAGATCCGCGCCGAAACATTCGATGATACGTCCAGCGGCCAGGAGGCTGTCGGACTATCGGCAGGGGTCGCCACCCCTGTCCATCGCCCGACAGCCTCCTAGGCGCGCTCACCCGCCAGTCCGTGCCTTGCCGCGAGCACGGCGGCGACGACGCGCGAGCGGCAGCCGAGCTTGACCATGATATGGCGCACGTGCAGCTTGACGGTGTCGGGGCTGATGCCGAGAGAACGCGCGATCGTCTTGTTGCTTTGCCCGGACGCGATGCGCGACAGGATTTCTCGTTCGCGCTGGGTAAGCGTGCCCGACAGCGACTCGTGCGCGGCAGCGGGCGCCGCGGCGGCGCCTTTTTCCGCGTCGCCCTGCGGTGGCGCGGCATCCGATGCAGCCAGAACATCGGGGCCGCCGGCCGGCGGGTCGTAGTGCAGCGTGAACAGGCCGAGCGTCCTTCCTTCGCTCTCGAGCGGCAGCACGACGGCGGTGCACGAAACGCGGATCCGCTCGTCGACGTCGCTTGCGCGCTCCCACGACGCAAAGAGGTCGGGCTTGCCGTCGGGGGAAGTCACCTGCAAGGTTCCCGCGCGAGCTCCCGCCAGGCGGACGACCGTGGCGAGGAAGGCGTCGAGCACCGAGGGCGACGAGATCACCGGCGTACCTCCTGCCGCGCGGCGTACATCGACTTCCCCCGCTGCGCAGCGACCTGCCGAATCGGATCTTACGCGCGAAACAGGCAGGCTCGTCGAGTGCTCGGATCGACCGCTCCACTATTTCTTTCGCCGCCATGGAACTGAAGAAGCTGCTCTCGTACCTGAAGGACCACCACCTCGTCGTCGCCACCGCCGAATCGTGCACGGCCGGGCTGATCGCCGGGCGCCTGGCCGACGCCACCGGCGTCGGCAGTTCGCTCGACGTCGGCTACATCGTCTATACGCCGCAGGCGAAGTGCCGGCTGCTGGGCGTCGAGCAGCAGACGATCGACCGCTTCGGCCTCACCAGCGAGGAAGTGGCGCGCTCTATGGCGCTGGGCGCGCTCGAGCGCAGCGAAGCCTCCATTGCGGTCGCCGACACCGGGCTGGCCGACGAGCCGCCCGAGGGCAGCGACATTGCGCCGGGCACCGTCTGCTTCGCCTGGGCGCTGCGCGGCGACGACGGCACGCAGTTGTTCTCGGAAACCCGACGCTTCGACGGTTCGCGCAACGTCGTGCGCCGCTCGGCCGCCGATTACGCGCTCGAACGCATTCCGCATTACCACCGTGCGTCACGGCGAAGCGGCGTCGCCGCCTGAAGACTCCCCGGACTTCTTCCAGACCGTGATCTGCCCGTCGGGCTCCAGCACGGCCAACTCCAGCTCCGGCAGCGTGCACTGCGCCTGGCGCAACGCCTTGTCGATGTCGTCGCGGCCGATGCGCTGGCGCCGCATTGCCCTTTCGAAAAGCGTTCCGTGGCGACCGATGACGACCGGCGACCCCTGGATGAAGCGCTCGACGCTGCGGCTCTGTGCCGTGGCGTAGCCGACCGCGAGATTCAGGCCGATCAATGTCGCCGCGCGCACGATGCCACCGAGGATCGACTGGTCGTTTCCGCCCATCGACGGACTGACCGCCTCGCTGAGCAGCAGCATGACGAGCAGGTCGAAAGGCGTGAGCTGGCTGAGCGTGCGCTTGCCGGCCAGGCGCATCAGGAGCATCAGCGCGACATAGATCGATGCCGCCCGCACGATCGGCTCCCACCACGGCGCGGCGGAAATCCACATGCGGGCGGACCGTGCTGCTTCGGGTGTCGGATCAGGACGCCGCTGCGCCGTCGCCCATTTCCTGCATCAGCTCCTGCTTGCGCTCGGCGAGCAGCCTGCCGAGTTCCTCCATGTCGACGTCGGCCTTCTTCGCCTTCGGAAACATTTCGTCCTCCTCTTCCTTGACGTGGTGCTTCACGTACTCGCCGAGCACCGTCACCTTCGCGTCGTACAACTCCTCGTCGGGCGACATCGACGCGATCTGCTCGATCAGATCCTTGGCGCTGGCGTGTTCCACCTCGGCTTCGTCGAGCAGGTCGGTCATCTTTTCGCCGCCCCATTCGCGCATCGTCGGATAGAAGATCTCCTCCTCGATCTGCGTGTGCACGGTGAGCGCGGTGCAGATTCGACCGACCAGTTCGATCGCCGCGTCGCGGTCCTTCTCCTTCTTCTTCTCGAAGTCCTTGAACATCTTCTCGACCTCGCGATGATCGGCTTCGAGCAGGGCGATGGGGTCGTTCTCCGTCTCCTTGCGCGAACGGGAGCGGGACGTCGTCCTGGAAGTCGAGGTTCGTGTACCGGGCATGGTTGCATCTCCGTAGGGGGCCGCGGCACCTTCTGCCGCGGCCGCGCCGTGAAGCAACCGGCGTACCAGCGGTCAGCCCGGCGTGCGGGATGCGTTGCCGTTTCCCTTGGCCGGCGGCGAGGCACCCATGCCGAGCTCTGCGCCGGTGAGCGGATCCGACTGCGGGTCCGAGCGGGTGCGCTGCGCGGCCTGATCGAGCGTTCCGCGCTCGGCGGAGCCGAGGCCGACGTGCGCGCCGCCGTCGCCGCCGTCGACTGCGCTCTGCCGATCGCGCTGGTCGATGTAGCGGAAGTTCTCGTCGCTGTTCCACGGACCGCGCTGGTCGCCCTCACCCTGCGAGAGGTTGAAGTAGACGTTCGCGAAGCGCGCGTCCACGGGCATCTTGCCGGGTGGGAAGTTCGGCTGGATCGCGTACAACGCCTTCTCGAAGGAGATCTGGTGCGCCGCCTCGCGCGTCATCAGGAAGCCGAGCGCCTCTTTCACGCCCGCGTCGTCGGTGGCGGCGATCAGCCGTTCGTAGATCAGTTTCGCGCGCGCTTCGGCGGCGATGTTCGATCGCAGGTCGGCGCTCGGATCGCCGATCGTGTCGACGTAGGCTGCACTCCACGGCACGCCGCCGGAGTTCGTCAGCGGCGGCCCGCCGCCGTAGAGCACCTGCGTGAGGTGCGAATCGTTTCCCGGGCCGGTGATCGACCGGTACATCTCGGCCTCGGAGTCGGTCGCCTCCGAGATGCGGCCCTTCGCACCGCGATTGAGCATCGCGACGATGGTGCCGATGATCTCGAGGTGACTGAGTTCCTCGGTGGCGATGTCCATCAGCATGTCCTTGCGGCCCGGATCGGACTCGGCGATCGCCTGCGTGAAATAGCGCATCGCCGCAGCCAATTCGCCCTGCGGACCGCCGAACTGCTCGAGCAGGAGGTTGGCGAGCCCCGGGTTGGTCTCGGCGACTCGAACCGTGTACTGCAATCGCTTGTTGTGGTGAAACATCGGGACCTCCGCTGCAAAGCCGCCTTGCTGCAAGCGAAGAGCCCGAAAACGCTTCACGTTCGCTCGTCGCGCACCTCGATCACCTCCGGATCGTCCGCGTGCTCGATCAGCAACCTGCGCACGCGATCCTGCCAGGCGGAACGAAACGCCGCGGTCTCTTCGTCGCTGGCCTCGCCGTGCAGGCTGCGCCCCATCCACATCGACATGCGCGGATCGCCGCCGACGCGCTGCAGATGCGCGGCGACCTCGACACCGAAGCCGTCGCGGTCGATGCGCGAGAAGCGCATCTCGCCGTCGATCGGGCGGCCGAAGAACAACCTCTCGCGACGCCCGAATCGCCCGCCGAGCCCCGGAAAGCCGCTGTCCTCGGTAGCGCCGGTGACGAAGGTCGCTACGGCGGCGACGACGCCGGTGACGCCCGCGTCGCGCCGCTCACGCATTTCGACGCGGATCTCGCCGCGTCGCGGCGCTTCGTCTCCGTACAATCGGCGCAGCGCCGCGCGCGTCATCAGGAAAGCCGACGCAACGGTCGGGCACGAATGACCCGCCATGCGCACGACGTCCTCGTAGCGATAGCGCAGGCGCCCCGCCTCGACCGCGCCGAGGAATTCCGCGAGCGGATCCTGCATGTCGATGACGGGTGCTTCGGCGAAGAACGGCGGGAAGGATTCGACGGGCATGACTTGTACAGTCCCGGATTGCAGGTGAAGGTAAAATAGTAACGCGTTACTTACTTACGCTTCCACCCCTACCTCCCCCCACGCCTACATCGAGTCCGAGCCGAGTGACGACCCGGGACCCGCCCGTTTCACTGCCCTCTCGCCGGCGTCTGCCGTCGCACGAGCGACGCGCGGAGATCGTCGCGGCCGTCGTCGAGCTGGCGCGCGAACGCGGGCCGGAAGCGATCACCACGCAGGCGATCGCCGACCGGGTCGCGCTCACCCACGGCGCGCTGTTCCGGCACTTCGCCGACAAGGACGCGATCTGGGGAGCCGTCTTCGACTGGGTGCGCAGCGATCTCGGCGCGGCGATCGACGCCGCTTTCGCCGGCGGCGGATCGCCGGTGGAAATCCTCGAGCGCGTGTTCCTCGCGCATGCGCGCTTCATCGCGCGCCACCCGGGAGCGCCGCGCATCCTCTATCACGCGCTGCAGGGCGCCGAGCACGCCGCGACACACGAACGCGTACATTCGATGGTCGCCGCATACACGCGACGCGTCGCCGCGTGCCTGCGCGACGCGCGCGACTCGGGCGCGCTGTCGGCGGCGCTCGACCCGCAGGTCGGCGCGACGCTGTTCGTCGCGACGCTGCAGGGTCTGGCGCTGCAGCGTTCGCTGCTCGGCGGCGAAGGCGGCATCGTCGACGCGGCACGCGCGACGTTCTCGCTGCTGCTCGACGGCATGCGCGGCGTGCGGCAATGAACACCGCCTCGACGAAGCGGGGGATGTTGCGCCGTCATCTGTGGACGGCGCTCTTCGTGCTGCTCGCCGTAGCCGCTGCTTCGTGGGCACTGCCGCGCGCGCTGTTCGGGCCGATCGTCCCGGTCGTCTCCGTCGTGCAGCGCGACTTCGTCCAGTCGGTGGTCGCCAGCGGACGCGTGCAGGCGCCGCATCGCATCGACATCGGCGCGCAGATCACCGGCACGGTGATCGCCGTGCCGGTGGCCGAGGGGCAGATCGTTCGCGCCGGACAGGTGCTGGTCGAACTCGACGCCACCGAACTGAAGGCCGCCTTGCAGCAGGCGCTGACGGCCGTCGCGCAGGCGCAGGCGAAGCTGCGCCAGCTGCACGAGGTGCAGGCGCCGGTTGCCGAACAGAACGTGCGGCAGGCGCAGACCACGCTCGAACACGCGCGCACGCAGCAGCGGCGCAACGAGGAGCTGTTCGGCAAAGGCTTCATCGGCCAGGCCACGCTCGACGACTCGCGCAAGAACGTCGAACTCGCCGATGCGCAGCTGCGCGCCGCGCAGCGCCAGCTCGAATCGGCGCGCGCCGGCGGCAGCGACGTCGCGCTCGCCGAGACCGCGCTCGCGCAGGCGCGCGCCAACGCCGACGCAGCACGCGCCCGGCTGTCGTACGCGACAATCACCGCTCCGGTGGCCGGCACGCTGATCGGGCGCAACGTCGAGCGCGGCGACGTCGTGCAGCCGGGCAAGGTCCTGATGACGCTGTCGCCGTCTGGCGACACGCAGCTCGTCGTGCAGATCGACGAGAAGAACCTCGCGCTGCTCGCGTCCGGGCAGCACGCGATCGCGTCGGCCGACGCCTACCCGGGCAAGCGATTCGACGCGACGCTCGCGTACATCAATCCCGGCGTGAATGCGCAGACCGGCGCCGTCGAGGTCAAGCTCGACGTGCCCGATCCTCCACCCGAGCTGCGCCAGGACATGACCGTCTCGGTGGACATCGAAGTGGCCCGGCGCCAGAACGCGGTGCTGGTGCCCACCGACGCCGTACGACAACCGCAGTCCGCGTCCCCCTGGGTGCTGCGCGTGGTCGACGGACGAGCGCAGCGCGCGCCGGTCCGCGTCGGCCTGCGCAGCGGCGGCTGGTCCGAGGTGCTCGAAGGCGTCGAACCCGGCGACCTGGTGGTTCCCGCCGGCGTACCCGACGTCGTCGACGGCATGCGCGTACGGCCGCGGGTCGACGCCGCCAGCCCCGAGTGAGCGCCACGAGATCCGCCACCGCGTCCGCCCCGGCGTCGGCGCACCTGCCGCGCTGGGCGCCCTTCGAATGGATCGTCGCGCTGCGCTTCCTGCGCGAAGGCCGGATGCAGACCGGGTTCATCGTGACGGGCGTGGCGATCGGCGTCGGCGTCATTGTCTTCATGTCGGCACTGCTGAGCGGATTGCAGTCGAACTTCATCCGCCGCGTGCTGACCGCGCAGCCGCATATCCAGTTGCTGCCGCCGAAGGAGGTCGCGCGACCGCAACGCAGCGCCGAAGGCAACGACTCGCCGCTGCACGGCCCGATCGTGCAGCCGCCGCTGCAGCGCCTGAAGTCGATCGACCAGTGGCAGGCGATCGTGGCGCAGATCCGCGCGATGCCCGAGGTGGCCGTCGTCTCGCCGGAGGCGACCGGCTCGGCGCTCGCGGTGCGCGGCAGCGCCAGCCGAGCGATCTCGGCGATCGGCATCGAGCCCGATCTGTACTTCCGCATCGTTGCGATTCCCGACAAGATCGTGCGCGGCACGACCCGGCTGGACGCCACCGACATCCTGATCGGCACCGAGCTGGCCTCCGACCTCGGCGTGGGGGTCGGCGACAAGCTGCGCGTCTCGTCGGCGCTCGGCACGAGCAACACGCTCACGGTGACCGGCATCTTCGACCTCGGCAACAAGGGCGCGAACCAGCGCACGACCTATCTCGCGCTGCACACCGCGCAGAGCCTGCTCGGACTGCCGGGCGGCGTCACCGGGCTCGACGTCACCGTGCACGACGTCTATGCGGCCGAACGCATCGCGCAGCGGATCACCGCTGCTACCGGCGTGCAGGCCGACAGCTGGATCCGCACCAACGAACAGTTCTTCACCGCGATCAACGCGCAGCAGACGTCGAACACGGTGATCCGCGCCTTCGTCGCGCTGTCGGTCGCTTTCGGCATCGCCAGCGTCCTGGTGGTTTCGGTCGTGCAGCGCTCGCGCGAGATCGGCATCCTGCGCGCGATGGGCATATCGCGCGGGCAGGTCTTGCGACTGTTCCTGCTGCAGGGCAGCCTGCTCGGCCTGTCCGGATCGCTCGTCGGATCGGCGATCGGCGCGATCGCGCTCGTGCTGTGGCAGCGCTTCGCGCGCAACGCCGACGGCACGCCGCTGTTTCCGCTGGCCTTCGAGCCATGGCTGTTCGTCGCCGCGCTCGTGCTGGCGACGATCGTCGGACTGGCTGCGGCGGTCGCACCGGCGCTGCGCGCCTCGCGCATGGATCCGGTGGTGGCGATCCGTGGCTGAACCGGTCGTCGTCACGCTGCGCGGCGTACGCAAGTCGTTCAACATCGGCACGCCGGTGGAAACCGAGGTGCTGCACGGCATCGACCTCGAACTGCATCGAGGCGAGTTCTGCGCGGTGATGGGCCCGTCGGGCTCGGGCAAGAGCACGCTGCTGAACATCATCGGCCTGCTCGATCGTCCGACCAGCGGAACGCTCGCCGTGTGCGGCGAGGAAACCACCGGCCTGGACGACGCCGCGCTCACGCGCCTGCGCGGCCACAGCATCGGTTTCGTCTTCCAGTACCACCACCTGCTGTCGGCGTTCAGCGCGCTCGAGAACGTCGTGCTGCCGATGCTCGGCGCGGCCGGTCGGCCCGATGCGGCGATGTTCGCGCGCGCCGAGCGGCTGCTCGACGAGGTCGGTCTCACGCCGTGGCGGAACAATCCGGCGAACCGGCTGTCGGGCGGACAGCAGCAGCGGGTGGCGGTGGCGCGAGCGCTGGCGATGAACCCGCCGGTACTGCTGGCCGACGAGCCCACCGGCAACCTCGACACGAAGAGCGCCGACGCGGTGTTCGAACTGTTGCGCAAGGTCAACCGCGAGGACGGAACCTCGGTGCTGTTCGTTACCCACAATCCCGAACTCGCGTCGCGCTGCGACAAGACGATCCAGGTCGTCGACGGGACGATCGTCGGGGCAAGCGAAGCGCGCGGCTGACATCGGGGCGTAGGGCGTCGGGTCGGTCCGGCACAAGCCTTCCCGCGCGCGCTGCGGCGCGAGTCGGACTGAAACGCAGCGGGCTGTGCACCGCTGTTGCCCGAAAGCCGCTCCGGGGCGAGGGAAGGCTGCCGGGTCCCTCCCTTCCCCGTCAGCTCTCGACGAGCAGCCGCCCGATCAGCGCCCCGAGAGCGAGATCCTCGACGCTCCCGAACGCGTGCATGCGGATGCGCCCGACGCGGTCGATGACCACCAGCGTCGGCGTGCCGCGCATCCCGTAAGCACGCATCGTCTGCGGGATGTCGCCGCCGTCGTCGGTGCGCGCATCGACGCCGACCGGAAACTCGATGCGGTACTCGTGCAGGAAGGCGGCCAGGGCCACCGGGGTCATCGCCTCGTGGTGCTCGAACACCGTGTGCAACCCGATGACCGCCACCTCTTCGCGCGCGAACTGCCGATGCACCTCCTTCGCCTGCGGTATCCCGTGCGCGACGCAACCCGGACACAGCATCTGGAACGCGTGCAGCACGACGACGCGCCCGCGCAGCGAATCGAGCGTGATCGGCGTCCGCGCGTGGAACCACTGCGAGACGGACAGCGGCGGGGCCAGCGGTAGCGTTTCGTCGATCACTTGATTCACCTCAAACAGAAACGATTCTCATTATGTAATATAGATCTTCCGCCCGAGCGGGAAATTTCGCCATGCACGCCTCACGCCGTCGCTTCCTCGCCACGAGCGCCCTCGGCCTGGGCGTCGCGATCGCAACGCGTCGCGCGCAGGCCATCCTTGCCGACGCCGATACGCCGGCAGCTGCCCCGCGACACCTCACGCGCCTGGTTCTCGCCGGACCTCCGGCCAGCGTGTCGAATCCGCTGGTGCGCATCGCCGAATCGGGCGCGCTGGCCGACCTGGCCGACGAGGTGCGCTTCATCGGCTGGCGCGATCCCGACCAGTTGCGAGTGATGACGCTCGACGGCAAGGCCGACGTGCTCGCGATGCCGGTGAACGTGGCGGCCAACCTGTACAACCGCGGCGCTAAGCTGCGCCTGGTGAACGTCTCCGCGTGGGGAATCCTGTGGATCGTCTCGCGCGACCCCGACGTCCACACGCTGAAGGACCTCGTCGGCAAGGAAGTTGCGATGCCGTTTCGCGGCGACATGCCCGACATCGTCTTCTCGCTGCTGGCCGAGCGCGAGGGAATCGACCCGCGCAACGACCTGCGCCTGCGCTACGTCGCCTCGCCGATCGACGCGATGCAGTTGCTGCTGCTGCGTCGCGTCGATCACGCGCTGCTCGCCGAGCCGGCCGTTTCGATGGCGCTGCGCAAATCGGGCTCGTTCCCGGTGAGCCTGGTCGCACCGGAGCTGTATCGAGCGATCGATCTGCAGCAGGAATGGAAGCGCGCCTTCGGCGGCGACGCGCGCATTCCGCAGGCCGGCATCGCGGTGCTCGGTCCGCTGCGCGACAGTTCCGATGCCGTCGCGCGGATCGCCGCCGCCTACCGAAGCGGCCTCGCCTGGTGCCAGGCCAACGCGAAAGCGTGCGGCGAGATCGTCGCGAAGCAGGTGCCGATGCTGTCGGCCGAGGCGATTGCCGACGCCGTCGGGCACGGCCACATGGATGCAGTTCCGGCGCGCGAGGCGCGCCCGGCGCTCGAATCACTGTTCCGGCTATTGCTGCAGAAGAGCCCCGGGCTGGTCGGCGGCAAGCTGCCTCCCGACGACTTCTACGCTTCGCTTCCCGCGACGAGCGCGAAAACGTGATCGAGCGAGCCGCCCGATGAAATCGCTGCGCGCGATGCTCGCGAAGCTGCCCTCGTATCTGTGGAGCGGCTGGGGCGCGGTGGCGAGCCTGCTGCTGCTCGTCGCAGCGTGGGAAGCGGTGGCGCAGTTGTACGGGCCGCTCGTGCTGCCCGATCCGCGCGCCGCCTTCGCGACGCTCGCGCAGTCGCTGGCGGATGGCAACGCCGCGTCCGAACTCGCGACGACCGCCCGGCGTGCACTGGCCGGCTATGCGTTGTCGGTCGTCGCCGGCAGCACGCTCGGGCTGCTCGCCGGCGTCTCGATGACGGCATCGACGATGTCGCGCCCGATCGTCACCGTGCTGCTCGGCACCCCGCCGATCGCCTGGCTGGTGCTCGCGATGCTGTGGTTCGGCGCGAGCGACGGCACGCCGATCTTCACCGTGTTCGTGGCGGCCTTCCCGGTCGTCTTCGTCGGCGCGCTGCAGGGCGCTCGTACGCTCGACAACCAGCTGAAGGCGATGGCGCGCGCCTTCGCTCTGCCGCGGCGGATGATGCTGGTCGACGTCTACCTTCCCCACGTCGTGTCGTACCTGTTCCCGGCGTGGATCGCCGCGCTGGGCATCTCGTGGAAGGTGGTCGTGATGGCCGAGCTGCTGTCGAGCCCGGACGGCGTCGGCGCCGCGCTCGCCGTCGCGCGATCCCAGCTCGACACCGCGGCAACGATGAGCTGGATCGTCGCCGTCGTCGGACTGCTGCTTGCCGTCGAGTACCTGCTGCTCGAGCCGATCAAGCGCGAACTCGAGAAATGGCGCGAGCCCGGCGCTGCGGCCGGCGGAGCCTCGCCGTGAACCGGGCGCCCACGCGCAGCGAGCCCGGAAAGAACGCGGCGCCGGATCACGGCGCGGCGGCGACGCCCGCCGCCCTGCCTGCGCTGCGCGTGCACGCAGTGCATCACGCGTTCGCGCGCGAAAGCGTGCTCGACGGAATCGACTTCGAGCTGCGAGCAGGCGAAATCGTGGCGCTCGTCGGACCGTCGGGCTGCGGCAAGACGACGCTGCTCAACCTGTGCGCCGGGCTGCTGCATCCCGACGCGGGCACGATCGACGACGGCTTCGCCACACGAGCGTGCATGTTCCAGCAGCCGCGGCTGCTGCCCTGGAAGTCCACGCTCGACAACGTCGCTCTCGTGCTCGCGGCGCGCGGCGTGGCGCGCGGCGAGAGCGAGCACCGCGCGCGCGAGATCGGTCTGCGGCTGGGGCTCGCGCACGGCGACTTCGGCAAGTTCCCGCATCAGCTCTCGGGCGGGATGCAAAGCCGCGTCGCGCTCGCACGCGCGCTGGTGATCGACCCCGAACTGCTGCTGCTCGACGAGCCGTTCTCGGCGCTCGACATCGGCCTGCGCGAGGAGATGTACCGCCTGCTGCTCGGGCACCTGGCCGAACGCCGCGTGGGCGTCCTGATGATTACGCACGATCTCGGCGAAGCGGTACGGCTGTCGCATCGCGTTCTGGTGATGGCCGCAAAGCCGGGGCGGATCGTTTCGCGCCGGGCTTTCGACGAAGCGCCCGCGCAGCGCGACGACGCATGGATCCACGCGAGCACGGCGCGGCTGCTCGCGCGGCCGGAGGTTCGCGCGAGCTTCGGGCTGCCGCCGTCGATCGGCGCGAGCGCTCTGTTGCCGGCCGCGCCCGCCGATTGCGCACCGCAGCCGGCCATCATCGCGGACGGCGCGCCGGTCATTCCCTTCGAGCGCCGGGCGCCGCGATGCTGACGCGCATCGAGCGACTGCCGCTCTTCTCGTGTCCGTTCCGCTCGATGTTCCTGGCGACGGCACTATGGGCCGCAGTCGGCATCGCGCTGTCGGGCGCGGCCTTCTCGATCGGCCTCAGGCTGCCGGCAGCGGCCGGCGGCGCACTCGCCTGGCACGCGCACGAACTGATGTTCGGCGTCGGCCTTGCGGCGATCGCCGGCTTCGTGCTCACGGCGGTGCCCGAGTTCACCGATACCGCGCCGTTGAGCACGCGCGTTTCGCTCGCAGTCGCGCTCGCATGGCTCGCAGCGCGCGTCGCATTCTGGCTTGTGCCCGTCATCGGCCCATGGCCCGCCGCGGCGGCCGAAATCGGCTTCGCCGCGGCGCTGCCCGCATTGCTCGGCGTGCGCCTGCTGCGCGACCCGCAGCGACGCCATCGCGGCTTCTTCTGGGGACTGGCCGCCTTCGCCGTCGTCACCGCCGGCTTCTGGTGCGACGTACTGCGCGGCGAATGGCCGATGCGATGGGTGCACGCCGCGCTCGACGCGATGATGATCCTCGTCGTCGTCGCAATGAGCCGCATCTCGATGCGTATCGTCAACGACGCGCTCGATGCGCGCCGCACCCGCCCTGTCGAGTACGACGACGAGCTGCCCGAGTACCGCGCGCGCCCGCCGCGTCGCAACCTGGCGATCGTCGTCATCGCGCTGCACGCGCTGGCCGCCTTCGTCGCGCCCGGATCACCGGTGACCGGATGGGTCGCGCTCGCCGCCGGCGCGGCCCTGCTGAACCTGATGAACGATTGGCACGTCGGTCGCGCGCTCTTCGGTCGCTGGGCGTCGATGCTGTACGCCGTCTACTGGACGATGGCGCTCGGCTACCTGTGGATCGGCGCAGCGCTGCTCGGCCTGCCGATCGCCCGCAGTGGCGGCACGCACCTGCTCACGGTCGGCGGCATGGGCCTGTCGATCTACGCGGTGCTGAACATCGCGGGACGCATGCACGCCGGACGGCCGCTCGACGAGCGACGGTGGACGCCGACCGGCGCGGCACTGCTCGTCGCTGCCGCGGCAACGCGCGCGGCCGCCGGCATCGCCGGAGCGCCGGTCGATGCGCTGATCGCGCTGTCGTCCGTTGCGTGGGTAGCGGCCTGGGTACTCGTCCTCGTGCACCTGGGACCGGCCTGGTGGGGCGCGCGCACGGACGGCGGAAGCGGATGCGAGGAATGGGTCGATCCGGCGCTGCGCGGCGCACCGGCTCCACGCTGCGATCCGATGATGTCCGGACCGGACGCGCAACGCTGACGTCGTTCGAGACCGCTGTTTCGTGCCTGTGGCGCCGTTGGCTACAGAAAGTGGCGTTCCTCGGCGTGGAACGCGTTCCACGCGCCGTAACGCAACAAACTGTTGTGTGCAGGCCTCGCGGTGATCCACCTCGGCGACCAGGGCTCGCAATACCGCGCACTCGAGTTCGGCCGGCGTCGCAAGGAGACGGGCGTGCAGCCGTCGATGGGCGTGGCGACGCCTATGAAAACGCCTTGGACGAGAGCTTCTTCGCCACCTCGGAGCGCGAGTGGATCGATCGGCGCATCTTCCGAACGAAGCCCGAGGCGCGGCTGGCGCTGCTCTCGTACATCGAGGGTCGGTAAAACCCGCGCGGGCGTCAAAGCGCGTTGGGCCACCGCTCACCAGCCCACTTCGAAAGAAGAGCTCCAGGCGAGAACCTCGCGTTCCGTTGCCGCATCGAACACGACTTGCCCACCGTCGGCTTCTGCGTGCTGCATGCGCCACGCCGCCGGTGGATACACATGGACGACCCCGGTTTGCAAAGGCTCTCTTTCGTCGGTGACCCAGCAGGAGAAGATTGCAGGTACGGCAATCGATCGTTGATGGCAAGACAGGTAGGACCGGGACTGGTCGAACCTGGCGTGGACAACGAGCCTCGAGCTCGCAGGACTTGTGGAGGAACCACCCAGCGCTGCTGCAGCACCTGAAGGAGCTGGATCGGCAGGTGCAAGAGCTCGAGCACGAGATCGGGCAGTGGCATCGCGGCAGCGAGCCGAGCAAGCGACTCGATTCCATACCCGGGATCGGCCCGATCACTGCCAGCGCGCTGGTGGCCAGCGCCGGTGATCCCCGCAACTTCAAGAACGCACGGCAGTTCGCGACCTCGATCGGACTGGTGCCGCAGCAGAACTCCAGTGGCGGCAAGACGCAGTTGCTGGGGATCAGCAAGCGAGGCGACGTGTATCTGCAACGTTGCTGATCCATGTGGGCGAGCGCTGCCGCACGGGACCGCGGGAGCGCCAACCTGCCCACGGAACGAGTCAAGCCCAGAATGCTGCGAAATGCAGCGATTTACAACGGGAAAGCGCTTCCCCAGCAGGAAACGCAGCATTACACAGCGTTTCACTGCGTGCCGGCGCCTGCAAGCCCAGCGCCGGAGGCCCAGTGCCGCAGGCCAGGCGCCGCAGGCCAGGCGCCGCAGGCCAGCGCCGCAGGCCAGGCGCCACAGGCCAGGCGCCGCACGCCAGGCGCCGCAGGCCTAGCGCCGCAGGCCTAGCGCCGCAGGCCCAGCGCCGCAGGCCAGGCGCCGCAGGCCAGGCGCCGCAGGCCAGCGCCCCGAGGCGCGCCCGGCGCCCGGCGCTTCGACGTGCGCCCGATCACCACGGATCGATAAAGCGCGCCTGCTCCCCGACAGGACGGCGCCCTCCGCGCCGCGCGCTCGCCAGTCCCTTCACCAACCAATCGCGTGTGCACGCCGGATCGATCACCGCGTCGATCTCGAGCGCCTCGGCCATGTTCATCGCTTCGCCGCGCTCGTAGTGGCGCGCGACGAGTCGCTCGAACAGCGCATCGCGTTCGGCGCCCTCGGGCACGGCTTCCAGCTCCTTGCGATAACCGAGGCGTACTGCGCCTTCGAGCCCCATCGCGCCGAACTCGCCGGTGGGCCAGGCGACGGTGAAGGTGGGCGAGTGAAAGCCGCCGGCGGCCATCGCCATCGCGCCCAGCCCGTAGCCCTTGCGCAGCACGACGGCGAAGAACGGAACGCGCAACGCGGCGCCGACTACGAAGAGCCGGCTCGCATGCCGCACCTGCGCCTGCGCCTCGATGTCGGGGCCGACCATGAACCCGGGCGTATCGATCAGCGAGACGATCGGCAGGCCGTGCGCGTCGCACAGTTGCAGGAAGCGCGCGAGCTTGTCGGCGGCGTCCACGTCGATCGCACCGCCTAGGTGCAGCGGGTTGTTCGCGACCAGGCCGACCGGCCGGCCCTCGATGCGAGCGAGCGCCGTGTGGACGCCCACGCCGAAGCCCGCGCGCAACTCGATCAGCGTATCGACGTCGACCAGCGCGCGCATCGCCTGCCGAGTGTCGTAGACGCGCAGGCGGTTCTCGGGGACGACGTCGCGCAGACTCAGCGCGGCCGGCGCGCGCCACTGCCCGATGCGCCCCTGGAACATCGACAGATAACGCTTCGCACACGCGACCGCCTGCGCTTCGTCTTCGACCAGCACGTCGACGACGCCGTTGGCGCTCTGCACCACGCTCGGCCCGATCTCCTCCGGGCGGAAGACGCCGAGGCCGCCTCCCTCGATCATCGCCGGACCGCCCATGCCGATGTTGGCATCGCGTGCGGCGATGATCACGTCGCAGCAGCCGAGCAGCGCCGCGTTGCCGGCGAAGCAGCGCCCCGAGACGATGCCGATCAGCGGCGCGTGCCCGCTCAGGCGGGCGAACGACGCGAAGCTGCGCAGATGCAGGCCGGCGACGACCGGAACGTCGACATCGCCCGGGCGCCCGCCCCCGCCCTCGGCGAACAACACCAGCGGCAGGCGTTCGGCGAACGCGATCTCGAGCAGGCGGTCGGTCTTCGCATGGTTGCGCATGCCCTGCGTGCCGGCGAGCACCGTCGCGTCGTAGGCGAGCACGACGGTGCGCGCGCGCTCGGCGTCGAAGAGCGCACCGTTCACCGAGCCGATGCCGGTGACCAGGCCGTCGGCCGGCGTGTTGGCGACGAGGTCCTCCAGCGAGCGGCGGCTACGCTGCGCGGCGACGGCCAGCGCCCCGTATTCGACGAAGCTGCCTTCGTCGCACAGGTCGGCAAGGTTCTCGCGCGCGGTGCGCTGCCCGCGCGCACGGCGTCGCGCCACCGCGTCGGGACGCGCATCGTCGAGCAGTCGCGCGTGCCGATCGAGCACGCGCTGCAGGTCGGCGCGGATGCCGCCGGCCTTCGGCGCAGGCGCGCCGGCGTCGGCCGGCGCCGAGCCTTCGCCCGACTCGATCCACAACAGCGCTTGCCCCTCGGCGACCTGGTCTCCCCTGGCCACGCGCAGGCCGCGTACGCGGCCGGCGCACGGTGCTGCGATCACGTGTTCCATCTTCATCGCGTCGACGACGACGAGCGACTGCGCCTCGCGCACGGGCTCGCCCTCGCGCACGGCCAGTTCCACCACGCGCGCCGCCATCGGCGCGCGCAACGCGACGAGCGCTCCCGCGGCCATCGGCTTCAGAGGTCCTTCAGCAAGCGGCGCAGCATCTTGCCCGAACCGGTTGCCGGCAACGACTCGCAGAACACGACCTCGCGCGGCGCCTTGTACACCGCCATGTTCTCGCGCGCCCACTGCACGATGTCGGACGCGGAGACGGTGCCCGCTGCACCCGCCTTCAGCACGACGAAGGCCTTCGGGATCTCGCCCTTCTGCGGATCGGGCATGCCGATGACACCCGCCTGTGCGACCGCCGGGTGCCGCGCGAGAATCGATTCGACTTCCTCGGGAAATACGCTGTAGCCGGAGACCTTGATCATCTCCTTGAAGCGCCCCTCGAAAGTGAGGTAGCCGTCGTCGTCGAGATGGCCGACGTCGCCGGTGTGCAGCCAGCCGTCGCGCAGCGCGTGCGCAGTAGCGTCGGGCCGGTTCCAGTAGCCGCGAAAGACGCCGGGGCCGCGGATCAGGATCTCGCCCGACTCGCCGATCGGTCGCGCGGCACCGGTGGCCGGGTCGGCGACGCGGATCTCGTTGCCGGGCACCGGCCTGCCGTGCGTGCCCCAGCGGATCGCATCCGCCGGCATGTACGTGTCCATCGTGTGCGTCTCGGACAGTCCGTACGCCGCCTCGAAGGACACGCAGTTCGGCGCATAGGTGCGCCAACGCCGCGCGATCGTTTCCGTGAACGTGATGCCGAAGCTCGTCACCGGATTCAGGCGCAGGCTCGACAGGTCGAACTGCTGCACGTCGGGCAACTGCATCGCAGCGACGTTCATCGGCGCGATGCTGTACCACCAGCTGACGCGATGCGTCTCGATCGCCTCCATCGCCGCGCGCGCATCGAACCGGTACAGCAGCACCGCCGTCGCGCCGGCGTAGACCGGGATGTCCACGCCGGTGAGCATGCCCGCGATGTGATAGAGCGGCGCCACCGCGAGCAGCACGTCGTCCTGCGTGACCCGATAGCCGTCGCTCGACACTGCCGTCTTGTAGCGCGCATTGCCGTGCGTGAGCATCGCCCCCTTGGGCAGGCCGGTGGTGCCCGAGGTGTAGGTGATCAACGCGAGGTCATCGAGCCCGACGTCGACGTGCGGCGCAACGCCATCCCCCCGCGTGGCGGCGAGAAAGTCCTCGACCTCGCCGGCCTCCGCGGTCGTCGCAGCGCCTTCGCGCCGCAGCCGGCGCATCGCGCGCAACTCCTCGGGAACCTCGATGGACGGCGTCTGCGGCAGCAGATCGTCGTAGTGCACGACGAACACGTGTTCGAGCGCCGTGCGCGCGCGCACGGCGGCGACGACGTCCAGCAGCGGCGCCGCCGCAACGAGCACGCGCGCCTTCAGGTCGTCGAGCTGGTACTGCAGCTCGTGCTCGCGGCTGAGCGGCCCGCACGGGCAGACGACGCCGCCCGCCTTCTGGATCGCGTAATGCGCGATCAGGTACTGCGGGCAGTTCTGCAGGTAGAGCGCCACCGGATCGCCGCGTCCGATGCCGAGTTGCGCGAGCCGCGCGGCAAAGGCGTCGCTTGCGCGATCGAGGTCGCCGTAGCTGAGCGAAGCGCCGTACCAGATGCAGGCCGGATGTCCGGGCCGCCGGCGCGCGTGCTCGCGCAGAACTTCGTGCAGCGGCTTCGCTCGTTCGTTCGTCGCCATGATTCAGTGCTCCGCGAGCAGCCGCTCGACGTCGGCATCGTCGACCTGCTCGAAATGCCCGTAATGCAGCGACACCGCACGGAAATGCTCGGGCGCCTCCAGGCAGACGACCTCGTCGGCATGCGGGCTCACGCGCTCCAGGCTGTCCGGCGCAGCCACCGGTACCGCGCAGATGAGCAGCGACGGCGAACGCGCGCGCGTGGCATGCAGCGCCGCGATCATCGTCGAGCCGGTGGCCAGTCCGTCGTCGACCACGATGACGACGCGACCCGCCGGATCGATCGCCGGCCTGCCCGCCCGATAGCGATCGCGGCGTTCGCGCAGCAGCGCGAGCTGCGCGTGCTTCTCGTGTTCGAGCCACATCGGGTCGACGCCCTGCGCCGCCTCCGGCGAGGCCCAGTGCATGCCGCCCTCCTCGTCGATCGCGCCGAGCGCGAGCTCAGGCTGGTAGGGTGCGCCGATCTTGCGCACCAGCACGACGTCGAGATCCCCGCCGAGAGCGTCGGCGATGCGCCGGCCCATCGGCACCGCGCCGCGCGGAATCGCCAACACCAGCGGAGATCGGCCCTGGAACGACTCGAGCGCCCGGGCGAGCCGGTCGGCTGCGTCGTTGCGATCGCGGAACATTTCGGATGCCCTCCTGTGAAAGGAACCGTCGCCCGGAATTCAGTTTCGCTTCAGCCCGGTTCGCCGATACTGCCCGCAATCGTCGTACAGGAGAAAACACATGTCGAGAACCGGAAAATTCGTGCTTGCGCTGGCCGCGGCATCGATCGCCACTGCGGCAGTCGTCGGCCCCGAACTGGCCAACGCCGACGACCGCGTGAAGCGCTCGGAAGTGCGCGAGTTGCGCGAAGCAGGCAAGATCCTGCCGATGGAAGACATCCTGTCGCGCGTTCGCACCGCCCAGCCCGGCCAGGTCGTCGAGATCGAGCTCGAGCGCGAAGACGGCCGCCTCGTCTACGAAGTCAAGCTGATCGACGACGCCGACGCGATCCACAAGCTCGAGCTCGATGCCGCCAGCGGCGAGGTACTGAAGCGCTCGCGGAAATGACGTGCGCCTGCTGATCGCCGAAGACGACGAGCCGCTCGCCGCACGCCTGCGCGAGCGGCTCGCACGCGAAGGCTACGCGGTCGATGTCGCACACGACGGCGTCGATGCCGGCCACCTCGGCGCCACCGAACCCTACGACGCGATCGTCCTCGACCTCGGGCTGCCCGGTCGAACCGGGCTGGAGCTGCTCGCCGACTGGCGCGCCGCCGGCAACCGCGTGCCGGTGCTCATCCTCACCGCACGCGACGGATGGAGCGATCGCGTCGAAGGCCTGCGCGCCGGCGCCGACGACTACCTCGGCAAGCCTTTCCACACCGAAGAACTGGTCGCGCGAATCCACGCGCTGCTGCGCCGCGCCGCGCCGGCCGCCGACGTCGCGCTGCGCGTCGGTCCCTGGCAGCTGGACGAGGCGCGCCAATGCCTGGTGCGCGGCGACGGAAGGGAACAGACGCTCACCGCCACCGAATTTCGATTGTTGCGCTATTTCATGCGCCATCCCGAACAGGTGCTGTCGAAGACGCGACTGGCCGAGCACGTCTACGAATACGACGCCGAGCGCGACAGCAACGTGATCGAGGTCTACGTGCGCCGGTTGCGCGCGCTGCTCGGTGCCGAATGCATCGAGACGCGGCGCGGACAGGGATACGTGTTCCGCGCGCAGGAATGAGCTCGCTGCGCAACCGGCTGACGCTGGCACTCACGCTGGTACTGGCGGCGGTGGCGGCGTTGCTCGCGATCGGCCTGCAACATTTTCCGCGCGAACTCGTCGAGCGTTACGTCGCGTCGCGCCTCGAGCACGACGCGGAGATGCTGTACGTGCACTTCGACGAAGCGGCAGCAGCCTCGGCGTCGGGCAGCGCCTCGACATCCGCGGGCGCCTCGATCGCGTCGGCCGCCTCGGCGTCTGCCGGCGAAGCGCTCGGCGGCGAGTACGCATTGCCGCTGTCGGGTCACTACTTCGTCGTGAAGCGCGTGCCGCGCGTCGGTGTCGGCGCCGCGGCAGCCGATGAAACATTCCTGTCGCGCTCGCTGTGGGACGAAGAGCTCCCCGTGGCGCCGCTCACCGGTGCGGCGGAACGGGTCACCCGCCGTCCCGGACCTGCCGGCCAGACGCTGCTCGCCTATACGCGCCGCTTCGCCGGCGCCGATGCCGATTGGACGATCACCGTCGCCGAGGACGTCTCCGGACTGGACGCTTCGATCGCGCGCTTCCGCCGCGTGCTGCTGTCGACGGTGCTGGCGGCACTGCTCGCGCTCGCCTGGCTGCAGCGCGAGATCGTCGTGCGCGGACTGGCGCCGCTCGCTCGTGCGGTCGAGGCGTGTCGCCGCCTCGAGCGCGGCGAGAGCGTAGCGGTGCCCAGTGCCGCGCCCGACGAGGTGCGCCCGATGCTGGAGGCGGTCGACCGCCTCGCGCATCACCAGGCGCAACGCTTGTCGCGCGTACGTCATGCCGCGGGCAACCTGTCGCACGCGCTGAAGACACCGCTTGCGGTGCTCGCGCAGATCGCCGACGAGCGCGATGCGGCCGGCGACGCGACGGCGGCCGCGGAGATCCGCGACCAGGTCGATTCGATGCGCGAGACGATCGAGCGTGAATTGCGGCGTGCGCGACTGGCCGGCAGCGGCGTACGTTCGGGCGGCTTCGATGCGCGCGAGCAGCTGCAGGCGCTCGCCGAGGCCCTCGGGCGCCTGCATGCCGGACGCGCATTGCGGATCGACGTCGTCGCACCGGCAACGCGCTTCCCGCTCGATCGCGAGGACATGCTCGAGCTGTTCGGCAACCTGCTCGACAACGCATGCAAGTGGGCGAAAACGGCGGTACGGGTCGAGCTGGCCGAGCGCGACGGCGCACTGCATTTCCGGATCGACGACGACGGTCCGGGCGTCGACGACGCGCTGCTCGATCGCCTCGGACACGGCACGCTGCGCACCGACGAGCACAAGCCCGGGCACGGCCTGGGCCTGACCATCGTCGGTGACATCGTCACGCAATACCGGGGAGCGATCGACTACCGGCGTTCGGATCGACTCGGCGGGCTTTGCGCAGCCGGTGCGCTGCCGCTGGGCGACGAAGCGCTCGCATCGCACGCCGACGACCGTCGAAGGTGACGATCGCCGTGCTGTCGCCGGCACAGACGCCGCGCGCGCACCGTCGTATATTGGCTGCGCGCGGAGTCGCCGCGCGCCTTCCGATTCCGGAGCCCGCCATGCACAAGACGATCGTCGCCGTTGCGCTTTCACTGTTCGCCGTGTCCGCCCTGGCCGCCGATCCGAGCTGCACCGATCGGGCGAACGAGAAGAAGCTCGCGGGCGCCGCCAGGACGAGCTTCCTGAAGAAGTGCGAAACCGACGCGAATTCGGCGTGCCAGCTACAGGCGAAAGACCGCAAGCTCAGCGGCGCCGCGCAGACGAGCTTCGTGCGCAAGTGCACGAAGGATGCCGTAGGTGCGCCGCCGGCGAACGGCAAGGGGGCCGGCGCACCGAAGAGCTGAGAAGCTTCGGACGGTCGCGCAGGCACCAGGGCCTGTTCACACTACGCAAAGGTGATCGACCCACGCCGCTCGGCGCGGTCGAGGTGCGGCACGTTGTTGAAGCTGAGCAGGCGCAAGGTGTCGCGGCCCGCGATCAACTCGCTGAAGCCGGTATTGCGGCACTGCAGGTTCAGTTCGATCGCGGCGCTCGGCGGCGCCCCGACCAGATCGGCGAGCGTGCGGCCGATCGCCCCGCCCGAACTGACGACGAGAACCGCGTCGTCACGCTGCGCGTCGCGCACCGCGTCGGCCAACGCCGCGCGAACGCGCCCGCCGAAGTCCAGCCAGCTCTCCGGAACATCGGCCAACCGGTCCTCCGACCACGCGTGCATCGCCAGCCGGAGGGTGCGCCAGTAATCGCGCGCATCCGACAATTGGTGCGCGCGCGGCTCGCGCCCGGTGTGTGCCGCGTAGAGCGCCTCGCCCGGATATTCGTTCAACCCGTCGTGCAGGGCGAGCGCCGGCGCGCCCTCTCCCATTGCGGCGAGAACTTCGCGCGCCGTTTCCTGCTGGCGCACCATCGTGCCCGACATCGCGCGCGCGAAGCGCAGCCCGCGTGCCGCGAAATACTCGCCGAGCCAATGCGACTGGCGCACGCCCAGCTCGGACAGCGCGTCGTAGTTTTCGGCGCCGAACGAGGCCTGCGCGTGCCGCACGAGGAAGACGATCGCCATCGGGATGCGTGAAAGACAACGGAGGGGTCGCCATTATCGCCGTTCGCGCCGCCATTGCCGGCGACCATTACCATTGCGCTTGTCGGCCTCGTCGACCGCCATGTGCCGCGACCAGCCGCATCCACCAGGGGAGAGAACGCAATCATGCGAGTACAGGTCGCAATCATCGGGGCGGGTCCGGCGGGTCTGCTGCTCGGACAGTTGCTGTACCGCGCCGGAATCGACTCGATCATCCTCGAGCGGCGCAGCGGCGAATACGTGCTCGGACGCATTCGCGCCGGGGTGCTCGAGCAGGTGGCGGTCGACCTGCTCGACGAGGCGGGCGTGGGCAGGCGAATGCACGACGAGGGCCTCGTGCACGGCGGCATCGAGTTGTGCTTCGATGGCGTGCGCCACCGCATCGCCCTTGCCGATCTCACCGGCGGCAAGCACGTCACCGTCTACGGCCAGACCGAGGTCACGCGCGACCTGATGGACGCGCGGGCCGCCGAAGGCGGCCGCACGATCTACGAGGCCGAAGACGTGTCGATCCACGACTTCGACACCGAACGTCCGCGCGTGCGCTATCGCAAGGACGGTGTCGTTCACGAGATCGAGTGCGACTTCATCGCCGGCTGCGACGGCTTCCACGGTGTATGCCGCGAAACGATTCCGCGCAGCGCGGTGAAGGAATACGAACGCGTGTTCCCCTTCGGCTGGCTCGGCATCCTGGCCGACGTTCCGCCGGTTTCCGACGAACTGATCTACGTGAACCACCCGCGCGGCTTCGCGTTGTGCAGCATGCGATCGCGCACGCGCAGTCGCTATTACCTGCAGGTGCCGCTCGAGGAGAAGATCGAGAACTGGTCCGACGAACGGTTCTGGGAGGAGCTGAAGCGCCGTGTAGACGCCGAGGCCGCGCGCACGATGATCACCGGGCGGTCGATCGAGAAGAGCATCGCACCGCTGCGCAGCTTCGTCGCCGAGCCGATGCGCTTCGGACGGCTGCTGCTGGCCGGCGACGCCGCGCACATCGTCCCGCCCACCGGAGCGAAGGGGCTGAACCTGGCTGCGAGCGACGTTCGCTACCTGTCGCGCGCGTTGATCGATCACTACCGCACGGGTTCGATGAAGGAAATCGACGCGTATTCGGACAAGTGCCTGCGCCGTGTCTGGAAGGCCGTGCGCTTCTCGTGGTGGATGACGTCGCTGATGCACCGCTTTCCCGATACCGGCGACTTCGGCCAGAAGATCCAGGAAACCGAGCTCTACTACCTCACCGGCTCGAAGGCCGCGTCGACGTCGCTCGCCGAGAACTACGTCGGATTGCCGTTCGAAGATTGATTGCCGTAGGGCGCGATCCATTCGGCGCGCTCGCGTGCGAGCACCGCGCGCAACTCGGCCTGCGGCATGCCGGTGCGTTCGAGCGCCAGCGCGCCGAGCTGCAGCGCCGACTCGAGCGTCTCCGGAATGACCGCATCGGCGCCCACGGTCTGCAAGGCGCCGGCGTGTCGCTCGTCGCGAGCGCGAGCGAAGATCGGCACGTCCGGGGCGTCGACCCGAATCGCGCGAACCGCGTGCAGCGCCGACACCGGCTGGTCCATCGTCAGCACGACCGCTCTGGCCTGCGCCAGGCCGAGCTGGCGCAACAGGTCGCCGCGGCTGGCATCGCCGACGTAGACCGGCCAGCCCTTCGCGTGGAAGGACGAGACGACGTTCGGATCGGGGTCCACCGCGATATACGGGATCGCCTGCGCGTCGAACAGGCGCGCCAGCGACTGCCCGACGCGGCCGAAGCCGGCGATCACGACGTGTCCGCCGCCCTGCGGCGCGACCAAAGCGCGTTCGGCGCCGGCGCGGGACCGCGACGCCGGTCCGCGTGCCTCGATTGCCCTGCCTAGCGCGGCCGCAACCGGCGCCACGAACATCGATACGCCGACGACGAGCAACAGGAAGCGGCTCGCCTCGGCATTCAACAGACCGAGCGTCGCTGCCACGCCGAAGACGACGAACGCGAACTCGCCTCCCTGTCCCAGCAGCAGCCCGCCGTGGATCGCGACGCGGTTCGACAGCCCGCCCGCGCGCAGCACGAGCGCCGTCACCAGCGTCTTGAGCGCGAACAGTCCCATCACCGCGGCGAGCAGCCGCAGCGGCTGGTGGACGATCGCCAGCGGGTCGATCGACATTCCGACCGAAAGGAAGAAGACACCCATCAGCAGGCCGCGAAACGGATCGATCATCACGACGACCTGGTGCCGGTATTCCGTTTCGGCCAGCAGCAGGCCGGCGAGCATCGCGCCGAGCGCCATCGACAGTCCGGCCAGCCAGGTAAGCGAGGCGATGCTCAGCGAAGCGAGCAGCGTCAGCGCCATGAAGGTGTCGGCCTGGCGGTTCGCGGTGAACTGGCGGAACAGCGGTCCGAGCACGACGCGGCCCAGCACGAAGATGACGACGATCGCGATCACCGCGCGGCCCAGCGCCAGCGACAGCACGACGAGGACGTCGCTGTCGCCGGGCCGTCCCAGCAGCGAGACGAGGATCAGCACCGGCACCACGGCGAGGTCCTGGAACAGCAGCACCGCGAACGACGCCTGCCCAAGCGGGGTGGCCAGATCGTGCCGAGCAGTGAGCAGCTGCATCACGACCGCGGTCGACGAGAACGACAGCGCCAATCCGACGACGAGCGCCGCGCCGTGCTCGACGTCGAAAGCAGCCGCGGCGGCGAAGATCAGCGCGGTGGTGACGACCACCTGCGCGGCGCCGGCCCCGAACACCCAGCGGCGCATCGACCACAGCCGCCACGCCGACAGCTCCAGCCCGATCATGAACATCAGGAACACGACGCCGATGCCAGCCAGCACCGACACCGTCTCCAACTGCGGAAAAGCGAGCCAGCTCATCAGCCGCCCGAAGCTCGTCGCCGGCGTGGCCAGGCGCCCCAGCCCGAAGGGTCCGAGCAGCATCCCGACGGCGAGATAGCCGGGAATGGATCCGACTCGCAGCCGCTGCAGGAACGGAACGAGGATTCCGGCGAGCGCGAGAAAGAGCAGCGTCTCGCGCAGGTGCGGAATCGATTCGACTTCGTCCAAAGGCGCGGCTCGCGCGGGACTCAGATGACGGAGGAGACGCAGCCGTCCATCGGAATGATCGCGCCCGAGACATAGGACGCGGCGTCGGACGCGAGGAAGAAGGCGACCTGCGCGATCTCGTCGGGCTCGGCCATGCGGCCCATCGGGATGCGCGCGATCGCCTCCTCGAGCAGATCGGCCTTGCTGCGCCCGCTCGCGCGCGCGGCGGCCTCCAGCCCTTCATCGACACGCGTGGTTCGCGTGAGCCCCGGGTTGATCGCGTTCACCCGAACGCCGCGACTCGCCCACGCCTGCGCAAGGCCGACGGTGGCGAGCATCAGCGCCGAGTTCGCCGCGCCGCCGGCGATGTGGAACCGCCCCGCCTGCCGCCCGCCCTGTCCGACGATGTTCACGATGCTGCCGCGACCGCGCGCCGCCATGCGTTCGATCACCGGCTGCGTCACGTGCATGTACGTGAAGTACTTCGCATCCATTGCCTGATGGTAGGCGCCGGCGTCCAGTTCTTCGGGCGCGTAGCGACGCGCGGCGCCGGCCGCGTTGACCAGCACGCCGATCGGCCCATGATCGGATTCCACGCGTTCGACCAGAAGCGCGGCGGCCTGCGCGTCGACGAGGTCGACCGCCTCGGCGAAGAAGGCCGACGCGTCGATCGGGTCCGACGCAGCGCCGTCGGCCGGCGGCTCGGCGAACGAATCGCGCGCCGCCGCCAGGTGCGCGGGGTCGCGACCGACGCCGATCACCCGCCGTCCGGCGCGCAGGAAAGAGCGGGCGCAGGCAAGTCCGATTCCCTTGCTCGCGCCCGTGACGAGAACCACCGTTTCGTCGGTCACCGGGCTTCTTGCGCGGATGGTCAGGCCGAAGCGAAGGGTAACGCGTCGGCGGCGCGGTCAACGGCTGCGACGTCGGGCGACGCGTCGATCGGCCGCGGCTCGAAGCGCCGCTTGGCGTCGATGCGCAGGCGCCGCGCGTGCTCGTCGAGTTGCCGGCGTGCGGCGAAGAACGCGTCGCGCAGCGCTACGTGCACGTCCTGGCGACGCGCCTGGTTGGCGACGATGTTGCCGCCGGGGACGCTGACGTCGATCGAGACGAGGAACTCCTCGCCTTGCTGCTTGTGATTGTGGGGACGCTGCACGACGACGCGGCAGCTGGTGACGTTGGGATGGAACTGCTCGAGCTTGTTCGACTTCTCGCGGATCGAGGCCTCGAGGGCGGGCGAAGTATCGATGCCATGGAAATGGATCTGCAACTGCGTACGCATGGGACTCCTTCTCGTTGACGATGCCCGCGCTGCGGGCGACCTTCGTGTCGTTCAGTGCTCGTCGGTTCTCGTTCGCTCGTCGTCTGCAAGTTCTCCTGTGTCGGGGTCGATCCACTCGGGTACGCCCAGCACCTCGCCGGCACTGCGCAGGATTTCGTCGGCATCGTCGTCCGCCGCTTCGTCATCGGCGGCATGCATGTCTTCGACCGCTTCGATCAGCGAACGGAAGGGGCCGTACTCGCGCGCTTCGGCTTCGTCGATCCACCAGAAGCCGTCGGGACGCTCGAAGACGCGGGTGTGATCGAATTCGGCGTGCGTGGTGGGAATCGCGCGGCTCATCGGCGGCCTCCGCAAACGGACGCGGCCAGCGGTGCTACCAGTTGCTCGATCAAGGCCAGGTGCCGGGTCTCGGCCAGCGCCGATTCGAGCGATCGCATGCGCACCGATTCGTGCGGCGACGTCGCCGCCAGATGCTCGAAAACGGAACGCATGCGGCGCTCGTTGCGCCGGGCGGCCTCGAGGGCTGTTCCGGGGGTCAATGGTTCATCGAGCCTCGACTGGCACATCGCTTCCGTCCAGGTCACTCGTTCGGCCAGTATCGTGCCAACGTCGAGATCGGGCAAGTCGCGCTCGATGCGCGCGGCGAACTCCGATTCGGCGATCGCCAGGCGCGAGTACAGGCGCCGCAATGCGGGATCTTCGAGCAACTGCGGCGAGGCCGCCAGTCGGCGATAGCGCATCGAGGCCTCGCGCCGCGACGCGAGCGTGGAAACGAGCAGCTCGCGCAACGAAACGACGCGGTCGGACCCGGGCTTCATCGAAGCAATCGTGCCCAAGCGTGCCCCGAACGGGTTTGACACGGGTCAATCGCGCCCGCTTCTTCGTTGTCTCTTTCGGTACCATTGCGCGCAACTCGACGCCGGAGAAAGGCGCTTGGCATCGGTCTCGATCGAACAGGTCCGCAAATCGTACGCGTCGGCGGAGGTCGTGCACGGCATCGACGTCGAAATCGCCGACGCGCAGTTCTGCGTGCTCGTCGGACCTTCGGGCTGCGGCAAGTCGACGCTGCTGCGGATGATCGCCGGGCTCGAAGAGATCACATCGGGCCGCATTCGCATCGGCGACCGCGTCGTCAACGACGTCCAGGCCCGAGATCGCGACATCGCGATGGTGTTCCAGAACTACGCGCTGTACCCGCACATGCGGGTACGCGAGAACATGGCGTTCTCGCTGGTGCTCGCGCGGCGCCCGAAGGCCGAAATCGAACGCCGCGTGCGCGAAGCGGCGACGATCCTCGGCCTGGAGCCGTACCTGGATCGCTACCCGCGCCAACTGTCGGGCGGGCAGCGCCAGCGCGTCGCGATGGGCCGCGCAATCGTGCGCAAGCCGCAGGTGTTCCTGTTCGACGAGCCGCTGTCGAACCTCGATGCGAAGCTGCGCGTGCAGATGCGCAGCGAGATCCGCGAGCTGCACCAGCGGCTGAAGACCACGTCGATCTACGTCACGCACGACCAGATCGAGGCGATGACGATGGCCGACCGCATTGTCGTGATGCACGACGGCGTCGTCGAGCAGGCAGGCACGCCGCTGGAGATCTACGACCGGCCGGCGAACGTGTTCGTCGCCACCTTCATCGGGTCGCCGTCGATGAACCTGCTCGCCGGTCGCATCGGCGCCGACAGGGGCACCGTGGAACTGGCCGGCGGCGCCCGCATGGCGTTGGCGCAGCCCGCCTCGGCGCGACCGGGAACCGAGATTCGCGTGGGTGTACGCCCCGAGCACCTGGCGCTGAACGGCGAGGGCCTCGCTTGCGAGATCGCCGTCGTCGAGCCCACCGGCGCCGACATGCAGGTGATCGCGCGTTGCGCAGCCGGCGAGCTCGTCGCCAGTTTTCGCGAGCGGCATCCGTTCCGCCCGGGCGATCGCATCAATCTGGCGGCGAGTCCGCACGCGCTGCACGTGTTCGACGCAGCGAGCGGAGCGCGGCTGCCGGACTAGCCGCTCGCCCGGCGAGCAACCCGGTCGTCAGCGAAGTGCCGATGAGGATGATCGCCCCTCCGGCGAGCATGCGCGCGGTCACCTCCTCATCGAGCAGCAGCGCGCCCCATAGCATCGCGAAGGCAGGCACCAGGAAGGTCACCGTCACCGCGCCGACGCTGCCGATGCGCTCGATCAGGCGAAAGAACACGACATAGGCGAAGCCGGTGCAGAAGACGCCGAGCAGCACCGCCGAAAGCCAGGCGAGCGCACCGGGCGAATCCGCCGGCCAGGCGAGCGCCGCGAAGGGCAGCAGCGCCGCGGCGGCGAACACGAGGCTGCCGCCCGCGCCGGTCATCGAATCGACCTGCGCGAGGTACTTCTTCGTGGCCACCGATGCGATGCCGTACGACAGCGTCGCACCGAGCACGGCGACGATGGGGATGCCCAGGCCTTCTCCGGCGAAGCCCAGCCGTCCCCAGACGAGCACGAGCACGCCGGCGAATCCGACGACCAGCCCGATCACGCGCAGCCTGCTGATCCGCTCGCCCATCCACGCGAAAGCGACGAGCGCGCTCCAGAAAGGCACGGTGGCATTCAGGATCGACGAGTAGCCGGCGCTCAGCCGCAGCATCGCGTAGCCGTAGAGCACGAAAGGCAACGCCGAATTCGTCACTCCGATCAGCGCGATGCGTCCTGCGTTCGCGCGCAGTTCGCGCAGGCGCTCGCCGCGCAGCAGGAACGGCAGCAGCACGAGCGCGCCGATCGCAGTGCGCATCAACATCAGCGGAAAAGGCCCGAACGACGCGACCGACACGCGGATGAACAGGAACGAGCCGCCCCACAACGCGGCGAGCATCAGCAGATCGACGATGTCGCGCTGCTTCATTGCGTTCCCCGGAAACCGAAGCTCATCCGCCCGCTCCGAGCGAGCTCCAAAGGTTCATCACCGCGTAGGCGCGCCACGGCTGCCAGTCGCGCGCGATCGCGCGCGCCCGCGCCGGCGTGCGTGCGTCCAGCGCGCGCAACACGGCCAGGTCGCCGGCCGGAAAGGCGTCGCTCCAGCACAGCGAGCGCAGCGCGATGTACTGCGCGGTCCAGTCGCCGATGCCGGGGGTCGCGAGCAGGCGCTCTAACGTCGGTTGCACCGGCGCGTGCGGCGCGAGCACCAGCGAGCCCTCGGCGATCTGCGCGGCGAGCAGGCGGATCGTGCGCGCGCGCTGCGCGTTCAACCCGAACGATGCGATCACCGCATCGTCGAGCGAGGCGATCTGCGTCGCGGTCGGGAACACGCGCGCGATACCGTCCGGCGCCGCGGGCAGCAACTCGCCGTATCGCTCGACGATGCGCCCGATCACCGTGCGCGCGGCTTTCACGCTGATCTGCTGGCCGACGATCGCGCGCACGGCGAGCTCGAATCCGTCGAATGTGCCTACCAGCCGCATCGGTCCGCGCATCGGCGTACCGGCGGGCAGTACGGCCAGCGGCAGCGACGATTCGAGGTCGAGGTCGAAGATCGCGCGCAGATGCCGCAACAGCGGTTCGGCCACCGGCGCGAGCGAGGCGGACAACTGCACGTCCAGCGCGTCGCTTTCGGGTGCCGCGCAGATGCGCAGCCATCCGATGCGCGACTGCCACGCGGTACTCGCCGGACCGTTCGCGCACTCGCCCCAGCGCACGGTGCGCAGGTACGAGGAGTCGTCCACGCATTCGACGCTGCCGATGCAGCGCGCGCGGAGAAAGGCGAGCGTGCGCGGCCAGTCGAAAGGCGGCTCGTAGGACAGGCGATGCGTGCTCGCCTCCAGGCTCGGGGCCACGCTCGCCCGTGCGTCCGAATCCGCACTCCCGTGCGCGTCCCTCCTTCGCGTCATGTCGGCGCGGCCGGCTGCGCGGTATTCCCTTCCGTCGGTACGAACTCGATCAGCAGGTCGTGCGCCGACACCGTGTCGCCCGGCTTCACGTGAACGGTGCGCACGCTCGCGTCGCGCTCGGCGCGGATCTGCGTCTCCATCTTCATCGCCTCGATCGAGACGAGCGGATCGCCCGAGTGCACGCTCTGACCCGGCTTGACCGCGACGGTGACGACCATCCCGGGCATCGGCGCGGGAACGTGCGCCGAATTGCCCGGCTGCGCCTGCGCGCGCCGCACCGCACGCGGCGCGCCTGCCTTGTCGATGCGCATCGTGCGCGGCTGGCCGTTGAGCTCGAAGAACACGCGGACGACGCCCTCCTCCTCGGCCGGGGCCGTGCCCTGCATCGCGACGACGAGCGTCTTGCCGCGCTCGATGCCGATCGCGACCTCTTCGCGCTCGCGCATGCCGTAGAAGAAGGTCTGCGTCGGCAGCCGGGAGACGTCGCCGAACGTGCGTCGGTGCTCGTCGTAGTCGCGAAAGACCTTCGGATACATCAGCCACGACGCGAGTTCGTCGTCGTCGACGCGATGGCCCAGCGCAGCCGCTGCCTGCTGGCGCGCCTGGTCGAGATCGACCGGCGGCAACCGGTCGCCGGGCCGGTACGGCGCCGGCGGCTCGGCCTCGATCGGATGCGCGCTGTCGCAGCGCAGGACCTTGCGGGACAGCTCCTGCGGAAAGCCGTCGGGAGGAAAGCCCAACTCGCCGCGAAACAGCGACACCACGCTCTCCGGGAAGGCGACGTCGCGCTGCGGATCGACGATGTCCTCGGCACTCAGGTCGTTGGCCACCATGTGCAGCGCCAGATCGCCGACCACCTTCGAGGTCGGCGTCACCTTGACGATGTCGCCGAACGCTCGATTGACCTCGGCGTAGGCGCGCGCGACCTCCGGCCAGCGATGCTCCAGGCCCAGCGAGCGCGCCTGCTCGCGCAGGTTCGTGTACTGCCCGCCGGGCATCTCGTGCCGGTAGACGTCGGAGGTGCCGGCGCGAATGCTCGCCTCGAAGGGCGCGTACAGCTCGCGCACGCCCTCCCAGTAGTGCGAAATCGACTGCATCGCGTCGCGATCGATGCCGGCGTCGCGCGGACCTCCTTCGAGCGCCGCGACGATCGCGCCGAGGTTCGGCTGCGACGTGAGCCCGCTCATCGAGTCCATCGCGCCGTCGACCGCATCGGCGCCGCCGTCCAGCGCGGCGAGCACCGACGCGACCGCGCCGCCGCTGGTGTCGTGCGTGTGGAAATGCACCGGCAGGCCGGTCTCGCTGCGCAGCGCATGCACCAGCTCGCGCGCAGCGCGCGGCCGGCACACCCCCGCCATGTCCTTGATCCCGAGCACGTGCACGCCGGCACGCTGCAGCTGGCGCGCTGCATCCAGGTAGTAGCGCAGCGAATACTTCGGGCGCGACGCGTCGAACAGGTCCGCGGTGTAGCAGACCGCGCCCTCGCACAACGCGCCCGCTTCGAGTACCGCGTCGATTGCCACGCGCATGTTCTCGACCCAGTTCAGCGAATCGAAGACGCGAAACAGGTCGATGCCGCCGGCGGCCGCGCGCGCGACGAAATGCCGCACCACGTCGTCGGCATAGTTCGTGTAGCCGACGGCGTTGCTGCCTCGCAGCAGCATCTGCAGCAGCACGTTCGGGATCGCCTTGCGCAGTCGCGCCAGGCGTTCCCACGGATCCTCCTTCAGGAAGCGCAGCGACACGTCGAAGGTCGCGCCGCCCCAGCACTCGAGCGAGAACAGCTGCGGCAGCAGGCGCGCGTAGTAGGGCGCGATGCGCAGCATGTCGATCGTGCGCATGCGCGTGGCGAACAGCGACTGGTGCGCATCGCGCATCGTCGTGTCGGTGAGCAGCGCCTGCGGCTGCTCGAACATCCAGCGCGCGAAGAGCTCGGGGCCCACCGCGAGCAGCCGCTCGCGGGTACCGGCCGGGACGGGAATGCCGGTGTCGAGCATCGAAGCCGGCGGCAGCGAAACTCGATGACGCGAGAGATCGGGGGCGCTGCGCCCCTTCATGTCGGGGTGGCCGTTGACCGTGACCTCGCCGATGTAGTGCAGCAGGCGCGTCGCGCGATCCCGCCGCGTGGCGAAGCGGAACAGCTCGGGCGTGTCGTCGATGAAGCGCGTGGTGACGCGACCCTCGACGAAGTCGGGATGGTTGATGACGTTCTCGACGAACTGCAGGTTCGTCGCCACGCCACGAATGCGGAACTCGCGCAGCGCGCGGTCCATGCGGCGGATCGCTTCGTGCGGCGTCGGCGCCCAGGCGGTGACCTTCACCAGCAGCGAATCGTAGTACGGCGTGATCACCGCGCCGGTGTAGGCGGTGCCGCCGTCCAGACGCAGCCCGAACCCGGCGGCGCTGCGGTACGCGGTGATGCGACCGTAGTCGGGCGTGAACTGGTTCTCCGGGTCTTCGGTGGTGATCCGGCACTGCAGCGCATGCCCGTTCAGGCGGATCTGCGACTGCTCCGGCACCGGACAATCGGCATCGCCGATGCGCGCACCCTCGGTGATGCGCAGTTGCGCCTTCACGATGTCGATGCCGGTGACCTGCTCGGTCACGGTGTGCTCGACCTGGATGCGCGGGTTCACCTCGATGAAATGGAACTCGCCGCTGTCGGCGTCCATCAGGAACTCGACAGTGCCGGCGTGCGTATAGCCGACGCTGCGCGCGAGCCGCAGCGCAGCGGCGCACAGTTGCGCGCGCGCTGCGTCGTCGAGGTACGGCGCCGGAGCGCGCTCGACCACCTTCTGGTTGCGCCGCTGCACCGAACAGTCGCGCTCGTACAGGTGCACGAGATTGCCGTGCAGGTCGCCGACCACCTGTACTTCGACGTGCCGCGCGCGGCGCACCAGCTTTTCGAGATAGACCTCGTCGTTGCCGAAGGCGGCCTTGGCCTCTCGCCGCGCGGTGGCGAGTTGCGCGTCCAGATCGGCGGCCGATTCGATGATGCGCATGCCGCGCCCGCCGCCGCCCCAGCTCGCCTTGAGCATCAGCGGAAAGCCGATCGCCTCGGCGCGCTCGCGCGCCTGTTGCGCGTCGAGCGGCAGCGGCCCGGTGGCCGGCATCACCGGCACGCCGGCGGCCATCGCTGCGGCGCGCGCCGCGACCTTGTTGCCCAGCGTGGTCATCACCTCGGGCGAAGGCCCGACGAAGAGCAGTCCCGCGCGCCGACAGGCGAGCGCGAACTCGGGGTTCTCCGACAGGAAGCCGTACCCGGGATGGATCGCGTCCACGCGCGCCTGGCGAGCGATGCGCAGGATGTCGTCGATGTCGAGGTAGGCCTGCAGCGGCTTGCGTCCCTCGCCGACCAGGTAGCTCTCGTCGGCCTTGAAGCGATGCAGCGCGAAGCGGTCTTCGTGCGAATAGATCGCCACCGTGCGCATGCCGAGTTCGGCAGCGGCACGCATCACGCGAATGGCGATTTCCGAGCGATTGGCGACGAGAAGCGACTGGATGCGGGGCATGTTCGCGCGAGAGGCGGGGAGCCGTCGATGATACGCGCGCGCGCATCGCGATACGCGTCGCAAGATGCGGGCAAGCCGTCGAGCGCCAGGTCACCGCAATCGTGCGCCGACCCCGGAACAGGCTACGATCGCCGTCCGGTTGCGCACCGCGCAACGCTTCGTGACCGACATCGATGAGTCCCGCAATCCGCGTGCTTGGCGACCCGCCGTTCATGGCACTGGTGGCATTCGTGCTGACGATCGCCGGCTGCGGCGGTGGTGGTGGCGATGGCGGCTCCGACTCGAGCGCGAGCATCGCCGATGCGCAGAAGGACTGCTACTTCCAGTACGACGAATCGCCCCCCGCCGAAGGCAGCGGCGCCGATCCGCTGCTGGGCTCCGAATGGCACCTGGCGGCGCTCGGCGTCCCGGCTGCGTGGTCCTCGGCCAAGGGCGAAGGCACTCGCATCGCGATCGTCGACGACGCCGTCGAGACGCTGCACGAGGACCTTTACCCGAACGTCGCCGCTTATCGCAACTATCGGTCCGGAATCTCCGCCGACGCGCGTCCGCTGCCCTGCGCGCAGGACGACACGCACGGAACATCGGTGGCCGGAATCGCCGCCGCACGCGACGGCAACGCGCTCGGCGTCGCCGGAGTCGCCCCGCGAGCTTCACTCGCCGCCTACAACGCGCTCGCGGAAGGTGCCGGTACCGAAGCCGCTGTCTCCGACGCGCTGCGCCGAGACGAGGCGATCACGACGGTTTACAACAACAGCTGGGGCGCGCCGGACGAGCAAGGCCTTCTCCGCGATCCGGGCAGTCTTTTTCGCAGCACGATCCGCGACGGCCTCCAATACGGCCGAAGCGGCAAGGGATCGATCTACGTCTTTCCGGCGGGCAACGGCGGCTGTGGAGGATCGGCGAGTTCCGACTGCGTGCGCGACGATTCGAACTACGACGGCTACGCGAACACGGCCGGGGTAATCGCGGCGTGCGGAGTAGACGAGAACGATCGGAAGCCGCCGTACGCCGAACCGGGCGCGAACGTCCTCGTATGCGGCGCCAGCGGCGGCAGCAGTCGCGGGATCACGACTACCGTCGTGCGAAACGGCTATACGAGCAGCTTCGGCGGCACCTCGGCGAGCACGCCGATGGTCTCCGGCGTCGCCGCGCTGCTGTTGGAGGTAGCGCCAGCGCTCACCTGGCGCGACGTGCGCCTGATCCTCGCGACGACGGCACGCCCGGTCGACACCGGAGCGAGCGACTGGCAGACGAATCGCGCCGGGCTGCGCGTGAACCCCTATTACGGTTTCGGCGTCGTCGACGCCGGCAGGGCCGTGGCGACAGCGAAGACCTGGCCGAGCGTGGGCGCCAACGATTCGCTGCGCAAGTGCTCGTTTCCGCGCGCAGTCGCCGCGCCGATTCCCGACCTCGGCGCCGTCAGCGATACCGTTGCGGTGAACAGCGCCGCTTGCCCGATCACGAGCATCGAACTCGTCGAAGTGGAATTCGACGCCGAGGGCGGCTATTCGGGTGACCTGCAGATCGAGCTGCAAAGAAGCGATGCGCCGCCATCGTCGACGACGCTCGCGCGGTCGCGGGTGTGCAGGTACAACGGCACGACGACTCCCTGCGGCGACTACCGCCACTGGGTCTTCACCAGCGTAGCCAACCTGAACGAGAGCGCAGTCGGCTCGTGGACGCTGAAGGTGAGCGACCTGCTCGCGCAGGACACGACCACCTGGAACACGTGGAAACTGACGATCTGGGGACGCTGAAATGAACCACCCACGGCAGCTTCGAAGAATCCTCGTCATCCCGGCGCTCGCGAGCCTCTTCCTCGCGCAGACCGCGTGTGCCGCGACGACCGCGGCCGACTCGTCCATGCCCGCGAACGCTCCCGCAAGTGCAGCCGCCGCTTCGACGTCGAAGGCCACCGCCGAGCGCTTCTGGTACGACGGCGAACATCGCCGGCCGCTTCAGGTCGATCCAAACTGGGTCGTCGACTTCCGCAACGCAAAGCCCGATCTCGAAAAGCGTTCCGCACGAACCGATGCGGAAAAGTCGGACGAACTCCTCGCGGGCGTCTCCCCGCTGTTTCGCGATCCGAACGGCGAGCCGCGCGCGCTTCCCGGCGGCGTCATCGTGCGGTTGCGCGACGCAGATCTGGACGATCCGCGCAGGGCGCTCGCCGACGCCGGCCTCGAACCGGTGCGACCGATCGACCCGCAGCAACGCACCTGGCTGGTCGCCTCGCCCGCCGGACTCGAATCGCTCGCGCTGGCCAACCGGCTGCACGAAAGCGGGCGCTTCGAGGCCGTCACGCCGAACTGGTGGCGCCCGCGCGCGCTCAAGTGAACAGGCCCCCTACTTCGGCTCGCGCGGCACTTCGACTCGTCGCGTCACGCCGCTCGGTCCGGGAAAATCCGCCAGCAACGCGCGCGCAAGCAGCGGCAGCACCTGCTCGGGCTGCGGAATGTAGCCGTCGCTGACCGCGGTCCCTTCGTAGACGCGACGCGGCGGTTTCACCGAGAGATCGTCGATCTGCAGGTGCAGACGGTAGTCGTACCAGACCCGGTCGGTGGCCACCGGGTAGTACGCCGAGCCCCACCATGGGAAAGGCCCGCCCACGCTGAACCCCGCATGCGGGCCGAAAGAGCCCCACCAGAAATAGGGCTGGACGATCGGCTGGTAGTCGACGACGCGGCTCATCTTGCGATCCATGCGGTAGTCGAACGACACCGCGAAGCGCGGATCGGACGCCGGCTGGAAGCCCGCGCGGGCGAGTTCGAAGCGCAGCAACTGCTCCCACTGCGCATGCTCCAGGCTGTTTCGCTGCGCATCGGTGCGCACGAATCGATAGGTTCGGGGCGCGCTCGCCGGCCAGTCGTTGAAGGTGGTGACTTCACCGCGCAGCGGCGTCGCGCAACCGGCCAGTGCCGAAAGCGCGACGAGCAACACAAGCAGCAGGCAACGACGAAATGCGAACATGATTCGTCCCCGGCAAATGCTGCGCCCGGCGCCTTTCGGCGCAGCGCGGCGTAACGCACCGAAGCCTTCGCGGGCCATCGGCTCGACCGCTGCAACGAGCGCTTACAATCGGAAGCCCCTCGTCGAAGCCCGAGTGCCGCTCCGTGACCGTTCATCGTACCGCCTACACGCCGCCCCCCTGGCTCGTCGATGACGTCCGGCTGGTCTTCGACCTCCATCCGCGCAGTACGCTGGTACGAGCGTCGCTGTCGGTACGGCGCAATCCGCAGGCGGCCGCCAACGCACCGGCGCCGCTCGTCCTCGATGGCGAGCAGCTCGAACTGCTCGACTTGCGCATCGACGGACGCCCGCTCGAGTCCGCCGAGTACCGTGTCGACGAGCACGCGCTGACCATCGATCGAGTGCCCGAACGCTTCGAGCTCGACACGGTATCCCGCGTGGACCCGCAGGCGAACACCGCGCTGAGCGGACTGTACGTGTCGAACGGCGGTTTTTTCACCCAATGCGAGGCGCAGGGTTTTCGCCGCATCACCTGGTTTCCCGATCGTCCGGACGTCATGGCGCGCTACACGGTGACGCTGCGCGCGCCGCGCCAGAGCTGCCCGGTGCTGCTGTCCAACGGCAACCTGGTCGACGCGGGAAGCGGCGGGCCGGCCGACGCCGGCGGCGGCGCGGTAGCACCGGACGAATGGCACTGGGCGACCTGGCACGATCCCTTTCCGAAGCCGAGCTACCTGTTCGCCGTCGTCGCGGCGCGGCTGGCCGCCATCGAGCGGCGCTTGCGCACCGCCTCGGGGCGCGAAGTGCTGCTTCAGGTCTGGGTGGAACCGGGCAACGAAGCACGCGCGGGCCACGCACTGGATTCGCTCGAGCGGGCCATCCGCTGGGACGAGCAGCGCTTCGGGCTCGAGCTCGACCTCGATCGCTTCATGATCGTCGCGGTCAGCGACTTCAACATGGGCGCGATGGAGAACAAGGGGCTCAACATCTTCAACGCGAAATACGTCTTCGCCGATCCGCACATCGCCACCGACGACGATTTCGCGGCGGTCGAGTCGGTGGTCGGACACGAGTATTTCCACAACTGGACGGGCAACCGCGTCACCTGCCGCGACTGGTTCCAGCTCACGCTGAAGGAAGGCCTCACCGTCTTTCGCGACCAGGAGTTCTCGGCCGACATGCTGGCGCAACGGAGCGCGAGCGCGACGACTCCCGCGAGCGCGACGACTCCCGGCCCGGGGGCGGCCGCCGCCAGCACCGGCGCCGCCAGCGCACGCGCCGTCAAGCGCATCGAGGACGTTCGCGTGCTGCGCTCGGCGCAGTTCGCCGAGGACGCCGGGCCGATGGCGCACCCTATCCGCCCCGACGCGTACGAGGAAATCGACAACTTCTACACCGTCACCGTCTACGAAAAAGGGGCCGAAGTCATCCGGATGCTGCAGACGCTCACCGGGCGCGACGGCTTCCGTCGGGGTCTCGACCTGTACTTCGCACGGCACGACGGGCAGGCCGTCACCTGCGACGAGTTCGTCTCGGCAATCGGAGACGCGAACGGGCAGGCGTTCACGCAATTCCGCCGCTGGTACTCGCAGGCCGGCACCCCGCGCGTGCAGGCACGCGGTCACTACGATGCCGCCGCGCGGCGCTATACCCTCGAACTCGCGCAGCGCACCCCGCCCACCCCGGGCCAGCCGCTGAAGCTTCCTTTGCACATTCCGTTCGCGATCGGCCTGGTCGGGCGCGCAGACGGACGCGATCTTCCGTTGCGCATCGCCGAACGGGTCGACGGACGCCTGCATCCGGTGCAGGCGCGAGCGGGTCAAACCGGCCGGCACACGGCCGTGCTCGACCTCACCGAGGCGCAACACGTGTTCGTCTTCGACGACGTCGACGCCGAACCGCTGCCGTCGCTCGCGCGCGACTTCTCCGCACCGATCGTCGTCGAGCACGATTACGACGATGCGGCGCTCGCGCTGCTCGCCGCGCACGACAGCGACCCGTTCAACCGTTGGGAAGCGCTGCAACGCTTCATCGTCGCCAGCATCCTCGCCGTGCTCGCCGGCGCCGAGGTGCGGCAACGCTGCGCCCCGCTAGCGGAGACGATGGCCGCGCTGCTGCGCGACGACACGCTCGATCCCGCGTTTCGCGAGCAGCTGTTCACGCTGCCTTCGGAAGGCTTCGTCGCCGAGCAGCTGGACGTGGTCGATCCGGTGGCGCTGCGCGCCGCACGCAACGCGGTACGCCGCTGCCTCGCGGACACACTCGCCGACGCCTGGCGCGATACGTGGACTGCATACCGGGACGGCGCCGCGTATTCGCCCGATTCGGTCTCGGCCGGGCGGCGCGCGCTGAAGAACGTCTCGCTCGGCTACTGGGTCGACACGCAGGCGCGCGAGGCGGTCGACGCAGCCGTAGCGCAGTTCGACGCCGCCGACAACATGACCGACGGCATCGGCGCGCTGCAGGCGCTGCTGCGCATTCCAGGCGAGCCGCGCGACGACGCGCTCGCGCGCTTCGCCGCGCGACATGCGGGCGAACCGCTCGTGCTCGACAAGTGGTTCGCGCTGCAGGCAACGATGCATCGCCAACCGGGCGACGCACCGGTGCTCGACCGCGTGCGCGAGCTGATGCGCCATCCGGCGTTCTCGATGCGCAACCCCAACCGGCTGCGCGCGCTCGTCGGCAGCTTCTGCAACGGCAACCTCGCCGAGTTCCACGCGTCCGACGGCTCAGGCTACGACTTCTGGGTCGAACGCGTGCTCGAGGCCGACGCGTTGAATCCGCAGATCGCCGCTCGCCTGGCGCGCGCGCTCGATCGCTGGCGCAAGTTCGATCCTGGCCGACAGGCATTGATGCGCGCGTCGCTCCAACGCGTTGCGCAACATCCGCCGCTGTCGAGCGACGTGCGAGAGATAGTCGAGAAAGCGCTCGCCGCCTGAGAAGTGCGAACCGATCGTCCATGCCGCGACTGGCTCGCACGTTCCGAGGGCGCACCGTATTCCCTTCCCCGCAGGAGTCGTCATGCCGCCCCGCCCCGTCAGCCTCACCCAGTACCTCGTCGAGAAGCAGCGCGAGAAAGGGCTCATTCCCACCGAACTGCGCATGCTGCTCGAGGTGATCGCACGCACCTGCAAACGCATCGGCATCGCGGTATCCAAGGGCGCGCTCGCCGACTGCCTGGGCGAAGCGGGCTCGTCGAACGTGCAGGGCGAATCGCAGAAGAAGCTCGACGTCATCGCCAACGAGGCGCTGCTCGAAGCGAACGAATGGGGCGGCAACCTTGCCGCGATGGCATCGGAGGAGATGGATCACCCGTACCCGATTCCGAACCGCTATCCGAAGGGCGAGTTCCTGCTGCTGTACGACCCGCTCGACGGCTCGTCGAACATCGACGTCAACGTGTCGGTCGGCACGATCTTCTCGGTGCTGCGGCTGCCCGAAGGCGTGAAAGATCCCGACGAGACGCACTTCCTGCAACCGGGCACGAAGCAGGTGGCGGCCGGCTATGCGGTGTACGGTCCCTCGACGCTGCTCGTGCTCACCGTCGGCGACGGCGTCGCCTGCTTCACGCTCGATCGCGAGCCGGGCGCATGGATGCTCACCGCAGACCGGATGCGCATCCCCGAAAGCACGCGCGAGTTCGCGATCAACGCGTCGAACGCGCGCCATTGGCAACCGCCGGTCAAGCGCTACATCGACGAACTGCTGGCCGGCAAGGAAGGCCCCCGTGGCGTCGACTTCAACATGCGCTGGGTCGCGTCGATGGTCGCCGACGTGCACCGAATCATGACGCGCGGCGGCATCTTCCTCTACCCGCGCGACAACCGCGACCCCGACAAGCCGGGCAAGCTGCGGCTGCTCTACGAAGCCAACCCGATGTCGTTCCTCGTCGAGCAGGCCGGCGGCGCAGGCACCAACGGAATGCAGCGGATCATGGAGATCGTACCGTCCAAGCTGCACGAGCGCGTCGCGGTGATCCTGGGGTCGAAGGAAGAGGTGGAGCGGGTCACCGGGTATCACAGATAGGGAAGGAAGAAAACCGAGGAAGAAAACCGGGGTCAGACCACGGTTTTGCTCGCAAAACCGTGGTCTGACCCCGGTTTTCTTC
>JAJPES010000064.1 GCA_021166725.1 Burkholderiaceae bacterium | reverse complement strand
CCAGAAAGCCGCGAGGCAAGGCTTCGGTTCCGGTCGATAGCCGTAGCTATCGACCGGGTTCGGCAACGCCGCATCGCGGCTTTCTGGCTCGAACCCGCAGGGCAGAGGACGGCAGGGCGCATTGCCGCGTTACGCGAAGGCGTCGATACCGCCCGGTATCGACGCCTTCGCACGCCATGCACTGCATCCCTGCCGTCCACTGCGCGACCCCTGCCCATAGTCCGACAGCCTCCTAGCTCGGCCGGTAGGCGAGCCGCACGTAGATCGGCGCGAAGGCCTCGGCCTGCGTGATCTCGATCAGCGATTCGCGTGCGAGCTCGAGCAGCGCGATGAACGTGACGACGACGATCGGAGCGCCGCGCGAGGTGTCGAACAGCTCGTCGAACTCGGCGAAACGCCGGTCTTGCAGCTTGCGCAGCACGATCGTCATGTACTCGCGCACCGACAGCTCCTCGCGCGTGATGCGGTGATGCTGAACCAGGCGCGCGCGGCGCAGGATGTCGGCCCAGGCGCTGCGCAGGTCGTCGGCATTCACGTCGGGCAGGCGCGTGGTCGTCGCCTGCTCGATCCAGACATTGGCGGCGAGGAAGTCGCGGCCGAGCTGCGGCAGTCGGTCGATCTCTTCGGCGCCGCGCTTGATCCGTTCGTATTCGATGAGCCGGCGCGCCAGTTCGGCGCGCGGATCCTCGACCTCCTCGCTGCTGTCGGCTTTCTTCACCGGCAGCAGCATGCGCGACTTGATCGAGATCAGCAGCGCGGCCATCAGCAGGTATTCGGCAGCGAGCTCGAGGTTGTGGCTGCGGATCTCGTCGATGTAGGCGAGGTACTGGCGCGTGACCTCCGCCATCGGGATGTCGAAGATGTCGAAGTTCTGCCGGCGGATCAGGTACAGCAGCACATCGAGCGGTCCCTCGAAGGCGTCGAGGAACACCTCGAGCGCGTCGGGCGGAATGTACAGATCCTGCGGCAGCCGCAGCATCGGCTCGCCGTACAGCCGCGCGAAGACCTTCAACTCCAGCTGCTCCGGTACGCCGGGCGTGGAATCGACGTCGGCGTCGTCGGGCGGCGCATCGAGCTGCGCCCCGGCGGACAGCGCGCTCAAGTGTAGTCTTTGGGGTAGTACACGTAGGACGATCTCGGCACGCGCGATTCCCGCTGGCGCTTCATCGTGTCGAGATCCTGCGGGCGATCCCAGAGCAGCGCGCGTCCTTCGCGCTGGCCGGGCTCGATATGCGGGCGTTCCTGCTTGAGCTGCTGCAGGAAACGCGTGATTTCGGACTTGTACATGGCGGTTCGGCTCCAGGTCGAAGTGTAAGCGATCGCCGAACCCGCCGGCGAGGCCGCCCCGAGTCTTCGGCGATACTCGCCGCTCGACCGGAGGAAGCGGATGAGAAGGACGTTGTGGACCGGCTGGTTGTGCGCGCTGCTGGCCTTCGTGGGCGGTTGCGACTACTTCGCGCAGAAGGAGTTGCAGCCCGGTGTGTCCACCGCCGATGACGTACGCCGCCTGATGGGCACGCCGGCGATGATCTGGGAAGAGGACGACGGCAGCCAGGTGCTCGAATTCTCCCGCGGTCCGGAGGGCAGCGAAACCTGGATGGTCGAGATCGATCCGGACGGCCGCTACCGCGGCATGACCGATGCGCGTTCCGCCGCGCAACTCGAGCGGGTGCGCGCCGGGATGAGTCGAGACGACCTGCGCCGCCTGCTCGGCAAGCCCGACGAGGAAGAGCGCTTCCCCGCGCGCAACGAAACGGTCTGGACCTGGCGCGTGAAGACCGCCGTCGGCACCGACACCGAGATGTTCCACGTGCACCTGTCGCCGGAAGGGCGCGTGCTGCGCACGAGCCGCACGCCGGATCCGAAGCGGATCAACGCAGGCGGTTGAGAGGCGCCCTCAGAACCACCTTCTCAGCTGATCCTCATTCCGGGCTGCGCGCCTTCGTCCGCATCGAGCAGGAAGAGCGCGCCCGATTGTTGCGCATCGTCGGCCGACGCCGAAAGCACCATCCCTTCGGAGACGCCGAACTTCATCTTGCGCGGGGCGAGGTTGGCGACCACGACCGTGAGCCTTCCGACGAGCGCCGCCGGTTCGTACGCAGCGCGAATGCCTGAGAACACCGTGCGCGTGCGCCCCTCGCCGAGGTCGAGTTCGAGGCGCAGCAGCTTCTTCGAGCCCTCCACCGCCTGCGCATCGACGACGCGCGCAATGCGAAGGTCGAGGCGTCCGAAGTCGTCGATCGAAACGACGTCCGCCGAGGCGGGCTCGCTCGGGGGCGACGGTGCCGCCGGTGTCGCCGAGTCGGTCGGCGGCTCGAACAACGCGTCCAGCTGCTTCGCTTCGACGCGCTTCATCAGATGCGCGTAGCGGCCGATCGAGTGCACCGGGGACGTGGCGCCTTCGGCAACGCCGAGATCTTCCCAGCGCAGCGGGGGTGTGCCGAACAACTGCGCGACCCGGGCCGCGGTGGCCGGCAGCATCGGCGCGAGCAGTACCGTGAGACGGTGGAACGCGATCAGGCAGCGCGAGCAGACGCGATGCAACGCGTCCTGCTGCGCCGGGTCCTTCGCCATCTCCCACGGCCTGTTCGCGTCGAAATACTGATTGATCTCGTCGGCGTAGGCCATCGTGAGCCTCGCCACTGCCCCGAATTCGCGCCCCTCGTAGGCGTCGGTTACCTGGGCCGCGAGCCGCACGAAGCGCTCGCGCTGCGCCGCGTCCTCGACTTCGTCGGCGGAGAGCACGCGTCCGTCGAACTGGCGCGCGACGAAGCCCGACGCGCGGCTGGCGATGTTCACGTACTTGCCGATCAGGTCGGCGTTCACCCGCGCGAGGAAGTCGTCGGCGTCGAAGTCGACGTCCTGCACGTGCGAATTCAGCTTGGCCGCGATGTAGTAGCGCAGCCACTCGGGATCCATGCCGATCTCGAGATAGCGCAACGGCGAGATGCCGGTGCCGCGGCTCTTGCTCATCTTCGCGCCGCTCACCGTGATGAAGCCGTGCACGTTCACGCGGTCTGGCGTCTTGCGGCGTGCGAAGTGCAGCATTGCCGGCCAGAACAGCACGTGGAAATAGATGATGTCCTTGCCGATGAAGTGCACCTGCTCGGTGGCGGGATCGGCGAGCAGTGCGTCGAAGTCGATGCCGCGCTCGTGGCACAGCGCCTTCAGCGAGGCCAGGTAGCCGATCGGCGCATCGAGCCAGACGTAGAAGTACTTGCCGGGCGCATCGGGGATCTCGATGCCGAAGTAGGGGGCGTCGCGCGAGATGTCCCAGTCGGCGAGGCTGCCGTTGCCGCTGTCCTCGCCCAGCCATTCGCGTGCCTTGGCGAGCACCTCGGGCTGCAGCCGGGGCTCGCCCCAGCGGTCGTCGCTGCGCGTCCATTCGCGCAGAAACGTTACACAACGCGGATCCGACAAACGAAAGAAGTAATGTTCTGAAACGCGCAGCTCGGGCGTTGCGCCGGTGAGCGTGGAGAACGGATTCTTCAGTTCGGTGGCCGCGTAGACCGAACTGCAGTTCTCGCAGGCGTCGCCGTACTGATCCGGCGCGCCGCAACTGGGGCATTCGCCCTTGATGTAGCGGTCGGGCAGGAACATGCCCTTGACCGGATCGAAGAACTGCTCGACCGGGCGCACGTCGATGAGACCGGCGTCGCGCAGCGAACGATAGATCGACTGCGACAGTTCGACGTTCTCCGCGGAGTCGGTGCTGTGCCAGTGGTCGAAGCCGATGTGGAAGCCGTCGAGGTACTGCCGGCGCCCCGCGGCGATGCGCTCGACGAAGGCCTGCGGCGTGACCCCTTCCTTCTCGGCGGCGATCATGATCGGCGCGCCGTGCGCGTCATCGGCGCCGACGAAATGCACGGTGTGCCCGCGCATGCGCTGGAAGCGCACCCAGATGTCGGCCTGGATGTACTCCATGATGTGGCCGATGTGGAAAGGGCCGTTCGCGTACGGCAGCGCCGTCGTGACGAAGAGAGTGCGCGCGCTCATCGGCGGATCTTAGCAAAGGGGGTACGTGCTCCAGCGCCTGCTAGACTTGAGCGATCCACTCCCCGCTTTCCGGATCCCCCATGAGCGTGACCATCGAACAGGTCGAGCTGGCGCTGTCGCGCGTCGTCGATCCCAACACGCAGAAAAGCCTCGTCGAATCGGGTGCCGCGCGAAACCTGCGCGTCGACGGCGGCGAGGTATCGGTCGACGTCGTGCTCGGCTATCCCGCGAAATCGCAGATCGAATCGATCCGGCGACAGACGATCGCGGCGCTGCGCGCGCTGCCCGGCGTCGGCAACGTTTCGGCCAACGTCTACCAGAAGATCGAGGCTCACTCGGTCCAGAAGGGCATGAAGACGCTGCCCGGCGTGAAGAACATCATCGCGGTGGCCTCGGGCAAGGGTGGCGTCGGCAAGAGCACCACCGCAGTGAACGTCGCGCTCGCGCTGTCGGCCGAAGGGGCGAGCGTGGGCATGCTCGACGCCGACATCTACGGGCCTTCGCAGCCGACGATGCTCGGCATCACCGGACGCCCCGAATCGAAGGACGGCAAGTCGCTCGAGCCGATGGAAGGGCACGGCATCCAGGCGAGTTCGATCGGATTCATGATCGACCTCGACACGCCAATGGTCTGGCGCGGCCCGATGGTCACGCAGGCGCTCGAGCAGCTGCTGCGTGAAACGAACTGGCGCGAACTCGACTACCTCGTCGTCGACATGCCCCCGGGCACCGGCGACATCCACCTGACGCTCGCGCAAAAGATCCCGGTCACCGGCGCCGTCATCGTGACGACCCCGCAGGACATCGCGCTGATCGACGCGAAGAAGGGCCTGAAGATGTTCGAGAAGGTCGGCATCCCGATCCTCGGCATCATCGAGAACATGGCGATGCACCGCTGCTCGAACTGCGGGCACGTCGAGCACATCTTCGGCGAGGGCGGCGGCGAGCGCATGTCGAAGGAATACGATGTCGAGTATCTCGGCGGGCTGCCGCTGGACATCCGCATCCGCGAGCAGGCCGACTCCGGCAAGCCGACCGTCGTGGCCGACCCCAGCGGGCCGGTTTCGCAGAGCTATCGCGAGATCGCGCGCCGCATCGCGGTGAAGATCGCCGAGAAGGCGCAGGACACCAGCGGCAAGGTGCCGCAGATCGTCTTCCAGGACACCTGAGCGTCGCGCTGAAGTTCCGCGCCGAAGGCCGATCCGTCGGGCGACGATGTCTTCGGACAGGTCCGTGCAGCGGCGCCGGCTGCTCGGCGTGCAGCGATGATCGCGACCGGCTCGCCCACCATGCGCGTCGGCCGGACGGGCTGGCTCTCGGTGCTCGTCCTGCTCGCGCTGGCGCTGGTCGCCACCACGCTCTATGCGCTCGGCAGCGGCCGTTTCGAGCTGCCGCTCGTCGAGGTGTTGCGCATGCTCGCCGGCCGTTCGCCCGTCGGCGACCCCGCTTCGGCGCCGCTGGCCGAAACCGTGCTGTGGCAGGTGCGCGGGCCGCGCGTTCTCGCGTCGCTGACGGTCGGCGCCGCGCTCGCGGCTTCCGGCGTCGCGCTGCAGTCGGTGTTCCGCAACCCGCTCGCCGCGCCGGACCTGCTCGGCGTCTCGGCGGGTGCTGCGCTCGGTGCGGTCGCCGGCATCTTCCTCGGATGGAGTGTCGTCGCCATCCAGGGAGCAGCCTTCGTCGGCGGGCTGTTCGCGGTATCGATCGTCTACTCGGTGGGATCGCTGCTTCCGCTGCGCGACCGCACGCTCAGCCTCGTGCTCGCCGGCATCGCGATCGGCAGCGTGCTCGGTGCGCTGATCGCCCTGGTGAAGACGCTGGCGGATCCGTACACGCAGCTGCCCGCGATCGTCTTCTGGATGCTCGGCAGCTTCGCGTCGATCACCGCCGGCGATCTGGCGCTGCTGGCCGTCTTCGCCGCGATCGGTACCGCTCCGCTGGTCGTGATGCGCTGGCGCGCCGATGCGCTCGCATTGTCGGACGACGAGATCCATGCGCTCGGCGTGCGGCTGCCGGCGTTGCGACTCCTGCTCGTCGTCGGCGCGACGCTCGCCACCAGTGCGACGGTGGCGGCGGCGGGCGTCATCGGCTGGATCGGGCTCGTTGTGCCGCACGCGGCGCGCCTGCTCGTCGGCGCATCGTTCGCACGCGTGCTGCCGGTGTCGATGCTGCTCGGCGCGTGGCTGATGCTGGTGATCGACACGATGGGCCGCAGCCTGGGCGCCTCCGAAGTGCCGCCGGGCGTGCTCACCGCGCTGGTCGGTGCGCCGGTCCTGTTCGCATTGATGCTCGCACGCGCGCGCAATGACTGAGCTGCTGCGCACCGTCGCGCTCGCTTTCGGATACCAGCGGCGCGCGCTCACCCGGCCGATCGACCTCGCGCTGCACGGCGGCGAGATCGTCGTCGTGCTCGGGCCGAACGGCTCGGGCAAGAGCACGCTGTTCCGCACGCTTCTCGGCATCGTCGCGCCGGTTGCCGGCGAGGTGCGTTGGGCCGGCCGTCCGCTCGCGCAGCATTCGCCGCGCGAACTCGCCGAATGCGTCGCATGGGTGCCGCAGTCGCCGGGTGCCGCCTTCGAATTCACCGTCGAGCAATACGCGATGCTGGGTCGCCTCGGTCGCCTGGCTGCCGGCGCGTCCCCGGGGCGCGCCGACCGCGCCGCGGTGGCGCGCGCACTCGAACGGCTCGGTCTCGAGGACTTCCGCACGCGTCCGCTGTCGCACATGTCCGGCGGTGAGCGCCAGCTCGCCGCGGTGGCGCGTGCGCTCGCCCAGGAAGCCACGACGCTGGTGCTCGACGAACCGACGACGAGCCTCGATTTCGGCAACCAGGGGCGGGTGCTCGACGTGGTCGCATCGCTCGCCGACGACGGACTGGGCATCGTCTACTCGACGCACGATCCGAACCACGCCCGGCGCGCCGGCACGCGCGCGCTCGTCTACCTGCCGGACCGGGAAGTGGTGTTCGGCGCCGTCGAAGAACTCGTCGAGCCTGTCACGCTGTCGCGCGTCTATGGCGTGCCGGTGGAGGGCGCCCACACCGGGGACGGCCGTCTCGTGCTGTCGATCGCCGCCTCGCGCGATGCGGTGCCTGCTTCGGGCGCCTGCGGCGTGCGCTCCAGCGGAAACGCCGCGTAATGCTGCATTTCGTGCGGAGCAAGTTGCTGCTCACGCAAAAACGCCGTATTCCGCAGCGAAAACTGCAGCGGACGGGGTCGGTGCATCAAAATCCCGCGGCGCAGGCCTCTTCCTCCTGCGGCGCCTTCTTCTGCGTGGGTGCCACGCCGTTTTTCACCGAGACAATTTCGGCGAGGATCGCCACCGCGATCTCCGCCGGCGTGCGGCTGCCGATGTGCAGTCCGATCGGGCCGTGCAGCCGCGCGATCTCGTCGGCGCTGAGGTCGAACATCGCGAGCCGCTGGCGGCGGCGCGCGGTGTTGCTGCGCGAGCCGAGCGCGCCGATGTAGAACGCCGGCGACTTCAACGCTTCGAGCAGCGCGAGGTCGTCGAGCTTCGGATCGTGCGTGAGCGCGACGATCGCGGTGTTCGCGTCCGGCTTGAATTCGGCGACGACGTCGTCGGGCATGCCGGGCAGCAACGTGACCTGCGGCAACTCGAGCGTGCTGTAGTACTCCTCGCGCGGGTCGCAGACGAAGACCTGGAAATCGAGCGCCTTGGCCATTTCGGCAAGAACGCGCGACAGTTGCCCCGCGCCGATCATCAGCATCCGGTAGCGCGGGCCGAACACGGCGCGCGCCGTATGGCCGTCGAAGGCAAAGGCGTCACCAGGCTGCGCCGGCTCGATCGTGGCGGCGCCGCTTTCGAGGTCGAGCGTGCGCGCGATGAGTTCGTGCCGTGCGGTGCGTTCGAGTACCTCGTCGATCCAGCCTGCGTCGGCGAGCGGCTCCTGCAGCAGCCGCAAGGTTCCGCCGCACGGCAGTCCGAAGCGCGCCGCCTCGTCCTTGTCGATGCCGTACAGGATCATCGACGGCTTGCCTACGCGCTCGCCGGTGCGCACGCGCTCGATGAGATCGTCCTCGACGCAGCCGCCCGATACCGAGCCGACGACGAGGCCGTCGTCGCGCAGCGCGAGCAACGCGCCGACCGGCCGCGGCGCCGAGCCCCAGGTCTCGACGACCGTGATCAGCCAGACGTGACGGCCTTCGGCGAACCAGTCGCGTGCGTGCTCGAGCACTTCGCGATCGATGCTGTCCATCCGGTTCCCTCCGAAGCAGTGGGCTTTCGCCCGGTGTTCGTCAACGGCGCCAGTACGCGATGAGCGCCGCGACGACGACGATCGCGACGATCCATGCGAGCCAGCGCAGCGACGAGCCGGACGGCGCAGCGCGGCGGGTCTCGATGGATGCCGCGCCGCCGGTACCTGCCTCTTCGCGGCCGACCGTTGCGCCAGCCGCCGCTTCGTTGACGATGGTCTCGTCGACCGCGCGTGCGGTGGCGCTCAGGCGCGACTCGAAGGCGGCGAAGAAGTCCTCCGCTATTTTCGCAGCAGCGCCGTCGATCAGGCGCGATCCCACTTGCGCCAGCTTGCCGCCGACCTGCGCCTTGGCGTTGTAGGCCAGCCGCGTGCCCCCCGGGTCGGGCGACAACTGCACGTCGGCGGATCCCTTGCCGAAGCCGGCCGCTCCGCCCTGTCCGTCGAAGGCGATCGTGTACGACGACGGCGGCACCACGTTCTGCAGCTTCAGGCGCCCCTTGAAGCGCGCGTTCACCGGACCGACGCGCATCGCGATCGTCGCCAGGTATTCGTCGTCGCCGGTTCGCTCGAGCGACTCGCATCCGTTGATGCAGGCCTTCAGCGTTTCGGGGTCGTTGAGCGCCGCCCACGTCGCTTCCGGTGTCGCCGGGATCAGTCGTTCGCCCTGCAGGTTCATGTCGGAGACTCCATGGGTGGTCGCGACCTGGAACGGCTGCACGCACCGTGCCGGGGCTCCGGCGCTCGCAGCGCCGTCGCCAGTTCGGCAAGACTCGACAGATTGTGCACCGGAAGCATTCGGTCGACGTGCGGCAGCAGCGCGCGCACGCCGCTGGCCCGCGGCTCGAATCCCTCGTAGCGCAGCAGCGGATTGAGCCAGACCAGCTGATGCGCATAGCGCGACAGCCGCGCCGCTTCCGCGGACAGCGAACCGTGTTCGTCACGATCGAGCCCGTCGGTGACGAGCAGCAGCGCCGCGTTGCCGGTGAGCAGCCGACGCGCCCAGCGCCGGTTGAACAGCGCCAGGTTCGACGCGATGCGCGTGCCGCCCTTCCAGTCCTGCACCAGTGCGTCGGCGCTTTCGATCGCGACGTCCGGATCACGGTGACGCAGGCAGCGCGTGATGTCGGTGAGCCGCGTGCCGAACACCAGCGTGTGCACGCGATGATGGCGTTGCGTGAGCCCGTATGCGTAGTGCAGGAACGCGCGCGCGTAGCGATCCATCGAACCCGAGATGTCGATCAGCACGACGAGCGGCGGCGTGCGCAGGCGCGGCGACGAGCGCGGCAGGTCGATCGTGTCGGGTGCGCGCGCGAGTCGGCGCAGCGCGCGGCGCAGGTCGATGCGCCCGCGCGCCGACGGGGCGAGTCGGCGCGTGCGCAGCGGGCGCACCGGCAGCGGCACGGTCTCGGCGAGCCGCCGGGCGAGGGCGAACTCGCTGGCCGACATGCTCTCGAAATCGGCGTGTTGCAGCCGCTCGCGCTCGGAGAAGCCGAGAATCGCCTCGATGCGGTGCTCGTCGGCGTCACGGGGCGCCGACGGCGTATGTCGCGGGGCCGGCGGCGAGAGCGCTTCCTCGACGCGACGCGGTCGCTGCGGCGGCGCCGTCGCCCCGGGGCGTCCTTCGACCCGCGGCAGCATCAGGTACATCAGCCGCTCGAGCAGTTTCGGGTCGCGCCAGAACGCGGCGAACGCTGCATCGAACACCGGCTGCTGCTCGTGCCGGTCGATCATCACCGCCGCCAGCGCGTCGCGGACGTCGTCGCGCCGTTCGAGTCCCACCAGCTCCACCGCGGCGATGCCGGCGAGAACGCGGTCGGAGCCTACCGGGAGCCCCGCCGCGCGCAGCACGCGAGCGAAGTGCGCGATGTTCTCGGCGATGCGACCGGGCATCGGCGTACTAAGGAGGCTGTCGGACTATGGACAGGGGTCGCGCAGAGGACGGCAGGGATGCAGTGCAAGGCGCGCGAAGGGGTCGATACCGGGCGGTATCGATCCCTTCGCGTAACGCGGCAATGCGCCCTGCCGTCCTCTGCCCTGCGGGTTCGAGCCAGAAAGCCGCGATGCGGCGTTGCCGAACCCGGCCGATAGCTACGGCTATCGACCGGAACCGGCGCCTTGCCTCGCGGCTTTCCGGCTCGAACGCGACCGCTGTCCATAGTCCGACAGCCTCCTAGACCCGGGCCGGATGACGCTCGAGGATCCCCTCCGCGCGCAGCTCCTCGAGGATGGCCGCTCCGGCGCCGGCGTCGATGCGAGCGATGTCGTCCTGGTACTTCAGCAGCACGCCGAGCGTGTCGGACACCGACTGCGGATCGAGTGACAGCGTGTCGAGCGCGACCAGCGCGTTGGCCCAGTCGATCGTCTCGGCCACGCCGGGAGCCTTGAACAGGTCGAGCGCGCGCGCGCGCTGCACGAAACCGACCACCTGCTGCGCGAGCCGCTCGCCGGCGTTGCCCGCCTTGCGCCGGATGATGTCGAGCTCGCGCGTCGCGTCGGGGTAATCGACCCACGCGTACAGGCAGCGGCGCTTGAGCGCATCGTGGATCTCGCGCGTGCGGTTCGACGTGATGACGACGATCGGCGGGTGCTCGGCGCGGATCGTTCCGAACTCGGGAATCGACAGCTGCGACTCGGCGAGCACCTCGAGCAGGAACGCCTCGAAGGGCTCGTCGGCGCGGTCGAGTTCGTCGATCAGCAGCACCGGCGAGACCGGCTGCGTGAGCGCCTGCAGCAGCGGACGCTCGATCAGCATCTCGCGCGAATACAGGCTGCGCAGCAGCCGCTCGCGGTCGGCTTCATGACCGGCCTCGGCCACGCGGATCTCGAGCATCTGTCGCGCGACGTTCCACTCGTAGGCAGCCGACGCGACGTCCAGTCCCTCGTAGCACTGCAAGCGGATCAGCGGCGCCTGCAACGCCCTGGCGAGCACCTTCGCCAGTTCGGTCTTGCCTACGCCGGCCTCGCCCTCGAGCAGCAGCGGACGACCGAGCCGCAGCGCGAGAAAGACCGCCGTGGCCAGCGAGCGGCCGGCGAGGTAATCCTCGCCGGCGAGCAGCTGCAGCGTTTCGTCGACATCGGCCGGCCGCATCGCGCGCGTCGCCTATTGCTCGCGCGCCCTGGTGACCGCGCGTTTGGCGAGCACGCCGATCATCGCCGCTCGGTACTCGGCCGAACCGTGCAGATCGCTGTTGCAGCCCGCAGCATCGACTTTCACGCCTTCGATCGCCTGCGGAGAGAAGTCGCGCGCGAGTGCCTGCTCCATCTCGGACACGCGGAACGCGTGCGAACGCGCCCCGGTGACGGCCACCCGCACGCCCTGCTCGCCCTGGCTCACGAACACGCCGACCAGCGCGAAGCGCGAAGCCGGCTGGCGCAACTTCACGTACGCCGCGCGCTTGACCAGCGGAAAGCGCACGGCGACGATCAGCTCCCCTGGCTGGAGTGCGGTGGTGAACAGATCGACGAAGAAGTCGTCGGCAGCGATCGTGCGCCGATCGGTTTCGATCGTCGCACCCAGGCCGAGCGCGGCCGCCGGGTAGTCGGCCGCCGGATCGGCGTTCGCCAGCGAGCCGCCGATCGTTCCCTGGTTGCGCACCATCGGGTCGCCGATGCCGTCGGCCAGATCGGCGAGCGCGGGAATCGCCGCGCGTACCTCCGGCGAGCGTGCCACCTCGGAGTGGCGCGTCATCGCGCCGATCTTCAGCGCATTGCCTTCGCGAGAGACGCCGCGCAAACCGGAGATCGACGCGAGATCGACGAGCGTGCTCGCCGACGCGAGCCGCAGCTTCATCGATTGCACCAGACTCTGCCCGCCCGCCAGGTAGCGCGCATCGGCGCCGCTTGCGCGCACCGCATCGGCGACGCTGGAAGGGCGCTGGTATTCGAATCCGTACATGTCCGTCTCCTCGTCAGGCCATTCCGTTGGCGATGCGCCAGACGCGTTCGGCCGTCGCCGGCATCGGCACGTCGCGCACGCCGAGCGCGTCGGTCAGCGCGTTGATGAATGCGGAAGGCGCGCCGATCGCGCCGGCCTCGCCGCAGCCCTTCACGCCCAACGGGTTGTGCGTGCACGGCGTGACCGTCGTGTCGACGACGAAGCGCGGCAGGTCGTCGGCGCGCGGCAGCGTGTAGTCCATCATCGAACCGGTGAGCAACTGCCCCGACTCGGCATCGTATCGGCAGCCTTCGAGCATCGCCTGCCCGAGCCCCTGCGCGACGCCGCCGTGCACCTGTCCCTCGACGATCATCGGATTCACGATGTTGCCGAAGTCGTCGACGGCGACGAACTGCACGATGCGCGTCTGCCCCGTCTGCGGATCGACTTCCACTTCGCAGATGTGCGAGCCGGCCGGGTAGGTGAAGTTGCTCGGGTCGTAGAACGCGTTCTCGTTCAGGCCCGGTTCGAGCTTGTCGTGCGGATAGTTGTGCGGCACGTAGGCGGCGAGCGATACCTGCGCGAAGGGCAGCTTGCGGTCGGTGCCGGCCACGCGGAATTCGCCGTTCTCGAACTCGATGTCGGAGTCGGCCGCCTCCAGCAGGTGTGCGGCGATCTTCTTGCCCTTGGCGATGATCTTGTCCACTGCCATCACGATCGCCGTGCCGCCGACGGCCAGCGAGCGGCTGCCGTAGGTGCCCATGCCGAACGGGATGCGCCCGGTGTCGCCGTGCACGATCTCGACGTTCTCCACCGGCAGCCCGAGCTTGCCGGCGACCACCTGCGCGAAGGTCGTCTCGTGCCCCTGGCCGTGGCTGTGCGCACCGGTGAACACGGTGACGGTGCCCGTCGGGTGCACACGTACTTCTCCGGCCTCGAAGAGGCCGGCACGAGCGCCCAGTGCGCCGGCGATGCTCGACGGGGCGATGCCGCAGGCTTCGATGTAGCACGAGTAGCCCAGGCCGCGAAGCATGCCGCGGCGGGCGGCTTCTTCCTTGCGCGCCGGGAACGCGGCGACGTCGGCCAGCTGCTGCGCTCGATCGAGCGAGGCGGCATAGCCGCCGCTGTCGTAAGTGAGACCGACCGGCGTCGCGTACGGAAACTCGCCAATGAAGTTGCGACGGCGGATCTCGGCCGGATCGATGCCGAGCTCGCGCGCGCACTGCTCGGCGATCCGCTCGATGACGAACGACGCCTCCGGCCTGCCTGCGCCGCGATAGGCGTCGACGGGCGCCGTGTTCGTGAACACGCCTTTCACGTCGACATGGATCGCCGGCGTGCGGTACTGGCCGGCGAGCAGCGTGCCGTACAGGATCGTCGGCACGGCGGAAGCGAAGGTGGACAGGTAGGCGCCGAGGTTGGCGACCGTATTCACGCGCAATGCGAGGAAGTGTCCTTCTGCGTCCATCGCCATTTCGGCGGTCGTGACGTGGTCGCGGCCGTGCGCGTCGGAGAGGAACGATTCGCTGCGTTCGGCCGTCCACTTGATCGGGCGGCCCACGCGCTTGCTCGCCCAGACGAGCGCCGTTTCCTCCGGGTAGAGGAAGATCTTCGAGCCGAAGCCGCCGCCGACATCGGGAGCGATCACGCGCACCTTCGACTCGGGCAGGCCCAGTACGAATGCGCACATCAGCAGCCGCTCGACGTGCGGGTTCTGGTTGGCGACGTACAGCGTGTAGCTGTCGTCGTGCTTCGTGTACATCGCGTTGGCCGCGCGCGGCTCCATCGCGTTCGGGATCAGCCGGTTGTTCACGAAGTCGAGCCGCGTGACGTGCGCGGCTTTCGCGAAGGCCGCGTCCACGGCCGCCCGGTCGCCGTGCGCCCAGTCGTAGCAGAGGTTGTTCGGCACGTCGTCGTGCACCAGCGCCTGCGCCGACGCCGCGGCCGCCGTGTCGACGACCGCCGGCAGCACGTCGTACTCGACCTCGACGAGCTCGGCCGCGTCCTTCGCCTGCAGCAGCGTCTCGGCGACGACCAGTGCGACGGCATCTCCGACGTAGCGCACCTTGCCCTGCGCGAGCACCGGGTGCGGCGGCTCCTTCATCGGCGAACCGTCCTTCGAGTGGATCAGCCATCCGCAGGGCAGGCCGGCGACCTTCGCTTCGGCGAGGTCGGCGCCGGTGATCACGTCGACGACGCCGGGCGCGGCCTTCGCCGGCGCGCTATCGATCGAGACGATGCGCGCGTGTGCATGCGGCGAGCGCACGAAGACGCCGTAGGTCTGGCCGTGCAGCACGACGTCGTCGGTGTACTGGCCGGTTCCGGTGAGGAAGCGGCGATCTTCGCGCCGCTTCAGCGCCTGTCCGATGGGCGAGGCGGGTGCGTTGGAAAGGTCGGTCATCTCGTCCTCCGCCGATTCAGTTGCCGCCGGCGGCGACCTGCTCGATCGCGCGCACGATGTTCTGGTACCCGGTGCAGCGGCACAGGTTGCCCTCGAGCCCCTCGCGGATCTCGGCTTCGGTGGGGTTCGGGTTGTCCTTCAGCAGCTGCACGGCCGACATCACCATGCCCGGCGTGCAGAAGCCGCACTGCAGCGCGTGGCAGTCGTTGAACGCTTTCTGCATCGGGTGCAGCTCGCCGTTGGCCAGGCCTTCGATCGTCGTGATCGACGCGCCTTCGGCCTGCACGGCGAGAATCGAGCACGACTTGATCGCGCGCCCGTCGAGGTGGATGGTGCAGGCGCCGCATTGAGCGGTGTCGCAGCCGATGTGTGTACCGGTGAGCTGCAACTGCTCGCGAATGAACTGGACGAGCAGCATTCGGCGATCGATTCGGGCGGAAACGGGCTTGCCGTTCACCGTCATCGTCACGGTCTGTTCCATGAAGCCTCCTCGAAGGGCGGATCGCCCGCCGCGCCGCGCGGCGGGGTCGGATGGGTCCGGACCTGCTTCTGCGACAGGTTCGTAGCGCACCGCTGCCGGTGCGTGTGATCGGCATCATGCACCAATCGGAGCACGCGCGGCGATTGCTAGAATCCGGCTTGCGGAAATCGGCGCTTGCAGAACGCCGAGCGGCTCGACACCCGGCGCGCGCACCGCATCCGCCGTCCTCTCCCGAAGCGACTCCTCCGAAGCGAAAACATGAGCGTCAAATCCGACCGTTGGATCCGCCGGATGGCGGCAGAAGGCATGATCGAGCCCTTCGAGGCCGGCCAGGTGCGCACCGCCAACGGCCAGAAGATCGTCAGCTACGGCACCTCGAGCTACGGCTACGACGTGCGCGTCGCACGCGAGTTCAAGATCTTCACCAACATCAACTCGACGATCGTCGACCCGAAGAACTTCGACGCCGACTCCTTCGTGGATTTCACGGGCGACGTCTGCATCATTCCGCCGAATTCGTTCGCGCTGGCGCGCACGGTGGAGTTCTTCCGCATTCCGCGGAACGTGCTGACGATTTGCCTGGGAAAGTGCTTGACCGCGGACACAAGGATTGTCGATGCGGAGTCGGGCGCATACCTGCCGATCACGGACTTCGGATGGGGTCGCAAGACGATCGCACTGGACGGCTGGCGGCAGCAGACCGCTCGGATTGCAGAACTGATCCCTCAAGGGCGCAAGCCGGTTTTCGAGTTGCGCACCAAGGCCGGTCTGCGTATCCGAGCCACTGCAAACCATCCGCTTCGGCAGTTACACGGTTGGACTGCGCTCGGGTCACTGCAACCCGGAGATCGAATCGCCGTAGTCCGTGAAATCCCGATCTTCGGCAAGACGCCCCTGCCCGATTGGGAAGCCGCGCTCCTGGGGCTGATGATTTCCGAGGGGCAGTGCAGCACGCCAGGACGCAGCCCAGCTTTCACGAGTTCAGACCCGGTGCTGGGACGTCTTCTCGAGGACTGCGTTGCGAAGGGCGGACTTGGATGCGTTTCTCGGCGACCGCGATTCGGCTACCGAATCGTGAATCAACGGGGACGAGGCGGTGTCGTCAAGCGAAACCGCATGACGCAATGGCTTTCCGGATATCGCCTCGATGTCGGAGCCCTCGAAAAATTCATTCCCCAGGTCGTATTTACGGCTCCGAAACAGTCGGTCCGGATTTTCCTCCAGGCGCTTTTTTCCGGCGACGGCAGCGTTTTTCGCCATGGCGAAAGTTTTTTCCTCGAATATTACTCGGGCTCTCGCCGACTGATCGAGGATGTCCACCACTTGTTGCAGCGTTTCGGCATTTTTTCTTTGATCCGTGAGAAGCGAACCGCAGTCGGAACCGATGCATATCGCGTCCAGATAAACGACCGTACTGCGATCGCCCGCTTCGCGGCTGAAATTGGCTTCTGGCCTGATTCGATCAAGCAAAGGCGACTCGAGGAGGACATTCTTCCGCGACTCGGCTGCGAACGCATCCGAAGCAATTTCGACACGCTTCCTCGCGAGGCGTGGCCGATGCTTCGCTCGGCCGTTGCCGGCGCAGGGATTACGTTCGCCTCCGCGGGATTTCACCGGACGCAACCAAGTCAATCGGTGCCGCTCCAAGTGGCGACCGCCCTCGCACATGCAACTGCGAATTCCGAATTGCTGGGTCTTGCCGATGGGCCTTTATGGGACGTGGTGACGTCGATCGAACCGGCCGGAGAGGAAGAGGTATATGACCTTCATATACCAAGGCTGCAGAATTTCGTCGCGAACGGGATAATCGTCCATAATTCGACGTACGCGCGCTGCGGTATCATAGTAAATGTAACGCCTTTGGAACCGGAGTGGGAGGGTCATGTCACTCTCGAGTTCTCCAATACCACTCCATTACCTGCCAAGATCTACGCGAACGAAGGTTGCGCACAGGTTATTTTTCTCGAGTCCGATGAGGTTTGCGAAACGTCGTATCGAGATCGCGGGGGCAAGTACCAGGGGCAAATGGGCGTCACGCTGCCGAAGACCTGAGGCGGAGAGACGAGCGGGTTCCGGGTTGCCGCTCCCCGCCAAAGCCGCTATATTTCCCCGATGAATTCCCCCAGCGGCCGCCGCCGCGCGTCCGGCGCTCTTCGCGCCCTCCTGCCTCTCCAGGCGTCCGGCAACCGGACGCTCGGCGGACTGCACCTTCTGTCGGTGCTGGGTCCGCTACTGCGCCCCGCGCGCTGACACACCTCCTCCCCCTCCTTTTCGTCTGCAGTTCTTCGTAGCCTCCCGCGCCGGCGGGCAGGGCGCAACAGGAGCATTCCGATGACCGACAAGCTGATCATCTTCGATACCACGCTGCGCGACGGCGAGCAGAGCCCCGGCGCGTCGATGACGCGGGAGGAGAAACTGCGGCTGGCCAAGCAACTTGAAAAGCTGCGCGTCGACGTGATCGAGGCGGGCTTTGCCGCGTCGTCGAACGGCGACTTCGAGGCCGTGCGCGCGATCGCGGACGCGATCAAGGACTCCGTCGTCTGCTCGCTGGCGCGCGCGAACGACCGCGACATCTCTCGGGCGGCCGAAGCGCTGAAGGGCGCGAAGTCGATGCGCATCCACACCTTCATGGCGACTTCCGCTCTGCACATGGAGAAGAAGCTGCGCATGACGCCCGAGCAGGTGCACGAGCAGATCCGCCTCGCGGTGCGCTTCGCGCGCCGGTTCACCGACGACATCGAGTTCTCGCCCGAGGACGCGAGCCGCTCCGACTTCGACTTCCTGTGCCGGGTGCTCGAAGGCGCGATCGCCGAAGGTGCCACCACGATCAACGTTCCCGACACCGTCGGCTACGCGGTTCCCGAAGGCTTTGCCGAGCGCATCCGATCGCTGCGCGAGCGCATCCCGAACTCCGACAAGGCGGTCTGGTCGGTGCACTGCCACAACGACCTCGGCATGGCGGTGGCCAACTCGCTGGCCGGCGTGATGGCGGGTGCGCGCCAGGTCGAGTGCACGATCAACGGCCTGGGCGAGCGAGCCGGCAACACCTCGCTCGAGGAAATCGTGATGGCGGTGAAGACGCGCCGCGACTACTTCGGGCTCGAGGTCGGCATCGACACGACGCAGATCGTTCCGACGTCGAAGCTCGTCTCGAGCATCACCGGCTTTCCGGTGCAGCCGAACAAGGCGGTGGTCGGCGCCAACGCCTTCGCGCACGCTTCCGGCATCCACCAGGACGGCGTGCTCAAGCAGCGCGACACCTACGAGATCATGCGCGCCGAGGACGTCGGCTGGACCGCCAACAAGATCGTCCTGGGGAAGCTCTCCGGGCGCAACGCGTTCAAGCAGCGCCTGCAGGAACTCGGCATCGAGCTCGAGTCGGAGCAGGAAATGCAGGCGGCGTTCCAGCGCTTCAAGGATCTGGCCGATCGCAAGGCCGAGATCTTCGACGAGGACATCCACGCACTCGTCTCCGACCAGGCGGTGCATCACGAAGCCGACGAGCACTATCGGCTGGTGTCGATGGCGCAGGCATCGCAGACCGGCGGACGTCCGAATGCGCGCGTGACCATCGGCATCGACGGCGGGGAGATCACCAGCGAAGCCACCGGCAACGGCCCGGTCGACGCAACCTTCAAGGCGATCGAGGAGCACGTGTCCAGCGGTGCGGAACTGGTGCTGTATTCGGTCAACGCGATCACCACCGGAACCGAGTCGCAGGGCGAAGTCACGGTGCGGCTCGCCCGCTCCGGTCGGATCGTCAACGGCGTCGGTGCCGATCCGGACATCGTCGTCGCGTCGGCGAAGGCGTATCTGAACGCACTGAACAAGCTGCATTCGAGAGCCGATCGCATCGATCCGCAACCGGGCGTCTAGGAGGCTGTCCATAGTCCGACAGCCTCCTGGGCGTCCGTCGGAGTTGAATCGAGCCCGCGTCGCGCTGAAGCAGGGGGCCCGAGGCTGGGGTAGAATTGCGGGTTGCTCCGGTTTCGGAGGAGCCCCGGTCCTGTGGGCCGCGGAAGGCCCCCGGCCGCTTCGGTCGGGGACGGCACGGCATCGCAACCCGGCGATGCCGCAAGTGAAGGCAACGTCCAGGGAACAGCCATGGCCATCGGCAACACCGAGAAGGCGAAGATCGTCGCCGACTTCCAGCGTGCGAACAACGACACGGGTTCGCCCGAAGTCCAGGTCGCGCTGCTCACCGCTCGCATCGTCGACCTCACCGAGCATTTCAAGACGCACGCGAAAGACCACCATTCGCGCCGCGGCCTGCTCAAGATGGTGAGCCGGCGCCGCAAGCTGCTCGACTACCTTAAGGGGACGAATCCCGCCAGCTACCGCGCGCTCGTCGATCGACTGGGTCTGCGCGGCTGAAACGAACGAGCCGAAACCCGCAAGCGAACCTTGCGGGTTTCTTGTTTTTGCATTGCTCGAAAGGAAAATCAAGTGTTCGAAATCGCGAAGAGAACGTTTCAGTGGGGTGCCAACACCGTCACCATCGAGACCGGCGAAGTCGCCCGGCAGGCGTCGGGAGCGGTCGTCGTCACCATGGACGACACCGTCATCCTGGCCACCGTTGTTGGCGCGCGCAACGCCAAACCCGGGCAGGATTTCTTCCCGCTCACCGTTGACTACACCGAGAAGTTCTACGCGGCCGGTCGCATCCCTGGCGGCTTCTTCAAGCGCGAAGGACGTCCCACCGAGCGCGAGATCCTCACCTGCCGCCTGATCGATCGACCGATCCGCCCGCTGTTTCCGGAGGGCTTCTACAACGAAGTCCAGGTCATCGTGCACGTGATGTCGAGCAACCCCGAGGTCGATAGCGCCATCCCCGCGATGATCGGCTCGTCGGCGGCGCTCGCCTTGTCGGGCATCCCGTTCGACGGTCCGATCGGCGCTGCGCGCGTCGGCTACATCGACGGACAGTACGTGCTCAACCCGGGCACCGCGCAGATGGAATCGTCGAAGCTGGACCTGGTCGTTGCCGGCACCGACGCGGCGGTGCTGATGGTCGAGTCCGAGGCGCACGAGCTCCCCGAAGACGTGATGCTCGGCGCCGTGGTGTTCGGCCACGAGCAGATGCAGACGGTGATCCGCGCGATCGACGAGCTGGTCGAGGAGGCGGGCAAGCCCGCCTGGGACTGGCAGCCGGCGCCGAAGGACACCGCACGCGTCGTGCGCGTGGACGAGCTGGCCGGCGACGAGATGCGCGCGGCCTACGGCATGCACAACAAGCAGCAGCGCGTGGCACGCATCCGCGAGATCGAGAAGTCGACGATCGATCGCATCGTGGCGGATGCGGCCGCCGCCGGCGAGCCGCCGCCCGACGTCAATGCGCTGTCGAACATGCTGTTCGACCTGCAGGCGCGCATCGTGCGCCAGCAGATCCTTTCCGGCGAGCCGCGCATCGACGGGCGCGACACGCGCACCGTGCGGCCGATCGCGATCCGCACCGGCGCGCTGCCGCGTGCGCACGGTTCGGCGCTGTTCACGCGCGGCGAGACGCAGGCGATGGTCGTCGCCACGCTCGGTACCTCGCGCGACGAGCAGATCATCGACGCGATCAACGGCGAGTACCGCGAGCGGTTCATGTTCAACTACAACATGCCGCCGTTCGCCACCGGCGAGACGGGCCGCTTCGGCGCGCCGAAGCGCCGCGAGATCGGTCACGGCAACCTGGCCAAGCGCGCGCTGCGCCCGCTGCTGCCGAGCGCGGAGGAGTTCGCGTATTCGCTGCGCGTCGTCTCGGAGATCACCGAGTCGAACGGATCGTCGTCGATGGCCTCGGTATGCGGCGGCTGTCTCGCACTGATGGATGCGGGTGTTCCGATCCGGGCGCACGTGGCCGGGGTGGCGATGGGCCTGATCAAGGAAGGCAACCGTTTCGCCGTGCTCACCGACATCCTCGGCGACGAGGATCACCTCGGCGACATGGACTTCAAGGTGGCCGGAACCACGGCCGGTATCACCGCGTTGCAGATGGACATCAAGATCCAGGGCATCACCAAGGAGATCATGCAGGTCGCGCTTGCGCAGGCGCGCGAGGGTCGCATGCACATCCTCGGCCTGATGCAGCAGGCGATCGGCGGCGCGCGCGAAGACCTCTCCGATTTCGCGCCGCGCATGTACACGATGAAGATCAACCCCGAGCGCATCCGCGACGTCATCGGCAAGGGCGGCGCAACGATCCGCCAGATCACCGAGAGCACCGGCACGCAGATCGACATCCAGGACGACGGTTCGATCACGATCGCCGCGGTCGACGGCAATGCCGCCAAGCGCGCGCAGAAGATCATCGAGGACCTCACCGCCGAGGTCGAGATCGGCCGCATCTACGACGGCACGGTACTGAAGATCCTCGACTTCGGCGCGATCGTCCAGGTCATGCCGGGTCGCGACGGCCTGCTGCACGTCTCGCAGATCGCCAACGAGCGCGTGAACCAGGTGTCCGACTACCTGAAGGAAGGCCAGGCGGTGCGCGTGAAGGTCATCGAGGCCGACGACAAGGGCCGGCTGCGCCTGTCGATGAAGGCGGCCGCTGCCGACGACGCGGCTGCTCCTGCCGCGGGCCAGAGCGCCTGAGCGAACCCGGCGCGCTGGCGCGTCCGCCTCGCGGCCCGCCAGCGCCAGTCGCCCCGGATTCGTCGGCTCAGTTCACCGTCTCGGCAACCTGCAAGAGCTCCAGCGGCGGAAACAGTCCCAGCTTGCGGGCGACACGCATGTTGATCACGACGGCGAAGTTCGTCATTCGTGCGATCGGCAGCGAACCCGCCGGCGCCTTGCCGAGCAGGATCTTCTCGACCTGCGCGCCCGCCAGTCGACCCACCTCGCGGTAGCGCGCGGAAACCGAAACGAGCGCCTCGGAGTCGCGGACGACGGATTCGTAGGGGCTGAGCACCGGCACGCCTGCAGCGACGGCCGCGCCTGTGAGCAGGTCGCCGTTGTCGCGCAGAAAGGACGAGGAGCCGAGGTAGACGAAATCGACGCCGGCGCGCTTCAGCTCGAGCACCTGCGGTGCGATGTCCGCGGGAACGGGACGCCCGTCCGGTCCCAACGGCAGTTCGCGGGCGACGAGTTCGAAGCCCAGTTCCTTCGACAGCGCCGCCAGTTCGTCCCGCTTGACCATCGAGTTGCGCTCGTACGCGTTGTAGAGCAGTCCGAGGCGCATGAAGCCGGGGCGATATGCGCGCAGCGTCTCGATGTTCACTTCTTCGGGAACTCGGTTGAAGGTGCCGGTCACATCGGGGCGACCGGGGTCGTCGAGGCTGCGCACGAGGCCGGAGCCCACCGGGTCGGCCACGATCATGAACACCTTTGGAATCCCGGGGGCCAGCCCGGGCTTGCCGATCTCGTCGATCCTGCCCGCCATTCCGAGCGTGACGCTGGTACCGTAGGTGACTATCAGGTCGACCCGCTTCGCCTTCGCCTCGGCGAGGAAGCCCGGCAACGCGTCCTTGCGCTGATTGGCGTCGCGCAGCAGGAATCGCGTCTCGATGCGGCGCTCTTTCAGGTACTCCTGGACACCCTGGCAGGCTGCATGGCAGCCCGTCCAGGTGACGATCATGACCGTGGGTTCTGCGGCCGTGGCATGACCGCCGAGGGTGCATGCCACCAGCGGAGCCAACAGCCAACGTATGTTCACCGTGTCCTCCCTGCATTCGTTCGTGCACGCACCGCTGCTTCCATCGCGAGGTAGAACAGCAGGCCGGCACAAGCGAGGATGCCCGTTGCCTGCATTGCTGCGTCGGCTCCGATGGATTGCAGGGACAGGGCGCAGGCGCCCAGACCGGCAATGGCGCCGAACCGCTCCGCCACGCGTAGCGGCGTGACTGCGGTGCCGAGGGGGTCGAGTCGCTGCGCCAGAGCATAGACCGGCGCACGCATCAGCGCATGGCCGACGCCGAGGCCGGCCGTCGCGGTGACGGCGGCCCAGAAGCCGCCCCACAGCGACATCGACAGCAGCGATGCGGCGGCCAGCGACGCCCCGCCGATTGCGAGCGCTCGTGGTCCCGTGCTGCCGTCCGACAGTGCGGTCGCGGCGGGGCCGACGATCACGATCGCCACGTAATAGAGCATGACGACCCGCGCCACCTCGGCCGGCCCCGAGCCGGCGGCAGTCAGCATCAGTGGCGTGAGATACCAGACGAACACCGCTGTGGCGACGTTCATCGGAACGGCAAGCCCGAGCAGCAACGCCAGCAGCTTCGCGCCGGGACGCGTGGTCCGAGCTTCCCTGGGCAGGTCGTATGTGCGTCGCGCGGCGTCGCCGGCCGGGCCGCTCATCAATGCGGCGCCCAGTGCACCGGACAGCACCGCGATCGCCGCGCCGGCGAGCAGTGCGGCCCGGAAACCGAAACTCCCGGCAACGACACCGCCGAGTGCCGCGCCGCAGAACACGCCGCCGTAGACCACGGCGACGAACGCGCCCATCGGCCGAGCGCTGCCGCTGTCTGCGCTGGCGCGCAGCGCGTATTCCTGGCAGGCGATCGTCGCCGTTGCGTAGAAGACGGCCATGACGCCACGCCAGAAGGTGATCTCGACCACGTGGCTCGCCTGGGCCAGCGCCGCCAGGCTCAGTACGGTGGGCGGAACCGACAGCAGGAACAGGCGCCGCGCGCCGAAGCGGCGTGCGAGCCTGCCGGCGAAGGGCGTGAGCAGCCCTACTGCCAAGAGGTAGGCGACCAGCGGCGCTGCGGCCGCCAGGTCGGGTGCGAGCCAGGCCGGTCGGTCCAGCGAGCGCGCGTACAGCGGAAGAAACGAGACGGCTACTTCCGTCGACAGCGAGAACAGGAACAGGGCGGGTCGGATGTCGTTCACGTCGGCCAGCCGCAGCAGGCCGGGTCGGCCGACGGCCAACTGCGCCTCGAGGCGCTCGCGCACACGGGCGCGCGCCGCGGACGGCAGGGCGGCGAATCGATCGGCGAGGTCCTGTGCGTGGTCGTTCAGCCGCTCGGCGACGCGCACAAGCGCGCTGGGCCCGCCCGGTCCGATGCGATGCCGGAAATCGCCGTGGCGCTGGGCGTCGAGCAGATGAAAGACCCGTGCGAGTGGCCTGGTCACCGAAGCCGCGCCGAGCATCAGGATCGACTCCAACGCCAGCAGTACGGCGACCAGTGCGATCGTCATCACGTCGAGCAGTACTTCGCTCAGTCGACTGCGCACGAAACCGGCGCTGCCCTCGATGCGTATCTCGCCGACGAGGCGGTTGCCGTCGACGATCGGCAGCGAATAGCTGTTGCGCTGCGCGACGAAGGCCTCCGGCCCGGCAGCGGCGTCGGCGTCGACGACCGACCGCCGGGTCGACGCGACGGGAACGCCGGCCGCGTCGTGCACCGCGATTGCGTCGATTTCGTCGAATTTCTGCAGCGTGCCGGACAGATACCGATCGAGCCCGGCCATCGAATCGAGGCGCACGCCGAGTTCCAACGCACGCTGAAGTTCTGCCCGAACGATGACGCCGATCAGGCGCGTTCGCTTTGCAAGTTCGGGGGCCACCGCACGTTCGAAGGTCTCCACGGCGAAGGCGCCCAGCGTCAGCACGGTGCCGCTGACCAGCACGACAAGCAGGGCGACGAGTCGCAGCCGCCACCAGTGGGAGGAGGCTTGCGCGTTTGCGCTGCTCACGTCGTCTCTTGCGACGCAGCCGACAATCGCCGGCCGACGGCGCGATAGCGGGCCCTGGCTGCCTCGAGACCCTCGCGCAGTCCGTCGGCATCCTCGGCGTTCGCTTTTGCTCGCGCTCGACCGGCCGCTCCCCTCCAGGCCCCGCGTTCGAAGTCCCGGACGGTTGCCTCGATCGCGCGATGGCGGCGGATCATCGCCGACAGCCCCCAGCGGAGCAAGACTGCGGCGAGCGCGGCGGCAAGCGCGAGTGCGGCTATCGCACCAAGCATCAGCTCGGCGAAGATGGCGCGCACCTGCGTCGCGTGCCCGATAGGCGAATAGACGACGAGGATGCCGCCGGCGCTACGTCCCCGCTCGCCGACGAGATCGACGCTTCCGACGAAGCCCTCGGGCGTCTGGCGATACCAGTAGTCGCCGCCGGCAGCCGCACGTGCAGGGCCAACGAAAGCAGGGACGGCCGCCGGCGGCGACGAGAGCGTCGAATGGACGATGCGGCCGACATCGTCGAACACGTGTAGCGCGACGATCGCGTCGTCGGTCTGGCGGGCACGCTCCAGCAGTGCGGTTGCGTTGCGTACGCTTGACAACGCGAGCCCGAGGCGTACCGCGGCGGAGAAGGGCGCCACGGTACGGTCTGCCAGCACCACCAATCGCTCGCCGACGAGCGTCGAGTGGATTGCGTTGAACTGCATCGTCGCCAGCACTACGAACAGACTCAGCACCGCGAAGATCACGAGCGTGACGGCGCCCCAGATACGCCAGAAAAGCGGCATGCCGCTGGTTTCCCCCTTCGTCTCCGTGTTCTTGTCGGGCGTCGCGCCGGCCACTCGTTCGAGCGGCACGCGCTGGAAGGCAGCCGGGCCGCAGGGGGTCCCGCTGCGCAGGGGCTCGCGTCGCCTCCAGGCGAGCGCGAGCAAGTGACTCTGCCCGCGCGAGCTCGCGGAAGTCAAGATCGCAGCACCGGCCGCAGGTCCACGAACTGCGGTCGGGCCGATTGGCGAAGACGGCTGCTAGCGCAACTGCCAGCGCCCGGCCGCGTCCTCGTCGGCGCGCTGCTCGTCGCGCAGCTTCAGCAGATGTGCTGTGAGCGAGCGCTTGGCGACCGGATACAGGATGGGGTCGACGTCGTCGTAGGCGAGAGGCACGAGGTTGTCCAGAGTGCCCGCGCCGATGCGCTGCAGCGCGTCGACCACTTTTGCTTCGCGTGCCATCCGGTGCGCGATGAGTCTCGCCACTTCGGTCTTGCCGCGTGCGATCACGTGTCCGTGCGCGGGCAGGATGAACTCGAAAGGCTCGCGCGCGAGGCGCTCGAGCGACTCGACATAGGCACGCATGTCGCCGTCGGGAGGATCGATCACGGTAGTCGAGCCGTTGAGAATGTGGTCGCCCGAGAACAGCAGTCCGTCCTCCTCGAGCAGCAGGCAGACGTGGTGTTCGGCGTGTCCCGGGGTATGCAGCACGCGCAGCGTCGAGTCGCCCACGTGCAGTTTCTCGCCGTCCTCGAGTTGGCGATCGGGCCGGAACGTCCACTCGCTCGCGAAGCCTTCCCCGCTCGCCCGACCGAGGATCGGAGCACCGGTCCGTTGCTGCAACGGCCGCGCGCCGGGCAGGTGATCGGGATGGCCGTGCGTGCAGACGATCGTCTTCAGTCCGTCGCCGACGAAATCGAGGATGCGTTGAACGTGCGCCGCGTCGTCGGGGCCGGGATCGACGACCAGCCAGTCACCCGGCTCGCCGATCAGGTAAGTGTTCGTCCCGGGCCCGGTCATGCGTCCGGGGTTCGGCGCCGTCAGGCGAAAAACGTGCTTCAGCAGCGGAACTGTGCGCTCCGATTGCCAGTCGAGGCTGTGTTCGGCGCTCCCGTCGGGAGTGACGAGTTCGAGCTCGCCGTAGGGCAGCTCGTCTTCGCTGAAGCGCTCGAGCTGCCCGCGCAGCCAGCCGGCGCGCGGGCAGGAGATCCACACCTGCTTCTGCGTGCGCGCCTGCTCGAGGATCTCGTCGGTGCTGCCGAACGCCGATAGCTGGCGCAGCGTGCGGATCGTCGGGAAGATGATGTTGAACTCGCCGCGTTCGTGCCGTTCGAGTCCTGCGGCCGGGTTCACCCAGATCGGCTCGAACTGCTCGCCTTCGTCGGCCACCGGTTCCTGGTGCTGCGGCATTCGCGCGACGAAGAAGCGGGCGTCGAAGCGCTTGGGTAGGTCGCGGTCGGTGATCCAGTGGCTGAACCAGTGCACCTCGTCGAGCGCGAGTCGCAGGCCGTGCGCGGCGAGCTGGTCGAACAGGTTCTCGTCGCGGTGCTCGCCGAGTTGCGCCGCGACTCGCGCCAATTCGCGTTCGTCGCCGCCGCCGCGCGCGAGCAGCACGCCGAGTTCTTCGAACGCTTCGCGTATCGCAGCCGTTGCGTACGACAGGATCTCGCGCGGCTGGTCGTCGCGCACGACGGCCAGGCCCCGGTCGAGTGCAATCGTGTCGGTAACGTCGACCACGCCGCCCGGAAAGACGTACGCGCCGGGGGCGAAGCTCGCATTCAACGAGCGTCGCGTCATCAGCACCTCGGGGCCCCGGGCGGAATCGCGCAACAGCAGGATCGTCGCCGCGGGGCGCGGCGTCACCGGCTCGCGCCATTCGTGGAGGCGTTTTTCTGCGCGGACTGTCATGCTGCTGTGGCGTCGTCTGCGGAAGTGGAAGTACGGCCGATCGACTCGCCGCTCTTGGCGTGGCCAACGAGCAGTGCGGGCGGGGCGAAACGTTCGCCGTATTTTTGCGCGAGCTCGCTTGCACGCTCGGCGAAACGCTTCGTGCCGACGTGGTCGACGAAGCGCAGCGTTCCGCCGGTCCAGGCCGGAAAGCCCCATCCGAAGATCGCCCCTATGTTCGCGTCGCGCGCCGTCTCGACGATGCCTTCTTCCATGCAACGGATCGTCTCGAGCGATTGCACGTACAGCAAACGGTCGCGCACGTCGTCCACCGAAATGGCGCGCTTCGCGCGCTCGAAGGCCTGCAGTCCCGGCCACAGGAACTTCTCGCCGTCCATCGGGTATTCGTAGAAGCCGCCTCCCCAGGCTCGGCCCAGGCGCCGGTAGCCGTGCGCCATCTTCTCGAGGACATAGACGGCGGTTTCGGGAATGCGCCGGCTTTGGCGTGGAGTGCGTGCGTGGGTGCTGCCGGAAGCTGCGGGGCCGTGCGCGTGCTCATGATCAGCGCCGTGCGCGTGATCGTGCGCGTGCGCGTGCGCTCGATGATCGCCGTGCCCGTGTCGGTGCTCGTGCGCACCGGACTCCGCGGCGTCGGCCGACTCCTGGTGCAGCACGTCGTCGGCAAGCTTCAACGACACTTCGTCGAGTACCGCGAGCGGACCGACCGGCATGCCGAGTTGCATCGCGGTGTTCTCGATCAGCGCGGCCGGTACTCCTTCGCCGAGCAGCGCCATGCCTTCGTTCACGTAGGTGCCGAAGACCCGGCTCGTGTAGAACCCGCGTCCGTCGTTGACGATGATCGGCGTCTTGCCGAGTTGCGCGACGAAGTCCCACGCGACGGCCAACGTATCGGTGGATGTCTTCTCGCCGCGGATGATTTCGACCAGCGGCATGCGCTCCACCGGCGAGAAGAAGTGGATGCCGACGAAGCGCTGCGGCCGCGACGATGCCGCCGCAAGCCCGCTGATCGGCAGCGTGGACGTGTTCGAAGCGACGATTGCCGTCTCGCCGACCACCTGTTCGATCGCCTGCGTGACCTTCGCCTTCAGTTCGCGATTCTCGAATACCGCCTCGACGACCAGTTCGCATCCACCCAGATCGGAAACCGAGTCCGAAGGCAGGATTCGGGCGAGCGTGCGTTCGGCATCGTCCGTGGAGCTTCGTCCCTTGCGCACGCGTTCGGCGAGGAGTTTGGCCGAGTACTCCTTGCCCGCCTGCGCCTTGGCGGCATCGACGTCGACCAGCACGCAGTCGATGCCCCTGTTCGCGCAGGCCCATGCTATGCCGCTGCCCATCATTCCCGCGCCTACGATGCCGACACGCATGATGCGGCGCTTTTCGGGCGATTGCGGACGGCTGCGCCCGCCGCGAATCTCGTTGGCCTGGAAGAACAACGTGCCGATCATGTTCTTCGCCACCGGACCGACGACCAGTCGCGTCATGTATCGCGATTCGATGCGCATGGCAGTGTCGAAGTCGACCTGCGCGCCCTCGACGGCAGCCGAAAGGATCGCCTCGGGTGCCGGATAGTTGCCGCGGGTCTTCTGCTGCAGCATGGCCGGAGCGATTGCCAGCATCGCAGCCACTGCGGGACTGGAAGGTGTGCCCCCGGGAATTCTGTGTTTCGGATCGTCCCACGGCTGCCTCGCATCCGGGTGGGCATCGATCCACGCGCGCGCCAGCGCCACCAGACGCTCCGCATCGCGGGCGACTGCATCGACGAGCCCGAGTTCCAGTGCGCGGGAAGGCGGGATGCGACGCCCCTCCGTGAGCAGCGGCAGTGCCTGCTGCAGCCCGAGCAGGCGCACCAGTTTGACCGTGCCGCCGGCGCCCGGCATGAGTCCGAGCGTGACTTCCGGAAAACCGAGTTCGATCGAGGGATCATCCAGGCACACCCGCGCGTGGCAGGCGAGGGAAAGTTCCAGCCCGCCGCCGAGCGCGCTTCCGTTGATCGCGGCAACGACGGGCCGGCCGAGTCGCTCCAGACGGCGCAGACAGGACTTCAGCGCCTGTATCTCATCGAAGAAGGCGGCTGCATCCGCTGGCGAGACAGCCAGGAGAGAGTGCAGATCGCCGCCGGCGAAGAACGTCCGCTTCGCCGAGGTGAGAACGACGCCACGCAGACTGTCGCGCTCGGCTTCGAGGCGATCGACGATCGCGGCGAGATCTTCGCGAAACGTCGCGTTCATCGTGTTCACCGGCTGGTCCGGTGCGTCGAGAACGAGCGTGACGACGCCTTGCTCGTCCTTCTGGAATCTTATGCTCGACATGCGCTCTCCGGCCCGGCGTTTCGGGCAGCAGCGGAGAATCATAAACGCTCGCAGAGGCGCTCCCGGGCCGCGCGTCGGTGCGGCGGCGCGAATCGAATCAGATCGGAAGCGCTGCGCCCCAGACCGATTCGACGGCCGCCGTTCCGCGGCCGAACACCAGATCTGCGGTGGCGAGGTCTGCGATCAGCGCCGCGCTGTTGGAGACGGCAAGGATGCGCTCGCGCTCGACCGGACGGCACAGTCCGTAGCCTTGCGCGTAGTCGATGCGCAACTGGATCAGGGAACGCACGATCTCCGCGTTCTCGGCCCATTCGGCAACGCAGCCCATGCCCAGCTCGTGCGCGAGTTCCACGACGGCGCGGGTGATCGCGAAATTCGCGTGGTTGGAGTTCACGTCGCGTATGAAGTTGCCGTCGATCTTAACGAGATCCGCCGGCAGCTCCTTCAGGTAGCTGAACGACGTGTAGCCGGCGCCGAAGTCGTCGAGAGCGACCATCGCGCCGAAGGACTTCACCGTATCGACGAAGCGTCGGGTCGTGTTCAGATCGTAGAGCGCGACGCTCTCGGTGATCTCGAAACAGATCTTTCGCGTGGACTGCGAATGCTCGCGAATCAGCGCGATCGTGTCCTGCAGGAACTTCTCGTCGTTCAGCGAGGCGCCGCTCAGATTGATCGTGCAGAAGTCGAGCGCGTCGCGGTGAACCGATTGCGCGTCGAGCCATTCGAGAGTGCTGCGCAGTACCCAGCGATCGATCTGCGTCATCAGGCCGTTTCGTTCAGCGGCCGGAATGAATCGCGACGGCGGCATCACAGCCCCGGAACCGTCGCGCATGCGGATCAGGACCTCGTAGCAAAGACTCGCGCGCGGATTGCGCAGCGATACGATCGGCTGCAACTGGGTGAAGAAGTTCTCGATCGGCAGGCGCTCCTTCATGCCGGCAACGAGCTTGATCTCCTCGAGATAGTCCATCAGCTCGCCGCTGCTCGAATCGAAGCAGATGACCGAGCCGCCGCCCAGACGCTTCGCCTCCGCGCAGGCGCGATCGCTCGCGGTGAGCGCGTCTGCCGCGCGCATCCCGTCGAGTACACGAATGAGCCCGATGCTGGCCGTAACGCTGAAGGCCTTGTCCTGATAGTGGTACGCCCGATCGCTCAGCGCGATTCGCAGCCGTTCGCACAGTGCGCGTGCCGACTCGAGGGGAAGCGAGTCGAGGACGACGACGAATTCGTCCCCGCCCACTCGTGCCGGCACGTGGGGCGGGGCGATGACTTCGCGCATCCGCGCCGACATCTGGCGCAGGATCTGGTCCCCGGCGGCGTGCCCGAAAAGGTCGTTCACCAGCTTGAATCGGTCGAGGTCCACGTAGGCGAGACAGATGACGCGCGCCCCCGCAGCACGCGCCGCCTTCTGCAACTCGACTTCGAATCCGCGACGGTTGAGCAAACCGGTGAGCGAATCGTGGTGCACGAGGAACTTCAGCTGATCCTCGGCCTCCTTGCGCGCCGAAATGTCCTCGATCCAACCCTCGTATCGGTCCGATTTGCGCACGGCGCGCACGTGGAACCAGCGCTTCTTGTCGCCGATCCTGCGCACAGCCATTTCCTCGTCCATCATCCGCGTGCCGTCCGCCTGCTCCGTGATTCTCTGAAGAGCATCGCGGCTGAGCAGCATGGTCCAATTCGCGCCCACCTTCGATCCGCGACGTCCGTCAACGACGAACATCGACCCGAAGGTCGGGTTGTGCTCCAGGAGCGTGCCGTCGAGCTTCATGGAAAAGATGCCGACGGGAGTCGAGTTGTAGTTTTGCCGGAAGCGCTGGAGGGCGGTGATGGCACTGTTCTGGGCCGCGATTCTCGCTTGTCTTTCCGTGTTCATCCTCTGCGCGAGAGTGACGCCGAGCATGAGGGCGGAGACAACGGCGATGGTCTGGCTATTGGCAACACTCAGGACGCTCTCGTCGAATCCGAAGTTGAACGCGATTTGCGCGATCGAGCCTAAGAGTGTGGCTGTCCACGAACCGATATACCAAAGAAGCTCACGGGATGGGGCTTTGATCGCAAGCGTTATTAGAATGTAAAAGCCAGCCCCAATCGTAATGGCGCTTAGCGCCCAAAGAGTATTGAGCGAACCTGTAGCATCGAGGAGTAATGTTGGGACGAAGCTTGCCGCTGCAAGAATCTGCAGAAGAATAACTAGGTTCTGAAGATGGGTGGCACGAAGCTCTTTGAGGAAAAGCGCCTGAAACAGTGCAAGAGAAATGAGACTGTGGGTGATGTAGGTAACTCGCAAGAACAACTGGAGAGAGTCGCCCGCGATCGGTATTGAGAGCCAATAGGGGTCCCAGCCTCCATTGTAGGCCGCAATTCGCAGCGTCGAGAGAAGCCAGGCGGCAAACAGAAAGAAAATCGGATCACGGTTGAAAATGGCTACGACGATACTAAAGAACGCGACCATCAAGAGGGCGCCGAACAGCAAACCGCCTGTGCGTTCAAATCTGAAATTATCGACTGTTATACTGCTCTTGGATCCAATTGACAGTTGAATTCTATTGATTGCGATCGGCTCAATTCGAGCAAAAATTTCTACATCGTCGGTCTTCCCACTCGGTAAGGAAACCGATATGCCGTTTCTAGTTGGCTCCCACTCGAGTGATTCCGCTAGCGATTGCCCCTCCTCTGTCCTAACCGACCAGAAAAGAGCTTGCCTCGCCCGAATCGCTTTCAACGTTAAGGCATCGTCGGCAGAAAATAAGAGTCCCTTAAGGTCAATTCGAATCCATATCGTCCGGAAGGGAAGACTCACGCCCTTCTCAAGTGGGATGGAACGATCCTCACGAAAGTGACTGATTGCGTCGGCAAGTGTCCACTCATTCATCGGGTCCGGGAGAATCGCTCCGTGCTTGTCCGAGAGCGTGGGAATTCTGCCGGGTTGAAGGGCGACGTAGGCGACCGCGATCGTTGCGACAACGATCACCACGAGGGCGACGAGCGCGTTGAGATGAGAGAGGGCGCGTTCCGCTTGCCGGTATAGCGGCGCCGGAATGAGCATCGTCCTTCTCAGAGTTGAGGCCATGAGCGTCCACAGGCCTCACAAAGAACCGAGAGGCACGTTCAGAAAGTACTCACTCTAAGTCAGGCGAGGCTTCCTGGCGGACCAGTGGAGTGGCTAGGCGGGCAGACGGCGTTGCAAAACTGCCACGCCCTTCCGTCTGACTTCTTCGTCAGACCGAGAGGATTTCAGTCGAAGTGAGAGTCAGATCCGTCTTTCGTCGGCCCCTGCGATCCCGCCGAGGCGTGGTCCACGCGCTGCTTACGGACGTGAATACTTCAATATCAGGATGGGTCCGCAGCGCCATGAACTCGTAAAGAGGATGTTTAGTCATTCTCCAATTATGTTCGGCTTGAAGTACGCTGAAATACAAAGGGCGAACATCCATATCACCAAAATCGTCGGGGCGCCGGAATTTCTCTCCGGGTGACAAAATATCGCGGAAACCAAGTCGTACAAAATCTCTATCTACTGGTTCCCGCGCCACAGCTAGAATCCAGGATATTTGGGTAGCAAAGCAGTAGCGATGCAGGGCTTTAAACATCGCAAGCTTCACGAATGTGCCACTCGTTCCATTTGCGATCGCCAAGCGAGTCACGTAGGCAATACCCGTAGACCGCAAGAAATCAGGGAGTCGAAGGTTTCGTTCGAGATAGGTCGGGGCTTCGAAATTGGTATGTATTCTCAGAGTCCCGACCGCATCTCCGGTGACTTTTGATTCACAGAGGAAAACCAAAGAACCGGGAGCCTTGTCGTCGTCTTCGGCAGCGTGAAGCGACTCCGCGCAGGCGACGTTATGCCTTAGATACGCGTCTGCCCGGACTTTGATTGCCTTACGAAGCTGATTCTCTGTGCGTACAACTCGTACCCGGATTGATAAGTCTTCGCCCGGTTGGATGTAGGAACTCTCGTTGCCTGCTCCACCGTCGGGCGCTTCGCCCGCAGCGGCCTCCGCGTCGCGCAACCTGTTGCGTTCTTCCGTGGATTCGAACATGTTTGTGATCTAGTGCGTCCTCTGCTACTGCAAAAGCTCTCTTACCGCCCCGCTACGACGTTCGGTCTAGGTAGATTAGCTAGGAACCACCCCGCTCACAAGTTTCTTTGGCACGATGCTCATCGGGAACGAGCAGCCTGTCTCTTTCAGGCGACTGCTTCCCGATGGAGAGCGTCTGTGTACGAGCCGAGGACCGGAGTTGTGAACGTATTTCGTCCGCCGAGGAGATTTAAGGATCCGGCTGTTGAGGCCAATTTTCTTCTCGGATATCGACAGTCAGGACTTCGTTTTGCAAAGATTGCGTTTACGGTCGCCGGAACGATGGCACTTGCCTTCTGGTTGCTGCTCCCATTGTTCCCTTCCGAAGTACAGCCCTCGGTCGCTCGGCAATATGTTCGCCTAGCACTCGTTCTGCTTTTGTTGGCTGCTGCCGCTAATCTGCATTTTCGACCTGAAAGGGCAATCCGCACATTTGCGTGGAGTGTTGGTGCTCCGATGGGAATTGGGTGTTTTGCGGTCGGTGCATTGGGATTTGTACCACTTGATTCTGGTGACTTAGTGGCGAACCGAATCATTGTCGCAATGGCGCTCGCATGCTGGCTCTGCTATGGATTCTCTAGGCTTCCGGTCGGACATGTCGCCAGCGTCTGCATTCCCGCTTCGATGCTGATGTTGTTAAGCGTAACGGTTCAAGGCGACGAGCACACGCTGTCCCTCGGCGTATACCTCATCGTCGCCAATTTCATCGGCTGGATTCTCTCCGTGGAAATCGAACGACGAGAACGCTCTCTTTTTTGGGGCGCGCGGCAACTGGCTGAGGCGAGGGTGCGCTCGGAGGCAATGGCGCAGGAGGCTTTGGAAGCCAATGCCGAGAAGACGCGCGTGCTGGCTGCTGTTAGTCACGATCTTCGGCAGCCGCTGGCGAGCCTGACGTTGTACGCGCAGCTTCTACGCGAGCACCAGGACAGCTTCGACCGGAACGCTCGCGAGCCTCTCGACAGTCTCGACGCCTGCATCGGGGCGATCAGCAGCGATCTGGATCGCCTGGCAGAGTTGGGCCTGCGCGAGCGCGGCACGCCGCATCCCGTAAGCGACGTCGACCTGTCCGATGTGTTGGAGCGGGTCGAGCGGGTCTATTCCGGCCTTGCCAGGCGCGCCGGTGTCCGATTGGTCGTCCGCGTGCCGCCGGTGGGCGAGTGCCGTGTCGTCAGCAACGAGAGCCGCTTGTGGGATATCTTCGCGAACCTCGTCGGAAACGCCTTGAAGTTCGCGGCCACCGGACGTCCAGCCTGGGTGCTGGTGCGCGTGCGTGCAGTTCGCAACGGACTTGGGGTCGTCGTGCGCGACAACGGCATCGGCATCGATCTGCCCGACCAGCGGCGGGTGTTCGACGAGTACTTCCAGGTGTCGAATCCGTCGCGCAGTTCCAAGCAGGGGCACGGGCTCGGTTTGTCGATCGTGCGCGAAACCGTCTTGCGCTTGCCGAAGCATTCGATCCGCCTTTCCTCTTCGCTCGGGAAAGGGACGGCTTTCGTGCTTCACGTGCCGGGCTCCCGGCGAGAGCCCCCGGAGTCGACCAGGCCCGCTCCACGACGTGTGGGGACTGCTTTCTCCTATCCGCGTCCGCGCGAGACCCTGCTGGCTTCGGAACGATGCAAGGTGGCTGATGCGATCGCCGCCCCCGTTCTTGCCTTCTCGCGCGATTCGGAATCGGAACCGGTGTCGAGAAGAGCGCCGGGGGCAGATGCGCTGGTCCTCGTGATCGAGGACGACGAGGCGATGGGCGAGGCGCTGCGCCGGACCTTCGAACGCTGGGGTTTCGAAGTCGAAAGTGCGGGAAGCGGTGAAGACGCCATCGCCCTGGTTTCCGCGATGCAGCGGGCTTTCGATGCCATCGTTTCCGATTTCCGGCTTCCCGGGGCGTGGGACGGCTTGCGACTGATCGACGAACTGCGGCGGCTGGAAGGTGTACGCACGCCGGCGATCCTGCTGTCGGGCGAATTCCGCGTCGAGGCGCTGCGCTGCGATGCGCCGGACGACGTGCACGTGATGGCGAAGCCGCCCGATGTTGCCCGGTTGCGCGAGTTGCTGCGCCGCTTTGCCAGCCTGCGCGCTTCCGTCGATTCCGCCTGATTTCGCTACACGCGCTCGACGACTGTCGCGATGCCCATCCCGCCGCCGACGCAAAGGGTGATTACGCCGCGCTTCAGCCGGCGTTGCTCCAGCTCGTCGACCAGCGTGCCGAGCAGCATCGCTCCGGTGGCGCCGAGCGGGTGACCCATCGCGATCGATCCGCCGTTGACGTTGACCTTCTCCTCGGGCACGCCCATTTCGCGGACGAATCGCATCACCACCGCGGCAAAAGCTTCGTTTACCTCGAACAGGTCGATGTCATCGATGGTGAGGCCGGCCTTCGCCAGGGCCTTGCGAGTGGCGGGCATGGGGCCGGTCAGCATGATCGTCGGGTCGGTGCCGGTGAGTGCCGCCGAAACGATGCGGGCGCGTGGCGTGAGGCCCAGCCGCTTGCCGGCTTCTTCGCTGCCGATCAGGGTGAGGGCTGCTCCGTCGACAATGCCCGACGAGTTTCCTGCGTGATGCAGGTGTTCGATCCGGGCGACTTGCGGGTACTTTCGCAGCGCCACCTCGTCGTAGCCCATTGCGCCGATCTTCTCGAAGGACGGCTTCAACTGCGCGAGCGCTTCCAGCGAGGTTTCCGGCCGGATGGTTTCGTCGCGATCGAGGATAGCCAGGCCGATCTCGTCGGTAACGGGTACCAGCGAGCGCTCGAAACGGTTCGCGCGCTGCGCTTCGGCCGCCTTGCGATGCGACTGCACGCCGAACTCGTCGAGCATCTCGCGCGAGAAGCCGTCGAGCGTGGCGATGAGGTCGGCGCCGATTCCCTGCGGAACGAACTGCGTCGCGAGGTTCGTTTCGGGGTCGAGCGCCCAGGCGCCGCCGTCGGATCCCATCGGTATCCGCGACATCGACTCGACGCCGCCGGCGACGACGAGGTCTTCCCAGCCGGAACGCACCTTCTGCGCCGCGAGGTTCACCGCCTCGAGTCCCGACGCGCAGAACCGGTTGATCTGCACGCCGGCGACCTTCAAATCCCAGCCGGCAGCGAGTGCAGCCGTCTTCGGAATGACCGCACCCTGGTCTCCGACCGGGGTGACGCAGCCGACGACGACGTCCTCTACCTGCGAGGTGTCGAGATCGTGTCGACGCTGCAACTCGTGCATCAGCGTGGTGAGAAGCCGCACGGGCTTTACTTCGTAGAGCGAGCCGGATGTCTTGCCGCGTCCGCGCGGCGTGCGAATGGCGTCGTAGACGAAGGCTTCGGGCATGACTCATTCCGGTGGACCGCCCTCCATTATGCTTGCGAGTTTCCGCAGACGCGACGGGGCCGCAATGATCGAGCGCACGCTGTTTACCGACGAGCACCGGATGTTCCGCGACGCCGTTCGGCGCTTCATGGACAACGAGGTCGTCCCGCATCACGAACAGTGGGAGGACCAGGGATACGTCGATCGCGAGGTGTGGCGCAAGGCAGGTGAACAGGGCCTGCTGTGCGCGACGATGCCGGAGGAATTCGGCGGCGCCGGCGCCGACAAGCTCCATTCGATCGTCGTGATGGAGGAGATCGCGCGGGCGAACGCCACGGGGCTGGGCTTCGGCCTGCATTCCGAGATCGTCGCGCCGTACATCCTGCATTACGGCTCCGACGAGCAGAAGCGGCGCTTCCTGCCGAAGATGGCCAGCGGCGAGTCGATCGGTGCGATCGCGATGAGCGAGCCGGCCGCCGGCTCAGATCTTCAGGGCGTGCGCACCACGGCGATTCGCAAGGGCGACGTCTACGTGCTCAACGGCTCGAAGACCTTCATCACCAACGGCTGGCACGCCGACGTCGTCATCGTCGTCGCCAAGACGCGGCCCGAGGCCGGCGCGAAGGGCACGAGCCTGTTGCTCGTCGAGCGCGGCATGAAGGGCTTCGAGAAGGGCAAGCGGCTGAAGAAGGTCGGGATGAAGGCGCAGGACACTTCCGAACTCTTCTTCGACGACATGCAGGTGCCGGCGGCGAACCTGCTGGGCGCCGAGAACCAGGGCTTCGTCTACCTGATGCAGGAACTGCCGTGGGAACGGCTGCAGATCGCGATCGGTGCGGTGGAGAACGCGCAGGCGGCGATCGACTGGACGGTGGCCTACGTGCAGGAGCGCAAGGTGTTCGGCACCACGGTTTCTTCGTTCCAGAACACGCGCTTCAAGCTGGCCGAGCTGCAGACCGAGGTGCAGGTCGCACGCGTCTTCGTCGATCGCTGCATCGAGCTGCTGATGCAGGACAAGCTCGACACCGCCACCGCGTCGATGGCGAAGTACTGGTGCTCCGACCTGCAGTGCAAGGTGCTCGACGAGTGCGTGCAGCTGCACGGCGGCTACGGCTACATGTGGGAGTACCCGGTTGCGCGTGCGTGGGCAGATGCCCGCGTGCAGCGCATCTACGGTGGCACCAACGAGATCATGAAGGAGGTGATCACCCGCTCGATGGGCTTGGGCGGGCGCTGACGGCCGGCGCCGCGGGCGATGCGATCAGCAGGCGGCACCGCGGCGCCGCCCGCCGACGTCCGCCGCCGTCAATCGGCGTAGTAGTCCGAGATCACTTTCCAGCGGCCGTCCTGGATCTGCGACAGGCGAGCCGCGTTGCTGCCGAGACGTTTCTGCGGGCCGAAGTTCTGCGGCGCGCTGCCGAAGATGTCGGTGGGGATCGACATCGTGTCCATTGCCTTGACGAAGGAGTCCACCGTCAGGTTCGGCCCGGCCTTGTCGGCGGCACGGATGAAGCTGTCGAGCGCCAGATAGCCGTACACCGAGAACACGCTCGGGTCGTCGCCGAACTTCGTCTTGTACTTGTTGGCCCAGAAGCGCAGCGGCTGCGACGCGTCGTCCAGATACGGCACCTGCACCGTCATCGTCGCGTACAGGCCGTCCATCGCCTTCCCGCCGAGCTTGTGGATCAACTCGGTGTACGCAGCGCTGGTGCCGAGGAACGTCGGGCTGAAGCCGGTCTTGCGCGACTCGCCGATGACGCCGATCGTCTCGCGGATCACGGTGCCGAGCACGACGAAGTCGCACGACGCGGCCTTCATGCGAGCGACCTGCGACGAGAAGTCGGTGGCGCCGCGCTTGTAGGTGGTCTTCTCGGCGAAGTCCATGCCGATCGTCTTCAGGCCCGCCTCGGCGCCGCGCTGCACTTCGAGGCCGAATTCGTCGTCCTGGTAGACCGTGCAGACCTTCTTCGCGCCTTTCTCCTTGACCAGCACCGGGGTGGCATGACGCGCCTGGTCGTAGTAGGTGGCGGCGAACGCGTACTTCAGTCGGTGGAAGGGCTCGTACATTTCGCGCGCTGCCGTGATCGGGAAGAAGTTGATGACGTTCTTCTCGAACTGGATCGGCATCGCCGCCATGTTCGGCGCCGTGCCCAGGTGCGCGACCATCGCGAAGATCTTGTCCTGGTTGACGAGCTTCTGTGCGCCGAGCACCGCCTTGCGCGGATCGTAGCCGTCGTCCTCGATGATCAGTCGCACCTTGCGGCCGTGCACGCCACCCTGTTCGTTCAGTTCCTCGGCGCGCAGCAGCAATCCCGAGCGCAACTGCTTGCCGAAGCCGGCGAGCGGCCCGGAGAGGTCCTGCAGCGAGCCCACGACGATCTCGTCCTTCGTGACTCCCTGCGTCTGGGCGAGGGCGAGCGGAGCGCTCGCCGCCAAAGCCAGTGCAACAATCGTTCGCTTCATGTCGTATCTCCCGTTTGCCATCGGAATCGGGCTTCGGGCTCGCCGCCCTTCAGCCCACCTGGTACATCGACTCGATCATCGGCGCGTACTTCTTCTCCACGAATCGGCGCTTGAGCTTCATCGTCGGCGTCAGCTCCTCGTCCTCGGCGGTGAGCTGCGTGTCGATGAGGCGGAACGCCTTGATCTGCTCCACGCGTGCGAACTTCGCGTTCACCTTGTCGACCTCGCGCTGGATCAGGGCGACGACTTCGGGCGCACGCGTGAGGCTCGCGTAGTTCGAGAAAGGAACGTCGTGGTCCTGCGCGTATTTCTCGACGTTGTCCTGGTCGATCATCACGAGCGCGGTCAGGTACGAGCGCCGGTCGCCAATCACCACCGCGTCGGTGATGTACGGCGAGAACTTCAGCTCGTTCTCGATCTCGCTCGGCGTGACGTTCTTGCCGCCGGCCGTGATGATGATGTCCTTCATCCGGTCGGTGATGCGGAAGTAACCGTCGGCGTCCACTGCGCCGACGTCGCCCGTATGCAGCCAGCCGTCGGCGTCGATCGCTTCGGCGGTCTTCTCGGGCTGGTTCAGGTAGCCCATGAAAACGTTCGGTCCGCGAATGAGCAGTTCGTTCGTCTTCGGGTCGATGCGCACCTCGTTGTAGGGCGCTGCGGTGCCGATCGAGCCCGGAACGATACGCCCCGGCGGCATGCCCGTGGAGGCACCGCACGATTCGGTCTGGCCCCAGACCTCGAGCATCGGCAGGCCGAGCGCGAGATACCAGCGCACGAGATCCGGCGAGATCGGCGCGGCCCCGGTGACGAGGTAGCGTGCCCGATGGATGCCGATCATCTTGCGCACGTTGTCCAGCGCGACGAAGCGCGCGGCGCGAAACGCTGCCTTCAGCCGCATCGGCACCGGGCGGCCGGCCAGAACCAGGTCGGCCACTCGCTGGCCGACGCCGATCGCCCATCGGTAGACGAGCTGTTGCAGGCGCGCCGCTTCCGACACGCCGATCGAGACGGCAGAGTAGAACTTCTCCCAGACGCGCGGCACGGCGAGAAACACGGTAGGGGCGATCTCGCGGACGTTCTCCGGAACCGTGTCGGGGTTCTCGACGAAGTTCAGTCGCGCCCCCGAGTAGATCGAGAAATACTCGCCGCCGAGTCGTTCGGCGACGTGGCACAGCGGCAGGAATGCCATCCGCTCGTCGTCGTCGCGCTGCGAGATGATCAGGTTGAAGCCGCGAACGGTATAGACGAGGCCACGATGGCTGTGCATCGCGCCCTTCGGCTGTCCGGTGGTGCCCGACGTGTAGATCAGGATCGCGAGGTCGTCGGGTCCGCGCGCGGCGCAGCGCCGCTCGAACTCGCCCGGGTGCTGCGAGTCCCGGGAACGGCCGGCTTCGCGCAACGCATCGAGGCTCGTCACCATCGGATCCTCGAAGCGGCGCAACCCTTCCATGTCGAAGACGACGATCTTGCGCAGCAGTGGAAGGTCGTCGCGCACCTCGAGCAGCTTGTCGAGCTGCTCGTCGTTTTCCACGAAGACGACGACGCTGCTCGAGTCGGCGCACAGGTAGCGCACCTGCGTCGGCGAGTCGGTCGGGTAGATGCCGTTGGCAATGCCCCCCGCGCAAAGCACGCCGAGGTCGGCGAGCACCCATTCGACGACGGTGTTCGACAGGATCGACGCGCATTCGCCCGGCTCGAAGCCGATCGATGCGAGCCCCATCGCGATCTCGCGCGCCGCCTGCTCGGTTTCACGCCAGCTCCAGCTGCGCCAGACACCCAGCTCCTTCTCGCGCAGGAAGACGCCGTCGCCGCGCATCGCGACCGCGTTGCGGAACAGCTCGGGGATCGTCTCGCCCGGAACGACGATGTCGGGATTCGGACGGATGTGGTCGAGGTTCCAGAGCACGCTCATCGCTTCATCACCGGTTTCAGCGCCACGTCTTCTTCTTCTTCCAGCGCCGCTCGCCGCGCGTGCCGGTGTCGCGGATGCCGAGATAGAACTCGCGGATGTCTTCCTTCTCGCGCAGCACGGCGCAGGCGTCCTCCATCACGATGCGGCCGTTCTCCAGCACGTAGCCGTAGTCTGCTGCGTTGAGCGCCATGTTCGCGTTCTGCTCGACGAGCAGCATCGTCGTTCCGCGCTCCCGGTTGATGCGCACGACGATCTCGAAGATCTCCTTGGTAAGCTTCGGCGAAAGACCCAGGCTCGGTTCGTCGAGCAGGATCAGTTGCGGCGCGGCCATGATCGCACGCGAGATCGCCAGCATCTGCTGCTGGCCGCCGGAGAGCAGGCCCGCGTCCTGGTCGGATCGTTCGCGCAGGATCGGGAAGTAGCCGTACACCGATTCGAGGTCGCGTGCGATCGCGTCGCGGTCGCTGCGCGTGTAGGCGCCCATCATCAGGTTGTCGCGCACCGAGAGCAGCGGGAATACTTCGCGGCCTTCGGGCACGTGGCTCAGGCCGCGACCGACGATGTGGGCAGGATCCTTCGCGGTGATGTCCTCGCCGCGGAACCTGACCGAGCCGCGGCGCGGATCGATGATTCCCGAGATCGTCTTCAGGATCGTCGTCTTGCCGGCGCCGTTTGAGCCGAGAACGGTGACGATACGGCTCTCCTGCACTTTCAGGCTCACGCCGCGGATCGCCTTGATCGGGCCGTAGGCGCTTTCCACGTTCTGCAGCTCGAGCACCGGCTCGGCGATCTGCGGCGTGCCCTTCATGCCACCCGCCTCAGCGACGTAGCGTCGTCGGCCGTTCCGAGGTATGCCTCGATGACCGCCGGGTCGCCCTGCACCTGCGCGGGCGTGCCCACGGCGATCACCTCGCCCTGGTTCATCGCGAGCACTCGATCGGAAACCTTCGAGACGAGCGACATGTCGTGCTCGACCATCAGCACGCCGATCCCGAGGTCGTCGCGGATGTCCTCGATCCAGAACGCCATGTCGCCGGTCTCCTCGACGTTCAGGCCGGAAGAGGGCTCGTCGAGCAGCAGCAGCCGCGGCTCCATGCACAATGCGCGCGCCAGCTCGACCACCTTGCGCACGCCGTAGGGCAGTCCTGCGACCATCGTGTCGCGGTAGTGCTGCAGGTCGAGGAAATCGATCACTTCCTCGACCTTGCGGCGCGTCTCGCGTTCGGCGCGGCGTACGGCGGGCAGGAACAAGAGCTCGCCCCAGAAGCCGCTTCGGCGATGCACGTGGCGGCCGATCAGCAGGTTCTGCAACACGGTGGCGTGCTCGAACAGCTCTATGTTCTGGAAGGTGCGCGCGATGCCGAGTTCGGCGATGCGATGCGGCGCGGTGCGGTCCAGTCGCACGCCGTCGAACTCGATGGAACCGGAGTTCGGTTCGTAGATCCGGCTGATCAGGTTGAATACCGTGGTCTTGCCTGCGCCGTTGGGTCCGATCAGCGTGAACACTTCGCCCTTGCGCACGTCGAAGCTCACCCCGTTCACGGCAAGCACGCCGCCGAAGCGCACGGTAAGGTCGCGAGCCGACAGCAGGAGTTCGCTCATCGCAGCCGCTCGGATTTCTGGAACGCCTTCTGGCGGCGGAACATCCCCGCCCGATAGAACGGGAACAGCGAGAACCAGGTGCGCAGCTTGAGCCAGCGTCCGTACAGGCCGAGCGGCTCGAACAGCACGAATGCGATCAGTACGATGCCGTAGACGAAGGCCTGCAGTCCCGTCGCCTGGCCGATCGCCTCCGGGAGCAGGTCCTTGCCCAGCGTGATCAACTGCGGCATCGTGATCAGGAAGGCGGCGCCGAGGAAGGCCCCGTGGATCGAGCCGAGCCCGCCGATGACGATCATCAGCAGCAGGTCTATCGACTGCAGGATGCCGAACTGGTCGGGCGTGAGGAAGCGGATCTGGTGCGCGTAGAGCGCACCGCCCACGCCGGCGAGCGCTGCCGACACCATGAACGACAACGTCTTGTAGCGGGCCAGGTGGATGCCCATGCTCTGCGCCGAGATGTCCGAGTCGCGGATCGCGACGAATGCGCGTCCGGTGGGCGAGCGCAGCAGGTTCAGCACGGCGAGCGTGGCCAGCACCGCGACCACCAGGCACACGAAATAGAACGACGCGGGCGTGTCGGCGTGCCAGCCGAAGATGTCGATCGTCTTCACGAGCATGCCGGCGTTTCCGCCGGTGACGCTCTCCCAGCGCGCGAGCACTTCCTCGACGATGAAGCCGAAGGCGAGCGTGGCGATCGCCAGGTAGATGCCTTTGACGCGAAGCGCGGGCAGGCCGACGATGGCGCCTACCGCCGCCGACAGCACCGTGGCGATGACGAGCGACAGCGGGAAGGGCCAGCCCATCGAAGCGAGCACCGCCTCGGTATAGGCGCCCACGCCGAGGAAGGCCGCGTGCCCGAGCGAGAAGAGCCCGGTGTAGCCGGCCAGCAGCATCAGGCCGACGCCGACGATGCCGTAGATCAGAATGAAGGTGAGTTGCGCGAGCCAGTATTCGGGCAACCATGCCGGAGCGATGACGAGCAGCGCGATCAGCAGGCCGTACCAGAGGCGATCGCCTGCGTGGCGCGCGAGGTCGATGTCCTGGTCGTAGCGGGTCTTGAAGACGAAGCGCACGCCGCTACACCTTCTTGGCGAGCCGCTCGCCGAACAGCCCGTTGGGCGCTATCGCGAGCATCAACAGGACGACAACGTAGGCGGCGACGTCCTTGAAGCCTTCCGGCAGGAAGAAGCCCGACATCGATTCGACGACGCCGATCACCAGCCCGCCGACGATTGCGCCGGGCAGGCTGCCGAAGCCGCCGACGACCGCCGCCGGGAACGCCTTCAGGCCGATGAATCCCATGTTGGCATGGACGAAGGTGATCGGCGCGAGCAGCAGGCCGGCGATCGCCGCCACCGCCGCCGCCAGGCCCCAGACAAGGCCGTTCAGGCGCTTGACCGGGATGCCCATGTAGTAGGCGGCGAGCTGGTTCTGCGAGGCGGCCTGCATCGCGATGCCGAGTTTGCTGAAGCGGAACATCAGGTACAGCAGCGCGCACAGTGCCGCGGTGGCGCCGATGACGGCGAGCTGCTCGACCGCGACGACCAGTTCGCCCAGCCGAACGATCTCGTTGCGAAACGGCACCGGCAGCGTGTGCGTCTCGGTGCCCAGGCCCGGGATCATCGTGATCGCGCCGCGGGCGACGTAGCCGATGCCGATCGTGAGCATCACGATCGAGAACGCCGGCTGGCCGAGGATCGGACGGATGATCGCGAACTCGAGCGCGATGCCGAGCAGCGCCATCGCCGCCACTGCCGCGAGCACCGCGAGCCAGAACGGAAAGCCCAGCCCGGCCATCAGCGCCAGGCCGAGGAAGGCGCCGAGCATCATCAGTTCGCCCTGCGCGAAGCTCACCGTTTCGGTGGCCTTGTAGATCAGGACGAAGCCGAGCGCGATCAGTCCGTAGATGCAGCCTTGGGCAACACCGCTGACGAGCAGTTGCAGCACCTGCAAGAGCCGGGTCTCCTCGAGTTCCAGTGCAGTGTTTCGTGCTGCACTGATGTCGTGCGCCGTCTGCGCGGCGCGACGATGGTAATACGGAAAGCGCCATGCGAAGCGGGTCGGGGAATCCCGAAGCGATGGCCGGGGCGCCGAAGCGGCGAGATCGGCATCGCTTTCAGCTGACGACGTAGGCGGCCGTGGCGGTCGCGATCAGCTTGCCGTCGTCGCCCTCCAGCCGGCATTGCACCGATCCGATGCGCCCGCCCAGCCGCGTGGTGCTCGCGCTGGCTTCGAAGCGCCGGCCGATTCCCTGATGGAGGAAATCGACCCGCAGGTCGATCGTCCCCATGCGGGCGAAACGCAGCATCACCTGCTCGGCGTCGTCGGCGCGGAATTTCTCGGCGATCGCGCACATCAGCGCCAAGCCGCCGGCCGCGTCGAGCACCGAGGAAATCACCCCGCCGTGCAGCCGCCCGTACAGATAGTGGCCGACGAACTCGGGGCGCATCTCGAAGGAGACGCGCGCATCGTTCGGGTCGAAGGACTCGATGCGCACGCCGAGCAGGCGGTTGAACGAGATCCGCTCCTCGAACAGGTCGCGCAATGCGTCCTCGAGTCGCTGCTGCTCGGCGTCGTCCCGCCGGGACGCCGTGGAGGTCGCCGGCATCATCGACCCCGGAAGAGGGGCGCGCGTCGTTCGAGGAAGGCAGCCACGCCCTCGCGGAAATCCTCGGTGCGCCCGGCGAGCGTCTGCAGCGTTGCTTCGCGTTCGAGTTGTTCGTCGAGCGCGCGCTCCATCGTGCCGTCGAAGGCCTCCTTGATCAGCGCGAGCGCGCGCGTCGGCCGCTGGGACAACTGCTGCGCAAGCGCCTTCGCGGCGGGCCGCAGTGCGTCGTCGTCGTGCACCTGCCAGACCAGGCCGATGCGCTGGGCAGTCTCGGCATCGAGCCTTTCGCCGAGCATCGCCAGGGCGCGCGCACGGCCTTCGCCGATCAGCCGGGGCAGCATCCACGTGCTGCCCGCATCGGGCACCAGCCCGATCCTGGAGAAGGCCTGCAGGAAGTAGGCCGAGCGCGCGGCAAGCACGATGTCGCCGGCCAGCGCAATGCTCATGCCGGCGCCGGCCGCCGCGCCGTTCACCGCACAGATCACCGGCTTGGGCATGCGACGCATCGCCAGGATCAGCGGGTGGTAGCGTTCGCGCAGGAGCCTGCCGAGGTCGAGCGCGACTTCGGGCTTCACCGACGCGAGGTCGGCGCCGGAGGAGAAGCCGCGACCGGCGCCGGTGACCACCACTGCCCGCACCGTCTCGTCGGCCGCCGCGTGTTCGACGGCCTCGAGCAGGGCGCGCGTGATCGCGTCGTCGAGCGCATTCAGTACATCCGGACGGTTCAGCGTGAGGGTTGCGACTGCCTCGTCGCGCTCGTAGAGCACGGGTGCGCCGGCTGCGGCGGCGTTCGTTGCACTCAAGGGCACTCTCCCAGTTGACGCGCGGCGAGATGGACGAGCACCTCCTCGGCCCCGCCGGCGATCATCATGACCTGCACTTCCCGGTAGATGCGTTCCGCGCGCGTGCCGCGCATGTAGCGGGCCCCGCCGGGAACCTGCACCGCTTCGCCGGCGCAGTCTCGCATGGCGCGTGCGGCTGGCCGATCGTCGGTCACGCGGCCTCCGCTTCGATGCGCACCAGCAGCGTTGCCGGCGAAACCTGCGTGCCGATCGACACCGCGAGCGCGGCAACACGGCCGTCGATCGGCGCGCTGACGACGTGCTCCATCTTCATCGCCTCGATCGACAGCAGCGGCTGGCCGGCGTTCACGCGATGACCTTCGGCAACGGCGATGGACGCAATGCGGCCGTGCATGTTCGCGTGCAGTTCGCCGCCGGCGTCGCGTCCCGTCTGCCGGGATGGCAGCGACGCGGCGTCGACGACGCCCGCGGCGAAGCCCGCGTGATCCAGCCACATGCGCGTCGGCGCACGCGAGGGGCCTTCGAAGGCGACGTGGATCGGCTGTCGATGCCTGTCGATGGACACCCATCCGGGAGTCTCGATGCGCAGCAGGAAGCGGCGGGAACCGACGAGCACGAGGAACCCGTCATCGTGCGCGTCTTCCAGGCTGGCGCGCCAGCGCGACGCTTCAGGCGCCGATGTCGTTGCCTCGTCGTCGATCGGCTCGGCTACGGGAACCGCGTCGATGCCGCCTTCCATCGCAAGCGCAACCTGCGAGTGCCGTGGGCCGCTCGACGACCAGTTCGCCAGCGCGCCGTGCGTGCCCATCGCGCGATGCACCCATAGCGCGCTGGCTACCGCCTGCCATCGAGCGTCGGACACGGGCCTGCGCCAGGCGGCGGCCGCCTCGACGAGCCAGCCGACGTCGAGATCGGCGGCGACGAAACGCGGTGCGCGCAGGCATTCGAGCAGGAACTCCCGGTTGGTGGCCACGCCGAGGATCGAGCTGCCCTCGAGAGTGGCGACGAGACGAAGACGCGCCTCTTCGCGGTTGCGGCCGTGCGTGACGAACTTGGCAAGCAGCGAGTCGAAGTGCGGCGACACGCGCGCGCCGAGCGCATGATCGACGAGCACGCCTTCCGCGTGCTCGACGCGCCACGCTACGATCGATCCGCTGCGCGGCACGAAGCCGGCGAAGGCATCCTCGGCGCACAGGCGCGCTTCGATTGCATGTCCATCGAAGCGTACGTCGGCCTGCGCGAAGGGCAGCGACTCGCCGCGCGCAACGCGCAACTGCATCTCGACCAGGTCGATGCCGGTGATCGCCTCGGTGACGCGGTGCTCGACCTGCAGTCGCGTGTTCACTTCGAGGAAATGGAAATCGCCATCGGGATCGAGCAGGAACTCGGCGGTGCCCGCGCCGACGTAGCCCGCCGCCCGCGCGAGCCGCACTGCGGCCTCGCCCATCGCTTCGCGTGTGCGGGTCGATACGCCGGGCGCGGGCGCTTCCTCGACCAGCTTCTGGTGACGGCGTTGCGTGGAGCAGTCGCGTTCGCCCAAATGCACGCAGTTGCCGAAGCGGTCGGCGAGAACCTGAACCTCTACGTGGCGCGCGCTGTCGACGCGGCGCTCGAGCAGCAATCGGTCATCGCCGAAGGCGGCTTTTGCCTCCGCCGCTGCGGCCGCGCGCAACCGCTCGAAATCGGCCAGCGAGTCCACGCGGCGCATCCCGCGACCGCCGCCGCCGGCGGCCGCCTTGATCATCAGCGGCGCACCGATGCGTTCGGCTTCGGCCGCCATCGCCGCCGCCGACTGATCGTCGCCGCCGTAGCCGGGCAGGCACGGCACGCCGATACGCTGCGCGATCGCCTTGGCGCGCGCCTTGTCGCCGAGGGCTTCGATCGCGTCCGCCGACGGACCGACGAAGACGATGCCCGCCGCTGCGCAGGCGCGCGCGAACGCGGCGCTTTCCGAAAGGAAGCCATAGCCTGGGTGAACGGCGCCGGCCCCGCTGCGTCGGCATGCGTCGACGATCGCGTCGATGGACAGGTAGGCGCCCAGGTCGGAGGCGGCCTGCAACTCGATCGCCTCGTCGGCCTCTGCAACGTGCGGCGCATCGCGTTCGCTGCGCGCATGCACGGCGATCGTGCGCAATCCGAGCGCGCGCGCGCTGTGCAGCACGCGCCGCGCAATCTCGCCGCGGTTGGCGACGAGCAGCGCATCGAAGGCGCGCCAAGGTGCTTCGATGCGCTTCATGCGCGCGGCAGGATGCCCATCGTCTTGGCGATGATGCCGAGCATCACCTCGTCGGCGCCGCCGCCGATGGAACCGAGGCGAGAGTCGCGCCAGTAGCGGTTCACCCGCGTGTCGTCGACGTAGCCCATGCCGCCCCAGAACTGAACGCACCAGTCGGCGACTTCGCGCGAGACGCGCCCGGCCTTCAGCTTGGCCATCGAGGCGAGCTGCGTGACGTCGGCGCCGCCGACGTACAACTCGACCGCGCGGTACAGCAGCGCACGCAGGCATTCGATCTCGGTGTTCAGCTCGGCGAGCTTGAAGTGGACGTACTGATTGGCGAGCAGCGGCTGGCCGAAGGCGTTGCGTTCGCGCAGGTAGTCGATCGTCTCGGCGAGGATCGCGCCGGCGGCGAGCGAGTTCGCCGCCGCCCACAGCCGCTCCTCCTGGAACTGCATCATCTGGTAGGCGAAGCCCATGCCTTCCTCGCCGATGCGATAGCGCTGCGGGACGCGCACGTCGTCGAGGAAGATCTGCGCCGTGTCGGACGAACGCATGCCGGCCTTCTCCAGCTTGCGCGCGATCTGCACGCCGCGCGTATCCATCGGAACGCAGATCAGCGTCTTGTTCCGATGCGGCGCCCCGTCGGAGGTGTTCGCCAGCAGGCACATCCAGTCGGCCTGGGTGCCGCTGGTGGTCCACATCTTGCCGCCCCGGATGCGGTAGTCGTCTCCGTCCTTGTGCGCGAAGGTGCGGATCGACGCGACATCGGAGCCGGCGCCCGTCTCCGAGACCCCGAGGCACGCGACGCGCTCGCCGGCGATCGAAGGAGCGAGGAACTCGCGCTTCAGCTCGTCGCTGCCGAAGCGGGCGAGGGCGGGCGTGGCCATGTCGGTCTGTACGCCGATCGCCATCGGCACGCCGCCGCAATGCGCGCGGCCGAGCGCTTCGGCCACTGCGACCGAATACGAGTAGTCCAGCCCCGAGCCGCCGTACTCGACCGGCTTGGTGACGCCCAGGAAACCGAGTCGGCCCATCTTGCGGAACAACTCGTGCGCGGGGAATACGCCGGCGCGCTCCCATTCTTCGACGTGAGGATTGATCTCGGCGTCGACGAAGCGGCGCACCGAGTCCATCAGTCGTTCGTGCTCTTCGGTGTAGATCATTGCGATGTGCGGGCGGAAGGCGGTTCAGGGACGCGCGACGCCGAAACTCGTCGGGTGCAATGCGCGCGTTCGTGCCTGCTGGCAGGTGTCCAGCAGGAAGCAGAGCAGCTTGCGCGTGTCGCGCGGATCGACGATGCCGTCGTCGAGCAGCCTCGCGCTCGTGTGCAGCACGCCGTCCTGCGCCTCGAAGTGCTCGACGATGCGAGCCGACAATGCGTCGAGCTTTGCTTCGTCTACCGGTTCGCCGCGTCGACGTGCGGTGGATTCGCTGACGATGCGCATGGTGCGCGCGGCCTGCTCAGCGCCCATGACGGCGGTGCGCGCATTCGGCCACGAGAAGACGAAGCGCGGCCCGAAGGCGCGACCGCACATGCCGTAGTTTCCGGCGCCGAAGGACGCGCCGCAGTGCAGCGTGATCGACGGCACGCTGGCGTTGGAGACGGCCTGGATCATTTTCGAGCCGTGCTTGATCATGCCGGCCTGCTCGCTGGTGCGGCCGACGATGTAGCCGGTGGTGTTCTGCAGGTAGACGAGCGCCGTCGCGCTCTGGCAGCAGGCCTGGATGAAATGCGTTGCCTTGTTCGCGCCGGCCGGGTCGATCGGACCGTTGTTGGTGACGATGCCGATGCGGTGTCCGTGCAGTTCGGCGTGGCCGCAGACGGTTTCGGAGCCGTAGTCGGGTTGGAACTCGAGGAAACGCGATCCGTCGACGAGGCGCGCGATCACCTCGCGCATGTCGAAAGGCTCGCGGAAGTCGAGGGGCACGACGCCCGCGAGTTCGTCGGCAGCATGCAGCGGTTCCTCGAAATGCGCGGGCGGCGCCTGGCTGGCGAAGCCCAGCCGGCCGACTACCTCGCGCGCGATCCGGATCGCATCGTCGTCGTCTTCGGCGAGGTAGTCGGCGAGTCCGGAGACCTGCGCGTGCATCTCGGCGCCGCCCAGTTCTTCGTCGGTGGCGATCTCGCCGGTGGCGGCCTGCAGCAGCGGCGGTCCGGCGAGGAAGGCCCTGGCGCGCCCGCGCACCATGACGACGTAGTCGGACAGCCCCGGCAGGTAGGCGCCGCCGGCGGTGGACGAACCGTGCACGATCGCGATTACCGGAATGCCGGCGGCCGACAGCAGCGCGAGGTTGTGGAACAGGCGCCCGCCGTGGACGAAATCCTCGACGCGGTAGCGCAGCAGGTTCGCGCCGGCCGATTCGATCGATTGCACGAGCGGCAGGCGGTTCTCCAGCGCGATCTGCTGCGCGCGCAGGATCTTCTCGCCGCCCATGCTCTGGATCGCGCCGGCGTCGATGCCGGAGTCGTTGACGACGACGACGCAGCGCGTGGACGAAACGAAGCCGATGCCGCTGAGGACGCCGGCGCCGGGAACGCTGCGCTGCGCATCGGTGTCGTCGAGCCGGTAGCCTGCGAGCGTCGACAACTCGAGCCAAGGACTGCCCGGGTCGAGCAGCCGGGCGAGCCGTTCGCGCGGCAGCAGTTGACCGCGCCGCTCGAACAGCGGTGCCGCGCGTGCGGAGGCCTCGCTCGCACGCTGCTCGAGCGCGCGCAACTCGTCGATGCGCCCGAGCATGGCCGCCCGGCGCGCGGCGAACGCAGCACTGCCGATGTCGATCCGCGTGTCGAGTCGGCGCATGTGCGTTGTCTTGCGGCAGCCGCTTCAGCGCTCGTCGAGCACGCGCGGCCGGCTCGCGAGCGGGAACGCGTCGAACGCGCGCGTGGCGTCGCTGTCGTGCTCCAACGGTTGCGCAGGCCAGGTGTGTCGCGCATTGGGAACGCCGCCGTCGACGCGGATGCAGCTGCCGGTGATGAAGGCCGCGGCCGGAGACAACAGGAAGACGATCGTCGCCGAGACTTCGGCTTCGGTTCCGAAGCGCTGCAGCGGCACGGCGCGTCGCAGCCGACGCAATTGCGCGACGGTTTCCGGCGGATAGCGGTCGAGCCCGCTGGAGGCGATCCATCCGGGCGCCACCGCGTTGACGCGCACGCCGCTGCGCGCCCATTCGACGGCGAGCGATTCGGTGAGATTCAGCATTCCGGCCCGGGCCGCACCCGAATGCGCCATTCCCGGCATGCCGCCCCACATGTCGGCGATGAGGTTGACGATCGCACCGCCGTGTTCGTGCAGGAACTGGCGGTACGTCTCGCGGGCGACGAGGAAACCGCCGCCCAGGTTCGTGCGGACGACCGCCTCCCAACCGTTGAACGAGATGCTCTCGGCAGCGGCCGGGAACTGGCCGCCTGCATTGTTCACGACTGCATCGAGCCGGCCGTGTTCACGCAGCACCTCGCCGACGACGCGCTGCACCGCCGTCTCGTCGCGGATGTCGACCGGATGATGCGTGATGCGCGTGCCGCTGTGCTGCAACTCGGCGGCGACCGCCTCGAGCTTGCCGGGCGTGCGGCCGACCAGTGCGACCGATGCGCCGAGCGCGGCGAGCTCGTGCGCCGTGCAGCGGCCGATCCCCGAACCGCCCCCGGTGACGAGAACGACGCGCCCCGCGAACAGGTCCGGGCGGAACACGCTGCGGTATTCGGAGGAGGTCATCGCGCCGGCTACTGGACAAGACTCGATAAAGTGCCCGCCGTACACGGTCCCGTCAAGCCGCGATAGCGCCGCCCCCCCGCTGCCTATAATCGCGTCGCGATGAACGGCGACGACCGAAGCATTCCCCTGTACGTCGATCTGGACGGCTGCCTGCTGCGTACCGACACGCTGTGGGAGTCCTTCGCCGCGGCGCTGCGGGCGAACCCGGTTGCGGGCCTGTTCGCGCTGTTCACGTTGTTGCAGGGGCGCGCGGCGCTGAAGCGAAGGCTGGCCGCGATCGGACAGGCCGATGTCGCGTCGATGCCGCGCAACGAGCGGTTCGTCGGCTGGTTGCGCGCGCAGCGCGCTCGCGGACGCCGGGTCGTTCTCGCCACCGCCGCCGACTCCGCGCTTGCCGTTCAGGCCGCGCAGGTGGCGCAGGTCGCGCAGTCAGGAGAGGCTGTGCAGTCGGGTGAAGCGACGCCCGATAGTCGCGAGGACGCGCTGTTCGATGCCGTGCTGTCCAGCGACGGCGCGCGCAACCTGAAGGGGCCGAACAAGCTCGCTGCGATCCGTGATCATGCGGGCGACGCTCCCTTCGATTACTGCGGCAACGGTCCCGAGGACGTTGCGATCTTCGCGCAGGCGCGGCGCGCGATCGTCGTGGGGGCTTCTCCGCGGGTGCTTGCCGCCGCCCGCCGCGAATCGAACGTGTCCGAAGTGTTCGATGCACGCAGCCCCTGGCCAGCGCGCGCGCGCGCCTTGTTGCGCGCGATGCGCCCGCACCAGTGGCTGAAGAACCTGCTGGTTCTCGTGCCGCTGCTCACGTCGTTTCGCGTCGGCGAGATGCCGGCCTTCTTCGATGCCGCGCTCGCCTTCGTCTCCTTCAGCCTAGCCGCGTCGAGCGGCTATTTGCTCAACGACCTGCTCGACCTGTCCGCCGATCGCCGGCATCCGCGCAAGCGGCTGCGGCCGTTTGCCGCGGGCGAACTGTCGGTACGCAGCGGATTCGCCGCGGCGGCGCTGCTGTTCGTCGCATCCATCGCGCTCGCTTTCGCGGTGGGGAACACCTTCGTCGGCTGGGTACTCGCGTACCTGGCGATGACCGGCGCCTATTCGGGATTCGCCAAGCGCGTCGCACTGCTCGACGTCGCCGCACTCGCCGGGCTGTATACGGTTCGCGTGCTCGCCGGCGGCGCGGCAATCGGCGTCGAGGTGTCGTTCTGGCTGCTCGCGTTCTCGGTGTTCCTGTTCTTCTCGCTCGCGCTGGTCAAGCGCTGCGGCGAGATCGTCGCGCAACTCGAGCGCGACGAGGCGACGGGAGGCGGTCGCGGCTATCGCGTAAGGGACCTGCCGGTCCTGCAGGCGCTGGGCATCGGCGCATCGTTCGCCGCGCTCGTCGTCCTGGCGCTCTACGTGCAGACGCCGGAAGTCACGCAGCGCTACGCATCGCCGCAGCTGCTGTGGCTGATGCTGGTGGGCCTGCTGATCCTGCTCGGTCGAATGTGGCTGTCGACCGCGCGCGGCGAGATGCACGACGACCCGCTCGTGTATGCCATCGAGGATCGTGCGAGTCGCTGGACCGTCGGCGCGCTGCTCGTGCTGTTTGCCGCCGCGGCGACGCTGCGCCTGCCGTTCTGACGCTCATTCGGAGAACGCGATCGTCGTGACGAGCGCGTTCTCGGCCTGGCGGGAATCGAGTCGCGTGTGCTGCACGACGATCGGAACGTCGGATACGATCGTGCTGGCGTAGTTCGTCGCTTTCGGAATCGGCGCCGGGTCTTCCAGGTCGTTGAAGCGCTGATGAAGCGTGCGTCGCGCCGGCACCGTCAGTTCGTACGGACCCGACGGCTCGCGGTCGGCGTAGTAGATCGTGATCCGCACGTGCGCCTCGGTATCGTTGGTGTTGAGCAGGCAGACCGTTTCGTGGCTGAGCATCTCCGGCTGCGGTCCATTGCTCCACGCGGGAATCCAGCCCTCCGCGATCGCCCAGGTTTTGCGTCCGATCGTCATTGTCGTCTCCACAGAAATACGGCGGCGAGCGCGGCGAGCAGCGACACGGCGAGTCCGCCGCGCAGGTACGCCGGGTCCACGTCGAAGGTCTGGTGCTTCGCCGTCGAGTCGAAGCGGCCGCGCGCGCCGTGGTCTTCGTGCGCCGGCCGGTACAGGATGTCCGGATCGCCCGGCAGCACCGGTCGGGAAGACAGCTGCTGGTCGTAGGCCTTGCGCGCGAGGTACCGGTCGAGCAGGCCCGGCGCGACGAAGTTGCCGAGAATCGATTGAATCGTCGAGCTGCCGATCCACAACTCGCGCGGCGCCTTCTCGGCGGCGCGGACGATTCCCTTCGCGATGACATCCGGCTCCCAGCAGCCGCCGACCGGGCGGTGGTGGAAGGGCTCGTGCATGTGCGACCAGTCGAACTGCGGCGTGTTCACGCCCGGCAGCTGCACCATCGTCAGCCGAACCCCGCTGCGATCGTGCAGCAGTTCGGTGCGCAGCGAGTCGGTGAAGCCGCGGATTGCCGACTTCGCGCCGCAATAGGCCGACTGTAGCGGGATCGACCGGTACGCGAGTGCCGAACCGATCTGCACGATCGTGCCGCGGTTGCGCCCGCGCATGTGGCGCAGCGCTGCGAGGGTCCCATGGATGGCACCGAGATAAGTGACCTCGGTCACCCGCCGGAACTCCGAAGGAAGCGTCGCGTCCACCGGACCCACGACGGTGGACATCGCGTTGTTCACCCACACGTCGATGCGTCCCCAGCGCGCGACGACCTGGTCGGCTGCCGCGAAGACACGTTCTGCATTCGCAGTGTCGACCTCGATCGTCAGCCCTTCGCTTCCTGCGGCTTCGACGTCGTGATGGGCTCCGTCGAGTCCTTCCCGCCCGCGCGCCAGCAGCGCGACGCGATAGCCGCGACGTGCAAAGGCGATCGCGGTGGCGCGTCCGACGCCGGCCGAGGCGCCCGTGACCACCGCAACGGGGGCACCGCTCGTCGGCCCGGGTTCCCTACCAGGCATCGTTTCGCTTTCGCTGGGTGCCATTCGTGATTCTCCTTTTCCTGTTGCTGCATGGTTCCGGCGTTCAGGCTTCGCCCGCATCGCGGTTGGCGGGCCGCAGCAGATGCGGGCCGAGTTCGGCGATCGACCGGGCACCGAGCAGGCCCAGGTCGCGCTGCAGCTCGTCGCGCAGGATGTCGAGCGCTCGCCCGACCCCGTCGCGGCCACCGGCGGCTACGCCGTACAGCGCAGCACGCCCGATCAGCACTGCGTCGGCGCCGAGCGCAAGCGCCTTCACGATGTCGGTTCCGCGACGCACGCCGCCGTCGACCAGCAGCGGAAAGGCATTGCCCACCGCCTGCCGGGTCGCCGGCAGCAGGTCGAGTGCCGAAGCCGACCAGTCGAGTTGCCGACCGCCGTGGTTGGAGAGGATGAGGGCGTCCACGCCGGCAGCGACCGCGCGCACCGCATCCCCCGGGCCAAGCAGTCCCTTGACGAGCAGCTTGTGCGGCCACGCTTCGCGGATCCGGGCGATCGTCCGCCAGGAAAGCGCCTGGTCCATCTGCGAGCGAATCCAGAACGCGCTGTCGAAGAAACTGCGCTTGTCCGTGGGCACGTAGTCGAGGACATTCTCGAAGCGCGGCATCCCGTGTTCGAGAATCGTCGAAGCGAGCCAGCGCGGGTGCAGCAGAGCATCGACCTCGGAACTCCAGTCCAGGTTGCCGCTCGGCACGCGATTGCGCCGGTCCCATTCGCGGTTGCCGTAGATCTGCGCGCCCGTGGTGACGATCAGCGCCTCGCATCCGGCCGCGTCTGCTCGTGCGATCAGCGCTTCGGATACCGACGGCGGGCCGAATACGTAGAGTTGCCACCAATGGCGCAGCCCGGGAGTCCGACCGACGTCTTCCATGCGGTCGTTCGACATCGTGCTCTGCGCGCATGGGATGCCGGCGTCGGCGGCGGCCTGCGCGAGTGCGGTGTCGGCGTGAGGCCAGAACAGCGCGTTCAGTCCGGTCGGTGCGATCACGATCGGCATCGACATCGGTGCGTCGAACAGCTCGCTCGAAACGTCGCGCTGCGAGACGTCGACCAGCACGGGCGGCGCGAAATGCCACTGCGCGAACGCGTCCAGGTTGCGCGCGAGGGCGGCTTCTTCTTCGCTGCCGCCCTCGAGGTATTCGAGCGCGAAACTGGGCAGGCGAGCGTGCGCCATCGCGCGTAGATCGGCGATGGTCTGCGCGCGCGCGAGATTGCCGCTCGTGCGGAGTCGGCGCCTGGGCGTGCCGTCGAGCAGCGCCGGACTGCTCGGCAGGCGCAGGCGTTCGAGTCCCGCCCGGCGCCCGGGGTGGAACGCGGCTTGCCGTGCGCCGGAACGACGCTCTGCGAGCCAGGCGGTGGCAGCGGCGCCGAGGGCGGCGCCGAGCAGACCCAGGGCCAGGTTCGGGCCGCGGCGACTGTTCGGCGCCGACGAGCGCCCCGTCGCGGGCAGCGGTCTGCGCGCGGGGTTCACCATGTTTCCCCGCTGCGATCGGACGCTTCAGGGCTGCACAGGCGTTCGCGCAAACCATCAACGGAGATTGCGAAATGATGAGCAGGCAGGTGCACGAATCCGACGGACAGCGCGTCTTCGTCGCCGTTCTCGAAACGGGCGACGAGGCGATGTCGTCGCTGAAGACGTTGGCGCGCCAGGAGAAGCTTTCCGCGGCGGGCATCACCGCGATCGGCGCGTTCAGCGATGCGGTGCTTCGCTATTTCGACTGGGACCGCAAGGACTACGTCGACATCCCGGTGAACGAACAGGTCGAGGTCGCTTCGCTGGTGGGCGACATCGGCGTGGACGCGCACGGCGAACCGGCGCTGCATGTCCACCTCGTGCTGGGACGACGCGACGGCAGCGCGCTCGCGGGGCATCTGGCGAAGGGGCATGTGCGTCCGACGCTCGAAGTGGTGGTCACCGAGTCGCCGGCTCATCTCAGGCGCCGCGAGGATCCGGCGACCGGACTGCGGCTCATCCGGTTCTGAGTCGCCCGACGGGCGCCGAGCGCGAACGCCGTCCCGAAAGCCGCGCCGACGAGCAGCAGGAGCCAGGCATCGGAAAGGGCTGGCCTGACCTCGACTGGATCCTGTCGGTCTCCCGCGCCTCGTGCATCGTCCAGCCCCAGCGCCATCGCGACGACTTCCGCGATGTGCAGGCTCTCGCGTCCGGTTCCCTGCTCGATCTGCTCGCGGCAGCTGAATCCGTCGGCAAGCACGAGCGTGTCCCCTGGCGCCTTGCGTACCGCAGGCAGCAGCACGCGCTCGCCCGCGCGCAAGCCGACGTCGTAGGTGCGCGCGTCGAATCCGAAGGCGCCGGCCATCCCGCAACAACCCGAGGGCACGACCTCGTGCTCGACACCCATGCGCGCGAGCACGCGCTTTTCCGCCTCGGGGTCGAGCACCGCATGGTGATGGCAGTGGATCTGCACCAGCGCCTTGCGATCGAGCCTGGGAAGGTCGAAGCGATCCGGATGCGCATCGACGAAAGCGCCGAAATCGGTGCTTTGCCGGCTCAGTTTCTGCGCGAGCGGATCGTCGGGAAAGAAGTTCAGCAACTCGTCGCGGAAGGCTGCCGTGCACGCAGGCTCGAGACCGATCAGCGGCACGTGCGCTTCGATCGGCTCGCGCAGCGTCGCCAGCGTTCGCTCCCAGAGCCGGCGGGCGGTATCGAGCATTCCCCAGTCGTAGAGCGGGCGCCCGCAGCACAGCACGCGATCGGGAATCGTCACGTGAAAGCCGGCCGATTCGAGCACGCGCGTGGCGGCGATCGCCGTCTGCGGCCGAAAGTGCTCGTTGAAGGTATCGGGCCAGAGCAGCACGCGCGGTGCGTCGACGTTGACCGGCCCGCGTGCCCTGAACCACTGTGTGAAGGTGCGCGTGGCAAAGGCAGGCATGTTCCGTTGCTGCGCAATGCCGCCCGCGGCCTTCACGAGCGCCGATACGCCGGGCGCCTGCGTCGCGAAGTTCGCGAGACCGGGCATGTGCGAGGCGAGGCGCGACCACCAGTGGATCAGCCCCATCGACAAGGCTGCGCGCGGACGCATTCGTCCCCCGTAGTAGTGCGAGCGGAACTCGGCCTTGTAGGTCGCCATGTCGACGTTGACCGGGCAATCGTGCCGGCATCCCTTGCATGCCAGGCACAGGCCGAGCGCGTCCTCGACCGCATCGCTCTTCCAGCCGCCGGTGAGCGGGTCACCGCGCAGCATCTCGAACAGCAGCCGGGCGCGCCCGCGCGTCGAATACTTCTCCTCGCGCGTCACCATGAAGCTGGGGCACATCACCTGGCCGTTCTCGCTGTCGGTGCGTCGGCACTCGCCGACGCCGACGCAGCGCAGCGCCGCGTGCTCGAAGCTGCCGTGATCGGCGGGGTAGCGGAAATGCGTCTTCAGCGCCGGCGCACGCCACGAGGGGCCGACGCGCAGGTTCGACGTGATCGGGAACGGATCGACCACCTTGCCCGGGTTCATACGGCCGCGCGGATCCCAGATCGCCTTGAACTCGCGGAAGGCCTCGACGACCTGCGGACCGTACATCTTTTCGAGCAGCGCGCCGCGCGCCTGGCCGTCGCCGTGCTCGCCCGACAGCGAGCCGTTGTAGCGCACGACGAGGTCTGCGGCCTTATCGAGGAACTCGCGCCACTTCTCGATGCCCGGCTCGTCGCGCACGTCGAAGGCGACGCGGCAGTGCACGAGTCCGTCGCCGAAGTGGCCGTAGACCGACGGGTCGTAGCCGTAGCGGTGGAAAAGCGCCTTCAGGTCGCGCAGGTACGCGCCGAGGTTGTCGCGGTGCACGGCGCTGTCTTCCCAGCCGGGCCAGGTATCGGGATGGTTCGGCAGGTAGGCGGTGGCGCCCAGCGATGCGTCGCGCACCTCCCAGATGCGCGCCTGCTGCGCCTTGTCGCGGATCAGCTTCGGATGCACGTCGGGGTCGTTGCCGAACTCGTGCATCAGCGCCTGCGCCTTCGACACCGCTTCGTCGTCGCGGTCGGCGCCGAATTCGGCGACGAGCCAGCCCTTGCCCGGCGGCAACGCGTCGAGATCGTCCGCGTGCAGGTGCTTCTCCTTCATGAAGTCGATCAGCAGATCGTCCATGCCCTCGAGGGCGATCGGCCCGTGGGCCAGCGCGCGGGGTACGGCGTCGGCGGCGTGGCAGATGTCGGGAAAGCCGACGATCGCCAGCACGCGATGACGGGGATCGTGGATGAGTTCGAGCGTCGCCTCGAGCACCGTCACGCAGGTGCCCTCGGTGCCGACGAGCGCGCGCGCGACATCGAAGCCGTGCTCCGGAAAGAGGAAGTTCAGGTTCTCGTAGCCGGACACGCGGCGCGGAATGTCGGGGAATTTCCTGCGAATCTCGTCGCCGTAGCGACGGCGCAATTCATCCAGTCGACGGTAGATCGCGGTGCGCGGTCCGCCGCTGTCGAGGATCGCGTGCAATTCGTCGTCGCCGGTCGGGCCGACGGTGAGTTGCAGGCCGTCGTAGGTGAGGATCTCGAGCGAGCGGACGTTGTGCACGGTGATTCCGTTCATCAGCGTGTGCATGCCGCCCGAATCGTTGCCGATCATTCCGCCCAGCGTGTTGTGATCGTGCGTGGCGGGGTCGGGTCCGAAGGTCAGGCCGTGCTCGCCGGCAGCCCGCCGCAGGTCATCGAGGATGCATCCCGGCTCGACTCTCGCGCTGCGCCGCTGCGGGTCGATCTCGAGCACCCGATTGAGGTGCTTCGAGAAGTCGAGCACCACCGCGACGTTGCAGGTTTCGCCGGCAAGGCTCGTCCCGCCTCCGCGCGAGAGCAACGGAACGTCGTGCCGGCGGCAAACCTGCACCGCGCGGATCACGTCGTCGCGTGTCTTCGGAACGACGACGCCGATCGGAACCTGCCGGTAGTTGGATGCGTCGGTGGCGTACAGCGCGCGGCTGCCGGGGTCGAAGCGGACTTCGCCTTCGACCGCAGCGCGCAGTTCGTCGGCGAGCCGGCCGCGATCGAGACCGGGCGTTAGAGCGGTGTCGCGGTCGATGCGTCCGTCGGGCGCGCGCCCGATCGCCCGGCCGGGGTGCAGGTCGAAGGTGGCGGCCACGGCTTCTCACTCCTTGTGGCCGGGCACGATCGCCGACAGCACCTGTTTCGCCGTGCCCATCAACATGCCGGCCTGGTCGGGATCGCCCCGGAACATCGTCGACATGAAGTTCTTCGCCTGTTCGAGCGAGATGTGCGGGGGCAGGGGCGGCACTTCGGGATCGGTCTTCACCTCGAGCACCACCGGCCGGTCGGCCGACAGGGCTTCTTCCCAGGCCGGGCCCATTCGCTGCGGGTCGTCGACGAAGATGCCCTTCAGGCCGATCAGTTCGGCGAAGCGGTGATAGGGCACGTCGGGGATGCGTTGCGTGGCGACGAATTTCGGGTCGCCTTCCATCACGCGCTGCTCCCAGGTGACCTGGTTCAGGTCCTCGTTGTTGAGCACGCAGCAGATCCACGTGCGGTTGCTCCAGCGCTTCCAGTACTTGGCAACCGTGATCAGCTCCGCCATGTTGTTCATCTGCATGGCGCCGTCGCCCACGAGCGTGATCACCGGACGGTCGGGGTGGGCGAATTTCGCGGCGATCGCATAGGGCACGGCGGCGCCCATCGATGCGAGACCGCCGGAGAGCGAGCACATCATTCCGCGGCGTATCTTCAGGTCGCGCGCGTACCAGTTCGCGCATGAACCGGAATCCGAGGTGACGATCGCGCGCTCGGGCAGTCGTGGTGAGAGCTCCCACGCGATGCGCTGCGGGTTGACCGGATTCGCGTCGGCCAGCGCGCGCTCTTCGAGTGTTTCCCACCAGTCGGCGACGTTTCGTTCGATGTCCTTGCGCCAGGAGCCTTCGGTCTTCTGCTCGACGAGCGGCAGCAGCGCGCGCAGCGTCGCCGCCGCGTCGCCCTGCAGGTTGACCTCCATCGGGAAACGCAGGCTCAGCATCGACGGATCGATGTCGATCTGCACGCCGCGCGCATTGCCTTCCTTCGGCAGGAACTCGGAGTACGGAAAGCCCGAACCGATCATCAGCAAGGTGTCGCACTCCATCATCAGCTCGTAGCTCGGCCTGGTGCCGAGCAGCCCGATCGAGCCGGTGACCCACGACAGCTCGTCGGGGAGAGCGGCCTTGCCGAGCAGCGCTTTCGCCGCGCCGGCCTGCAACTTGTCGGCGACGGCGATCACTTCGTCGGTCGCCTGCAGTGCGCCGGCGCCGAGCAGGATCGCGACCTTGCTGCCGGCGTTCAGTACTTCCGCGGCTCGCTGCAGGTCCGCCGGCGCGGGAACCACGACGGGCCGCGCGTAGCCGATGCCGGTGGGCAACGACCCATGCGTGCGCGTCGGTGCTTCGTAGTCCTCCTCCTGCAGGTCCTTCGGCAGAACGAGTACGGCGACAGCGTTGTCGGCCTTCGCGATGCGCATGCCGCGATCGACCAGCAGGCGCACTTGCGAGGACGTTTCGGCTTCCTGCACGAAGGAGGCCACGTCGGAGAACATCCGGACCAGGTTCATTTCCTGCTGGAAGTGCCCGCCGCGCGCGGTGCGCGGCGCCTGGCCGGTGATGGCGAGCACGGGCATGTGATCGAGCATCGCGTCGTACAGGCCGGTGATCAGGTGCGAGGCGCCTGGTCCGCTCGTTGCGAGGCACACGCCGAGTTCGCCCGTAAACTTTGCATGCGCCGATGCCATGAAGGCCGCCATCTCCTCGTGGCGTGCCTGCACGAAATCGATCTTGCCCTCGGCGCGTTGCAGCGCCCCGAGCACGCCGTTGATGCCGTCCCCGGGGTAGCCGAAGATGCGACGCACGCCCCAGTCGTAGAGCCGCTGTACGAAGAAGTCGCTGACGTTGTCGCTCATGACCGGAAGCTCCGCATCCTTCGAGAGGTAACTCTCGAAGGGCAGCACATCGTGTTCCTGTCCGAGCGAAAAAAAACCCCGGTTCGAAAATCGAATCGGGGTTTTTACCGAGCGTTCGGCGTCAACGCGTAAGCATTGCGTCCTTCGTTTGCGGCGTTCGCGGTTTCTTCATCCACACGATCGGCTTGGCCACCGGAGGCAGCGGTACGATGCCCGCCTGCTCGAGAGTCTTCTCGAGTTCGCGTCCTTCGGGCTCGGCCAGCGCCGCGGCGATTGCGCCGCGCAACTCCTGCGCGGCGTCCGCGTCGGGCGGCGTGGCCGACTGCAGCGCGCGAACCACGAGCGTGTCGAAGATGCGCGTGAAGCTCGCGCGCCCGCGGCGATGCGTGTCGCCATAGCCCTTGAGCACGTGCGGCACTTCGGCGAGCGCGGCGGCGAACACCGGCGACAGCGGCAGCATCTTCTCGAGTGCGGCAAGCCAGCGCTCGATGGCTTCCTGCTCCTCGCGAAAGCGCAGCGACCCGCGGCGCATCCGCCGCATCTTCGCGAGCGTACGCAGCATCAGGAACCCGGTGAGGTGCGTGCTCGGCAGGTGCATGCCGCGGTTCAGCGTGTCGAGCTTGTTGTTCTTCACGGCCCAGTCGCGCAGCCGCTTGCCCAGCGCGCCGGGCAGCACCGACGCGAGTTCGTCGACGCCGGGCTTGAAGTACTCGACGATGCGCACGATTTCGCCGTCGCGCGCGCGCGCTTCGCTGCGGATGCGTTCGACGCGGCTGCGGCGCGACTTCAGGTCGGCAACGCGAATGACGTCCTCGTAGCTCATCCACAGCGCGAGATAGCGAGTCGCTTCGGCGAGCGCCTGCGCGACCGTCGGCTGGCCCTGCGCGTCGCCGGCAGCGGCCACCAGGCGCTGCAGGCGATCGACGTACTGGCGCGCATAGGCCGCGTCCTGGTAGTCGAGCACGCGCACGACGCCGTGCGCGGCGTTCTCGCGCATTGCCGCGGGGAGCGTCGCCAGCAGCGGCGCCCACATCTCCGGCGCGGCCCGCCCGGCGGGCTGCGCCGCGGCGAAAGCCTCGTGCGCTGCGCCGGTGGCGACCGCATCATGGGCGGCACCGAAACCGGCCAGGCTCGTTGCGACGCCGACGCCGCCGGCGCGGATGATCCGTTCGCAGACCTCGCGCGACCACGGCAGCACACCGGAACCCGCCAGGGCGCCGAACATCACGGCGCTGATCACCGTGCGGTGCTCGGCGGCCAGCGCCGCCATGTCGAGCGTCAGGTACTTCGCCGACAGGCGCCGCGCCGCGGCGTGCGCGAGCGACTCGTCGAAGCGACCGTCGCCCATCTGCATTTTTTCCTGCGTGGTGTAGACGCGGCTCGACGACGAGATCAGCGTCGTGCGCTTCGGATGCACGAAGCCGCGCTCGATCGTGCGTGCCGCCTCGAGCAGTTCACTGGCAACGACGACGTCGACGCCGCCGGGCATCGGGCTGAGCGCGAAGACCGGTTGTGCGCCGTCGGGGGCCGGCGCGCGCATCATCTCGACGTAGTAGCTGGTGGAGCCGGTGCGCTGCGCAACGCCGGGCACCGACGTGGCCTGCACGGGCAGGCCCTGGTCGAGTGCGCAGGCAACGATCCAGTCGTTCAGCACGCCGCCGCCTTCGCCGCCGAGCGCGGCGATCAGGATCGTGAGAGGGCGGTTCTCGTTCATTGCTTCAGGCCGGTTGCAGCGGACCGATGATCGCCCGCCGCATGCGCGCGACGAAGCGATCCCAGCGGCTGGGGTTCGAGATGATCTCGGCGCGCCAGAACGACGGGCACAGCGTGGCCGCGTGCGCAACCTCGCCACACAGCCCGCAGCCGACGCAGTCGTTCGTCACGTGCGCGACCGGATCGACCTTCAGCGGGTCGGTGGGTGTCTTCACGGTGAGCGTCGGGCAGCCCGAGAGGCGAATGCACGAGTGGTCGCCCGTGCAGGTGTCCTCGTCGACGCCGAAGCGCGTGCGCACGACGCGCCTGCCCTCGGCGAGCATCTTCGCGCGCAGCGGCTTGATGCGACGCTGGCGCTCGAGTTGGCACTCGCCGTCGGCGATGATCACTTTCAGCCCGTCGTAGGACGAGGTCAGCGCCTCCTTCAGCGTTTTCTTCACCTTGCCGACCTTGTAGTTGTCGACGGTGCGCAGCCACTTCACGCCCATGCCCTTCAGCGTGCTCTCGATCGTCACCTCGGTGGGCGTGGCGCTCGTGCCTTCGGCCACGCGGCGCGCCTCCGACGTGGGCGTGGAGATGACCTCCTGCGTGCCGGTGGCGGACGTGTAGCCGTTCTTCATGATGACGAGCACGCCGTCGCCCTTGTTCAGCAGCGCCGACGAAACGCCCGAGATCAGCCCGTTGTGCCAGAAGCCGCCGTCGCCCATGATCGCGATCGGCCGCGTCGCGAGGAAGTTCTTCACGCCCGCACTGCTCGCCAGGCTCATTCCGTAGCCGAGGATCGAGTTGCCGAACGAGAAGGGCGCGAAGGTGGCGAACGAGTGGCAACCGATGTCGGTGGATACGTGCAGCTTGCCGATCTCCTGCTCGACGAGCTTCAACGCCGAGAACACCGGACGTTCGGGGCACCCGGTGCAGAAGTTCGGCGGCCGACCGGGCAGCAGCCCCTTGAACTCCTCGGTGGCCTGTTCGCGCAGCAGTTCGACCTCGCGCAGCAGTTCGTCGGCGCCGCCGCGCGGCAGCTCGGGAGCGTGCTGCGCGAGGAAATGCGTCAGCCCCTTCAGGATCAGCTCTGCCGAGTATTCGCCGCTCATCGACAGCAGGTCTTTCCCGTGCAGCTTCGTCTGCAGATCGGCGCGACGCAGGATCGCGCTCACCTCCTGCTCGAGGAAGTCGGGCTGGCCTTCCTCGACGAGCAGCACGGCGCGCTTTCCGGCGAAGAACTGCGTGATCTGCTCGGGGACGAGCGGATAGACGACGTTCAGGTTCAGGATCGGGATCTGTGTCTTGCCGTACGCGTCGGCCAGGCCGAGTGTCTGCAGCGCACGGATCAGGTTGTTGTACAGCCCGCCCTGCACGACGATGCCCAGCGAGTCGTGCGCGCCCTCGAAGATCTCGTTGAGCGCCGCATCGACGACGTAGCGGCGCGCCGCCGGCATACGCACTTCGTGCTTGAGCTTCTCGTGCTGGAAGGTGACGGGCGGGTGCGACAGCCGCGAGTAGTCGAAGTTCGCCGGCTCCTTCTGCAGTTCGCGCGTGGAGATCCGCGGCTTGCGGTTGTCCTTGCAGACGAAACTGCCGCGCACGTGGCAGGCGCGGATCCGCAGCTGCAGCATCACCGGCGTGTTCGATGCCTCGGAGAGTTCGAAGCCGTGCTCGACCATCTTGACGATGGTCGGCAGGTTCGGCCGCGGATCGAGCAGCCACATTCCGGACTTCATCGCGAAGGCGTGCGTACGCTCCTGGATGATGCTCGCACCCTCCCCGTAGTCTTCGCCGACGACGATCAGCGCACCGCCCATGACGCCCGGCGAGGCGAGGTTCGACAGCGCGTCGGAAGCGACGTTGGTGCCGACCACCGATTTCCAGGTGACGGCGCCGCGCACCGGGTACATGATCGAGGCGCCGAGCATCGCCGCAGCCGAAGCCTCGTTCGTGCAGGCCTCGACGTGCACGCCGAGTTCGTCCATGTAGTCGCGCGCCTGCACCATGACGTCGAGCAGATGCGAAATCGGCGCGCCCTGGTAGCCGCCGACATAGGTGACGCCCGATTGCAGCAGCGCCTTCGTCACGGCGAGAATGCCTTCGCCGTGGAAGGTTTCGCCGCTGCCGAGCGCGAGCGAGCGGATCTCGTTGCTGAAGGAGATTTCCACGATGAGACTCCCGTGATTCTAGGAGATGGTGCAGTGCTTCACGCCAGACGGTGGCTGGCGTGAAACACTGCACCAGGGCCGGGCGGGAGACAGGATCGTGCAGGGCCGCCGCGGCCGCCCTTGATCGCCCGTCAAGTTAAACGTAGGCTAATCATTCGTCAAATGGATTATCCGAATCCTGCGAATTGACGAGATGAATTCGGGAGAGTGTTCGATGGCGGCTGTCGCGACCCGCGGTAGCGTCGGCGATCCACGATCGCCACGGGGCGCCGTCGGCGATCCTCCATCGCCGAGGAGCGCCGTCGGCGATCCTCGTTTCTTCGCGCGCCTGGACCTGAACCTGCTGCGGGTGCTGGTGGCGATCGCGCGCTTCCGGTCGGTGACCGAGGCAGGGCGCCATCTCTCGTTGAGCCAGCCGGCGACCAGCAACGCGCTGGCGCGCCTGCGCGAGGCTTTCGACGATCCGCTGTTCGTCAGGGCTCCCGGCGCGCTCATGCCGACGCCGCTGGCCGCGCGCGTCGCGCCGATCGTCGCGCGGCACCTCGAGGAGCTGGAGGCGGCGCTCGGCGAGCCGGAGGCCTTCGATCCGGCGAGCAGCACCACCGAGTGGAGGCTGTCGTTGTCGGACCTGGGCGAGATCGTCTTCCTGTCGGCGATCGTCGAGGCGGTGCGCAGCGACGCGCCGCATACGCGCGTGACGAATGCGTCGGTGCCCGTGGAGCGCGTGGCCGATGCGCTGGCGCATCGCGAGATCGACCTCGCCGTGGGGATCATCGATCCGAAGCAGCGAGGCCTGCGTTCGACCATCCTGTTTCGCGAACGTTACGTAGCGCTCAGCCGGCGCGACTGTCCGCGCGCCTGGCGCACGCGGCGCGGCTTCACCGACGCGCCGCTCGCCGTGGCGTCGCCCACCGCGACCTATCACGGCGAGATCGCCGAGCGCGTCGAGCGGCTCGGGCGGCACAGCGGCATCGTCGTGCGCGCGCGGCATTTCTCGACGATGCCCGACCTGGTCGCGCGCGGCGAACTGGTCGCGATCGTCCCCGAGATGTTCGCGCTGATGGCATGCGAGCGCCACGGGCTGGCGATGTGGCCGATCCCGGTATCCACGCCCCGCTACGACGTCTGCATGGTGTGGCACGGCGCGCTCGATACGGACGCCTCGCAACAGTGGCTGCGCGAGCGGGTGCTGCGGGCGTTCGTGCGGGCCGACGGCCGCTGAAACCTGTACTGCAGCTGCCCAACCGACTGGAGGCGATCGATGGACGCTCCCGAGAAGCTGCTCCTCGACCACGTATTCGAGCACGGTGACACGAAGCCCGACCGGGTCTACCTGACGCAGCCGGTCGGCAACGGGCAAATCGTCGACTACACCTGGGCACAGGTGCTCGACCAGTCGAGGCGCATGGCAGCGCACCTGCGCGGCCTCGGTTTCGGGCCCGGTGCGCGCATCGCGATGCTGTCGAAGAACTGCGCGCATTTCATCATGGCCGAGCTCGCCATCTGGATGGCGGGCTACACGACGGTGGCGCTCTTTCCGACCGAGACTCCGCAGACGGTGCGCTATGTGCTCGAGCACAGCGAAGCGAGCCTGCTGTTCGTCGGCAAGCTCGACGACTGGCAGCGTCAGCGCAGCGGCGTGCCGGCAGGCTTGCCCTGCATCGCGTTGCCGCTGGCGCCGGCGACGGATTTTCCGGCTTGGGAAAGCATCGTCAAGGCCACGCCGCCGATTGCCGGTCGGCCCGTTCGCCAAGCCGACGAGCTGGCGATGATCCTCTATACCTCCGGTTCGACGGGCACGCCGAAAGGTGCGATGACGAGTTTTGCCGCCATCACGCGCGCGGCGCAGGGGATCGCGGAGGATACGCGCGCGCGCATGGGCGACATCGACCACCGCACCCTGTCGTACCTGCCATTGGCGCATTGCTACGAGCGTTCGTGGGTCGAAGCGGCGTCGCTGCTGAACGGACGCAACCATCTGTATTTCGTCGAGTCGCTCGAAACTTTCCTGCAGGACCTGCGGCGCGCACGACCGACCAGTTTCCTTTCCGTGCCGCGCCTGTGGCTGAAGTTCCAGCAGAGCGTCTTCCACGAAATGCCGCCGGAGAGGCTCGACCGCCTGCTGCGCATTCCGATCGTCGGCAGCCTGGTCGCGCGCAAGGTGCGCAAGGGCCTGGGACTCGACCAGGTGCGCGTCGCCGGAAGCGGCGCGGCGCCGATGCCGCCGGAACTGATCGCCTGGTATCGGCGGATCGGCCTGCCGCTGTACGAAGGCTATGCGATGACCGAGGACGCCGCGTACTCGCACAGCTCGAACGCGAGGTTCAACGATCCGGGCTGGGTCGGTGTGGCGCTGCCGGGCGTGCAGGTGCGGATCGGCGAAGACGGCGAGATCCTGATCAAGTCGCCGGCGCGGATGGTCGGCTACTACAAGCAGCCCGAGCTCGATGCGCAGTGCTTCACCGACGACGGATTCTTCCGCACCGGCGACCTCGGCGAACTGCGCGCCGACGGGTTGCTGAAGGTAACCGGGCGCTCCAAGGATCTGTTCAAGACGGCCAAGGGCAAGTACGTCGCTCCCGCACCGATCGAGAACCGGCTGAACGCGCATCCGATGGTCGAGTTGTCGCTCGTTGCGGGCGCCGGCCAGCGCAGCCCGTGTGCGATCGTCCAGCTCGACGAGAACCTGCGCGCGCGGCTCGACGAGCCGGCGCTGCGCGCGCGCGTGCAGTCGGAACTCGAGCAGTTGCTCGACGACGTGAACGAGCAGTTGGCCGAGCACGAGCGATTGCGCACGCTGGTCGTCGCGGCCGAGCCGTGGTCGATCGAGAACGGTTTGCTCACGCCGACGATGAAGCTCAAGCGCGCTCGCATCGAAGCGGCGGTGCAGCCGAAGCTGGAGCAGTGGTACGCGAGCGCCGCGAAGGTGCAGTGGGCCGGGTAGTGGCGCCCCCGGCACGAATCGAACGTGCGACCCTCCCCTTAGGAGGGGGATGCTCTATCCACTGAGCTACGGGGGCGTGGACGGCATTTTACCCATGGGGCTTTTCCGATTCTCGTGTCGCGTTCCCTGTCTGTATGGTAATATGGGCGTTTCCTACGGGTATACGGGTAACGACGGTCGCTTCCCGAATGAAGACCACCATAGAGATTTCTGACGACCTGCTGTTACGTGCGAAGCAGGAGGCTCTTGCGCGCAATACGACGCTGAAGGCGATCGTCGAGGAAGCGCTCCGGCGTGCGTTGAGGCCGGTCCCCGAGGCGGTCCCCGCGTTGCGGACCGTCACCTGGGGCGCAAGCGGACGCGGCGCTCGCCTGCTCGATGCGAAGACCGTGCGCAGCGCGCTGGCGCGTGAACGCGAGGGGCCGCAGGACGACGAGTACTGGCGCAAGCGCTTCGGCTTCGTGCCGTCCGGCCCGTCACGGCGATGATCGCCATCGACACGAACATTCTCGTCTATGCGCACCGCGTAGACAGCGAGTTGCATCGAGCTGCGCGCGTTGCGCTCGAAGCGCTGGCCGCGCAACCCGGCAACTGGGCGATTCCGTGGCCTTGCGCCCACGAATTCCTCTCGGTCGTTACCGGGCCGGCTTTCGGGGGTCGTCGCACACCCCCCGAAATTGCTTTCGAGACGTTGCAGAACTGGCTGACGCACCCGCGCTGCCGAATGCTTGCCGAAAGCGAGGGGCATTTCGCATTGCTCGAAGGCCTGGCGCGGCGCGCTGCGCTACGCGGCGGAGCGCTGCACGACGCCCGCATCGCGGCAATCTGCATCGGGCATCGCGTCGAGGAGTTGTGGACCTGCGATCGCGATTTCGATCGCTTTCCGGACCTTCGCACCCGCAATCCGCTCGTGCCTTCGCTGCACGAGCCGGCGCCGCGCTCGTACGCGTGATGGTGGTCGGGGTGCCGGCCGGCGTCTTCGTCGCCGTGCGTGCACGCAAGGTCGTCGTCGATTGCAGCCGTCGGCACAATGAGGGCGCGGTGCCCGACGCCGGGCGCCGCTTCCCGTCGCTTTTTCTTCCGGAGCGCCGATGACCACCGATTTCCTCCGGCTCGTCGACGAGCGCGCGCGCAGTGCGCTCGCGTCGGGCGACCTGAAGCCGATCGTCACCGAACAAACCGAACTGGTCGAGGACGGACTTCGTTTCGTCGTGCGCTCGGTGTCGACGCTCGCGGGCAAGAACGCTGCGATTCCCGGCGGACCGCGCGACCCGAACTTCAATCCGTTCCTGTCGCCCGATCCTGCGCTCACGCTCGGGCCGCTCGGCGACCGGCACACGGCAATCCTGAACAAGTTTCCGGTGTCGGGGCGCCACATCGTCATCGCGACGAAGGAGTTCCGCGAGCAACTGGAGCCGCTCGATCGATCGGACTTCGCTGCGCTCGCGCGCGTGCTCGTCGAAGCGGGCGGGCTGGGGTTCTACAACGGAGGCACGCAGGGCGGTGCGAGCCAGCGGCACAAGCACCTGCAGTGGATTCCCGAGGCGCCGGGTAACGCCGGCCTCGTCGAATGGCTTCCCGGGCTTCCGCACGGCGCAGCACCGCTCAGCACGGCGAAACATGCGCAGCTGCGCTTCGAGCACTGCTTCGTGCGCGTCGATTGCCGCATCGGAATGCCGTTCGACAGCGCGGCCGACAGCCTGCACATGGGTTTCGAGCGCGCGCTCGCGGCCCTCGATCTCGGCGTCGACGCCAACGGTCTTCTGCCGGCGTCCAACCTGCTGGTGGCCGACGGCTGGCTGATGCTCGTGCCGCGCAGCCGCGAGCATTTCGAGGCGATCTCGATCAACGCGCTTGCGTTCGGCGGCACGTTCTTCGTGCGGGAAGCGGAGAAGCTGGCGGCGTTGCGGTCGGTGGGGCCGCTGGCGGCACTCGCTGCGGTCGGCCTCTGAGGCACGTTGCTCCGAACAGCGGCGCGTCGTTCGCTCGTCTCAGCCTTTCGCTGGCGTCGCCGCCGCGCCCCGCGGCGAACGTTCGAGCAGCATCGCCGCCGCGCCGGCAACGCCGATCAACGCCATTCCGGCGAAGCTCAGCGCGCTCGGCAGTTGCCCGAAGAAGCCCCAGCCGGCTGCGGTTGCCCAGAAGATCTGCAGGAAGACGAGCGGAGCGATCAGCGAGGCGCCCGCCCAGTAGTACGCGCGGATCCAGAACCACTGGCTGACGATGCCTGTTACGCCGAGCGAGGCGAGCAGTGCGATCTGCTGTGCGTCGAGTGACTCGGGCCATCCGCCCCAGCTGGACTGCAGCGGGAGCACGCTCGCCGACACCGTGACGCCGACGAGCGAGCTGAGGAAGATCGTCGCCAGCGAGTTCTCGGTGATCGCCAGGCTGCGGGTGAGCAGCTGGAACGCGACGTTGCACACGACCGTCAACAGCACGAAGACGACACCGATAGGGTCGAGGTTGGCGTCGGGCCGCACGACGAGCAGCATGCCGACGAAGCCGAGCGCAGCGCCCATCCAGCGCGGCCAGCCGACCCGCTCGCCGAGCAGCGGCCCTGCCAGCAGCATCACGGCGAAGGGCGCGATGAAGTTGATCGCGGTGGCGTCCGCCTGCGGCAGGCGGCCGAGCGCGGTGAAGAAGAACAGCGTGAAGCCGGCGAGCGACAGCCCGCGCAGCAGCTGCGTGCCGGGGCGTTTCGTTCGCCACAGCGCAGCGCCGAGCGTGGGCGCGAAGAAGACGAACATCAGCAGCGCATGACCTGCATGCCGCACCAGTGACACGAGCGGAATGCCGATCTCGCCGGCCAGGCGTTTGCCGGTAGCATCGAGCAGCACGAAGCAGACCTGCGCAGCGGTGAGGTACGCGAGCGCGCGCAGCGGGCGCTCGCCGTGCGGAGGGCTCAATCGTCGGTCGTCCGCGTGCGCCGATAGTCGACGATCGCCAACAGCGTGCCGTTCGCCGCCCGCTGCTCGCGGCGTTCGACGACGCTCCACTGCCGGGAGTCGATTGCGTCGAAATACGTGTCGCCTTCGACGTCGAGGTCGATTTCCGTGACGACGGCGCGGTCGGCCGCCGGCAGTGCGGCGGCGAACAGTTGCGCGCCGCCGATGACGAAGACTTCGTCGGTGGCGATCGACGGATCGGCCCCTGTGCGTGACGCGATCGCGATCGCTTCGTCGAGCGACGAAGCGCGTTCGGCGCCGTCGAAGGCGCGTTGCAGGTCGCGACTGACGACGATCGAGCGGCGTCCGGGCAGGGCGCGTCCGATCGAATCCCAGGTTCTGCGCCCCATGACGATCGCATGCCCCATCGTGAGCGCGCGGAAGTGCTTCAGGTCTTCCGGCAGGTGCCAGGGCAGGCCGCCGTCGGCGCCGATGACGCCGTTGCGGGCGCGCGCGACGACGAGCGTGATGCGCGCACGCCTGGCGTCGCCACCGGAACGAACGGAAGACGGGGAGGAGGAAGCGGGGCGCAGCGACATCGGTCCGATTGTAGCCGCCGCGATGTCGTCGCCCGGCGCCGCAGCGAAGCGGTTGCGCATTGCCTGCGCAAGCCGCTCCGGGCGCAGCGGGCCGTTCTCAGCGCGGCACGACCGCAGTCGCCTCCAGTTCGATCTTGCCCGGGTTGTCGAGCAGATCGGAGACGAAGATCATGCTCATCGCCGGGTAGTGCGTGCCGATGTGCTTGCGCCAGATCTTGCCCAGTTCGCGTCGGGCCGCCATGTACGCGGGCTTGTCGCAGCAGTAGGCGGTCATCCGGCAGATGTGGTGCGGCTCGGCTCCGGCCTCGGCCAGCACGGCGACGATGTTGCGCAGCGCCTGGTCGAACTGCGGTGCGATGTCTTCCGACTCGAACACCTGTTGCGCGTTCCAGCCGACCTGGCCGGCGACGAACACGATGCGTCCGGCATCGACCTCGATGCCGTTGGCATAGCCGATCGGCGCAGCCCATCCTTCGGGTAGCAAAGCTCTCATTGCCGGTTCTCCTGATCAGGTGATCGTCGTTTCAGGAATGCGTGAAGGAACCGTAGCGAGCGGCCCGAGGTCGCGCCGAGAAGCGCAGCCGTACCAGGGTACGGCGAGCATCGCAGGCGCGAGATCGGGCCGCGCAGTAGGTTCGTTCACGCATTCCTAGTCGGTGTAGCGCGGCGGATCGGGATCGTCTGCCCAGTTGCGGTCGGGCTTGGGAGTCTTCGCGAGCCAGGCGCGGATCAACTCCACGTGCTCGCGCTCTTCCTCCTGCAGTCCGAGTGCGGCCTTGCGCACCGGCTCGGTGGTGGCCGCCTCGGCGATCTGCCCGAAAAAGCGCTCGGCACGCTCCTCGCTTTCGAGTGCCAGCGTGAGTGCGTGAAACGGCTGCATCAGGTAGTGCACTTCGTCGATCGGCACCGTTTCGGGCGCCTCGAAGCCTTCCCACGCAGGACGCGCGGTGATCGGGCCGGGCATTTCGCTCCAGCCCATCTCCGACATGATCTGGTCGGCGTGCTTGCCTTCGATCTCGGCCATCTTGCGAAAGAGCGCTGCCACCTCCCGGTTGTTGTGCGTCTCCATCGCGTCGGCGAACTCGGCGTAGCGCGAGGCCGCATCGAGCTCCATCTGCAGCGCCTGGCGCATGAAATCGTGAAGGGTTGCCGGGACTCGATCGGGATTCATAGGGCGAACTCCGCGGCCAGGTCTTCGACCGTCTTCGTGGCCGGTTTGCCGCCTACCGGATGCGGCGAGCGGTTGCCGGCGTAGAGCACGCCGATGTTGAAGCCGTCATCGGTCATCAGGCGGCGTGCCGCGCGCGCCGCGTCGTCGGTGGGGCCGACGGGCGAAGGCCGCGCGACCTGCTTCCACTCGCGTTGCTCGGGCCGGAAGGTCACGCAGGGGCTGAGGATCTCGATGAACGAGAAGCCGGGGTGGCGGATGGCCTGAGCAATGATGTCGGCCGTTCCGTTCGGGTCGCCGGAGAACGCGCGGGCGACGAAGCTCGCGCCCGAGGCCAGCGCGATGACCAACGGATGGAAGACGCGCATTCCGGTACCGCCGGGCTGCAGCTTGGAATCCCAGTCGGGCTCGGTGGTCGGCGACGGCTGGCCCTTGGTCATCCCGTAGACCTGGTTTTCCATCACGATGTAGGTGAGGTCGACGTTTCGCCGGCAGGCGTGCATGAAGTGGTTGCCGCCGATGGAGAAACCGTCGCCGTCACCGCCGGCGGCGAGCACCGTCAGGTCGGGACGCGCGACCTTCAGTCCGGTGGCAGCGGCGAGCGCGCGGCCGTGCACGCCGTGGAAGCCGTAGCACGAGGTATAGGCGGGAATGCGCGACGAGCAGCCGATGCCCGACACGACCGCCACCTGCTCGGGCGGTGCGCCGACGATCGCCAGTGCCTTCGTCACTGCGCCGAGAACCGAATAGTCGCCGCAACCCGGACACCAGACCGGCTTGTAGGCGGATTTGTAGCTGGCCGCAGTGAGCGGCTTCTTGCCCGATTCGACGGGTGCGGCAACGTCGTTCATTGGTTTCTCCATTCGACGATGGCATCGGCGAGTTCGCCCGGGCGCAGCGGAAGCGGTCCGGGGCGATGGAAGCTCGAGGGTTTGCCCGGCAGGTCGTAGACCGAGCGCAGATAGCGCAGCAATTGCGCCGAGTGGTTCTGCTCGACGACGAGCACGCGCGAGACGCCGGCGAGCGCGTGGTCGAGGCGCTCGGGCAGCGCCGGAGCGAGCAGGCGCAGCGCGATGAGCTTCGCGCGCACGCCGCGCTCGGCGGCGCGAGCGAGCGCTTCGCGCACGACGCCGGTGACCGAACCGAAGGTGATTATCGCGACGTCGCCGTCGCCCTCGATGTCGGCCCACGCCGAGCCGTAGTCGTGCTTCGTCAGCTTGCGCTCGCGCTTGTCGAGTTGCAGCTTGTGGTCGGTGCTCTGGCTGCTCGGGATACCTGCCTCGGTGTGCTCGAGGCCGTCGGCCGTGTAGACGACGCCGGGCGTGCCGGGAATCGCCATCGGAGAGACGCCGGATTCGGTGTTGCGATAGCGCTTGAAGTCGGGCGCGTTCGCTTCGGCGACGAGCCGCTCGGCGACGACGCCGGTGTTGGCGGGCTCGTCGATGATCGCGCGCGACTGTCCCATGAACTGGTCGGAGAGCACGATCGCTGCCGTCTGCAGCTTCTCGGCCAGATGCACGGCCCATTGCGTCGTGGCCAGACAATCGGAGATCGACGTGGGCGCGACGACCACGCGTGGCGCATCGCCGTGCAGGCCGTTGACCGCGTAGGACAGGTCGCTCTGTTCGCTCTTGGCGGGAATGCCGGTGGACGGTCCGCCGCGCATGACGTCGACGACGACAACAGGCACCTCGGCGGTGACGGCCAGGCCGATCGCCTCGGTCATCAGCGACAGGCCAGGGCCCGAGGTGGCGGTGAGCGACGGGACGCCGCCGTAGGACGAGCCGATGATCATGTTGATCGACGCGAGCTCGTCTTCGGCCTGAACGAGCGTGCCGCCGATCTTCGTGAGTGCCGGCGACATCCACTCGAGCATTTCGGTGGCCGGCGTGATCGGGTACGCCGCGACGAAGCGGATGCCGCCGCGCAGCGCACCGAATCCGGCCGCCTCGTTGCCGCTGAGCATCCAGCGCTTGCCGTTGGCCGCCGGCCTTTCGATTGCCGGCAATGCGCCGATCCCAGTGCCTTTCTCGAAGCCTTCGCGCAGCGCCTGCAGGTTGGCGTCGAGCGCGGCGGGACCGCGCTTCCAGCTGCCGCTCAACGCGGCCTCGAGCGCTTCGAGCGGAATCGACGCGATCGCGCCGGCGACACCGAGCGCGACCATGTTCGTCCAGCTTCCAGCGATGCCCTTGGAGATCTTCTTCAGCGGCACCGATTCGGCGCGTGCGCCGCTGCGCAGGAACACCTCGGGCGCTTCGCCCTCGTCGGCGTCGCCGACGACCATTGCGTCGGCGCGCATCGGAATTTCATCGGCGAAGCGATGGATGTTCTGCCAGTCGATGGCCAGCAGAAGGTCGAAGCCGTCGTCGAGCGAATCGGTGGGCGCGGACGCGAGGCGGATGAGGGCAGCGGCTTCGCCGCCGCGGATCTGGGGTCCGCTCGTGCGTACCATCAGTCCGTACAGACCCGCCTTCGCGGCAGCGTCGAGCAGCAGCGTTCCCGCGGTCATCACGCCGCTGCCTCCGCTGCCGGCCATCGCGATCGAAATGCTGCGGCGCGCGCCGCGCGATGTGGTGTTCATGCCTGTGATGCCTGTTTCGTTGCGAGGGTGTTTCTTCGCCGATCGCGTGGCTGCGTTGCATGCGATGTCGAGCACGGATCGAACTTTGCTGCTGCCGCTCCAGATGGCCGTTGATTTGTATCAAGGCTTGCCGACGGGCTTTGTTCCACGATGATCGGCATATAACCGCAATTCGGTACCGCAATACCGAATTATCAGCATACACAACGGCGAAAGCCCGCGTCAATTCGCTCGGCGGCCCGGTCGAGCGGCAACGACGAAGGGCTTTCCCCGCACGTCGAAGGACCCGATTCCGATGAGCATCGAAGCGCGCCGCTGGATCATGACCGCGCCGAACACGCCGCTCGAGCGCGAGACTTTCGTCGCCCATGCGGGCGACGGCGAGGTGGTGGTCGCCATCGCCGGCTGCGGCGTCTGCCACACCGACCTCGGTTATTTCTACGACGGCGTTCGCACCAATCACGCGCTGCCGCTGGCGCTCGGCCACGAGATCAGCGGCCGCGTCGTCCAGGCGGGCAAGGGCGCCGAAAGCTGGCTCGGCAAGGCGGTGATCGTTCCCGCGGTATTGCCGTGCGGCGAGTGCGACCTGTGCAAGCGCGGCCTTGGAACCATCTGCCGCAAGCAGAAGATGCCGGGCAACGACATCCAGGGCGGCTTCGGCTCGCACATCGTCGTGCCGGCGCGCGGCCTGTGCGCGGTCGACGAAGTACGCCTGCAGAAGGCCGGGCTTACGCTCGCCGAAGTGTCGATCGTCGCCGATGCGCTCACCACGCCGTTCCAGGCGGTGCGCCGCGCAGGGGTGAAGCCGGGCAGCCTGGCTGTCGTCATCGGCGCGGGCGGCGTCGGCGGCTACTGCGTGCAGATCGCTGCCGCCTTTGGCGCGAAAGTCGTCGCCATCGACGTCGACGACGCCAAACTCGAGGCGATCGCCGCGGGCGGAGCTTCGCTCACGCTGAACAGCCGCAGGCTCGACGCCAAGGCGATCAAATCCGCCATCGTCGAGTTCGCGAAGAGCAACGGATTGCCCACCACTGAATGGTTCATTTTCGAGTGCTCGGGCACCGCGCCCGGGCAGCTCACCGCGTGGGGCCTGCTGGTGCACGGCGCGACGCTGTCGGTGGTCGGCTTCACGATGGACAAGGTCGAGGTGCGGCTGTCCAACCTGATGGCCTTCGACGCGCGCGCGATCGGCAACTGGGGATGCCCGCCCGAGTTGTACGCCGGTGCCCTCGATCTCGTGCTCGACGGAAAGGTCGCGATCAAGCCTTTCGTCGAGACGCATCCGCTCGACGACATCAACCGCGTGTTCGACGCGGTTCACCACCGCGAGATCCGCAAGCGCGCGGTGCTCGTACCCGCCGCCTGAACACAGGAGTAGCACGACGATGAACGCTTCCGCCGAGGCGCAGATGCGCGAGTTCAAGAACCACGACCTGGTCGACGACAACACCAAGCCCGGCGTGCGCTACGAGAAGCGCCCGGCGAAGACGCCCGACGGCAAGACCGTCCCGGGCCTGTACAACGCGTGGATCACGCTGGACAACCCGTCGCAGTACAACTCGTACACGACGGACATGGTCAAGGGCGTGATCCTCGCGTTCCGCGCTGCGTCGAACGCGCGCGACGTCAACTGCGTCGTCTTCACCGGCGCCGGCGACAAGGCGTTCTGCACCGGCGGCAACACGAAGGAGTACGCCGAGTACTACGCGGGCCACCCGCAGGAGTACCGGCAGTACATGCGCCTGTTCAACGACATGGTCTCGGCGATCCTCGCCTGCGACAAGCCGGTGATCTGCCGCGTGAACGGCATGCGCATCGGCGGCGGCCAGGAAATCGGCATGGCCTGCGACTTCTCCGTCGCGTCGGACCTCGCCCGCTTCGGGCAGGCCGGTCCCAAGCACGGCTCGGCCCCGATCGGCGGCGCCACCGACTTCCTTCCGGTGATGGTCGGCGCCGAGCGCGCAATGGCCGCCTGCGTCCTGTGCGAGCCGTTCTCCGCGCACAAGGCGTACCAGATGGGCATCCTCACCGACGTCGTTCCGGCGCTGAAGGTCGACGGCAGGTTCGTCGCCAATCCGCTGGTCGAAACGCAGCAGTTGTTCGACGAGTACGGGCGCAACGCCTACGGCGAGGCGAAGACCGGCGCCGCAGCGAAGGAAGGCAAGGCGCTGATGGCGCGCGGCACCGTCGATCTGTCGATGCTCGATGCGAAGGTCGAGGAGCTGTGCGCGAAGATGCTGCTCACCTTCCCCGACTGCACGACGAAGACGATCGAGGAATTGCGCAAGCCCAAGCTCGAGATCTGGAACAAGAACAAGGAAAACTCGCGCGCGTGGCTCGCGCTGAACATGATGACCGAGGCGCGCGCCGGATTCACCGCGTTCAACGCCGGCACGAAGGAAGACCGCGAAGTCGACTTCATCCTGCTGCGCCAGAAGCTCGCCGCCGGCGAGAGCTGGGTCGGTCCGTTGCACGACTCGATCCAGCCCAGGGCGAAGCAAGAGGGCTGAAGCGATGGCCCAGGCTCCGGCCCCGTCGGCGAGCGAGTCGCCGCTGCGCGCCGCGTTGGAGCGCGACGGTGCGCTGCTGCGCCTGACGCTGGCGCGACCCAAGGCGAACATCGTCGACGCGCAGATGCTCGGCGCGCTGTCCGCGGCGCTGGCGGAGAACCGCAGCCGCCGCGGCCTGCGCGCCGTGCTACTCGACGCCGAAGGCCCGCATTTCAGCTTCGGCGCGAGCGTCGAGGAGCACGTGCGCGAGCGCTGCGCGCAGATGCTCGCGACGCTGCACGCGCTGGTCATCGCCATGATCGAGTACCCGGCGCCGATCCTCGTGGCCGTGCGCGGGCAGTGCCTGGGCGGCGGTCTCGAGGTGGCGATGGCGGGCGGCCCGATCTTCGCCGCGCGCGATGCGCAGTTCGGCCAGCCGGAGATGAAGCTCGGCGTGTTTGCGCCGGCCGCTTCCGTGCTGCTGCCGTATCGCGTGAACCGACCGGCCGCCGAAGACCTGCTGCTGAGCGGCCGCTCGATCGGCGCCGACGAGGCGAAGGCGATCGGCCTGGCTCTGCAGGTGTCGGACGATCCGGTTGCCGCCGCGCTGGCGTATTTCGATGCGCACCTGGCCGACAAGAGCGCATCGAGCCTCGCGCTCGCGCTGGCCGCGGCGCGCGCCCCGATGATCCGCCAGGTGCGCATGCGCCTGGCCGAAGTCGAGGCGCTCTATCTCGAGAAGCTGATGCAGACGCGCGACGCCAACGAGGGGTTGGCCGCGTTCCTCGGCAAACGCAAGCCCGCATGGGAGCACCACTGATGACAACCGCAAATCCGGTACAGGCAATCGTCGAGCGTTGCCAGACGCTGTTCGAAGACCTCGACTTCACCGCCGTCAAGCAATGGAAAGCGGCCGTGCCGGGCCGCAAGGCGATCGGCTACATGCCGATCTACGTGCCGCGCGAACTGATCCACGCGGCCGGCATGCTGCCGGTGGGTATCCTCGGCGGCGGCGATCAGCTCGAGGTCATCCAGGGCGACGCCTACTACCAGAGCTACATCTGCCGGATCCCGCGCTCGACGATCGAACTCGGGCTCACCGGCCGGCTCGACTGCCTCGACGGCATGCTTTTCCCGTCGATCTGCGACGTGATCCGCAACCTGTCGGGCATGTGGCAACTGATGTTCAAGGACAAGTACGTCCGCTACTTCGACGTCCCGCAGAACTACGAGGACGAGGTCGGCGGACGCTTCTACGTGACCGAGCTGGAGGTGCTGCGAAACGACCTCGGCAAGCTGCGCGGCAAGCCGATCACCGACGCCGAGCTCGACGCGTCGATCGCCGTCTACAACGAGAACCGCCGCGCGATCTCCGACCTCTACGCGTATCGCGCGGCCAAGCCGTGGCAGGCGCCCACCTCGGAGGTGTACCTGATCCTGCGCGCGGGCATGGTGCTGCCGCCCGAGGAGCACACGCAACTCGTGCGCGACTACCTCGCCGCCACCGAAGCCGTGGCGCGTCCGAAGCGCGACAACGCGCGCATCGTGATCAATGGCTCGTTCTGCGAGCAGCCGCCGCTGAACCTGATCAAGTCGATCGAGATGGCCGGCTGCTACATCGTCGACGACGACTTCATGCTCGTCACGCGCTGGCTGCTCGACGACGTGCCCACCGTCGGCAAGCCGCTCGAGGAGCTGTCGAAGGCGTTCCTGCATCGTTCGGCGTCCACGGCCGCCAAGTACGACGCGAAGCGCGAGGACAAGGGCCAGTTCCTGCTGAAGCAGGTGAAGAAGGGCTCCGCGGAAGGGGTGGTCTTCGCCGCACCGTCGTTCTGCGACCCGGCCCTGCTCGAGCGTCCGATGCTGCAGGACGTGCTCGCCAAACAGAAGATCCCGTACACGGCGTTCAAGTACGCCGAGAACACCGGCCAGATGGCACCGATCCGCGAGCAGGCCGGCACCTTCGCCGACTCGATCAAACTGTGGAGCGCCGCATGAACACCGCCGCCAAACCCGTTGTCGCGGCGAAGAAGCCGCAGGACGTCCAGAAGGACGACGCGATGTCGCTCCAGAAGGAGCTGATCAACGCGAACTACATGGACCTCGCCACCGCGCACCAGCAGGGTCGCAAGGTGGCGGCGACCTTCGTTCCGGGCAACCTGAACGAGTTGCTGATGTGCTTCGACTTCGCGCGCAGCCTGCCCGAGACGAACGCATTGCAGAACGGCATGCGCAAGAAGTCCGGCAAGTTCATCATGGACGCCGAGCGCGAGGGACATTCGGAAGACGTCTGCACCTACGTCAAGTCCGACCTCGGCATGATGGCCGGCGGCGAGATCGGCCCCACCGGCGATCCGCTGCCGACGCCCGACGTGTTGTTGCTGTCGTACACGGGCTGCTTCACCTTCATGAAGTGGTTCGAGCTGATCCGCCACAAGTACGGCTGCGAAACCACGATGTTGCACGTGCCGTACCAGGGCGAAGGCCGTATCGAGCCGAACATGCGCGATTACGTCGTTCGCCAGCTCAAGGAGTCGGTGATCCCG
>JAJPES010000053.1 GCA_021166725.1 Burkholderiaceae bacterium | reverse complement strand
GCCGGATTCAGTTGCATGGGATACCCCTTGGCTTAAAGCTTCATCGCGCTGGCCATCTGGGCCAGCTTGCCGCGCACGGAAGCGTCGATCACCTCGTCGCCGATCTTCACCGCCACGCCGCCGATGAGGCTGGCGTCGACGGTGACCGACGGCTTGATCTGCTTGCCGTATTTTTGCGCAAGCGTTGCGACGATGTCGTCGATCTGGGTCTGCACGAGCGGATAGGCGGAACGGATCTGCGCGTCGAGCACGCCTTCGAAGTCGTTGCGCAGCCTCTCGAACAGCGAAGCGATCTCGGGCAGCACCGCGAGACGCTCGTTCTCGGCGAGCACCTGCACGAAGTTGCCCTGTTCGGCGCTCAACTGGCCGCTGGCGTCGGCGACCAGTCGCGCGACCTGCTCGCCCGAGAGCATCGGATTGCCGATCAGCTCGCGCGCGCTTTCGGTTTCGACCACGGTGGCCAGCCGGTGCAGCGCATCGGACCACGACGGCAGCGCGCCGGCTTCGCGAGCGAGATCGAACGCAGCCTCGGCGTACGGCCGGGCGATCGTCAGCGACTCGGCCATGATGTCAGACCAACTCGTGCTTCAGGTTGGCGAGCAGTTCGGCGTGCCGGTTCGCGTCGATCTCGCGGCGCAGGATGCGCTCGGCACCCGCGACCGCGAGCGTGGCGACCTGCTCGCGCAACTGTTCGCGCGCACGTTGCGCGGCGAGCACCGCTTCTTCCTCGGCGGCCTTGCGTGCGGCAGCGACGATCTGCGCCGCTTCGGTGCGGGCGTTCTCGACGATGCCCGCCGCCTGCCGCTCGGCAACCGAGCGCACCTCGGAAGCGCCGGCCCGCGCCTGTTGCAGTTCCTGCTCGACGCGACGCTCGGCTGCGACGAGATCGGCCTTGGCCTTGTCGGCGGCAGCCAGGCCTTCGGCGATCTTCTCCGAGCGCGCATCGAGCGCGCGCGTGATCGGCGGCCAGACGAAGCGCGCGGTGAACCACCACAACGCCAGGAAGACGACGATCTGGACGATGAGCGTCGCGTTCAGGTTCACGTGAGACCCCCTGGAAACTGGATGAACGGGATCCCGGCGATCAGCCCTGGAACGGGTTGGCGAACGCGAACATCATCGCGATACCGACGCCGATCAGGAACGCCGCGTCGATCAGGCCGGCGAGCAGGAACATCTTCGTCTGCAGCTTGTCCATCAGTTCGGGCTGGCGTGCTGCGCCCTCGATGTACTTGCCGCCCATCATGCCGATGCCCACGCAGGCGCCCAGCGCCCCCAGGCCGATGATCAGACCGCATGCGACGGCGACGAGAGCAACGTTGGTCATGTTCTAGGACTCCGATGAAAAGAGACTGTTGCTGTTGCTGTGGAGGAAGGAAGAAAACGCGGTGATGCCCGGTCAGTGCTTCTCGAAGCCCTGCCCGACGTAGACGAGCGCGAGCATCATGAAGATGAACGCCTGCAGCGTGATGATCAGGATGTGGAAGATCGCCCACGCCAGCCCGGTAAGGAAATGCAGGCCGGCACCCCACCAGGTGACGGTGGCGCCGAGCAGCGCGATCAGCATGAACACCAACTCGCCGGCGTACATGTTCCCGAACAACCGCATGCCGAGCGAGACGGTCTTCGCCAGGTACTCGATGACCTGCATCAGCAGGTTGATCGGCCAGAGCAGGAAGTGCGAACCGAAGGGCGCGGTGAACAGCTCGTGTGCGAAGCCGCCGGCGCCCTTCGTCTTGATGCCGTAGTAGATCGACGAACCCAGCACGACCATCGCCAGCGACAAGGTGCCGTTCAGGTCGGCGGTGGGCACCGCGCGCATGTAGTGGATGCCGAAGACCTTGTCGGCGATCCAAGGAAAGAGGTCGACCGGGATGAGGTCGATCGCGTTCATCAGGAAGATCCAGACGAACGACACCAGCGCCAGCGGCGCGACGTAGCTGAGATCGCCGTGCACGATCGCGCGCGCCTGCTCGTGCACGAACTCGACGATCGATTCGATGGCGCCGACGAAGCGGTTCGGCACGCCCGCGGTGATCAGGCGCGCCGCGCGGTACATCAGCCAGCCGGTGAGGATCGCCGTGAGCACCGAATAGAAGACGGTGTCCCAGTTGACGATCGCGAAGTCGATGATGTTCTTCTGCGCGCCGCCCGAGGAATTCAGGTGCGTGAGGTGATGGACGATGTATTCTGACGCGGTCGGTGCGTGCGCTTCAGCTGCCATGGACTCGTATGCGGTGCAAAAACCGTTATCGGATCGTCACGACCTGCCCTTCGACAGGGAATTGCGCTCGAAAGCCATGGCGAACAGCGGAGCCTGCAGTGCCACGATCAACCCGATGAGCAGCCAGAGCCACCGGATGTCCCGCTGCGTCTTCACGATCCAGAACAACACCAGGACCGTGAGTCCGATCTTGACGAACTCCCACAGGAAGAAGACCACCGGGTAGGACTCCGGCGTGCGTTTCCTGTGCAGCGTCAAGCGCAGCGCGAACAACGCATTCGGGATGATCGCCGCAGCTCCGCCCAGCACGACCGACCGGGCGCTTTCCCAGCCTGCCCAGCCCCCGGCCAACAAGGCGAGGACCGCGACAGCAGCGATCTGCAGTCCAACGGCAGCCAACATGTCGATTACGTATCGGCCGCGGCCATTGGCCCGCATGGGCAAAGACGCGAGATTCTAGCCCTTGCCACCAGTCGGGTCAAACCGCCTGTTGCGCCGCAGCACCCACTCTTGACCGGCGTCAATCGGCCGCCACGCCCAGCCGCTCGAGCAACCCCTGGAACTGCTCGTGGCTGGAGAAGGAGATGGTCAGCCTGCCGCGGCCGCGCGCGTCGGAGCGCAGCGTCACCGGCGTGGCAAGCGCATCGGCGATGCGCTCCTGCAGGCGTTCGACGTCGCGGTCCGCAGCCCGGCGCGGGCGCGTCGCGCCGTCGTTGCCGTCCTGCTGCGCCTGCGCCAATGCACGCTGGACCAGCTGCTCGGTTTCGCGCACCGACAGGCGCTTGTCGACGACGCGCTGCGCCAGCAGGATCTGTTCGGCACGATCGACAGCGAGCAACGCGCGCGCGTGTCCCATGTCGAGGTCTCCGGCGAGCAGCATCGTCTGCACCGGTTCGGCCAGTTGCAGCAGGCGCAGCAGATTCGTCGTCGCGCTTCTCGACCGACCGAGAGCATCGGCGGCCTGCTCGTGCGAATAGCCGAACTCGGACGTCAACCGGCGAATCGCCTGCGCCTGCTCGAGCGGATTGAGGTCCTCGCGCTGCAGATTCTCGATCAGCGCCATTGCCAGCGCCTGCTCGTCGGACACCTCGCGTACGACGACCGGCACTTCGGCCAGGCCGGCGAGTCCGGCGGCGCGAAAGCGCCGCTCGCCGGCAATGATCTCCCAGCGACCCGCGCCGATCGGCCGGACGACGATCGGCTGCATGACGCCGTGGCCGCGGATCGACGCGGCGAGTTCCTGCAGCGAAGACTCGTCCATCCGCGTGCGCGGCTGGTAGCGGCCGGGCTGCAGCGCATCCAGCGGCAGCGCGCGCGTCGGTTCGTCGGCGCGTGCGGGCTCGGCGCGGGGCGGCTCGTCGCCGCCGAGCAGCGCGTCGAGTCCGCGGCCCAGGCCCTTGACGCGGAGCTTGGGGCTCTTGCTCACTGGGAGGCCTCCGGAGATTCGGGATGGACGGAAGCGGCGCGCGGTGCCGCGCGGCGCGACCAGCCCGCTACGCGCTCGACGAGTTCGGCGCCGAACTGCAGGTAGGCGCGCGCGCCTTTCGATTGCGCATCGAACACGATCCCCGGCAGGCCATAGCTCGGGGCTTCCGCCAGCCGGACGTTGCGCGGAATGATGGTGCGGAACACCTTGTCGCCGAAATGCTGTTCGAGCTGCGCGGAGACCTGCTGGGTGAGCGTCACGCGCGGGTCGAACATCACGCGCAACAGGCCGATCACCTGCAGGTCCCGGTTGAAGTTGGCATGGACTTTCTTGATCGTGTTGACCAGGTCCGACAAACCTTCCAGCGCGAAGTACTCGCACTGCATCGGAATGACGACGCCGTGGGCGGCGCAGAATCCGTTCAGCGTCAGCAGCGACAGCGACGGCGGACAGTCGATCAGCACGAAATCGTATCGGTCGAGCACCGCTTCGAGCGCGTCCTTCAGGCGCGATTCGCGCTCGTCGAAATCCACGAGATCGAGCTCGGCGCCGGCGAGGTCGCGATTGGCCGGCAGGACGTCGTAGCCGCCCTTGTCGGATCGACGCGTGGCATCGACGACGTCGGCGAGGCCGATCAGCACGTGATAGACCGAGCGGGTCAGCGTGCGCTTGTCGATGCCGCTGCCCATCGTCGCGTTGCCCTGCGGATCGAGGTCGACGAGCAGCGTGCGCCTGCCGTGTCGGGCGAGCGCCGCGGCGAGATTCACCGAGGTGGTCGTCTTGCCGACGCCTCCCTTCTGGTTGGCGATCACGAAGATCTTCGGCGCTGGTGGGCGCACGCTTTCGGTCTCATTCACGCAGTTCTTGCTCCTTCTTCGCGCAGCTGCCCCGTTCCAGAACGACGAGGCTGCGACGCGCATCGAGTTCGGGAACCCGCAGCGCGATTTCGTCGGCGATGCGCCAGTCGTGGGTAAGCGCCCGCTTCTCCCGTTCGTCCGGGTGGGCCTTCATGGCTGTGACGACCGTGTGCGGTGCGACGAGCGCTTCGACCGCTGTCGCATAGTCGGCGAGCGAGGCGAAGGCGCGGCAGACGATCGCATCGGGAGGCTTCGCCGTCGAGGGCAGCTCCTCGACCCTGCATCGGACCACCTCGATGTTGGCGAGCGCCAACTCATTTTTCAGCTGCTGCAGGAAGGCCGCCTTTTTCGCTACCGGTTCCACCAGCACGAAATCCGCTTCCGGCCACAGCAGCGCCAACACCACACCCGGCAATCCCGCACCGCTGCCCACGTCGAGGACGCGCGGTCGCGCGATTTCGGGCGAGCGATCGGCGCGCTGCCGCTCGACGAGGCGCTTCAGCGGCCCGGCTACGGCGGCGCAGTCGAAGATGTGCTGCACGAGCATCTGCTCGGCGTCGCGCACTGCGGTCAGGTTGTAGATCCGGTTCCATTTCGCGAGCAGCGCGACGTAGCGAAGGATCGAGTCTGTGAGCGCTCGCTGTTTCTGAACTTCCGACGGCCAGACCTCCAGAGCCTCGAAGGCCGCATGCAGGCGCGCTGCCGCGCGGTCAGGCTGCACGTTGGCCGCCGCCCTCCGGGGCGCGTTCGCGCTGCCGCTTCTTCAGGTGCACGAGGAGCAGCGAGATCGCTGCCGGCGTGACGCCGGAGAGGCGTGCCGCCTGCCCCACGGTGGCCGGCCGCTGCTGTGCCAGGCGTTGTCGCACCTCGAAGGACAGACTCTTGACCGTGGAATAGTCGAAATCTTCGGGAATCGAGAAGGTTTCGTTCCGCTCGCTGCGCGCGATTTCCGCCTGCTGGCGGGCAATGTAACCGGCGTACTTCAGCTGGATCTCGACCTGCTCGGCAACGACCGCGTCTTCGGGCACCGCAGAACCCAGGCGCGCGAGGGCGTCGTAGTCGAACTCGGGCCGGCGCATCAGATCGGCAAGAGACTGCTCGCGATCGAGCGCGAGCCGCTCGATCTCGGCACTCGTCGGCAGCGAGCCGAGCCGCGTACCGCGCATCCGTTGCAACTCCCGCTCGATGGCCTCGCGCTTGCTCTCGAAGGCCGCCCAGCGCTCGTCGTCGACGCAACCGAGCGATCGTCCCGCCGCCGTCAGCCGCAGATCGGCATTGTCTTCGCGCAGACTGAGCCGATATTCGGCGCGGCTGGTGAACATCCGGTAGGGCTCGGTCACGCCGCGCGACACCAGGTCGTCGACGAGAACGCCGAGATAGGCCTCGTCGCGCCGCGGACACCAGGGATCGCGCTCCTGCACCTGCAGCGCCGCGTTGATCCCCGCCAGCAGACCCTGCGCCGCCGCCTCCTCGTAGCCGGTGGTGCCGTTGATCTGACCCGCGAAGAACAGCCCGCCGATCGCTCGCGTTTCGAGCGAACGGCGCAACGCGCGCGGATCGAAATAATCGTATTCGATCGCGTATCCCGGGCGCAGAAGATGCGCGTTTTCCAGGCCGGCGATCGAGCGCACCATCTCGAGTTGGACGTCGAAAGGCAGGCTGGTCGAGACGCCGTTCGGGTAGAACTCGTGCGTCGTCAGGCCTTCGGGCTCGAGGAAGATCTGGTGCGCGTTCTTGTCGCGAAAGCGCTGGATCTTGTCCTCGATGGACGGGCAGTAGCGCGGTCCGATGCCGTCGATCACCCCTGTGTAGAGCGGGCTGCGGTCCAGTCCGCCCCGGATGATCTCGTGCGTTCGCTCGTTGGTATGCGTCACCCAGCAGGGCAACTGGCGCGGATGCTGCTCCGGGCGACCGAGAAACGAGAAGACCGGCACCGGATCGAGATCTCCCGGCTGCTCGTCGCAACGCGAGAAGTCGATCGTCCGTCCGTCGATGCGCGGCGGCGTTCCGGTCTTCAGGCGCCCCTGCGGCAGCTTCAGTTCCTTCAGGCGCCGGCCGAGCGAAATCGACGGCGGGTCGCCGGCACGTCCAGCCGGATGATGCGAGAGCCCGACGTGCACGAGTCCGTTGAGAAAAGTGCCGGCGGTGAGCACGACCGTACGCGCCCTGAATCGCACGCCGAGTTGCGTGACGGCGCCCGCAACGCGGTCGCCGTCGAGCATCAGATCGTCGACGGCTTGCTGGAACAACCACAGGTTCGGTTGACCCTCGATTCGCGAGCGGATCGCCTGCCGATAGAGAACGCGGTCGGCCTGCGCCCGGGTCGCACGCACGGCGGGACCTTTACTGCGGTTCAGGATTCGAAACTGGATCCCCGCATCGTCGGTGGCGAGCGCCATCGCGCCACCCAGCGCATCGACCTCCTTCACCAGGTGCCCTTTGCCGATGCCGCCGATCGATGGATTGCACGACATCTGGCCGAGCGTTTCGATGCTGTGCGTCAGCAACAGCGTGCGCGCCCCCATCCGCGCGGCAGCGAGTGCCGCTTCGGTGCCCGCATGCCCTCCTCCGACGACGATGACGTCGAAGACTTGCGGATAGTCGATCGAATGCACGGAAGCAACACGAAGCAAATGGGGGTCAGGGCAAGATTATAGGGCGAGGCCCGTTTCGGCATGGATCGAAGCGGACTGCCTGGTCTGGCAGCGAATGGGTTGCAGGTGTTTCACGTGGAACATTGGGTCACTCTCTCGCGCGATTGAGCACGCTCGTTCCATCCCCGATGTTCCACGTGAAACAGCGACGAGCCGGGTCACCTCAGCCGCGAGCCTTGATCGGCCTCAAAGTGCCCTTTCCCGCCCGGATGAGAATGAAGCTACGCACACCTCGAAGAGGCCTCCATGAACCGCAACGTAGGATCCTGGGATCGCGCGATTCGCATCGTCGCCGGCGTTGTGCTGATCGCCCTGACCCTGATGGGAACGATCGGAGCCTGGGGCTGGATCGGCCTCATACCGCTGGCCACCGGGCTCATCGGACGCTGCCCGGTGTACAAGATGCTGGGCCTGAGCACCGGCTCGATGAATCGAAGCGAAGCCTGAGCGCGCAACGGAAATCGCCAGGCCGGTTGGCGTCCTGTAAAGCTGGCCTTGCTCTGCCGCGGACGGGCTGTCGCCTTAACACAAGGCTGCCTGCTCTCGACGTCGCTTGAAATCCAGTGGGCCAGTATTGCTGCGACGCTAACATCCTGCCGCGCAGCGGGGATGCCGGAACGAAATTCCACTCCTTTGCGGACGCCGAACCGGGAAGGGGCGAAACCGCTCGACGGGCCGGAATCCCCGCTCTCACGGCGACGAACCGGAAATGTCAGCGAGACAGATCGAGCGCCTCGACCACCCGCGCCGCAATCGCCAGCGACGCAGTCAACCCCGGGGATTCGATGCCGTACAGGCAGACGAGTCCTGGCACGCCGTGTACTTCCGCAGCGTCGATGCGAAAGTCGGCGGAGCCTTCGCCGGGGCCCGCGAGCTTCGGTCGGATCCCTGAGTACCCCGGCTGCAGGGCCTTGTCGGGCAGCGACGGCCAATAGCGGCGAATCCGTTCTTGGAAGGCGTCTGCGCGCCCGGCGTCGACTCGGTAGTCGACGTCGGACACCCATTCCACGTCCGGACCGAAGCGCGCACTGCCCATCAGGTCCAGCGTCAGGTGCACGCCGAGCCCGGCACTGTCGGGCAACGGATAGACGAGCCGGGAGAACGGTGCCGGTCCCGAGGCGGCAAAATAGCTGCCCTTGGCCAGGTGCAGGCGCGGGATCGTCTGCGGCGAGAGCCCGTCGATCCCCGCAGCGAAAGCCTGGGCCCCCAGTCCGGCAGCATTCACCAGTTCGCGAACCACCAGCCGCGATTCGGTGTGCCCCGACAAGACCCGCAACTCGATGCCGTCCCCGCCGATCTCGGCCCCGATCGCCTCGCTTATGACAGCGAGCGTGGCACCGTGGTCCTCGGCGTCCGCCAGCAGCGCGCGCATCAATGCGTGGCTGTCGACAATGCCGGTGTTCGCCGACAGCAGAGCGGCGTCGGCGCGCAGCGCCGGCTCCAGCTTCAACAGTTGCGGTCGGTCTATCCATTGCAGCGGGCCACCGCCGCAGGTCGCCGCTCGTTGCGCGATTGCCTCCAACCCGTCGCGCTCGCCGGCACTGCAGGCGACGATGAGCTTGCCGCAACGACGATGCGGCACATTCCACTTCTCGCAGAAAGCGTACAAGCGCTGGGCGCCGTCCACGCACAGCCTCGCTTTCAACGAGCCCGGCGCGTAGTAGAGCCCGGCGTGGATCACCTCGCTGTTCCGCGCGCTGGTAATCGTGCCAAAGGTGCGCTCGCGCTCGAGAATGACCACTTCACGACCCGAGACGGCCAGCGCGCGAGCAACGGCGAGCCCGACTACCCCTGCTCCTACGACGACGGTCTCGACTCGATCCATAGAAGGAAAAACCAGGAAACCCGGCAAAGCACGGCGTCGAACAGGCGGCGATGTTCCACGTGAAACAGAAGGCGGAGCGTTCGATCAGCTCATTCGGATCACCTGGCGAATCGACTCGCCTCGGGCCAGCCGGTCGAGCGCCGGATGAATCTCGTCCAGACCGATCTGCTCCGACAGCAGACGGTCGACCGGAAGACTACCCGCCCGATACAGCGCGATGTAGCGCGGGATGTCACGGGTCGGCACGCATGACCCGAGGTAGCTTCCCTTCACGGTTCGCTCCTCGCCGATCAGCGATACCGCCTGCAGCGACCAGCGGGCATTCGGATTCGGCAGGCCGGCAGTGACCGTCGTGCCCCCTGGGCAGGCGAGTCGGTAGGCCAGTTCGAGCGCATCCACGCTGCCGGCCATCTCGAACGAGTAGTCGACGCCGCCTCCCGTGACGTCCTTGACCTGGCTGGTGATGTCGGGAGATGCGGCGTCGAAGCAGTAGGTTGCGCCCAATTCGCGCGCCTTTGCGAGTTTGGAAGCGAGCCTGTCCACCGCGATGACCGTTCGAGCGCCGGCCGTTTGCGCCGCGAGAACGGCCGAGAAGCCCACCCCGCCCAACCCGACGACGGCCACTGTCGATCCCGCCTCGACTTTTGCGGTGTTGATGACGGCGCCTGCGCCGGTAATCACCGCGCAGCCGAAGAGCGCCGCTTCCTCCCAGCGCAGTTCGCGATCGATTCGAACGGCCGATCGGCGCGAGACCGTCGCATACTCGGCGAACGCAGCGCAGCCGAGATGATGGTTCAGCCTCCCATCGGCGCCGCCGGCGACCCGTGCGTGCAGTCTTCGATGCCCGCCGAGCAGCGCCCCATCGTTGTTCGCCTGGCCGCCGGGGATGCACAAGGCCGGGCGGCCCACCGCGCAGCGCGCGCAACTCCCGCAGCCCGGGCGAAAGACCAGCGCGACGTGGTCACCGACCACAAGATCATCGACGCCCTCGCCGAGCTCGACCACCTCGGCCGCCGCCTCGTGCCCAAGCACGATCGGCAGCGGCCACGGGCGATCGCCATTGATCGCGGAGAGGTCGGAGTGGCACAAACCCGCGGCATGAATCCGCACGAGGATTTCGCCATGCCCCGGCCCGTCGAGTACGACTTCCTCGATCGACAGCGGGCGACTCTTCTCGTACGGCGCGGGCCGCCCGATCTCGCGCAGCACCGCCGCGCGCATGCGCATCGTCATCGTCCCCTCCCTCCCCCAGGTTCGCGTCGCGGCCTCAGATGCCGGCCAGGCACAGGTACTTGATCTCGAGGTACTCCTCGATGCCGTAGCGCGAACCTTCGCGGCCCAACCCCGATTGCTTCACGCCGCCGAACGGCGCCTCCGCGGTGGAGATGAGCCCGGTGTTGACGCCGATCATGCCCGACTCGATTGCTTCGGCCGCGCGGAAGATCCGGCCGATGTCGCGCGAATAGAAATACGCCGCGAGCCCGAATTCGGTGTCGTTGGCCATCGCAATCGCTTCTTCGTCGGTCTCGAAGCGGAACAGCGGCGCCACCGGTCCGAAGGTTTCCTCGCGGGCAACACGCATCGACGAGCGCACCCCGGTGAGAATCGTCGGCTCGAAGAACAGCCCCCCGAGCGGATGACGCTTGCCACCCAACGCGATCTTCGCACCCTGCGCGAGCGCATCGGCGACGTGTTCCTCGACCTTCTCGATCGCCTTGTCGTCGATCAGCGGACCGATCACGACGTTCTCCTCGACGCCCGGGCCGACCTTGAATTGCGACACGCGCGCGGCGAGTTTCCTGGCGAAGGCGTCGTAGACGCCAGCCTGCACGTAGATGCGATTCGCGCAGACGCAGGTCTGACCGGCATTGCGATACTTCGAAGCGATCGCCCCCTCGACCGCCGCATCGAGGTCGGCGTCGTCGAAGACGATGAAAGGCGCATTGCCGCCGAGTTCAAGCGAGAGCTTCTTGATCGTGTCGGCCGACTGGCGCAGCAGAATGCGACCGACCTCGGTGGAGCCGGTGAACGACACCTTGCGCACGATCGGGTTGGTGCACATCTCCTCGCCGATCTTCGACGACTGCGATCCGGTGACGATCATGTTGAAGACGCCTGCCGGAAAGCCGGCCTGCTCGGCCAGCTCGACCAGCGCCAGCGCCGACAGCGGCGTTGCACCGGCCGGCTTCGCGACCACCGTGCAACCGGCCGCGAAGGCCGGCGCCACCTTGCGCGTGATCATCGCGATCGGAAAGTTCCAAGGCGTGATCGCAGCGCAGACGCCGATTCCCTGCTTGATCGCGAGCAGGCGCCGATCGGGTGCATTGCTCGGAATGATGTCGCCATACGCGCGCCGTCCCTCCTCGGCGAACCATTCGATGAAGGAGGCGCCGTAGGCGACCTCGCCGCGCGCCTCGGCGAGCGGCTTGCCCTGCTCGGTGGTCATCAGCAGCGCGAGATCGTCGGCGTGCACGAGCACCAGGTCGTACCAGCGACGCAGGATCGTCGCGCGTTCCTTCGCCGTCTTCGCCCGCCAGGCAGGCAACGCGCGCGCCGCTGCATCGATTGCGCGCTTCGTTTCGGCGACACCCATGTCGCTGAGTTCCGCGATCGTCTGCCCGCTCGCCGGATCGGTCACGCGAAAGCTCTTGCCCGAATCCGAGTCGATCCACTTGCCGTCGACGTAGCCGTTGCGCTTGAGCAAGCGCATGTCCTTCAGTTGCATCGTCATTGCCGTTTCTCCGAAGCAGGAAATGTCGGTTCAATGCGAGGTAGGCATCGAGAAGTCGGCGCCCGCACGGATGCCCGTGGGCCAGCGCTGCATCACCGCCTTCAGCTTCGTGTAGAAGCGAACGCCCTCCGGTCCGTAGATGTGATGGTCGCCGAACAGCGACGCCTTCCAGCCGCCGAACGAATGGAAGGCCATCGGCACCGGGATCGGCACGTTCACCCCGACCATGCCGGCCTGCACGCGCGAGGCGAACTCGCGAGCCGCATCGCCATCGCGCGTGAAGATCGCGACACCATTGCCGTATTCATGGTTGTTAGCGAGAGTGAGCGCTTGCTCAAATGACTCGACACGAACGATCGACAGCACCGGCCCGAAGATCTCGTCGCGATAGATCGTCATTTCGGGAGCGACATGATCGAACAGCGTGCCCCCAACGAAAAAGCCGTCGCTGCCGTCGGGGGCGGCCGTCTCGCGCCCGTCGACCACCAGCTTCGCCCCCTCTTCGATGCCGGCATCGATGTAGCGAAGCACGCGCTCGCGATGCGCTGCAGTGACGAGCGGCCCCATCTCGACGCCCGCATCGGTGCCCGCGCCTACCCGGATGCCCGGCACCCGCTCGGCCAGCCGTGCAACGAGCGCGTCGGCCACGCTGCCGACGACGACCGCGACCGACACCGCCATGCAGCGCTCGCCGGCCGAACCATAGGCGGCGCCGACCAGCGCATCGACCGCCTGGTCCAGGTCGGCGTCCGGCATCACGACCATGTGATTCTTCGCGCCGCCCAGCGCCTGCACGCGCTTGCCGTGCCGAGACGCCGTCTCGTGGACCGACCGCGCAATGGCGGTGGAACCGACGAAGCTCACGGCGGCGACCTTCGGATGCGCCAGCAGCGCCTCGACCGCCTCGCGATCACCCTGCACGACGTTGAAGACGCCATCGGGCAAGCCGGCGCTGCGCAGCAACTGTGCAATCAGCAGCGAAGCCGATGGATCGCGCTCCGAGGGCTTGAGCACGAAGGTGTTCCCGCAGGCGATCGCCACCGGAAACATCCACATCGGGACCATCGCCGGAAAATTGAAGGGCGTGATGCCGACGCATACGCCGAGCGGCTGTCTCACCGAATGCGCGTCGATTCCGGGGCCGGCCTGCTCGCTGTATTCACCCTTGAGCAGTTGCGGAATGCCGCAGGCGAACTCGACTACTTCGAGCCCCCGCTGCACCTCGCCTTTCGCGTCCGAGAAAATCTTTCCGTGCTCGGCGACGATCAATCCGGCGAGCTCGTCCAGATGCGTCTCGACCAGGTCACGGAAGCGGAACATCACGCGCACCCGGCGCACCGGAGGCGTGGCGCCCCAGCCGGCGAAGGCGTTCGCTGCGGCCGTTACCGCTGCGTCGACCTCCTCGGGTGTCGCCAGCGCAACGCGGCCGCGCTGACGCCCGGTTGCCGGATTCCACAACGGCGCATGACGTGCGTCGGCACGGGGCGGCGCAACGGCGCCGCCGATCCAGTGCCCGACCTCGATCGGCGCCGCCTTGCTGGTGAACTCTTCCGCGCTCGCACCGGCCTGCCGTGCCTGCACCATGATGTCGCCTCGATCGCTGCCGCTGTTCACTCGCTCGTCTCCTGCGCCTGTCGACGCCTCGCGCACAATGTCCGGTGCCTCTTCCTCGAGTCTAAGCCTCGTGCCGATGCCCGGACCGGCAGCACGGCCGTAGAATCGATCGAATGCTTCGCGCCGCCGCCCGCCACTCGCTCCCGCTCGTCGTCACCATGGGCGACGCCTGTGGAATCGGCCCGGAAATCGTTCTGAAGGCCTGCGCCGATCGCTCGCTCGACGTTCCGCTTCGCATCGTCGGCGATGCGCACTGGCTGGCCCGCGAGGCAGTGCGCCTGTCGTTGCCGATGCCGTCCGAGGTCGACGACGCGGTTCGCCTGCCCGACGACCTGCCGGTCGGACGCATCGATGCGCGCGCCGGCGACGCCGCCTGGCGCTGCATCGTGCGCGCGGCACAACTGGCCCTGCGCGGCGAAGCGCGCGCGCTGGTCACTGCCCCGATTGCAAAGGAGGCGATGCACGCCGCGGGGCACCACTTTCCCGGCCACACCGAACTGCTCGCCGAACTCGCCGGCGGCGTCGACGTACGGATGATGCTGGCGAACCCCGAGTTGCGCGTCGTGCTGGTGTCGATCCACGTCGCATTGCGCGAGGCGGTCGAGCGGCTCGACAGCGGCAGCATCCTCGAGACGATCCGCATCGCGGACGCCTCGATGCGCCGCGCCGGCATCGAGCGGCCGCGCATCGCGGTGGCCGGATTGAATCCGCACGCCGGCGAAGGTGGGCTGTTCGGCCGCGAGGAGATCGAGATCATCGCCCCGGCGATCGCTAAGGCCCGTACCGAAGGAATCGAAGTAAGCGGCCCCTTCGCTCCCGACACCGTATTCATGCGGGCCCGCGGCATGCGCGAATTCGACCTCGTGGTCGCGATGTACCACGACCAGGGATTGATTCCGGTGAAGTACCTCGGCATCGACGACGGCGTGAACGTCACGCTCGGTCTGCCCTTCGTGCGTACGAGTCCCGACCACGGTACCGCCTTCGACAAGGCCGGCCGATCCGGCCCCGACGGACACGGACTGGCAGACGCGAGAAGCCTCGTCGCAGCGATCCGCCAGGCAAGCGCGCTGAGCGCCGCAGTGCCCTCTGCAGCAGCTCGCTGACGGGAAGTAAGCGAGCGCCCGCTTGTCTCAAGCCGCCTTTCCCGCGGTGATTTTCTGGCTAAGTACGGCGCTAGCAGCGGCGGCGTTGATCGACGCGGCGCGACGCGCACGATGGATCTCGTCGAGCACCGACCGAACGACGTGGGCAATCGCCACCGCAGCGTTCCTCGTCGTTCGGCAGGCAACGGTAGCAATGCCGGGCGACGTCACGCTGCAGTACGCCGGAACCGCCTGGCTGACGCTGCTGCTGGGCTACCCGCGCGCCGTGGTCTCGGTGGCCGCCGTGATGGCGATCGAGACGCTCGCGGGAAGCCGGTCGTTCGCCGTACTCGGCCTCGACATCCTGTTTTTCGCGGTTGCACCCGCATGGCTGATGTGGGCGCTCGCTCGCGCCTGCCGCCAACACCTGCCGCCGAATCTCTTCATCTTCCTGCTCGGCGTCGGCTTCCTCGGCCTGTTCGTCGCCTATGCGCTGCCGCTGCTCGCCATCGGACTGATCGACGTGCTGGCGCTCGGCGCGCAAGGTGTCGGCGCCGATACCGCGTCGACACACGCGCTCGCCCAGCAACTGCGACTGGCGCTGCCCTACGCGCTGTTGCTGTCCGCCGGCGAAGCCTGGATCGAGGGCATGCTGACCACGCTGCTGGTCGTGTTCGCGCCGGGCCGCGTTTGCCTGTTCGACGAAGCCTACTACCTGGCCCGGCGCTGACCGCAGTTCGATCAGCCCATCAGCCGCTGCTCGAGTCGCGTCTTCGTTTCTGCCAGCGCTTCCGGCAGCCGTGGCGCGAGGCGATCGAACAACTCGCCGTGCAGTCGGAACTCCTGCTCCCAGGCGCCGCGGTCGATCGACGTGATGCGCTCGTAGGCCTCGCGCGAGAACGTCAGCCCGTCCCAGTGCAGATCCTCGTAACGCGGGCTCGTGCCGAACACATGCTCGAAACCGTCGGCACGACCCTCGATGCGATCGATCATCCACTTCAGCACGCGCATGTTCTCGCCGAAACCGGGCCAGACGAACCGGCCGTTCTCGTCGGTGCGGAACCAGTTCACGCAGAAGATCGCCGGCAGCTTCGCGCCGCTCGCCTCGAGGCGCTCGCCGAGCGCCAGCCAGTGCCCGAAGTAGTCGCCCATGTGATAGCCGCAGAACGGCAGCATCGCGAACGGGTCGCGGCGCACGACGCCGGTGGCGCCCGCCTGCGCGGCGGTGGTCTCCGAACCCATCGTCGCCGCCATGTAGACGCCTTCGGTCCAGTTGCGCGCCTGCGTGACGAGCGGCACCGTGGTGGAACGCCGTCCGCCAAAGATGAACGCATCGATCGGCACGCCGTCGACGCTGTCCCACTTCGGGTCGATGGAAGGGCACTGGGCCGCGGCGACGGTGAAGCGCGAGTTCGGATGGGCCGCCTTGCGCCCTGCCTTGCCGTCGGCCGGCGTCCAGTCGTTGCCGCGCCAGTCGGTGAGGTGCGCGGGCGGCTCGGACAGGCCTTCCCACCAGACGTCGCCGTCGTCCGTGAGCGCCACGTTGGTGAAGATCGTGTTCTCGCGCAGCATCGCCACGCAGTTCGGATTGGTCTTCTCGCTGGTGCCGGGCGCCACGCCGAAGAAGCCCGCCTCCGGGTTGATCGCGTACAGCCGCCCGTCGGTGTGCGGCTTGATCCACGCGATGTCGTCGCCGATGGTCGATACCGTCCAGCCGTCGAAGCCCTTCGGCGGAATCAGCATCGCGAAGTTCGTCTTGCCGCAGGCCGACGGAAAGGCGGCAGCAACGTGATAGCGCTTTCCTTCGGGCGAAGTCACGGCGAGCACCAGCATGTGCTCGGCAAGCCACCCCGGGCCGCCGCGCTCGGCGTCCTGCCGTCCCATGTTCGATGCGATGCGCAGCGCGAAGCACTTCTTGCCGAGCAGCGCGTTGCCGCCGTAGCCCGAACCGTAGGACCAGATCTCGCTGGTCTGCGGAAAGTGCACGATGTATTTCGTGTCGTTGCAGGGCCATGGCACGTCGGCGTGGCCCGCGGCGAGCGGCGCACCCACCGAATGCACGCACGGCACGAAGCCGCCGTCCTCGCCGAGCAGCTCCGCGACGTCGCGGCCGATGCGCGTCATCGTTCGCATGCTCACGACGACGTACGGACTATCGGTGAGCTCGACGCCGATGTGCGAAATATGACTGCCCAGCGGCCCCATCGAGAACGGGATGACGTACAGCGTGCGTCCGCGCATGCAGCCTTCGAACAGCTGCTCGAGCGTTGCGCGCATCTCGTCGGGGTCGACCCAGTGGTTGGTCGGACCCGCATCGGCGCGCTTCTCGCTGCAGATGAAGGTGCGGTCTTCCACGCGGGCAACGTCGCTCGGGTCGGACAGTGCGAGAAACGAGTTCGGTCGCTTCTTCGGATCGAGCCGGCGCAGCGTGCCCGCTTCGACCATCGTCTGGCACAGCCGGTCGTACTCGGCCTGCGAGCCGTCGCACCAGTGGACGCGCTCGGGCTTCGCGAGTTCGGCAATGCGGCCGACCCATTCGAGCAGCCGGCGATTGCGCATCCAGTCCGGAGCGCCGAAGCGCGAGCGCAATGTCGCTTCGGCTTCGTGCGGGGCGATGCCGCCTGCATCGATGGCGGCACTGGCGGCCGACGGTCGATTCGAAGGCGCTCCGGCGCGAACCTGGGACATGGGTCAATCTCCTTGATGGGAATCTTCGGGCAACGGCGTTAGCCTTGCCACGCCGCATTCCGTGCGCCTGCGCGACGGAACGCGCCGCAAATTCTTCTCGGCTGATTCGGCATGCCGGCTCCGTGAGCCGCAAAAGCAGCGGCCGGGATCCAGGAGGCTGTCCATAGCCCGACAGCCTCCTAGCGCAGTGTTTCGTGGCGCGCCAGCGAGGCGGGATCCCGGCACGAAAAGGGTTGCCCAGTTTACACCGGGCATACCGCGCGAAGACCGGCACGGACACTGCCCGCCGGGGTTGCGCCGCGGACGCCGGCCCGTCCTCACGCAAAGGCATCCGGGAAGTACCAGGCGGTGAGCAACGCGCCGAAACCGATGATGAAGCGGCGCAACCACAGGGCCGGGATCCGCCGCGCCCAGGCCGCGCCGAGATAGCCGCCGAGCGTCGCCGCGACGAGCATTACCAGCGTGTGCGGCCACAACACCGCATCGGCCAGAACGAAAGTCACCACCGCAACGCTGTAGATCACCGCCGACAGCCAGTTCTTCAGCGCATTGATCTCGTACAGGTCGTCGAAGCCCTGGATCGCCAGCGCGGCGATCATCAGGATGCCCATGCCGGCACCGAAGAAGCCGCCGTAGATCGAGACCACGCCCTGGAAGAGATATCCGCCGACGCCGAAATGCCGCACGGGCGCCGCAAGCGAGTGCTCGCGCTCGGTCGGCCGGCGCAGCAACGCGCGCATGCCGCTCGACAACGGGCCGCTGAACGCGAAGAGCAGCGTGGCGAGCAGCAGCAGCCACGGAATCAGCGCCGAGAAGCGCTCGTTCGACGTGCGCAGCAACAGGAGCCCGCCGGCGATGCCCCCGACAAGGGCGATCGCCGACAATGCCGGCAGGCTCGTGGAGAAACGGCGCAGTTCGCGCCGGAAGGCCCACGCCCCGGCGAGACTGCCCGGCCACAGCGCCACCGCGTTGCTCGCATTGGCGATGACCGGAGGCACGCCCACGGCGAGCATCGCCGGAAACGAAAAGAAGGTTCCGCCGCCGGCCACCGAATTGACCGCGCCGGCAAGGAAGCCGGCGACGACGATGACGACGATCTCGATGACGCTCAGTTGCAAGCACCTCCGGACCGGCACTGTACAACCCGGCGCGACGACGCACCGGTAGACTTATGCCTGACGTCCTGCCGCCCAGTCTTCCGATGTCCGCCGAACTGTCCGCGGAGCTCCTTCTCGACGCCGGCGATCACGCGCGCACGCTCGCGCGCGACGCCTTTGCGCCGCTGTCCGACCTGGCCCGGGCCGAGGCGATGCAGACCGGCATCGTCGTCGCTCGCATCGCGCGCGGCGAACGGCCGGTCGGCTACAAGATCGGCTTCACCAATCGATCGATATGGCCGCTGTACGGGGTGTTCCATCCGATCTGGGGCCCGGTCTGGAACACGACGCTGCGCGTCGCCGAAGCGCGCAACGGCAGCGAGACCAACGTCGTCGACGTCGACCTTTGCCGCTTCTCGCAGCCGCGGCTCGAACCCGAGATCGTCATCGGCCTGCGCGCGTCGCCGCGTGCGCCCACCGCGGAAGCCGTGTACGAGGCCGCCGAATGGTTCGCGCACGGTTTCGAGATCGTGCAGAGCCCGTATCCCGACTGGCGCTTCACCGCGGCCGAAGCCTTCGCCGCGCAGAGCCTGCACGGCGCGCTCATCGTCGGTCCGCGCCGGCCGATCGAAGCGCTCGGCAAAGACGTCCTTCAGGTGATCGAACGGCTCTCGGCGCTGAGGGTCGAGTTGCGCCGCGACGGCGTCGAGGTGGCGCAGGGTTACGGTCGGGAAGCGCTCGACGGACCGCTGCATGCGGTCGCGCACCTGGCGCACGAACTGGCGCTGCGCGGTCATTCGATCGAGCCGGGATCGCTCGTCACCACCGGCACGCTCACCGATGCGCAACCGCTGTTCGTCGGGCAGCGCTGGACGAGTCGGATCGAAGGAGTAGAACTGTCCGGGCTCGACATTCGCACCGTCGGTGAATCCCGGACATCGCCGCCGGTTCTACGGTAGATTACCGACATGACCCGCCTCAGTCCCGCGCAACGTACCGCCGGTACCGCACGCATCGTGCTCACGGCGGGAGTCCTCTTCGCAGCCGAGGCGCTGTGGCGCGGATCGATCGCCCGCATCCTGATGGCCACCGCGCTGCTGCTGTTCGGCGGCGGGCTGCTGTTTCTCGCCAAGCAGGCCGACTAGCAGGCTCCGAGCGCGTTTCCCGCCTTGAAGGACGTCGAGTTTTTCACGGTCGATGCGGTCCCGATCGACCGAGACCTGCAGGACCCCGGCAACACGGGTCCCGAGCTCGCGCAATTGGCGGCGAGCTATGCCAACAGTCCGCGGGCGATCGTCGTTCGCGATCCGTCCTCCGACTGGCGCCTGTTCGTCGTGATGCTGCCGCTCGCGTCGCGCCTGTCGCTGATGACGAACCCGATCTTCGCGCACCTCACCCGCGCGTGGGGGCTGAACGTGCGCTTCGTGGGCGTCGATCGCGACCAGCTGGTCTACGATTTCCGCGCCCTGCTGTCCGATCGCACGCTGCGCCTGCTGGTCGACGTGCTCGCGCGCAGCGAGGTGGCGCCGGGCGCGCCTCGGCCGGACAACGACGCGCTCGACCTGCTCTTCGCGTCGCTCGCCGACGAGATGCTCACCACGCTCGATCGCCGCCGCGACGACTGGGGGCGGCACCTCGACCGCGAGCATCGCATCGAACCGCACGCGGCCGGGTCGCTGTTCGATCGCGCCGGACGTCATCCCGATTTCCTCGCCAGCCTGCGCGCGGCGCTGCGCGACGAGATCATCGACGTCGACTTCTATGGACGCGCACTGCGTTCGGTCGACCTGCGCGAGGACGCGATCGACGGGCGCGTTCGTGCGGTGCTCGAATCGGCGCTCGACCCGGTCACGCTCGCGAAGTTGTCGAAGACCGGCGCCGGCCTGCACCTGGGCTGCTACAACTGGCTGCGCATCGATGCGCGGCATGCGGCACCGCGCGCGCACCTGCTCGCCAGGTTGCCGTCGTTCGCGAATTTCTTCGCCGATGCGCTGGTGCCGATCGACGCAAGCTGTCCGCAGCGCGATGCAGCCGACGAGCCGCAACCCGACGACACCCTTGCGACCTCCCTGACAACCCGCACGACCTTCGAGCTGCGTCCCATCGCCGCGCGCGAACGCAGCGTGCACAGCCTGTACTGGGCCGCGGCGCTCAAGCGGGCGATCGACGCCGGACAGGATCGCGCGACGATCGAAGCGATCGCGCAGCGCTTCGCGGTGGGCGACAACATCGTCCGGCGGATCTGGCGCGAGCGACCGGCGGCACTGGGGCAGCCGCCCACCTGGCAGCTCGGACAGATCCTGCGACAACTGCAGGCGAACGGCGAACGCGCATGGCCTGCCGATGCCGACGGCTGGCAGTCGCTGATCGCCAGTGCGGTGCCGGCCGAAGCCGCCTGACCCAGCGCGGCGCGCCGGAACTCACCCGTCGCGCGCCACTTCGCTCAGGAACTGCGTCCAGTCGCGCGCGAAGCGCTCGATCGAGAAGCGCGCGAGTGCATCGGCGCGCGCCGCCTCGCCCCAGCGCCGGGCAAGACCGGGGTCGGCGATCAGCGTTTGCATCACGTCGACCAGCGCGTCTAGATCCGTATCGGCGTAGCCGTTCACGCCGTTGCGGATCACCATCGGCATCTCGGTGGTGGCGAGCGCGACCACCGGCATGCCGACGGTCATCGCCTCGAGTACCGACAGGCCCAGGCTCGTATAACGGATCGGATTGAAGAAGAAGCGAAAGCGCGCAACGAATCCGGCGAGCTCGAGGTTCGGAATCTCGCCCTCACCGCCGATCGCCTGCGAACCCATGCCGACCAGCGTCAGCGGAACGCGCTCGCGCACCTGCTCGAAGAGGTCGGCGCCGAGCCGGCGCCCGCGCTCGCGCAGATGATTGACGACGACGACGCCCTCGTCGCGGTCGCCGCGATAGCGAACCTCGTCGGGCACGAGCACGCCGTGCTCGATGACGCGCGTTGGCGCACTGCCGTTGTCCCACATCAGCGCGTTGAACGACGTCACGTGCACGATGTGCGCGTCGCTGTCGGCCGCCGGATGACGCGTGGCGGTCGGATGCTGCTGCGGCGGATCGTGCTCGAGATACACGGCGGGCAACGCGCGCTGCGCGTCGCTCAGCCATCGCAGGCGATCGTCGTCCCAGTGCCGACGCGACTGGTACAGCACGCAGTCGAAGCGCCGGCCGGCGACGTCCTCGGCGCGGACCTCGTGCACGTTCGGTCCCCACGGCAGCATGCCGACGCGCCCCGCATGACCGGGCGGATGACCCGGCAGCGTGACGAGATGGAAGTCGTGTGCCGCCTGGCTCAGGTAGTACAGGTAGTTGCCGTGCACGTGCCAGGTGAGCACCTGCAGGCGCGAGCCGTCCGGCCTGGGCACTGGCGCTCTCAGGCGGCCGGCGCCAGTGCCGGCGACGGCCGCGAAGCACCGGCCGTCAACTGGTGCAGCGCCAGTTCGAACACCGCATCGACGCCGACCGCGGTCGCGCACGGATGGCCGACGCGCGGACAGCTCGGGTGCGCGCACGGTCGGCAGTCCATGTCGACGGCGAGCATCGGATGCAGTCGCCGATCGAGCGGCCTCCAGCGCCGGATCTCGCTGCCGCTGGCAACGACGACGCTGCGCGTGCCGACGCCGACGGCCACGTGCGACACGCCGGTGTCGTTGCAGACGAGGAGCCGGCAGCTTTCGAGCGCGGCGCCGAGCTCGCCGAGCCCGGTGGCGCCGCTCAGGTCGGCCGCCTGCATCCGCATCGAAGCGCGCATCGACGCGGCGAGCGCGCGTTCGTCGGCAGTGCCGGTGATCGCGACTTGCCAGCCGCGCGACACCAGCCGGTCGGCCAGCTCGGCGAAACGTCCCACCGGCCAGCGCCTCGACGCGAAGCGGGCGCCGGGGTGCACGAGCACGAGACGCTGCGGATCGAGCGACCGACGTTGCGCGATGCGACGCCACGAGCGCCGCTCGTCATCGCTCACCGGGAACTCGAGCTCGCTGCCGCGCCTTTCGATACCGAGGTGATCGACGATGCGCAGCAGGCGCTCGATCTCCGATATTTCCTCGGGCCAGCGCACGAAGTCGTCACCGGCGCTTTCGACGCCGTGTTCCGGAGCGAAACCGCAACTGCGCTTCGCGCCGATCATCCGCACGATGCCGTTGGTGCGTTCGCCGCTGCCGTGCAATTGCAGCGCAAGATCGAAGCGCCGCGCGCGGGCTTCGGCGAAAAACTCCGGCAGACGCACGCCTTCGGGCGACTGCTCGGGCAGTCCGGCCGCGCCGGGAAAGCCGAGCCAGTCGTCGACATAGCGGTCGAATCGCCGTGCGAAAGCTGAGGACGAAGGCAGTCCGATCAGGGTGACGTGCGCTCGCGGATGCGCGTGTCTCAACGCGCGCAACACCGGCACTGCGCAAAGCAGGTCACCCAGCTGCAGCGCGCGGAACACCGCGATGCGCGGCGCGCGCTCATGGTTCATCGGTTCAACGGGCAAGGCTGCCATCCGGTTCAATGCTCCTGGTCGGTGAATCTTTCTTCGAGCGCGCGCATCGAACGCCGCGCCGACAGCAGCGCGAGCGCGGCGTCCACCGCTTCGCGGGGCTCGACACCGACCAGGCACGCCTGTGTTCCGTTCGGACACACGCTCTTGTAGCAATTGCGGCACGGTACGTCGCGGTTCAGCACGCGCGCGGCCACCCGCCAGGGTGCGTGCTGCGGATTGGTCAACGCATAGAGATCGACCACCGGTGTGCCGAGTGCGGCGGCGACGTGCACCGGTCCGGTGTTGTTGGCGATCAGCAGGTCGGAATCTTCGAGCAGCGCGCCGAGTTCGCCCAGCGACAAACGCCCCGACAGGTCGTGCACGCACTCGGGGTTGCCCGCCTGCGCCGCAATGGCGGAGACGAGCGTGGTTTCGCCGGCGTCGCCGGTGAGCACGATCTCGCGGCGCTGGCACTGCGCGAGTTCGCGCACGGTCTGCGCGAAATGCGCCGCCGGCCATCGGCGCGACGGCGCGCTCGCCCCCGGATGCACGACGATGCGCGCGGCAGCGGGATCGACGCCGGCCGTGCGCAGCTTCGACGTGAGCGCCGCCCGATCGGGCTCGGACACGCGGAACGACAGCCGCAGATCGGAGGGGCGCGGCGCGAAGCCGGCGACCAGGTCCAGTTGTCGCTCGACCTCGTGGCGCACCTGCTGCACCGGTTCGGTTTCCGCCAGCCAGTCGGTGAGCAGCAGGTACGGATTCTCGCGACAGTGCGCGAGCCGCAGCGGGATGCCCGCCATCCGGCACACCAGCGCCGGCGCGATCGGACTCTGGCTGTAGGAAGTGAAGATCACCGCAGCGTCGAATCGATGTGCGGCGAGAACGTCGATGAACGCCTGATCGGCGTCGGCACCCGATTCGTCGGTGCGTTCGTTCTTCATCCACGGCGCCTCGTAGCCGATCGCCGCGTCGATCTCGGGAACGTGCGCGGCCGCCCGCACGCCCGAGGACGAACCGAGCAGCGTGATGTGCCGCGACGGCATGGCTTCCCGGATCGCGCGAATCGCCGGCGTCGTCATCAGCACGTCGCCCATGTTGTCGAGCCGCACGCAAAGCACGCGCTCGGCCTTCGACCATGCTTCGTTCATGCGGCCACCGGCACGCCGCGCGGCACGCCCGCTGCCTCGACGAGTGCGGCGGCCTCGCCGAGGTCGCGCACCAGATGGTCGGGCCGGCGAAAGGGTCCGCCGATCCATTCGGTTTCGTTGCCGTTGCACACGAGCACCGAGCGGCACCCGGCGCGCTTGCCCGCCTCGACGTCGTCGAGGATGTCGCCGATCATCCACGAACGCTGCAGATCGATGGCGTGCTCTCGCGCCGCGCGCTGCAGCAGGCCCGGCCGCGGCTTGCGGCAGTCGCACGCCACGGCGTGCGCGGCGACGCTTCCCTGCGGATGATGCGTGCAGAAATAGACGGCGGTCAGCGACGCGCCGCACTGCGCGAACATCGCGCCCAGATGCCCGCGCACGGCGTCGAGCCGGGACGCGTCGAAGCGCCCGAGCGCAACGCCCGCCTGGTTGCTGACCACGATCAACGGCGCGCCCAAAGCAGCCAGGCGCGCGAGCGCCCGCGGCACGCCTTCGGCGAAGCACATGCGCTGCGGATCGACGTTGAACGGAACGTCGACGAGCAAGGTCCCGTCCTTGTCGAGAAAGACCGCCGGCCGCGGCACGGTCACGGCCACGAGGTTTCGCGCATCGGCAGCACCATCATTTCGGGGATGACGGTTTCGGCGGGCTGCTCGAGCACGAAGCGGATCGCGCGCGCGACGTTGCGCGGATCCTGCAGCACCGACGGGTCGATGTCGGGGAAGCGATCGAGCAGGAACGGCGTGCGCATGCCGCCGGCGACGATCGCGCAGACCTTGATCCCCTGCGGTCGCAGTTCGGCGTGCAGCGCGTGGGACAGTCCGAGCACGCCCCACTTCGTCGCGTGATACGCGCTCGCGTTCGGCCACGCGCGCTTCGACGCGGTGGACGCGATGTTGACGATCGCGCCGCCGCGCTCGCGCATCGCTGCGCAGGCCTGCCGCGCGACGAGGAACACGCCGTTCAGGTTGGTGCGCACTATGCGTTCCCAGTCGGCGGCGGACAGCTCCGAGATCGGCGCCGTGACGTCGATCGCCGCGCTGTTGACGACGGCGTCGACCGCACCGAAGCGCTCGATCGCCGCGCCGAACAGGCGCTGCACCTGGGCTTCGTCGCCTACGTCGACTGCGGCGGCAAGTGCCTCGACGCCGTTCTCGCTCAGCTGCGACGCGCCACGCTGTGCGCGCTCCTTCGCCAGATCGGCAACGACGATGCGCGCCCCCGCGGCACCGAGTTCCGCGCAGGTGGCGGCGCCGAGCCCGCTCGCGCCGCCGGTGACGACGACGACGCGCTTGTCGAGGCTGGCGACCGGCGGCGCGGGGTGCGCATCTGACGCACTTTCACTTCCAGCCGACGGCTGCTGCATTGCTTCTCCTCATTCCTGCTTCGGATGTCGATCGGGCGCGTGCCGCGCGCAGCGGCAGGCGTGCCACCTTCGCCGGCATCGCATCGGCATCGGCGAGCGCGGATGTAGGCGCGCGAGCGCATGCCGCGGCGCTGCGATAGACGTCGAGCAGCCCGCGCGCGACGCGCGCCCAGGTGAACAATCTTTTGGCGCGGGACAGACCTGCACGACCCATCCGCAGCGCCAGCTCCGGCTTCGCCCCGAGCTGCGCCAGGCGCTCGGCCAGCGCGACCGGATCGTTCGGCGGAACCAGATAGCCGGTGCGCCCGTGGACGACGGTGTCCTGGATGCCGCCGACCGCCGCGCCGACCACCGGACATCCGCAGGCCATCGCCTCCACCGGCGTGATGCCGAAGGGTTCGTACCACGGTGTCGTGACGAACACATCGGCAGCGCTGTACACCGTACGCAGCCGATCGCGATCGCAACGGCCGATGAATTCGACGCGATCGGCCACGCCCTCGGCCCGCGCGATACGCGCGAGCCGCTCGAGCTCGGGCGTGCGGTTCAGCGCCGGGTTGCTGGAATTGCCTCCCGCAATCATCAGCCGCGCGTCATGGCCGAAGCGGTTCTTCAACACCGCGATCGAGCGGATCACGTTGTCGACGCCCTTGCGCGGCACCATGCGGCCGAGTTGCAGCACGGTGAATGCGTCGCTCGGCCATTGCAGCTGCGCGCGCGCCTCCTGCCGGTCCGCCGGCTCGAGTTCGGCGGGATCGAAGCCGCAGGGCACGATGTCGATGCGCGACGAGTCGGCGCCGTAGTGCTCGATCATGTCGCGCAGGTCCTGCGGACATTCGGCGACGATGCGGTGCGACTCGCGCACCAGCTCGTCTTCGATGTCGAAGCGCGCGTCGGAGAAGCCGTCGTCGGCACCCTGGTGCTGGCGGCGCACGCGCCCGAGCGCATGGAAGGTGGTGACGAGCGCCGTGCGAAAGGTACGCGCGAAGCGCAGCCCGACCCAGCCCGACATGAAGAAGTTCGCGTGGACGATGTCGTAGCGCAGCCTGTGCTCGCGCACGAAAGCATGCATCGCGGCCGAGAAGGCCGGCATGTGCGCGAGCAGCTTCTCCTTCGGCAGCTCCGCCTGCGGACCGGCGCGCACGTGGACCACGCGCACACCCGGTGCGAAGTCCACGACGCGGGCGAGCGAAGCGTTGTCGCTGCGCGTATAGACGTCGACCTGCAGGCCGAGGCGGGCGAGCTCGCGCGCCACGTTGGCAACGTAGATGTTCTGTCCGCCAGCGTCGACGCCGCCCACGGCACAAAGCGGCGAAGCATGCTCGCTGACGATCGCGATAGTTCGCATGAACTCTCTCTTCTTCGGGACAGGATCCGAAGCGGAGAGCCTGTCGTTCCCGAACGAAGCAGAGAACGTGCCCGCGCGCGGCAGCGACATCTCCTCGCGGCGAGCGCTCGCTTTACCGAAGCGCTGCTCGGACCGCGCAACAACTCCTTCCGTGCGGCAATTCCTACTGCGGTGCAGCGCCCGGCGGCGTTCGATGTTCGCTGTCGCTCGCTGCGTCACCGCCGACCGGGCGCGGTCCGACGAAAGGCTCGTGCTGCCCTGCAGCGGCTTCCTTCACCAGCGCGCGCAGCGTCGCAGCGATCATCGTCGCGAAAGCTTCGTCGTACCACGGATGAGCGCCGCTCACGCCGACGACGATGCCGTCGAGGCAGACCGCGCCCCACACGGCGACGTCGCCCACGCGCAGGCGATGCGGCTGCAACGCGAGCAGCCGATGCGTGTCGGCCGCGTGCAACCATGCCTGCCGCGCCTTCGCGCGCGCGAACATGAGGTAGTCGGCGTCCCATTGCGCGCGATCGCCGATCTGGTGCTCGGCGAGGATCGCCTCTTCGAAGGTGCAATCGCCCGGCGCGAGCGCCGGGTCGAGAACGACGATCGAGAGAAAGCCGCCGCCGCTCACCTCCGGTCGCGCGACGGCCGCCTCGATCGCCGGCAGTGCCATTTCGATCGCCCGTTGCGCGCAGGCGCGGTCGGCGTACCAGCTGCCCCGCACGCCGAGCTCGCTGCGCAGGACGGCGGGGGTAGGTGTCGTCGTCATCGCTCGTCTCCTGTCGAAGCCGAAGGTTCGGTAGGCTCATCGTCGCCGGCGTGCGCCCGGTCGTCGTCGAACGCCGGCGCGCGTTTCGCCGGCGCCACCCGGCGAATCGTCGCGACCAGCTCGTCCACTTGCACGGGCTTGGCCAGGTGCACCTGGAAGCCCGCCATCAGCGCGCGCAACCGGTCCTCGGACTTCGCCATCCCGGTGAGAGCGATCGCCGGCATCCGCTGATCTAGAGCCACGCCGAGACGCGCCTCCAGCTGGCGCAGTGCGCGTACGATGTCGTGTCCGTCCTCGTCGCCGAGCGCGATGTCGCACAGCATGACGTCCGGCCAGCGGGCGGGCGCGACCGAAGACAGCCACTCGAGCGCCTCGAAGCCGTGTTCGAAGGTGACGACTTCCGCGCCCTCGTGCTCGAGCGTGAGCTGCAGCATTTCGCGCACGTCGGCAACGTCGTCGATCGCCACGATGTACAGGCCGCCCAGCCGGCGTTCGGCAGCCGGCGCCCGCTGCGCCGACTCGCGAACCGAAACATCGCCCGCGTCGATCGCGCGCAACGGCAGTTCCACGACGTAGCGCGTGCCGTGCCCCGGCCCGGGCGGCTCGATCGTGAAACGGCCGCCGTGTCGCTCGAACACGCTGCGCAGTTGCAGCGGATCGGCCGACGCAACGCCATCCGGTGGCGGCGCGCGCAACTCGCCCGACGAGTGCCATCCGTCGGTCAGCACGAGCCGCGCCGATCCATCGTGCCGCGTGATCGCCCATTCGATGCGCCCGCCATCGGGCGTCGCATTCAACGCGTGCAGCGTGAGGTCCCACAGCGCCTGCGACAGCACGCTCGGGTCGCCGGTGATGCGCGCCTGCGCCGGTTCGATGTCGGTGAAGATCTGGATCGAGCGCTCGTCGACGATGCCGCGCACGCCGTCGAGCACGCTGGCCAGCACGACGCCGAGGTTGACCGGCTGGCGCGCGAGCCGCCGCTCGGTGCGCTCGACATCGAGCTGCTGCTGCTGCAGGTTCCACAACTGCGCGTACAGCCCGCGCCGCCCGAGCAGATCGTCGTGCCGGCCTCGCTCTACGATGCGACCGCGATCGAGCACGATGATCTCGTCCGCATCGACGATCGTCGACAACCGGTGCGCAATGATCAGCGTCGTGCGATCGCGCGCGATGCGATCGATCTCGCTCTGGATCGCGCGCTCGGCGCGGGTGTCCAGTGCGGACGTCGCCTCGTCGAAGATCAGCATCGGCGGGTCCTTCAACAAGGCGCGCGCGATGGCCAGCCGCTGGCGCTCGCCGCCGGAGAGCATTAACCCGCGCTCGCCCACCGCCGTCTCGTACTGCTGCGGCAGCGACATGATCAGCTCGTGCAGCTGCGCCGCCTTCGCCGCCTCGATCACCTCGGCATGCGTGGCGCCCACGCGTCCATACGCGATGTTGTAGGCGACCGTGTCGTTGAACAGGACGGTGTCCTGCGGCACCACGCCGATCGCACCGCGCAGGCTCGGCAGCCCGATGCGACGGATGTCGGTGTCGTCGACCAGGATCCGTCCGCCGTCCGGCTCGTACATGCGCATCAGCAGCCGCGCGAGCGTCGACTTGCCGGAACCGCTGCCGCCCACCACCGCGGCGGTCCGTCCGGGCTCGATGGTGAAGCTCACGCCCTGCAGGATCGGCCGGCCCGGCTCGTAGGAGAACTCGACCTCCTCGAAGGCCACGCGCGGCCGGTTGCCTTCGAGCAGCGCGCGATGCGGCGGATCCTCGTCGGACTCCACCGGGTTGCGCAGCAGCACCGCGAGTCGGTCGATGTTGACCATCGCGTCTCGCGTCTCGCGGAACAGGAAACCGAGCGCGTTCAACGGCATGCAGATCTGCAGCACGTAGGCGTTGACCAGAACCAGGTCACCCACCGTCATCGCGCCCTGCATCGTGTACTCGCCGGCGAGCAGCATGATCGCGGCAACCCCGGCGGCGATGATCGCGCCCTGCCCGATGTGCAGGCGCGACAGCGCGTACTGGCTCTGCACGCTGAGCTGCGACCACTCGTCCATCAGCGCCGCGTAGCGGCGAGACTCGTGTCGCTCGCGCACGTTGACCTTCACCGCCTCGTAGTTCAGCAGGCTGTCGAGCAGGCTGCCTTCGGCTCGCGCGCCGGTCGCGTTCACGCGCGCCTCGAACTCGACGCGACGCTTCGTCATCACGAAGGTGTAGAAAGCGTAGACGCCGAAGGTGGCGACGATGATCGCGGTGAACCAAAGGCTGTAGCCGGCGATCATCACGACCAGCACGCCGCCGATCTCGACGAGCGTGGGCAGCAGCGTGAACAGCGCAGCGCCCAGCAGGAAGCCGACGGAGGCGGTTCCCCGATTCACGTCGTGCAGCAGCGACCCCGAATTGCGGCTCGCGTGAAAGCGCGGCCCGAGCCGCAGCAGGTGCAGCAGCGATCGCTCGGCGGTGCCCGAAATCGAATCGAGCGTCACGCGCACGAAGCTCATGTCGCGCAACTCGACGAACAGCGTGCTCGAGAAGCGCAGCAGGCTGTAGCCGATCAGCAGGAACACCGGCACGGCAACGAGCGGCGCGATCGCCGGCGGCTGGCCGGACAGCGCCGCGTTGCGCGCGCCTTCCGCAATGGTGAATTCGTCGACGATGCGCTTGAGAACGAGCGGCACCGCCACGCTCGCCACCTTGGCGAGAACGAGGAACAACGCGGCGATCAGTGCGTCGCGGCGATGCCGGCGCAGCACCGTCCACAGCGTGTCGATGATCAGGTTGTTGCGCCCGAAGGCGGGCGCTTCGGCGGACATCGGCGCGGCGGCGAAAGGAGGATTTACGGCCGCCGCGGCACGACTGCAGCGCGCGGCGCCCGATGGCAAATCGCTTCCTGCCTCAAACGGAGTGCCCGGCGAAGGCCGCGCAGCGCGCGCCGGCGGGCCCGAGCGGCGCGGCCGATGCCGAAAAACTTACGGACGCCCCGCAGCTTCTACTTCGGGCGTGCGTACTTCGCCGTCAGCCGCGCCTTGCCCAGCGCGTTCGCGTTGATCATGAAACCGACGAACGACGCGCTGGCGCCGGCCGGAATGTCGAGCTTGTCCACCTTCAGCGCGTACACCGTGAACACGTAGCGATGCGGCTTGTCGCCGGCCGGCGGGCACGGGCCGCCCCAACCCGGCACGCCGAAATCGGTGGTCTGCTGCGCCGCGCCCTGCGGCAGGTTCTTGCCGTCCACCGAGCCGGCACCGTCGGCCAGCGACATGGTGTCGGCGGGCAGGTTGTAGACGACCCAGTGCCACCAGCCGGCACCGCCGGTGGGCGCGTCCGGGTCGTGGACCATCAACGCGAAGCTCTTCGTGTCCTTCGGCGCGTCCTTCCACGACAACGCCGGGGAAATGTTGTCTCCCTTGCAGCCGAAACCGTTGTAGACGTTCTTCTCGGGAATCGTCGCGTTCGGTTTCAACTCGGGACTGGAGAGTTCGAAGGCAGCGGCGCTACCGGCGCTCGAGAGCAGGAGCGCGGCGCAGCCGGCGGCGAAGCCTGCAGCGGTCGGGCGCATGTCGGTTCGTTCGATGCGTTACGGGGAAGGCAATCGTCTGCCGATTCGCTTTCCTGCGCAAGCCTGGGATCGCTCGCGCGAGCGGAATCCGCGCGCAGCGGTTGCGCCCCTGTTGCCTGCGGCACGTGCACGTTGGCAGTAGCATCGGACGACCTGTTGCAGCTCTTCGCGGCAACGCCTGCATCCGGAGGACACGACGGTGAGTTCAGCCACGTACGGACGCTTCGGCAGCGGCCAGGCGGTGCGACGACTCGAGGACCACACTCTGGTCACCGGGCGCGGCGCTTTCGCCGACGATTTCGACGCGCCGGGGCAGGCGTACCTGTGCCTGCTGCGCTCCCCGCATGCGCACGCACGGATCGTGTCGGTCGACGCCGACGCGGCTCGCCGCATGCCGGGCGTCGTCGCCGTTTTCAGCGGCGAAGACCTCGTCGCCGCCGGCGTTGCGTCGTTCCCCGGCCCGCCATTCGAACGCCCCGACGGATCGCCCGCCGCGTCGCCCGTGCGGCGAGCGCTCGCCGTCGAACGCGTGCGCTTCGTCGGCGAAGCAGTCGCCGCGATCGTCGCCGAAACGGCCGCTGCCGCCGAGGAAGCGCGCGAGGCGATCATCGTCGACTACGATCCGCTGCCGGCGATGGTCGATGCGCAGCAGGCGCTCGCGCCCGATGCGCCGCCGATCTGCGACGGCGCGCCGGACAACGTCGCGGCGACGACGCGCTACGGAGACCGCGCTGCGGCCGACGCGGCCTTCGCGTCGGCCGCACACGTCGTCGAGCAGGAGATCGTCAACCAGCGGCTCGCGCCGTCGCCGCTCGAACCGCGCACCGTGCTCGCGATACCGGATCGCGACAGCGGCCGCCTGACGGTGCGCATGAGCACGCAGATGCCGGGCGGCGCGCGCGACTCGCTGGCGGCGCTGCTCGGACGACCGATCGAAAGCATCCGCGTGCTCGCCGGCGACGTCGGCGGCGGCTTCGGCATGAAGACCGGCCTGTACCCGGAAGACGCGGTCGTCGCCTGGTGTGCGCAGGAGCTGCAACGCCCGATCAAGTGGCGCGCCGACCGCAGCGACGAGTTCCTCGGCGCGGTGCACGGTCGCGACCTGCACAGCCGAGCGTCGCTCGCACTCGATGCACAGGGGCGCATCCTCGCGTTGCGCGTGCGCTCGAACGCGAATGTCGGCGCGTACGCGACCCCCACGGGCGTGGCGATCCCGCTGCTGATCGGCCCGTGGGTGCAGACGAGCGTCTACGACATCGCGACGATCGACTTCGAGTTCCGCGCGGTGCTCACCAACACCACGCCGACCGGCGCCTACCGCGGCGCGGGGCGGCCCGAAGCGATCTACCTGATCGAACGACTGATCGACGCGGCCGCGCATCGGCTCTCGCTCGACCCGGTCGAGCTGCGGCGACGCAACCTGATCGCGCCGCAGCGCATGCCGTACCGCAATCCGATGGGGCAGGTCTACGACAGCGGCCACTTCGAGTCGATGCTCGACCAGGCGCTCGCGCTGTCGGACTGGGAGGGCTTCGATGCGCGGCTGGCGGAATCGAGAGCGCGCGGCCGGTTGCGCGGCCGCGGCCTGGTCACCTTCCTCGAATGGACCGGCGGCAACGCGCTCGAGGAACGCGTCACCGTCGACGTGACCCCCGACGGAATCATCGAGATCGCGTCGGCGACGCAGGCGATGGGACAGGGCATCGCCACCTCGTATGCGCAACTGGCGGTCGACGTCTTCCAGGTGCCGATCGACCGCATCCGCATCGTGCAGGGCGACACCGATCGCGGCGCCGGCTTCGGCAGCGCCGCGTCCCGCTCGCTGTTCACCGCCGGCTCGTCGCTGCAGGTCGCGTCGACGAAGACGGTACGCAAGGCGCAGGCGCTGGCCGCCGATCACTTCGAGACCGCCATCGACGACGTCGAATACCGGGAAGGCATGTTCCGCATCGTCGGCACCGATCGCACGATCGGGCTGTTCGAGCTGGCCGCGCGCGAGCCCGAGCGGCGCATCCACGTCGACTCGACGACGGCAGTCGCGGGCGCGAGCTGGCCGAACGGATGCCATGTCTGCGAAGCGGAAGTCGACCCGGAAACCGGCGAGGTGGGGCTCGTCTCGTACGTCTCGATGAACGACGTCGGGCGCGTCGTCAATCCGACGATCGTTCGCGGGCAGCTCGAAGGCGGCGCGGCACAGGGCATCGGGCAGGCGCTGTGCGAACGCGTCATCTACGACGCCGACAGCGGGCAGCTGCTCTCGGCGAGCTTCCTCGACTACGCCTTGCCGCGCGCGCTCAACGTGCCCACCTTCCGAATGGAAATGGACACCTCGATTCCCTGCCGAACGAACCCGCTCGGCGTCAAGGGCGTCGGCGAGCTGGGAACGATCGGCGCGACGCCCTGCGTGGTCAACGCCGTCGTCGACGCGCTGTGGCGAGCGGGCACCGGAGAGCGCGCGCTGGCGCTGCAGATGCCGCTGACCGCCGAGCGCGTGTGGCATGCACTCCACGCCGGATAGCCGCTCACCCGACGCGCCCGCCCGATCGTCAGAGCCGCTGGCAGATCTCGTAGAAGGAGCTGCGCAGCCACTCGTGTTCCGGATCGGCATCCATCGCCTTTCCCCAGACGAGATAGACCGGCAAGGGCGGCAGCTCGAGCGGCGTCTTCAGTGCCTTGAGCCGGTAGTGATGGGCGTAGACCTGAGCCATGCGGCGCGGCATCGTGCAGATGAAGTTCGTGTTGCGCACGATCACGGGCATCGACTGGAAGCCCGGAACCTGCAGCACGATGTCCCGCTTCAGCCCCATGCCCCGCAGCGCGGCGTCGACGACCGATCCGCGGATTCCCTTCCGCCCCAGCCGTCCGAACACCACGTGCGGCAGCGACAGGTATTGCGCCAGCGTGAGGCTGTCGCCCACACTCGGGTGATCGTGGCGCACCAGCGAGACGAAACTCTCGTCGAGCAGATGGCGCACGTTCAGTTCGCTGTCCTGCGGCGCGGCGTATCGCGTCGCGAGCGCGACCGTCCCGTCGCCCAGCTTGCGCGAGAGCGTCAGGCCCGGCTCCGGGCGGATGCGGATGCGCACGCCGGGCGCCGACTGCATCAGCCAGTCCATGAAGCGCGGCATGATCACAGTCTCGCCGTAGTCCTCGACCGAGATCAGGTACGAGCGCGTCGACGACGCTGGGTCGAAGACCTCGCCGCGGCGGCGCGTGCGCAGCCCGGCCTGGATCAAGTCGAGCGCCTGGCGCACCGGGCCCGCGAGCAGGCGCGCCCGCGGCGTCGGCGTCATTCCCTGGGCGCTGCGCACGAAGAGCGGGTCGTCCACCGCAGCGCGCAGGCGCGCCAGCGCGTTGCTCATCGCCGGCTGGCTCATGCCGAGCTTGTCGGCGGCCCGCGTCAGGTTTCCCTCGGTCATGATCGAATCGAAGACCGTGAGCAGGTTCAGGTCGATGCTGCGAAGGTTCACGCTCGTCCCGTCAGATTCACCAGATCAATGATGGTCTTCACGATAATCCATTAGACCGAAGAAGGCACGCGTTCTAGCCTTCCCCTTCCGATCGGGGAAGAGAGCATGAACACCGACGCGTACCGTTGCATTCGATTCGAGCAGGACGGGCAGAAGGCCTTTCTCTGGTTCGATCGCCCCGCGGTGCTGAACGCGCTGAACCGCGAGCTCATCGACGAGGCGCTCGACGTCTTCGGCCGGATTGCACCCGAGACGCGCGTGCTCGTCCTGCGCGGAACCGGCGACCGCGCTTTCGCCGCCGGAGCCGACCTCGTCGAGATGCAGGAACGGACGATCTGGACCGACCTCGACTTCGGCCCGCGGCGCGAACTGGCGCGACGGCTCGAGAGCGCGCCGTTCCCGACCGTCGCTGCGCTGAACGGCACGGCGCTGGGCGGCGGGCTCGAGCTCGCGCTCGCCTGCCACCTGCGCATCGCGAGCGAGAACGCGAAGCTCGGCCTCCCCGAAACACGGCTCGGGATCATGCCCGGCAACGGCGGAACCGCGCGCCTGCCTCGACTCGTCGGCCAGGGTCGCGCACTGCAGATGATGCTGCTCGCCGAAACCGTCGAGGCGCGCGAGGCGGAGCGGATCGGTCTCGTCAACTGGGTCGTTCCCGCCGATGAATTCGACGCTCGCGTCGGGGCGCTGGCCGACCGGCTGGCGCAACTCGCGCCGGTGTCGACGCGGGCTGTTCTCGACTGCGTCGTGCGCGGTGCGGACCTCTCCGTGGACCAGGCGATCGAGAACGAGCACCGCTGGTTCCAGATCTGCCTGGCGAGCCCGGACAAGCAGGAAGGGGTCGCGGCATTTCTCGAGAAGCGGCTAGCGCGCTTCGGCGGCGTGTAGATCGGCAAGAAAGGAGAGACAGCATGCGTGGAGAGGTGGCAATCGTCGGCTACGGGCGTACGCCCTACAGCCGCGTTAAACCGGGCGAACCGGTCCTTACGGTCGACGAATACATCGCCTGGGCGGCAGACCTCGCACTCGAGCGAGCGGGCATGTCGAAGAACGACTTCGACGGCCAGGGGCTGGCGGTCTCGCACTCGGAGGCGGGCCACACGGTCAACTGGTCGGCTTCGGTCGCCGAGACGCTCGGCATCTCACCTAAGGTGCTGCTACGCGCCGACCAGGGCGGCGCTTCGGCGTCGTCGATGCTGATCCGCGCGGCGGCGATGATCCACGCGGGAATCGTCGATCGCGTTCTCGTCGTCGGCGCCGACACGCCGCTCACGCTGCCCTCGGTGGCACCGGGCCTGCCGCTGTCGCCCGAGCGTTCGCGCGGAACCTACTGGGACTTCCAGGGTCCGTTCGGCGTCATGGGCGCCACCGCGCAGTTCGGGCTGATCCAGACGCGCTATCGCCACGAGCACGAGCTCACGGACGAGCAACTCGCCAAGATCGCGGTCACCTCGCGCTATCACGCCTCGCTGCACCCCGGCGCCATCTACCGCAAGCCGATCACGGTCGACGACTACCTCGACTCGCGCGTGCTGTCGGCGCCGCTTCGACTGCTCGACTGCGTGCCGATCGTCAACGGCGGTCTCGCGTACGTGGTGACGTCGGCGAAGTCGGCGCGCTCGATCACCGACCGGCCCGCATACCTGCTCGGCTTCGGCGAGGCGAACAACTACTACCACGGCTCGCGCACGCGACCCGACATCACCTGCACCGGGTTCGTCCGCGCGGCCCCCGACGCGTTCAGCATGGCCGGCGTGACGCACAAGGACGTCGATCTGTTCGAGCCGTACGACGACTACCCCTTCGTCGTCGTGATGCAGCTCGAGGACTGCGGCTTCTGCAAGAAGGGCGAAGGCGGCCGCTTCGTCGAGGAGCGCAACCTGCGCTTCGACGGCGACTTCCCGTTGTCGACCGATGGCGGGCAGCTCTCGGGAGGACAGCCCGGCGGCGCGATCGGCGGATTCATGGGGATGATCGAGGCGGTCACCCAGCTGCGCGGCGAGGCAGGTGAGCGCCAGATCAAGGACGTCTCCATCACCACTTCGCTCGGCTTCGGCGGAATCCCGTATGGCCGCCCCGGCCGCAGTTGCATCACGATCATTCTCGGTTCGGAGAGGTAATCCATGCGCCAGTCGTCCAACGGGAAGCCGCTTCCCGAAATCACCGAACTCACGCGTCCGTTCTGGAGCGCGGCGCGCGAAGGCAGGCTCGTCATGCAGAAGTGCCCTCGGTGCGGCACGCTCGACTTCTTTCCGAAGCCGTGGTGCGTCGAATGCGGCCAGCGCGGCCTGCAGTGGGTCGAGGTACGCCCCACCGGCAAGGTCTACTCGCATACGACGGCCACGACGGTGATGATGAACCTGCCGGGCTGGAAGGATGAGCTGCCGCTGATCCTGTGCCTCGTCGACCTCGACGACGGTCCGCGGATGTACGCGCAGCTCACCGACTGCGCCCTCGAGGACGTCCGCATCGGCATGCCGGTGCACGCGCACTTCGAGGCGATCAGCGAAGAGGCGGGGGTGCCCCGCTTCCGGCCCGCCTGAGAAGCGCAGTCCGGACAACCGAACGCGCTTCGAATCCACCCGGGAACGCCGCCCGTCGAGAAAGGCGGTGACCCGCTCCGGGCGCGAGCCCGACATCAAGGCAGGCTTCGGCCTGGCGACAGGAGGCAGATCCATGAATCAGGACCGGTTCCAATCGGGCCGAAGAGTCGTACTGCGCGCCGGCGTCGCGGCGACGCTGGCCGCAGGCTTCGGCACGGCGCACGCCGCCGAACATCCGCCCGTCGACATCGGGCACATCAGCGCACCCTTCGGCACGGGCTCTTACGTGCTCGGCTCGGCCCTCGAGGAGATCTCGAAGAAGAAACACCCGTGGCTGCGCATCACGCACTCGGAAAGCCCGGGCTTCGTCTTCAACATCCGCAGGCTCGACAAGGAGCCGGCGTTGAAGAAGACGATGATCATCGGCTCGGGATCGGGCGTCAGCGGCCTGGCCACCGCCGGCGAGAAGCCCTTCGACAAGAAGTACCCGCCGCTGAAGCTGATCGCGAACTACAACCTCACCGCCGTCTGGCTCGCGACGCTCGATCCGAACATCAAGTCGATGAAGGACCTCGCCGGCAAGAAGGTTGCGCTGGGTCGCGCGCCCCAGATCAACTGGACCGTGCAACCGGAGTGGACACTGCGCTACGGCTGGGACCTGCCCAAGGGCAAGGTAGACATCCAGTACGTCGGACCGAAGGAAGCGATCGACGCACTTCTCGACGGCACCGCCGACGCCGCGGTGGTGGGGGGCTACTTCGACCCGCTTACCAACAAACTCGAGCTCAGCCCGCAGACCGTCGAATTCCTCGCCTCGGGCCGCAAGGTCACGCACCTGCAGTGGGGAACGCCTGCCGTCAAGAAGACGATCGCGCACGGCATGAACATGGTGCCGATCACGATCCCGGCAAACACCATCGAAGGCGTCTCGCAGCCGCTCGAGGTGTTCGCCGACACGGCTGCGTGGATGGTCGCCCCGGAGTTCCCCGAGGACATCGCCTACGAGGTGACGAAGATGGTCATCGAGAACATCAAGACCTTCGGCGAAGTGCACGCGCTCGGCAAGCTGATGTCGCCTGAGGCGATGGCCTACGGCTGGGAGACGAAGGACATCCACCCGGGTGCCCTGCGGGCGTACCGCGAAGCGGGCGTCATCAAGCCGTAAGCGCCGGAACGTTCCGCGAGCCGCCGTGAGCTCCCCGGTCGTCGAGTTCTTCTTCGACTGCTCGAGCCCCTGGACCTACCTCGCCTTCGAGGAGGTCCAGCGGGTCGCGCGCGAAACCGGCGCCGCGATCGAATGGCGCCCGATCCTCGTCGGCGGCGTGTTCAATGCGGTGAACCCTTCGCAGTACGAGGCGCGGCGCAACCGCGTCGCGCCGAAGGAAGCCTACGTCGCGAAGGACCTTGCCGACTGGGCCGGTCGGTACGCCCTGCGCATCGTCTGGCCGCCGGCGGTGTTCCCCGTCAACAGCGTGTCCGCGATGCGCGGTTGCCTGGTCGCGGCCCGCAACGGACGTCTCGTCGAGCACGCGCGCGCCGTCTTCGAGGCGTACTGGCGCGACGACCTCGACATCTCGAAACCCGAAGTGCTCGATGCGATCCGCGCGCGATGCGGGCTCGATCGCGACGACTACTTCGCCGGGATCGCCGATCCCGAAATCAAGGCGCAGCTTCGTCGCAACGTCGACGAGCTGATCGCCCGCGGCGGCTTCGGATCGCCGACGACCTTCGTCGCCGGCATCGACATGTACTTCGGCAACGACCGGATGCCGCTCGTGCGCGACGCGATCCTGAAGCTCGGCCAGTAGTACGCAACGATCACCAGTGATCCCGCGAAGCCGGCCTCGGCCTCGCAGAGGGATCCAGCCGCCGAGGAGACGAGGTCATGGAAGGCAACAATCGAAAGACGGTCGACTGGCTGCTGCTGGCGCTGGGCCTCGCCATGTTCGGCTATCACATGGTATCGACGCAGTACCTGTTCCTCGGGGCGTACGAGCACCAGAACGTGCATCTCGCGTTCACGCTGGTGCTGCTGTTCTTGAACGGGATGCGCAAGGCGAAGACCGGCTGGGGGATGGCGTTGCAGGGCGTGCTCGTCCTGCTCAGCCTCGCGGCGACGGTCTACGTGCAGCTGAACCTCGGCCATCTCGAGGAGGTGATCGGGTATCCCGAGCCGACCGACCTTCTCGTCGGCATCCTTCTGATCGTGCTGGTCGTCGAGGCGACGCGACAGGCGTGGGGCCTGACACTGCCGATCGTCGCCGGCCTGTTCGTCGCCTACTTCGTGTTCGGGCACCACCTGACCGGCCAGTTGCACCACCGCCCGTTCACCGTCGAGTACATCGTCTCGTACCTGAGCATCGGGCTGTCCGGGATCTACGGCACCTTCCTGTCGATCTCGGCGAACCAGGTCTTCCTCTTCGTCGTGTTCGGCGCGCTGCTCGGCGTCATCCGCGTCAACGACTTCTTCTTCGAGGCCGGCAAGATCCCCGGGCGTGTGATGCAGGGCGGGCCGGGACAGACGGCCGTCGTCTCGAGCGCGCTCGTGGGCATGGTCTCCGGCGCGGCGGTCGCCAACGTCGCGATCACCGGCGCCTTCACGATTCCGTTCATGAAGAAGGTCGGCTACAAGCCCGAATACGCCGGCGCCATCGAGGCGACGGCGTCGACCGGCGGACAGCTGATGCCGCCGGTGATGGGCGCGGCCGCCTTCATGATGGCGTCGTTCCTCGGCGTGCCCTACGCCGACGTGATGGTCGCCGGGATCATTCCCGCGATCCTGTACTTCTGGGGCGTGATGCTCGGCGTGCAGTTCCTCGCCGTGCGCCAGGGGATCCGCGCGCCGCACGAGGCGGTCGACTTCAAGCTGATCCTGCGGCGGCTCCCGCTGTTCGCGCTGCCGCTCGCGGTACTCGTCGTGATGCTGCTGATGCAGTACAGCCCGGCGCTCGCGGCATTCTGGGCGATCCTGCTGTCGATCGGCCTGAGCTATATCGGACGCGAGACGCGGCCGAAGTTCCTCGCCCTGCTGCGCTGCCTGGCCGAAGGCGCCCTCATCGGCGCGCAGATCGCGATCTCGCTCGCGATCGTCGGGCTGATCGCGCAGACGTTGATCACCACCGGCCTCGGCACGAAGATCGCCGGGTTGGTCGAGATCATCAGCGCAGGAAACCTGCTGATCGCGCTGGTGGCGACGATGGTCGTCTCGATCGTGCTCGGCTGCGGCGTTCCGACGACCGCCGCCTACGCCCTGGTGGCCATCGTCGTCGTGCCGATGATCACGAAGCTCGGCGTCGAGCCGATGTCCGCGCACTTCTTCGCGTTCTATTTCGCGGTGATCTCGGCGCTCACGCCACCCGTCGCGCTCGCGGCGCTCGCCGGAGCGGGGATCGCCGGAGCGAACTATTTCAAGACGTCGCTCAGCGCATTCAAACTCGCGATCTCCGGATTCATCATTCCCTTCCTGATCGTCTTCAATCCGGTCCTCGTGCTGCGCCAGACCGACTGGGTCTGGGCGCTCGGCTCGCTGATTGCGGTTCCACTGGGGATGACCACGCTCACCGCCGCGCTGTACGGCTGCGGGTTGACGCTCTTCAACTGGCGCGAGCGCGCGCTGGCGGTGTTCTGCACCGCGATGATGGTGGGATATGCGTCGTTCCGTCACGTAGACGAATGGCCGCTCGAGTACCCGATGCTCGCGCTCGGCTGCGCCTCGTTCGCCGTGCTGCTCGCGATGCAGCTGCGCTCGCAGCGCGCGCAGGCCAGGACGCGAACGCCACCGGGGTCGACCGTCGGGCTCGAGTCCTCGGTCGCGCGATGAGAACCGCTACTGAAGCGCAGGAGAAGCAGACAATGCAAACCCCGAACACCGACGCGGCGGCGTCGGCGAACCACCGCCTCGTATCGGGCCGGTTCCGCTGGGAAGACCCGCTGCTGCTGGAGGAGCAGCTCACCGACGACGAGCGGATGATTCGCGACAGCGCGCACCGCTACGCGCAGGAACGGCTGATGCCGCGCATCCTGCTGCAGAACCGGCACGAGGAATTCGACCGCGAGATCCTGAACGAGATGGGCGAGCTCGGATTCCTCGGCGCGTTCATCGACGGCTACGGCTGCGCGGGCATCGGCTTCGTCGCGAGCGGCCTGATCATGCGCGAGCTCGAGCGCGTCGACACCGCCTACCGGTCGTCGGCGAACATCCAGACGATGGTGATGGACGTGCTCTACAACTTCGGCAGCGAGGCGCATCGCGAAAAGTACCTGCCGCGGATGGCCACCGGCGAGCTGGTCGGCGCGTTCGGCCTGACCGAACCCGACCACGGCAGCGATCCGGCGTCGATGAAGGCGCGCGCGCGCAGGACGCCGGGCGGGTACGTGCTCAACGGAACGAAGACCTGGATCACGCATGCGCCGGTGGCGGACGTCTTCGTCGTGTGGGCGAAGAACGACGATGGCGTCGTTCGGGGCCACGTCGTCGAGCGCGGCGCGAAGGGCCTGTCGACGCCGAAGATCGAGGGCAAGTTCTCGATGCGCGCGTCTCCCACGGGGCAGATCATCCTCGCAGACGTCTTCGTGTCCGACGAGAACGTGCTGCCGAACGTCGTCGGCCTGAAGGGAGCGTTCGCCGGACTGAACAACGCGCGCTTCGGCATCTGCTGGGGCGCCTGGGGTGCGGCCGAGTTCTGCTGGCACACGGCACGCAACTACGCGCTCGAACGCAGGCAGTTCGGCCGGCCGCTCGCCGCCAACCAGCTGGTGCAGAAGAAGCTCGCCGACATGCAGACCGAGATTGCCGTCGGGCTGCAGTCGTGCCTGCGCCTGAGCCAGCTTCGCGACCAGGGCAAGGCCGCGCCCGAGATGATCTCGCTGCTGAAGCGATACACGGCGGCCAAGGCGCTCGACATCGCGCGCGAGGCGCGCGACATCCTCGGCGGCAACGGCATCTCGGACGAGTTCCACGTCGTCCGCCACATGATGAACCTCGAGGTGGTCAACACGCTCGAGGGCACGCGCGACATCCACGCACTCGTGCTCGGGCGCGCGCAGACGGGCATCTCCGCGTTCACCTCCTGAACCGACAATCGACCGACCCCAGACGACACGCATGACCGGAATGGACGACATCACCGCACGAGCCCGCAACGGCACCGTTCTTCTCGACGCAGACACCGTGGCGGTGGTCGGCGCATCGCCCGACGACAACAAGATCGGCGGCAAGCCGATCCGATTCCTGCGCGAGTTCGGCTTCCGGGGACGAGTCTGCCCGGTCAACCCCCGCTACGAGGAGATCGGCGGTCACCGCTGCTACCCCGACGTCGTCTCGATCGAAGGGCCGGTCGACGTGGCGATCCTCGCGGTTCCGTACCAGCACGCGCAGTCGGTGGTCGAGCAGTGCGTGCGCAAGGGCGTGCGGCAGATCGTGATGTTCAGCTCCGGCTACGCGGAGACGGGCGCCGAGGGCGCGCGGCGCCAGCAGGCGATCCTGCAGGCGCTCGCCGGCAGCGGCACGCGCCTGCTCGGGCCGAACTCGCTCGGCGTGGCAAACCTCTCGTCCGGATTCATCGCGAACTTCGGACAGGCCTTCGAGCTGCCCGCAGGCGTCCTGCGCACCGGACGGGCCGGCTTCGTCTCGCAGAGCGGCGCCTTCGGCACCTTCATCTTCACGCTGAGCGCCGAGCAGGGACTCGGCTTCAAGTACTTCGCGGTGACCGGCAACGAGGGCGACATCACCGTGAGCGAACTGATCGACGCGATGATCGACGACGACGAAGTCGACCTCGTCGCCGGCTACGTCGAGGGCGTGCGCGACGGTCGCCGGTTCCTGCAGGTCTGCGAGAAGGCCCGTGCGAGCGGAAAGCCGCTGGTGCTCGTCAAGAGCGGTCGAACCGCCGGCGGCAGCGCGGCCGCGCTTTCGCATACCGCGGCAATCGCCGGCGCCGACGAGGTCTACGAGGCGGTCTTCCGGCAGACGGGCGCGATCCGCGTCGACGACGAGCAGGAAATGCTCGACGTCGTCACGTTGATGCGGTCGCACAAGCCGATGCACGGCCGCCGCGTGGGCGTGCTGACGATGTCCGGCGGCGCAGGCGTGCTGATCGCCGACGCGCTCGAGGACAACGCACTCGAGCTCGCGCGACTCGACCCCGGAACCGAGACCGCCCTCGGGCGGATCGTCCCCGAGTTCGGCTCGACGCGAAACCCGGTCGACCTGACCGGCCAGTTCCTGAGCGAACCCGCAATGCTCGAGGCGGCGCTCGAATGCCTGCTCGACGACGCCAACGTCGATGCCGTCGTGTTGTTCCTCGGGCTCGGCCGGCGGTACGGCGAGCAGATCGCACAGACGTTGCGCGAGGTGAGTGGGAGAGCCGCCAAGCCGTTGCTCGTCGCATGGATCGCCGGTCCCGCAGCCGTCATCGCGCAGCTTCGGGCCGAAGGCGTTCCCGTCCTGCCGAGCCCGACGCGAACGATCCGCGCACTCGGCGCGCTCGCGCGTTTCGGCGAAGCGCACGCACGCGGGCCGCGCTCGTTCTCGATCGACGAGTCTCCGGCCGAGCTCGTCGTGCCTTCGGGAAGCGCCGGACGTTGCTCGGAGGCGCAGACCAAGTCGCTACTCGAGCGCTACGGCATTCGCCGGCTTCCCGAGTCGCTGGCCCGCAGCGAGGACGACGCGGTCGCGAGCGCGGGCTCGATCGGATATCCGGTCGTGCTGAAGGTCTGCGCGGCCGACCTCCTGCACAAGACCGAGGCCGGTGCGGTCGCGTTGAACCTGCGCGACGAAGCCGCAGTGCGAGCCGCCTACCGCCGCATTCTCGACGGCGCCCGGCACCACTCGCCGGGGCTCGACGTCGACGGCGTGCTGGTCTCTCCGATGGCCGACGACGGCGTCGAAGTGATCGTCGGGGCGCGGCGCGATAGCGTCTTCGGTCCGGTCGTCCTCGTCGGCTCGGGCGGAATCTACGCCGAGGTGCTGCGCGACGCGGCGATCGGCGTCCTGCCGCTCGCCGAAGGCGAAGCGGCGGAGTTGATCCGCTCGCTGCGCGTGCATCCGTTGCTCGCCGGCGCACGCGGCAAGCCGCCGGCGGACGTCGACGCGCTCGCCGCCTGCGTCGAACGCGTGGCGAAGTTGATGCTCGAGCACCCGGAGGTGTCGGAGATCGAGATCAACCCGATGCGCGTGCTCGAGCGAGGCCGCGGAGCGGTGCCGCTCGATGCGCTGATGGTCGTGCAGCCCGTGGAAAGCGGTGTGCCGCCGGCATCGCAGGGCGCGAGCGCGTGACCATCACGGCACGCAGGCAGGAGAAGTTCCTCTCGGTGGCGCAGGCCGCCGATCTCGTCGAGGACGGCATGACCGTCGCCGTCGGCGGGTTCATCAACAGCGCTCACCCGATGCCCGTCGTGCGCGAGCTGATCCGGCGGCGGCGCAAGGCGCTGACGATCGTCGGTCCGGCCTCCGGTGGCCTCGATCTCGACCTGCTGGTCGCCGGCGGCTGCGTGCGAACGCTCGTGAGCTGCTACTTCGGCGCAGAAACGCTCGCACCGATCTCGCCGATGATCCAGCACGCCGCGCAGCGCGGCGAGATCGAGATCTTCGAGTGCGACGAAGGAATGTACTACGCCGCGCTGCACGCCGGATCGCAGCGACTGCCGTTCCTGCCGGTACGCGCCGGCGTCGGGACGAGCTATCCGGACGTCAACCCCGCGTTGAAGCCGTTCGTCGACCCGATCCGCGGCGAGTCGCTGCTCGCGATCCCGGCGATCCGTCCCGACGTGGCTTTCGTCTACGCCGCCGTGTCGGACGCCTACGGCAACGCGCAGCATATCGGCACGGGCTACGGCGACCGGTCGTTGTACCGCGCAGCCGAACGCACGGTCGTCTTCGCCGAGAAGATCGTGGCGAACGAGGAGATCCGGCGCGATCCGGCGCGGACCTCGATTCCCGGCGCATACGGCGTCGTTCGCGCGCCGTTCGGAGCGCACCCGTTCGCGAGCCCCGGCTGCTACCTGGCCGACGAGGAGCACCTGCGCGAGTACCTGGCTGCCTGCCGGTCGCTCGTTCGCTCGGGCGATCCGCAGCCGCTGGACGCGTACCTCGACCGATACGTGCACGGCCCCAAGGACCACGTGGACTATCTCGAAACGATCGGCTTGCGACGGCTGCTGTCGCTCTCCGAGTACTGAACGCAGCAGCGAACCACGATGAACGCCACCGAAGCTCCCTGCACCGTCGACGAACTGAACGCCGTCTTCCTGTCGAGGCAGATCGCGGACGGCGAGCGCGCACTCGTCGGCGCGAACGTTCCAGTTCCGCGCGCGGGAGTCCTGCTCGCCCACCTGCATCACGGTCCGAACATGATCGTGATGCTCGCGCATACACGAACGAACCTGTACGACGAACCCCGCCTGCCCGGTTTCGACTCGCTGACCGACTGGCGACAATCGCGCTGGGCCGAGTCGCAGTACATCCACGACGAGGTCTTCGACGCCTTCGACAAGATGACCGACCTGTTCGCGGTCGGCGCGCTGCAGATCGATGCGCATGGAAACGCGAACCTGATCGGCGTCGGCGACGATCACGGTCGCCTGCGCTTCCGTGGACCGGGCGCCGTCGGCACGCCGAGCGCCGCGGTATCGATCGGCCGCTACTACCTCTACGTCGCCTCGCACGACCGGCGCATCTTCGTCGACCGGTGCGACTTCGTCTCGACCTTCGGCTGGGGCAAAGGCGGGGACCACCGGGAGCGGCTCGGCTTCCCCGGGGGAGGCCCGCGCTTCTGCATCACGCCACTGTGCGTCTTCGACTTCGAGGAGCGCAGCAAGCGCATGCGGCTGCACTCGCTTCACCCGGGCGTGAGCGTCGACGACGTGCTTCGCAACACCGGGTTCGAGCCGATTGTTCCGCCGCACGTCCCGCAGACCGAGGCGCCCACCGCCGCCGAGCTGCGCCTGCTGCGCGAGCGCGTCGATCCGGGCGGAATCCTGCGCCGGCGCACGAACAACGGATAGACACGGGAAAGGGAGCGCAACGACGATGGACTTCAGCCTGACCTCCGAGCAGGAGATGCTGCGCGACTCGGTCGCGCGCTTCGTGCGTCTCGAGTGCGACGAGAACCTCTTCCGGCGAATGGACGAGGAGGCGTACTACCCGGACGACCTGTACCGCCGCATGGGCGAGCTCGGTTTCATCGGGATCCCGCTGCCCGAGCAATATGGCGGCGCCGGCCTCGGCTGCGTCGAGTCGGCGCTGTTCCAGGAGGAGCTAAGCAAGCGACTGCTGCCGTTGCAGATGACGTTCCAGGTGTCGATCCTCGCCGCCGGCGTCGCGATCCTCGATCTCGGCTCGGACGAGCAGAAGGAGCGCTTCCTTCCGCCGCTCGCGTGCGGCGAGACGAAGTTCTCGATCGCCTACACGGAGCCCGACGCCGGAAGCGACGCGGCGTCTATCCGCACGGCTGCCGTGCGCGACGGCGACGGCTTCCGGATCGACGGGCAGAAGATCTTCATCACCGGCGCCGACATTGCCGACTACCTGCTCGTCTCGACGCGCACCGATCGAGACGCGCCGGCCCGCGAGGGCATCACCACATTCATCGTCGACGCACGCGCCGAAGGGGTTCGCGTGCAGCCGATCCGCAAGCTCGGCGTCAAGGCCAGTTCGTACTGCGCGGTGTTCTTCGACGGCGTGCGCGTCCCCGCCGACCGCGTGGTGGGTGGCGTCGGCCGCGGCTGGGGGGTCGTCAGCCACAGCCTCGAGCTCGACCGCATCGGCGCGGCGGCTCGCTGGGTAGGCTTCGCGCAGGAAGCGCTCGACTACGGACTCGAGTACGCGAAGACGCGCACGCAGTTCGGCAAGCCGATCGGACGCTTCGCCGAGATCCGCGAGATCTTCGCGCAGATGCAGACCGAGCTCGACGCCGCCCGCCTGCTCACCTATCGGGCGGCACAGCGCTTCGACGCGAAGCAGGAGTGCCGCAAGGAAGCGTCGATGGCCAAGCTCTTCGCGTCCGAGCTCGTGATCCGGCTCACCCGGAACATGATGCAGGTGCTCGGCGGCTACTCGTATGCGATGGAGTACCACGCACAGCGGTTCCTGCGCGATTGCCAGTTCGCGACGATCGGCGCGGGCACCTCGCAGATCCAGCGACAGATCATCGGGAAGGCGCTGGGGCTCTAGGAATTTCCGGTGGGAGCGCCGCGTCGGGCGGCTCCCGCGCCGTTGTCGAGCACGTGGCGTCCGAGGATCACCGCGGTGAAGCTGCCGACGAAGACGCGCGAGTTGCCCACGAGCACTTCGCACTCGACGTGGCGCTTGCGTTCCTCGACGTTCAAGATGCGCGCATGCGCGACGACGGTCTCCCCGGCGCGCACCGGCGCGAGAAAGCGCGACTCGGCCTTGCCGAGCACGACGTACTCGTCGTTCACCGCGAGCATCGCCGCATAGTCGGCGACCCCGAACACGAAACCGCCGTGCACCAGCCCGTGCTCGTCGACCGCCATCCGCTCGGTCGTGCGCAACTCCACGGTGGCGCTGCCCTCCCCCAGCTGCGTCGGCCGCCCGACGAGGTCGGCATCGGCGCGTCGGTGCGTGTTCTGTTCCATCGCGCCGCGCCGCCCTACCGCCGCTTCGCCAAAAACTCCCCGAAGATCTCCGCCTCGCTCGGCATGCGCTCCGGAATCCGCCGTGAGATGCGCGTGATGTTCAGGTACTGCCGATAGTTCAGGTTGTCGGAGAAGTTGTTGCGGCCCCAGGTGCCGCAGCCCATCGACAGCGAGAACGGCAGCCCGTTGTCGAAGCTTCCGCCGGTGGCGAAGCAGTGCGCCTGGTTGACGATGACGCGGCACACCGGCAGCTCGAGGCCGAGCTCGAGGACGTGCCCGTCGTCCTGCGTGTGCACGCTGACCGAGTGTCCGGCGCCCTGATACCCGTAGATGGCCGCGACGATCCGGCACGCGTCGTCGAAGTCGCGCGCCCGGTACACCGCGAGTACCGGAGCGAGCTTCTCGCCCGAGAACGGACAGCCCGCGCCCGTTCCGGACTCCTCGACCATCAGGAAGCGCGCTTCCTTCGCAGCCTCGCTCGACAGGTCGGCCAGCTGCGCGATGCGAGGCGCGCTCTGCGCGATCACGGCGCTCGACAGCTTTCCCTGCGGCCACATCGTGCGCCCGAGGCGCTCCTTCTCGTCGGCACCCAGCAGCACGCCGCCGACGCGCGCGAGCGCGTCCATCGCATCGTCGTAGACGGCATCGACGATGACGACGCTGTTCTCGGACGAGCAGCTAGTCGCGTTGTCGAAGCACTTCGACGCCGCGATCGCGGTGGCCGCGTCGTCGAGAGCGGCCGACGCATCGATGATCGATGCGACGTTCCCGGCGCCCACGCCGAAGGCCGGCGTCCCGCTCGCATACGCCGCGCGCACGTTGTTCTGCGAGCCGGTGGCGACGACGAGGTCGCACTGGCGCATCAGCTCCTGCGTCGTGGCCTTCGTGACGGGACCCGGAAGGTGCTGCACGAGGTCGCCCGGCAGCCCGAGCGCCTCGAGCTCGTCTCGCACGTAGCCGACGAGCGCCTCGCAGGTGCCCAGGCCCTTCGGCGACGGGGCAACGATGACCGCGTTGCGCCCTTTCAGCGCGTTGATGATCTTGTTGGCCGGCGTCGCGGCCGGGTTCGTCGACGGCGTGATCGCGGCGACGACGCCGACCGGTCGAGCGATCTCCACGAGCCCGAGCTGAGGATCCTCGGAGATCACGCCCACGCTGCGCACGCCCTTCAGGTCGCGCAACAGGCCGAGGGTCTTGCGGTAGTTCTTCTGGATCTTGTCCTCGACGACGCCGAGCCCGGTTTCGCGGACGGCCATTTCCGCGAGCGCACGGTTGCGCGACGGCTCCATGATCGCCCATCCGGCCGCGAGAACCGCTTCGTCGACGCGTGCCTGGTCGCAGCGCTCGTAGACGCGCTGCGCCGCGCGCGCGCGCTCGACGAGCGTCGCGACGATCTTCCGCGCGGCCTCGTCGCGCTCGCCGCTGGGCTGGGGGTTCGCCTGCATCTCTCTCGATCCTGGAAGGTGGCGGACGACGGGCTCAGTGCACCGCTTGCCCGATCGGCGCGAGTTGCAGCAGTTCGCGCGCCTCGGCCGGGGTCGCGACGCGCCTGCCGTACCGCTCGCATCCGTCGGCGATCTTCTTCACGAGCTCGGCATTGCTCGTGGCCATCCGGGTCGCGTCGAACCTGAGGTTGTCCTCGAGCCCGGTGCGGCAATGGCCGCCGGCCTCGAGGCACCACTGGTTGACCTCCCACTGGAAACGCCCGGTGCCCGCCGCGACCCAGGTAGCCTCGGGCATCAGCTCGGCGAGCTCGCTGCGCAGGAAGTCGAACACCGAGCGGCGCGCGGGCAATGCGTTCTGGATGCCGAGCACAAACTGCACGTGCAGCGGCGCCTTCAGCAAGCCCTTCTTCACCAGCGCCACTGCGTTGTAGAGCATCGCGACGTCGAACACCTCGATCTCGGGCTTGATGCCGAGCTCGAGCATCGTGCGCGCGAGCCCTTCGACGAACTCGGGCGGATTCTCGTAGATGCTCGCCGGGAAGTTGACCGAGCCGGTGGCGAGCGACGCCATGTCGGGACGCAGGCCGAGCATCGCGCCGCGCGCCGACTGTTCGCGTCCGCGCCCGCCGGTGGAGAACTGGATGATCATCCCGGGACAGTGCTTGCGCACGCCCTCCTGCACGCGGGCGAACAGCTCCGGGTCGGAGCTCGGCGATTCATCCGGTGCGCGAACGTGCACGTGCACGAGCGACGCCCCGGCCTCGAAAGCCTCGTGCGTCGACTCGACCTGCTCGCTCGGCGTCACGGGTACGGCCGGGTTGTCCTTCTTCCGTGGCAGGGCCCCGGTGATTGCGGCTGTGATGATGACCAGCTCACTCATCTCTAGTTTCGCTCATCGAAATGATTCGTCTCAAACATTATTGCAACCACCGTAAACATATGCAATGATTTTCACAAGCGAGATCTTTAGTTCCGCTCAGTGAAATCTTGCACGCGAAACGCGTAACGGCTGGAGAGGCACGTGCCTGCGCAGAACTTCGGATACCGGGAACTCCTGCAACTCGTCGAGCTGATCGAATCCTCGTCGCACTTCCGGGAGTTCCGGTTCCGTTCGGGCGACCTCGAGATCGAGCTGCGGCGCGGCGACACGTCGCAGTCGCCCAGCCTCGACGGTGCGCCTGCACCGCTCGATCGTGCACCAGCGACGCTCCCTGCTCGACCGGCCGCGACGCCCGAACCGACACCCGCCCGAGCCGCCACCGCTGCGCAGAACGTCGCGCAACTCGCTGCTCTGGGCAACGAGCACGGGGCTCCTGCTGCGTCGAAACCGGGTCCCGCCGCAGCGCCCGTCGAACCGGTCGAAGGCGTCCTGATCCGCTCGCCGATGGTCGGGACGTTCTACCGCGCGCCCGAGCCGGGCGCAGCGCCGTTCGTCGAGGTCGGGCAGCACGTGGAAGCCGATACGACCGTCTGCATCATCGAGGTGATGAAGCTGATGAACTCGCTTCCGGCGGGCTGCCGCGGCACCGTCGCGCAGATCCTCGTCGACGACGGCGACGCCGTCGAGTACGGCCAGCCGCTGATCGTCGTTCGTCCGCAGTGAGCCGGCGGCCCGTCTGGACGTCGCAAGGATTCCCCGGATGATCGAACCCCCGCCCGATGCACGCCGCTTTCGTCGGATCCTCGTCGCGAACCGCGGCGAGATCGCGTTGCGGATCCAGCGCGCGTGCCGCGAACTGGGCATCGAGACGGTGCAGGTCTATTCGGAAGCCGACCGCGACAGCCTGCCGGTGCGACAGGCCGACCACGCCGTCTGCATCGGCCCCGCGCGCTCGGCACACAGCTACCTGAACGCGTCAGCGCTCGTGTCCGCGGCCCGCGTCTTTGGTGCGCAGGCGATCCACCCGGGCTACGGATTCCTCTCCGAGAACGCCGCCTTCGCGCGACTGTGTGCCCAGGAAGGCATCGTCTTCATCGGACCGGGTCCCGAGGCAATCGAGGCGATGGGCGACAAGGCGCGCGCGCGCGCGCTGGCCGAAGAGGCCGACGTGCCCACGACGCCGGGCTCGCGCGGCACCGTGTCGGACGCGGGGCACGCGCGCTCGATTGCCGAAGCGCTCGGCTACCCGGTGCTGCTCAAGGCCGCCGCCGGCGGCGGCGGCCGCGGAATGCGCGAGGTGCACCGCGCGGAAGACCTCGTTGCGCGCTACGAGGACGCGGCGCGCGAGGCGAAGGCCGCGTTCGGCGACGGTGCGATCTACGTCGAGAAATTCCTGCCGCGCATCCGGCACATCGAGATCCAGGTGATCTCCGACGGGCATCGCGTCCTGCACCTCGGCGAGCGCGACTGCTCGCTGCAGCGACGCAACCAGAAGCTCGTCGAGGAAGGGCCGTCCCCCGTGCTGGACGAGGGGTTGCGCGCGCGCATCGGCGAGGCGGCAACCCGCCTGTGCCGGCACGCCGGGTACCGAAGCGCGGGAACCGTCGAGTGCATCGTCGAGCCCGACTCCGGCGCGTTCTACTTCATGGAGATGAACGCGCGCGTGCAGGTCGAGCATCCGGTCACGGAGATGATCACCGGCGTCGACATCGTCAAGGAGCAGATCCGCATCGCGCAGGGCGAAGCGCTGTCGATCGCGCAGGACGACCTCCGAACAAGCGGCCACGCGATCGAATGCCGGATCAACGCCGAGGACGCCGACGCCGACTTCGCGCCCTGCCCCGGAAGGATCGAGGCCGTACGCTGGCCCGGCGGCCCGGGCGTGCGCGTCGACTCGCACGTGGAGGCCGGCTATCGGGTGCCTCCGTACTACGACTCGCTGCTCGCCAAGCTCATCGTCTGGGGCCGGGACCGGCGAGAGGCGCTCGACCGGATGGGACGCGCGCTCGGCGAACTGCGCATCGACGGCGTCTGCACCACGGCACCGTTCCTCGAGCGACTGATTCGCACCCCCGCGTTCCAGCGCGGCGACGTTCACACCCGCTACGTGGACCAGTTCCTGAAGGAGGGCCGATGAGCCGCGATTTCGGATTCATCGACGTCACGCTGCGCGACGGGCACCAGTGCCTGTGGTCGACGCGCATGACGACCGCGATGATGGCGCCGATCCTCGGCGCGATCGACCGCGTCGGATACGACTACATCAACATCCTGGGCGGCGCCGTCTTCGACGTCTCGGTGCGCTTCCTGCAGGAAAACCCGTGGGAGCGCGTCGGCCTGCTGTGCGAGCGGCTGCAAACGCCGTGCGATGGCCTGACGCGCGGGCAGAGCCTGTACACCTTCGAGCTGTTCCCCGACGACGTCGTCGAGCTGAACTCGCACGTGCTCGCGCGCCGCGGCCTGAAGGTGCTCACCGTCTACGACGCGCTGAACGACAACCGGAACATCGAGTCGTCGGTGCGCTCGGGTCACGAGGCCGGCATGCAGGTCAACGCGATGATGACCTACACACTGTCGCCGGTACACACCGACGCGTACTACGTGGAGCGCACGCGCGAGCTCGTCGCGCTGAAGGCCGATTTCATCTCGATCAAGGACCCGACGGGACTGCTCACGCCGCAGCGGGCCGAGACGCTGTTCCCCGCCGTCGTCGCGGCGGCCGGCGGCATTCCGGTGCAGCTGCACTCCCACTGCCAGTCGGGGCTCGCCCCCGAGGTCTACGGCGTCGCCGTGCGCTCGGGTTTCCGCTACGGGTACACGGCGTCCGAGCCACTCGCCAACGGCGCTTCGCTACCGTCAACCGAGGAGGTCGACGAACGCGCGCGCGCGCTCGGCGCGACGACGCGAATCGACCGCGGCGCGTTGTCCGACGTCTCGGCCTACTTCGCCTGCCTCGCCCGGCGCGAGGGCAAGCCGATCGGCAGGAAGGCCGAGTACGACCCGGCGCTGTACGAGCACCAGGTGCCGGGCGGGATGATCTCCAACCTGCGCTCGCAGTTGCAGACGATGCGCATGGAGCACCGCCTCCCGGAGATCCTCGAGGAAGCCGCACGCGTGCGCTGCGACCTCGGCTACCCGATCCTGGTCAGCCCGTTCGCGCAGTACATCATCACGCAGTCGGTGCTCAACGTCGTGCAAGGCGAGCGCTACCGCACGATCCCCGACGAGGTGCGCAAGTACGCGATGGGGCATTACGGCCGCCTCGCCGCGCAGCCATCCGACGAATTCCTCGAGCGCGCCGGCATCCGGCCCGAACAGATCTCCGACAGTCCTCCGGCCGCGCAGCTGCGGCCTGCGCTTCCAGGCCTGCGCGAGGATCTCGGCGCCGACGCGACCGACGAAGACCTGCTGCTGACGGCGTTCTACCCACCCGAACTGATTGCGCCATTGCGCAAGCCTGCCGCTGCGTATCGATTCGAAACCTCGCCGCTGCTCGAGCTGCTGCGCTTCCTCGATTCGAGAAAGGACGTACGCCAGACGCGGATTCGCCTCGGCGGCGTGGAGATGAGCTTTTCGACGTAGTGCGCGGTACGGCCCGGCCGTACCGAAAGAACACGAGAGCCGCACAGCGGCCGTGACGTTCCAACCAACCGAGGAGGTACCCATGCAGAGGCTTTCGAGCGGCCTGTCCTGGCGCCGCGCAGTCGCGGCGCTCGCCGGCCTGGCGCTGTCGGCGATTCCGGCACTGACTGCGGCGCAGGAAAAGTTCACCCAGTGGGGCTGGCCGCAGCCCTACGAGCAGGTTTCGCAGAAGTCGATCGACTGGCTCAAGGAGAAGGGGTGGTGGCCGATCCAGGTCGCCTTCCAGGCTCCGTGGTCGGGCCAGAACACCGTGAACATCGTGATGGACCGGCTCGACCTGCTCGAGAAGCGCGGCGTCGAGGCGAAGTGGACCGCCTTCCCGTCGGGCCCGGCGATCAACGAGGTGCTCGTCTCGGGGCGCTACCAGGTCGGCAACGGCGGCAACTTCCCCTTCACTTCGCTGCTCGACCGGCGCATTCCCGTCAAGGCGATCGCGATCCTCAGCCCGAACCTGCTGCACGCGCTCGTCGTGCCGAACGACTCGCCGCTGAAGAGCATCGATGACCTCAAGGGCGTGAATCCGCCTCCCACGGTGGGACTCGTGACCGGCTCTTCCGGCGAGTTCTACTTCCAGATGGCGATGCAGCTGAACGGGATCGCGCCGGGCAAGGACGTCATCCTGAAGAACATGCCGCCCGGCGAGCAGATCGCGATGCCGCGCGGCATCGCCGGCGTCGTCGCCTGGGACCCGACCCCGGAGCTGATCGTCAGCGAGCGCAAGACGGGCCGCATCATCGACTCGATCTTCCCGTACAACATGTACGAAGGGCAGTTCTACCTGCGTTCGGAGCTGATCGAGAACGCGCCCGACGTCGCGCAGGCCTTCGCAGACGCCTTCGCCGAGTCGACGCTGTGGACGCGACTGAACCCGGAGAAGACCGCCGACCTGATGGCCGAGGACCCCAACCTGCAGCACTTCTCGAAGGAGATCCTGCTGCAGCAGATCCGGGCCTACAGCAACCTCTACAAGCCGACGTTCATCTATCCGCACGCCGAGTTCTGGGGCAAGGTCAACGAGCCGATCTTCGACTGGCTGCATGCGCAGAATCGCATCACGCGCCCGCTGAACGCCGAGGATTTCTCGCAGGCGGTCGACGAACGCTTCATGAAGGCAACCTTCGCGAAGCTCGGGTGGAAGGTTCCGGCGCGCCCGCCGTTCCTTCCCGAGGGGTGGAGCGGACAGCCCGACAAGCCGCCGTACCCGGAGTACATGCACGCGCTGAACAGCAAGCAGCCGCAGCCGTTCCCCGAGAAGGATGACCTGGCCAAGCCCTGGTCGTTCGACGGCAAGACGTACGAACCTTGAGTGAAGTGCGGGCGGCGCGCGAGGCGCCGCCGGCGGAGGTCCGCAATGAGCGACGCGCTGGCAGGCAAGGTCGCCGCCACGGTTCAACAGCAGCAGCCGCTTCGCGAGGACGCGGCGGCGACGCACGCGGCAATGCTTGCCATGAAGCGCCGCCCCGGCATCGTCGTGCGAGTCCTCGGCAAGGTGAAGAACCTCGGCCTCGTCGCGCTGCTGCTGCTCGCGTGGCAATACGTGAGCACCGAGGTGCTCGACGACATGACGCGCGTGCTGCTGCCCCCACCCGCGAACATCCTGGGTGCGGCGTGGGAGCTGCTGCTGTCGGGCGATCTGCTTCGGCACACGCTCGACTCGCTCAAGCGCGAGGCGGTCGCCTTCTCGTGGGCGCTGGTCGCGGTTCCGCTCGGTGTCGCGATGGGCTGGTGGAAGGCGGTCAACGACCAGCTCGATCCGCTGCTCGAGACGCTGCGCCCGATTCCCCCGCTCGCGTGGATCCCGCTGTCGATCCTCTGGTTCGGCGTGGGCGACACGCAGAACCAGTTCATCATCTTCCTCGGGATCTTTTTTCCGATCCTGCTGAACACGATCACCGGCGTGCGCTGCGTCGAGCCGAACCTCGTTCGCGCCGCCCGCTGCCTGGGCGCAAGCGAGTGGTCGGTCCTCTGGCGCGTCGTGCTGCGCGCCGCTCTGCCACAGATCGTCACCGGAATCCGCATCGGCCTCGGCGTCGGCTGGATGGCGCTCGTCGCCGCCGAGCTCGTCGGCGCCAGCTCGGGCCTCGGCTTCCTGATCAACGACGCGCGCACGATCCTGCGCACCGACTACATCATCGTCGGCATGATCGCCATCGGCCTCATCGGGCTGGCCATCGACGCCACGATCCGCGAAATCATGCGACGCGTCCTGCCGTGGTCGCGCGCCATGCAGTGACGAGGGCACCGCGATGAGCACCGTGAGCGTCGAGCGGGTGACGAAGGTCTATCCCGGCCACAGCGCGAGCGACGAGCCCGTGCTCGCGCTCGACGGCGTGAGCTTCGATGTACGCGACCAGGAGTTCTGCTCGATCCTCGGCCACAGCGGATGCGGCAAGACCACGCTGCTCACGATGATCGCCGGATTCGAGAAGCCATCGGGCGGGCGGATCCTCGTCGAGGGCAAGCCGGTGGGCAAGCCGACGTGGACGAGGTCGGTCGTATTCCAGGACTACGCGCTCTTCCCGTGGATGACCGTCGAACGGAACATCGCCTTCGGACTCGAGATGAAGAAGGTGCCGGCCGCGCGACGCAGCGAGATCATCGCGCACCATCTGCGTCTCGTCGGGCTGAACGGCTTCGAGAACCGCTATCCGCACCAGCTCTCCGGCGGGATGAAGCAGCGGGTGTCGATCGCGAGAGCGCTCGCCGTCGACCCCGAGGTGCTGCTGATGGACGAGCCTTTCGCCGCGCTCGATGCGCAGAACCGGGCGATGATGCAGGAGGAGATGGGGCGCATCCTCGCCGAAGCCGATGCCTCCGCGCGCAAGACGATGATCCTCGTCACGCACAGCATCGAGGAGGCGATCCTGCTCTCCGATCACATCGTCGTGCTGTCGAGTCGCCCCGGGCGCGTGAAGGAGAGCGTGCGCGTCGATCTTCCGCGCCCGCGTAGCGAAGACCAACCGGGATTCATCGAGCTGCGCGCGCACATCCGGCAGCTGATCCACGAGGAGCTCTACGCCGAGGGCACACAGCCGGCCCGGACTCACTGATCGTGGACGTCTTCGCGGCCGAGTTGCTCAGCCTGCAGATGCTGTTCGCCGTAGCGATCGGCGCCGTTGCCGGCGCGATTCGCGGCATCACGGGTTTCGGCGCGGCGATGGTGATGACGCCGCCGCTCAGCCTGATGCTCGGTCCGCAGGTTGCCGTTCCGGTGACGCTGATGCTCGAGACCTTCGCGGCAGCCCCGATGCTCCCCGCCGCCACGCGCATCGCGCACTGGCCCGTGCTCCTGCCGATCTCGCTGGCGGCGCTCGTCTCGGTTCCGTTCGGTACCTGGGTGCTCGCGACGGCCGACCCCGAACTGCTGCGTCGCGCGATCGCAGTCATCGTCATCGTCTTCTCGATCCTGCTGATGCGCGGCGTGCGATACCACGGCCGCCAGCGCCTGGCGACCTCGCTCGGCCTGGGCGGCATCAGCGGGACGATGCTGGGCGCCACGAGCATCGGTGGCCCACCCGTGATCCTGTACCTGCTCGCTGGGCCCGATCCGGTCCACGTGTCGCGCGCCAACCTGACGCTCTACGTCGTCGTGAGCTCGGCGATCGGGCTGGGCGCACTGGTCGTGCGCGGCGTCGTCGACGCCCGCGTGCTGACGTACGCGGCCGCGATGGCGCCGCTCTTCATGGTGGGCGTCGTGCTCGGCTCGCAAGTCTTCGCGCGCCTCACCGACCAGCGCTTCCGCCGCTTCACCACGGTGTTCATGCTCGTGGTCTCGGTCATCGTACTCGTCGCTTGAACGCTTATCCGTCCATTTTTCGAGACGAGGCGTTTCGTTCTTCTTGAAACTCACTCGCCGCTGTGCGAGCATTCCTTCGGTCGGAACGATATATACCGTTCTTAGAAACGGAGACCGGAGGAAGACTTTGGCTCTCGACGAGCACCCGATCGAAACCCGCGGGACGGCATCCGCGTCCAGTGGTCCGTTGAACGGGCTCCGCATCCTCGACCTGTCCACGATGATTGCGGCACCGGTCGCCGCCACCTTCCTGGCCGACCTCGGCGCCGACGTCGTCAAGGTCGAACTGCCCGGACAGGGCGATCCCTTCCGCGGACTGCCGCCGCACAAGGACGGCATTCCACTGTGGTGGAAGGTGACAAACCGCAACAAGCGGGGCATCACGCTCGACGTGCGCAAGCCCGCCGGGAGGGAGCTCTTCGAGAGGCTCCTTCCGAACTTCGACGTACTCGTCGAGAATTTCCGGCCCGGAACGCTCGACAAGTGGGGACTCGACAAGGAGTTCCTCTGGCGAGTGAAGCCCGGACTGACGATCCTGCGCGTCTCCGGTTTCGGGCAGACCGGCCCGTACCGCGAGAGGCCGGGCTTCGCGCGCGTCTTCGAAGCGCTCTCCGGCTTCACCAGCATCTGCGGGCAGCCCGGCGGACCGCCGCTGCACGTGGGCTTTCCGATCGGGGATTCCATCGCGGGGCTCTTCGGCGCGATCGGCATCCTCAGCGTGCTCTACCGCCGCGCGCACGATCCCGAAGCCCCGGGCGAGGAAATCGACGTGGCGGCGACCGAGGCTGTCTTTCGTCTGCTCGATTTCCTGGCGATCGAGCACGATCAACTCGGCGTCGTGCGCGGCCGCTCGGGAAATCTCAGCGAGTACACCGCACCGAGCAACATCTATCGGACTGCCGACGGCCACTGGGCTTCGATCGCCGCGAGCACGCAGAGCATCTTCGAACGCCTCGCGCGCGCGATGGGTCGCCCCGACCTGCTGGCCGACCCGCGATTCGCGGCCAACGAGCAACGCGTGCGGCACCGCGAGGACATCGACGCGATCGTCGGGCAGTGGGCGGGATCCAAGCGCCTCGACGAGCTTCGCGAGGCGCTGGACTCGGCCGCAGTGGTCTTCAGCCCCGTGTACACGATCGAGGACGTGTTTCGCGATGCGCAGTTCGCGGCTCGCGAGGCGATCGTTTCGGTTCGCGACAACCAGCTCGGTGATGTCCGGATGCAGACCGTCGTACCCCGCTTCGCTTCGGGCCAGGCCGCGATCGAACGCGCCGGGCCTTCGCTGGGCGAACACAACGACGAGATCTACGGCGACCTGCTCGGCATCCCGGAAGCCGAGCGCGATCGCCTGCATGCGGACGGCGTGATTTGACGGACGGCCAACAGGAGGCTCGGATGAAGCGATATCTAGCGGCAGCAGCAGCGGCCCTCACCCTTGCGTCAGCAGCGCCCTCGCGGGCAGCCGACGACAAGGCGATCACGCTGCGGCTCGCCGACACGCAGTCGATCACGCACCCCGTGTCCGTCGAAGGCGCGCAGTACTTCATCAAGCGCGTCGCGGCGATCTCCGGCGGCAAGATCAGGATCGATCACTACCCGGCCGAGCAGCTCGGGAAGTCGAAGGACACGCTCGACGTGCTCGCCCGCGGCGGGATCGCGGACATCTCGTTCGTCGGGCCGTCGTGGTACCCGGGCAAGCTGCCGCTCGCCACGGTCGGCGACCTCCCGGGCATGTACGTCGATGCCGTCGCCGCGAGCCGCGCGGTCTGGAAAGTCGTCTCGACGACCGTGTACGAGAAGGAACTGCGCAAGCGCGGCATCCGCCCATTGGTGGCGGTACTCACGCCGACCTACCAGGTCCTGTCGACGTCGCCGATCGAACGGGTCGACAGCCTGGCGGGGATCAAGATCCGGTCGCCGGGAGGGACCTTCGAGAACGCGGCGGCGGTGCTCGGCGCGACGCCAGTCTCGATGCCGGCGAACGAATCGTACGAGGCGATGCAGAAGGGCGTGCTCGACGCAACCTTCGCGAACTACGTGGTGGCAGCCGGCCAGCGGCTCGACGAGGTCGTCAAGTTCGGGACCTTCGGTGCTCCGCTCGGCTCGTTCACGAACCTGTACTGCATCAACCAGCGCGTCTGGGAATCGCTGCCGAAGCATGCACAGGACGTGCTGACGCAGGCCGGACTCGAGACGATGGACCACCTCAACGAAGCGCTCGCGGTGCGCGAAAAGGCGCTGGCGCAGAAGTGGGAGCAGTCGGGGCTGATGAAGATCAAGCACCTGAACGCAGACGAGCAGAAGCGCCTCTTCGAGAAGCTCCGACCGGTGCAGGACAAGTGGTCGAGCGACATGGACCGCCGCGGCTTGCCGGGCAAGCAGGTCCTGGACGAGTTCCGCAGCGCGTTGGCGAACGCCGACGGCAAGTGAAGTGACCGACGCGAGGCCGCAGACCGGGCAGACCGACCGAACCGGCGGCCCAGGGCCGTTCGGCCGCTTGCTCGACGGCGCCGAGCGCTTGTGCTTCCGCCTGAGCTGCGCCGGTGTCGTGGCGATGATGCTGCTCGTGAGCGCCGATGCGCTGGGCCGCTTCGTGCTCGATTCGCCGATCACCGGGGCGTACGAGCTGACGGAGGACTACCTGATGGTGATCCTCGTTTTCCTGGGCCTGAGCCATTCGTACCGCAAAGGCGCGTTCGTCCGCGTGACGAGCTTCACGCGCTTCGTTCCCCGGCGCCTGCGCAGGGTTCTCGAACGCGTGAGCGCTGCGGCCGCCGCCGTCGTGGTGGGCGCAATCGCCGCCGGCGCGTTCGACACGACGCTGCGGGCGATCCGCATCGGAGAATTCTCCAGCAACCTGCTGCAGTACCCGCTTGCACCCGCGTACGCGCTGGTCGTGGTCGGCTGCGGATTGCTCGCCCTTCGGCTGCTGCAGTCGCTCTTCGTCGCGCCGAGCGGCGACGAAGCCGAAGGGACGCCGTCGTTCGAATGAGCCCTCCCGTCGCGAGCCCCCGGTGCTGCTCTCGCTGATCGTCCTTCTTCTCTGCGCGCTGCTCGCGCTGGGAATCCCCGTCGCCTTCAGTCTCGCGATCGCAGGATCCGTCGGCCTCGCGATCACGAGCGGCTTCGACAGCCTCTTCACGATCCTCAGCACCGCTCCCTACCGGACGGTGGCGAGCTTCACGCTCACCACGGTGCCGATGTTCATCCTGATGGCGGAGCTGGCTTCCAACGGCAACCTGGCAGGGCCGCTGTTCACGCTGGCCACGCGCTGGCTGGGCCATCGGCGAGGCGGCGTGGGAATCTCGGTGGTCTTTGCCGGCGCCGGCTTCGGCGCCGTCTGCGGATCCAGCATCGCAGCCGCCGCCGCCATCTCGCGCATCGCGGTTCCGGAGATGGTCAAGGTCGGCTATGCACGCGGAGTGGCGGCCGGGATCGTGGCGGTGGCCGGAACGCTCGCCATCATGATCCCGCCCAGCGTCCCGCTGATCATCTACGGCATCACGACCGAGACTTCGATCGGGCAGCTGCTGATCGCCGGCATCATTCCCGGAATCCTCACCGCGCTCGTCTATTCGATCGGGATCAGCGCGTGGGCGCGCCGCACCGGCACGGCGATGCCGACGCTGGCCCGCGCGACGTGGAAGCAGCGCAACGACGCACTGCGCGGCATCTGGCCTTTCCTCGTGCTCGTGCTGCTCGTCATCGTCGGCATCTACTCCGGCATCGCCACGGCGTCCGAGGTCGCTTCGCTGGGCGCACTCGGCGCACTCGGGATCTGCGTGGCAACCGGCTCGATCGATGCCCGCGGCGTGCTTCGCGCCGTCGAGCGAACGGTGCTGGCCACGGCGATGATCTTCACGATCATCATCGGCGCGATGATCTTCGGCTACTTCCTGACCATCACGCAGGCATCGCAGGCGCTCATCCAGGCGATCTCGTCGTCCGGGATCCCGCCCTGGTCGGTGATGCTCGCGCTGATCGTGCTGTACCTCGTCCTCGGCTGCTTCCTCGACCAGATTGCGATCCTGCTCATCACGCTGCCGCTGACGTTCCCGCTGGTGACCCAGCTCGGATACGACGAGATCTGGTTCGGGATCATCGTCGTGAAGCTTGTCGAGATCGGCCTCGTCACGCCGCCGCTCGGGATGAACGCCTTCGTCGTCAGCGGCCAGACCGGCGTGCCGCTGGGCGAGGTATTCAGGGGCATCGGGATGATGCTGACCTTCGAGTTCGTGACGCTGATCCTGCTGCTCGCGTTTCCGGTGCTGTCGACGTACCTGCCGTCGCTGATGCACTGAAGAACCGGACGAGGCACCCCGATGCGCGATCCCGAAGTCGACCGCCAACCGGACGAGCAAGGCGCGGCCGGCATCGTGCGGCTCTTCGAGCGTGCCTGGAGGACGGCCGCGTCCGTGTTCCTGTTCGCGATCATGATCATCATCGTCGTCGACGTCGTCTCGCGCTACCTGCTGAACTCCCCCCTGCCGTGGGCCTTCGACGTCGTCTCGATGTACCTGATGACCGGCCTGTTCTTCCTGATGCTGTCCGACACCCTTCGGGCCGACGAACACGTTCGCGTCGACATCCTGTACGCGAAGGCGCCTGCGCGAGCGCGCCGATGGATGGACCTCGTTTCCTCGGTCCTGGCGCTCGCAGTGTTCGCGGCGATCCTCTGCACGAGCATCCGGACCACCTGGAGCAGCTGGAGCGCGGGAGACGTCGTGGCGGGCAGCATCCCGTGGCCCGCCTGGATTTCGCACGTCTTCATTCCGCTGGGCGTGGCACTGCTCGTTCTGCGCCTGGCGATCGACGTCGTGCGCACGGCGACCGCGATCGCCGGCAGGGGCGGAGACACCGCCTGATGCTCGCGCTCCTGATCACCGCATTTCTGCTGCTGCTGCTCGCCATCGGCGCACCGGTCGGCTTCGCGCTCGCGATCGCGGGGACGGCCGGGCTGTACCTGAAGGGGGGGGTCGGAATGGTGCTCGGCGTGCTCGAGACCACTCCGCTGTCGGCCGCCAGCTCCTACGAGCTGGTGACGATCCCGATGTTCCTGCTGATGGCGCAGTTCGTGATCCTCAGCGGCGTCGCCGACGACCTCTTCAAGGCGGCCGCGGCCTGGGTCGGCCGCGTGCCCGGCGGGCTCGGCATGGCGACGGCGGTCGCTGGTGCGGGCTTCGGCGCGATCTCCGGGTCGAGCACGGCGGCGGCAGCGACCCTTTCGGCGACGAGCATCCCTGCGATGCTCAGCCACCGGTACGAACCGAAGCTCGCCTGCGGCGTCGTGGCGATCTCGGGCACGCTCGCGATGTTGATCCCGCCCAGCGTGGCGATGATCCTCTACGGCCTCATCGCCGACGTGAACATCGGGCAGCTGCTGATCGCCGGCATAGTCCCCGGAATGCTGGTGACGTTGACGATCGCGCTCACGGTGCTGCTGCTCGTGCTCCTGCGTCCCGACCGCGCACCGTCGGGGCGGCGATACACGTGGGGCGAGAAGTTCGCGTCGCTGCGCGTCGTCGGCCCGATGGTCTCGCTGTTCATGGTCGTCACCGGCGTCATCTACCTCGGCGTCGCCACGCCGACCGAGGCCTCGGCGCTGGGCGCCTTCGGGGCCTTCGTTCTCGCCGCGCTCGCAGGCCGCGTGACGTGGAGGACGACGCTGGTCTCGCTGCTGCACGCCGCCCGCACGAGCTGCATGATCGTCATGATCATCCTCGGCGCGCACGTCTTCGGCTATTTCGTCACGATGACGCAGGCCACGCAGGACCTCGTCGCCGCAGTCAGCGCGCTCGACCTCTCGCGCTGGACGATCCTGGCCCTGCTGCTGGCGATCTACATCATCCTGGGCTGCTTCATGGACCAGGTCGCGATCCTGATCCTCACCGTGCCCATCGTGCTGCCGATCGTCAAGACCCTCGGCTTCGACCCCGTCTGGTTCGGCGTGCTCGTGATCCTGACGGCGGAGATCGGCATGGTCACGCCGCCGCTCGGACTCAACGTGTTCGTGGTGGCCAGGTACACCGGACGCGCCCTCGGCGAGATCTTCTCCGGGGTCTTCCCGCACGTCGTCGCGCACGTCGTGCTGCTGGCGATCCTGGCCGCGTTCCCGCAGATCATCCTGTGGCTGCCATCCACGATGCAATAGCAGCGCAGTTACCGCCGGCACGCAAGGCCGGTACCGTCGTTCCAGAGGAGGAGACATGAGGACATTCGGAAAACTGGCTGCGGGAGCGCTCGCCGCCCTCGCGCTGTCCACGTCGGCGCAGGAAAAGACGGTGCTGCGCGTCGCCGACCACCTGCCGGCAGGGCACTTCATCTCCGAATACGCGGCCAAGCACTGGATGAAGTCCGTCACCGAGGCGACGAAAGGCGCCGTGCAGTTCGAGTACTACCCGGCACAGCAACTGGGCAAGGCCAAGGACATGCTCGCGCTGACGCTTTCGGGCGTGGCCGACATCGCGTACCTCGGGCCGGCCTACATCTCGGACAAGCTTCCGTTGTCGCAGGTCGCCGAACTTCCCGGTAGCTTCTCGACTTCGTGCGAAGGCACGATGGCCTACTGGAAGCTCGCGAAGGACGGCATCCTCGCGCAGAAGGAGTACGCACCGAACGGCGTGCGCGTGCTGTTCACCTACGTCTTCGCGCCGTACCAGATCTATCTCGCCAGCCACGAGCTCCGGACGCCCGCCGACCTCAAGGGCCTGAAACTGCGCTCGACCGGGGGACCGATGGATCTCATGGTCGAGAAGCTCGGGGCCGTCCCGGTTCGCATGTCGGCTCCGGAGGTCTACGAGTCGCTGTCGCGCGGAACGGTCGACGGCGCGGTGTTTCCGCTGTCGGCGCTTCTCGACTACAAGCTGGACCCGCTGGTGAAGTACGCGACCGTCGGCGAGAACTTCGGCAGCTTCATCGCGGCGTACGCGATCAGCGAGAAGCGCTGGAAGACGCTTCCCGCCGACGTGCAGCAGGCGATGCTCCAGGCCGGCGAGGAGACCACGCGGCGCACCTGCGAGATGGCCGACAAGGACATCGCGCCCAACCTGAAGAAGCTCGAGAAGCAAGGCGTCACGCTCGTGACGTTTCCCGACGCGGAGAGGCAAAGGCTCAAGACGCTGCTCGAGCCGATCGCAGCCGACTGGGCGCGCGGGCTCGATCGCCGCGGCAAGCCCGGAACGCAGGTGCTGAAGGCCTTCAACGAAGCATTGCGCGACGTGAAGTGACTGGGCAGGAAGCAACGGAACCAGCGATGTCGGACGAGATCCTCTACGAGAAGCAGGACCGGGTGGTGGTCGTCACGATCAACCGGCCCGAGCGGCGCAATGCCATCAACCACGCAGTACGCGAGGGCCTGCACGACGCGTGGCGGCGCTTCGAACGCGACGAGGACGCGCGCGTCGCCATCCTGACGGGCGCCGGCGAACGCGCCTTCTGCGCGGGGATGGACCTCGTGCAGATGTCGCAGGAGAAGCTCGGATCCCTGCCGCGCGACTTCCTGCCGATCCTCGGCGACAACGTCTCGGTGACGAAGCCGGTGATCGCCGCCGTCAACGGTGCCGCCTACGCGGGTGGGTGGCTCTTCGCGCAGATGTGCGACCTGTGCGTGGCGAGCGAGAACGCGACCTTCGCGATCACCGAGGTCAAGGTCGGGCGGGGGATGGTCTGGGCCCCGCCGCTCATCCACATGATCCCGCAACGCGTGATGCTCGAGCTGCTGCTCACCGGGCGGTCGATCTCGGCGCAGCGCGCGTACGAGATCGGCTTCGTCAACCAGGTGGTCCCGCCGGGACAGCTGATGAGCGCCGCGATGCAGCTCGCCCGCGAGATCGTCGACGGCGCGCCGCTCACCGCTGCGGCCGCCAAGGAGATGGTCTACCTGTCGACCGAAATGGGCCGCACCGCGGCGCTTCGCGCCGCCTACCACGTCTTCGAGCCGGTGCTCGCGAGCGAGGATGCGCAGGAAGGTCCGGCGGCATTCCGCGAGAAGCGCAAGCCGGTGTGGCGGGGTCGCTAGCCGCATGGAAACGCATCGATGATCGATTTCACGCTTTCGGAAGAGCAGCGCTCGATTCGCGAGGCGGTTCTCGCGATGTGCTCGCGCGACGGTCGCTTCGGCGACGCGTACTGGCTGCAGAAGGACCGCGACGGCGACTACCCGCTCGACTTCCACGCCGCCATGGCACGCGCCGGCTGGATCGGCATCGCGATGCCCGAGGCCTACGGCGGCTCGGGTCTCGGCATCACCGAAGCGTCGATCCTGATGCAGGCGGTCAGCGAGTCGGGCGCGGGGATGACCGGCGCGGCCACGATCCACCTGAACATCTTCGGCCTCAACCCCGTCGTCGTCTTCGGCACCCACGAGCAGAAGAAGCGGATGCTTCCGCCGCTGATCTCCGGCGAGCAGCGGACGTGCTTCGCGGTCACCGAGCCCAGCACCGGGCTGAACACGCTCAAGCTGCAGACGCGCGCCGTGCGCCAGGGCGACCGCTACGTCCTGCACGGCCAGAAGGTCTGGACCTCGTCGGCGCAGGTCGCCGACAAGATCCTGATCCTCGCCCGCACCCAATCGGCAGACAAGGTCGCGCGCCCCACGGAGGGGCTGAGCCTCTTCTACACCGACCTGGACCGCGAATACGTGGACATCCGCCGCATCGACAAGATGGGGCGCAAGGCCGTCGACTCGAACGAGCTGTTCATCGACGGACTCCCGGTGCCCGTCGGCGACCTCATCGGCGAGGAAGGCAGGGGATTCGAATACCTGCTGCACGGCCTGAACCCGGAGCGGATCCTGCTGGCCGCCGAAGCGGTGGGCCTCGGGCGCGCGGCGCTGCAGCGTGCAACGACCTACGCGCGGGAGCGAATCGTCTTCGATCGCCCGATCGGCATGAACCAGGCGATCCAGCATCCGTTGGCGAAGTGCTGGGCCGAGCTCGAGGCGGCGAACCTGATGGTGTTCCACGCCGCGTCGCTCTACGACGGCGGACGCTCGTGCGGTGCCGAGGCGAATGCGGCGAAGTACCTCGCCGGCGAGGCGGGATTCAACGCCTGCCAGAGGGCCGTGATGACGCTCGGCGGATACGGCTATGCCAAGGAGTACCATGTCGAGCGCTACCTGCGGGAGAGCCTGATCCCGCGGATCGCGCCGGTCAGCCCGGAACTCGTGCTGTGCTACCTCGCCGAGAAGGTGCTGGGCTTGCCGAAGTCCTATTGAGACCGCCTTGCGAAACGGCGAGCTCGAAGCAGGCGTCCGGACGAACCCTTCCCGTCCCACACCAGGGAAATGAACGAGCGGCCCGAGCCCGCCCCTGCCGAATCGATTGCCCTGCGCGCTTTCAGCGTGCTGGAGGAAATCGTGCGCGCGGGCGCGCCGATGTCGCTCGACGACGTCACGCACGCGAGCCATCTTCCCAAGGCTACCGCCTTCCGGATCCTGAACCTGCTGCAGTCCGCCGACCTGCTGCGACGCGAGCCGCAGACGAAGCGCTACGTGGTCGGTCCTCGCCTGACCTCGTTCGCGCTCGACCTGTGGCGGCAGTCGACGCTTCGCGCGCAGTGGCGCCGTGCGCTCGAGGAAGCCGTCTCCGCCACCGGAGAGAGCTGCAACCTCACGATCCTCGAGGGCGACGAGGTGCTCTACCTCGATCGGGTGGAGACGTCTCGAGCGCTTCGGCTGCACCTCGAGCCCGGAACGCGGGTGCCGCTGCACTGCACGGCCAGCGGCAAGCTATTCCTGTCCCAGATGAGCAACGAGCAGATCCGCCGGCTGCTCGGACCGGAACCGCTGAAGGCCTACACCAGCCGCACGATCACGCGCTACGACGTGCTGTTCGAGGATCTCGACCGCGTGCGCGAGACGAAGGTCGGCACCCACGACTGCGAGCTGTTCGACGACTCGGTGGCGATCGCGGTGCCGGTCGTCGACCGCACGGGCTACATCTATGCAGCGGTGGCGATGCACGCGCCGATCCCGCGCCAGAGCATCGAGAGCTGCAGGAGCTACCTGCCCGTGTTGAACCATGCGGCCGCCTCGATCGGCGAGACGCTGATCGGAACGTACAGCAGCCCCGGCGTCCTCGCGGCGAAGCACGAAGGGTGACGCGCACCCGGCCGATGATGCTCCTGCGTGCCGCCGGGTGAAAACAAGCCGGCCGAACGATGCCCGTCACTCGCGTTCGCCGCACGAATCCTCCACCTCGGCGAGCCGCTGCGCGGCGCGCCGCAATGTCGGCAGCAGCGCGCCCGCGCCTTCGACGGTCAGGCGCACGATCGGCGCCTGCACGGCCAACCCCAGGCTCGAGCGCCCGCCGTCGGCCGACGGCACCAGCACCGCGATGCAGACGAGCCCCGGCAGGAACTCCTCGTCGTCGGTGGCATACCGCTGCTGGCGCACCCTCTCGAGCTCGCGCTCGAGCGTTTCGCGATCGGTGATCGTCTTCGGCGTGTAGCGCTCGAAGGGCTCGGCACCGAGCACGCGCGTTCGCTGCGACGGCGACATCTGCGCGAGGAAGAGCTTGCCGCTCGCCGAGCAGTGGGCCGGCACGCGCGAGCCGGCGCGCAGGTAGAAGCGCAGCGGCGCAGCGGTCTCGACCCGGTCGAGGTACAGCACGCTGCCGCTGGACAACGTCGTGATGTTGCAGGTCTCTCCGATCTCGTCCTTGAGCCGGCGCAACACTCCGCGCCGCGCGCTGTGCGCGGTGTCGTTCAGCAGCAGGTTCTTGGCGAACTGCCGCAGGCGCGGACCCGTGCCGTAGCTGCGGCCATCGGGCTCGCGCTGCAGCAGCCGTGCCGACTCGAGCTGGTGCAGCATGCGGTGCAGCGTCGGCTTGGGCAGCCCGGTCTCGTCGACCAGGCTGCGCAACGTTACGAACTCGTCCTTCGACGCGATCAGCTCGAGCAGCGCGAACAGCCGCAGCGTCGGAGTTTCGCCGTCGATGCGGCTTTCTTCATCCTGCAGCTCGGGCGCGTCGTCCATTTCTCCGCCGTCTCGGGGGGCGAACGCCTCAATGTACTGTCTTTCCCGGACTCGCGGCTCGCCGGCCGCCACGTCGGCTGCAGCGTCGTTCGTTCCGACCGGCGGCTCGTCCCGCTTCATCCGCCGAGGCCTCGCATAACGTAGACGACGAGCAGCATGTACGACGCGACGAACACCGCCTCGCCGCCGAGCAACGCGATCGGCCGCCAGCCGAGCTCGACGAGTTTCTCGAGCGAGGTCTTCACGCCCAACGCGGCGATCGAGATCACCAGGCACCAGCTCGAGACGGACGACGCAACCGAACGGACGGGGGAAGGGATCCAGCCGAGGCTGTTCACCAGCACGAGCGCTGCGAATGCGATCAGGAAGAACGGCAGCAGCGGCGGGCGACCCGCGCCCTTGCCCGGCTCGCCTGCGCGGCTCGCGTTCCCCCCGCGAAACCAGAGCGCCAGCGTGAAGACGACCGGCACCAGCATCGCCACGCGGAACATCTTCGTCAGCGTCGCCGTATCCCCGACCTGCGGCGAGATCATGAACCCGGCACCGACGACCTGCGCCACGTCGTGGATCGACCCGCCGAGGAACAGCCCCGACTCGAGCGCATCGAGCCCGATCAGCGTCACGAACAGCGGGTAGAGGACCATCGCCACGGTCGAGAACGTCGCCACGCCGATCGCCGTGAGCAACGTGTAGTACTCGTTCTCGCGGCTCTGCGGCAGCACCGACGAAATGGCCAGCGTGGCCGAGATCCCGCAGATGCCGGTTCCGCCGCCGGAGAGAAGGCCGAGCGTGCGCGGCAGGCCGAGCGCGCGCGCGAACAGCACGCCGAAGCCGATGGTCAACACGACCGTGCCGACCAGCGCCACGACCCCGTCGAGCCCGAGCGCGACGACGTCGGAGAACGCGATGCGGGCGCCGAGCAGGCCGACGCCGATGCGCACGAGCTTCTTCGCCGACACGTCGACCCCGGGCATCGTCTTCGGGTTGTCGGCGAGGAAGTGGAACGCTATACCGAGCAGCAGCGCGTACAGGAACTTCGGTCCGCCGTACTGGTTGGCGACGAACGATGCCGCGAGCGCGATCGTCGTGCAGAGCACGAGGCCGGGAAGCAGGCGACGCATCCGGCCGGAGGCTCGAGCGGCTGCGCCGAGGGGCATCGACGTGGACGTCTGGGTGTTCATTCGGGTGCGGAAGGCGAAACCTGCGCGCGGCGCGGGTCGCCGGGCACCGGCGCGCCCGCCCGACAGGATGGGCGAAGGGCTGAGCCGGCAGCGGAGCGCGAGGACGAAGCGGTCACGGCGGCGGGGGGGGCCGCCGGCCGCCCCCCGGCCCGGGCGGGGAG
>JAJPES010000087.1 GCA_021166725.1 Burkholderiaceae bacterium | reverse complement strand
CGTGCCGGCTGCCCTGCGCTGCTCGCCTCGGAGTCGTGCCGCCACGGCCATGCGCACGCCGCCTCGGCACTCGGCGCCCGCGGCAGGCCCTCCCCGGCCCGCACAGCCGCTTGCCCGCGCCTTGGCAGAAACGTTCTCTTGTGTGCGTGGGGAACACCCCTCGGCTTCGAACGCCGGTTGGTCACGCGCACGCCACCGACATCACTCGAGCGGCGTGCGGCAACGGGCCGCGGTGCGGGCGGCCCGGCGGTTGCGATCTGGCCGGCCGAGCGGCAAAGGGGACGCCTGGCAGCGGCCCCGTGGGCGTACGGGGCGGCCCGCACCGAGCGCTTCGGCCGTCGGCGCGACCTCTGCGGCGCCGAGCAGCGCAGGCTGGGGGTCGCGCGCGAAGCGCGCTTCGTGCATCTGACTTGCGGCCGCATGTTCGAGCGAAGCGCGCGAAGCGAGTTCGGCCGCACGACCCCGAGCCGAGCAGCACAGGGCAGCCGGCGCGTATGCGCCGGCCGCCGCAGCGGGAGCGCCCACGGCCGAAGCGCTCGGTGCGGGCCGCCCCCGTACGCCCACGGGCCCGCTGCCAGGCGTCCCCTTTGCCGCTCGGCCGGCCAGATCGCACCCGCCGCGCCGCCCGCACCGCCGGCCCGTTGCCGCACGCCGCGACCGCAACCTCAAACGTCGACGAGCGTCTCCGCATTCGCGGCAAGCAGCATCGTCACGCGCCGCGCGTATTCGCCTTCCAGCCCGATGCGCTGCTCGACCGCCGCGCGATCGCGCTCGATCTCCGCCAGGCGCGCATCGAGCGTGCCGCTCGCGTCGAGCATGCGCCTTACCGTCTCGAGCCTGCGCTTGAGCTGCCCCTGGTACTCGCGCACCTGGCTTTCGATCGGCGCCATGACGGCACGCAGCCACGCTTCCATCTCCCGGGCAGCGACGTCGTAGATCTCGCGCAGGCGCGCGGCCACCGATTCGAAGAAGCGCCGCATCAATGCCCACTGCGACGTGGTCGCCAGCGTGATGGCGCCGAACTGGCTGCGCTGCACCTGCTCGATACGCTCCAGCTCGGCGTAATAGCGCTGCGTGGAGAACAGCGCCGGGTTGCCCAGCGCCAGCCCGTGCTCCGCGCTGAAGCTGCGGTACATGGCGCTCATCATCGTGCCCACCTCGCCGACCAGCCGCGTCGATTCGTCGAGGTCGCCGCGCACCGCGGCGAGCAGCGAATTCATGCCTTCGCGCAGCCCGGACGAGAAGGTGCTGCGCTTCATCGACTCGCGCGCGATGCGCACGTGCTGGTTCAGCGCATGCCGGCACATCGTCTCGCGGATCGATTGAGCGTGACGGGAGAACACCGAACGCAGCGCCTGCAACTGGCGCAGGCTCTTCTCGAATTCCTCGCGCTCGTTGCGGATGCGCGCGGCCATGTGGTCCATCACGCCACGGTTCTTGCCGCGCAGCCCGTTGAGCTCGCACTGCTGCTCGACCAGGTTGCGACGACGTGCGCCGAGCGAGGACGCGATCAGCGAATGCAGCTCGCCGAACTCGCGCTCGACGTGTTCGCGCACGATGTCGCGTTGCTGCGGAACGAGTTCGCGCCCCAGCGCGTACTCGAGATCGGAAATCCGGCTGCGCTTGAGCAGCGACGCATCGCCGTTCACGCGCGCGAGCAGCGCCTTCTGCGCCGATACCGGGTAGACGCGGTCGTTCGGCACGCGCAGCGTCTGCGCGACAGACCCTACCTGGCGGGCGATCTCCAGCTGGATCTGCACCTCGTCCTTCAGGCCGTCCCACAGCGAGTCGACCTTGTTGAGCACGACGTAGCGGCCCGCGCCGTGCCGGGTGGCGATGTGCTCGCGCCATACCGTCAGGTCGCTCATCGTCACGCCCGCGTCGGCAGCCAGCACGAACAGCACCGCGTCGCAGCCCGGGATGAGCTTCAGTGTCAGCTCCGGCTCGGCGCCGATCGCGTTCAGTCCCGGCGTATCCAGAACGACGAGTCCCTGCTCGAGCAGCGGATGCGGCCAGTTCACGATCGCGTGTCGCCAGCGCGGCACCTCCACGCGACCCTGTTCGTCGGGACGCACCGGCGAGGCGGGATCGTCCGCGTCATAGAAGCCGAGCAGCGCCGCGTGCGCGGCATCCACCCATAGCGTTTCCTGCACGCTTTCGAAGGCACGGCGCAGGCTTTCGGGCGCCTGCGGGTCGATCTCGCGTTCGTCCCAGTGCGAGCCGTCCTCGCGCAGCTCCGACACCGGCGTGTCGAGCAGCCGCGTCTCGATCGGCAGCAGCCGGATCGCCGAAGGCCGCTGAGGGTCGTACAGCAGCTCGGTGGGGCACATCGTCGTGCGACCCGCGCCAGACGGCACGATGCGGCGACCGAAACGCGAGAAGAAGATCGCGTTGATCAGTTCCGATTTGCCGCGCGAGAACTCGGCGACGAAGGCGATCGAGACGCGCTCCTTGCCCAGGCGCTCGACGATCTGCTCGACGCGCGACAGCAGCGATGCGTCGGACAGCTCTGCGTCGTCGAGCCACTGCGCGTAGCGCAGCACGGCGTCGGCAAGCGAGCGTCGCCAGTCGCCGTATTCGGCGATGCGCTCTCCGAGGAATCCCATCGCACTCCTTCCAGGAAAGGAATCGTGGGCAGGATCTATAGCATGGGGAATCGACGCCGAATGCGGCATCCGCCGCAGGCGTGGCCGGCAGCCGCCCTGTGGCCGTTTCCGGCGGGCGGGCGGCGGCGCCGGCCGACCGCACCGCTCATCGCGCGGATTGCCGCGTGCGCAGCGCGCCGTCGCCGCTGCTGCGCAGCGGCACGTGAGACTTCAGCGCTGGCAGCGCGGGCACCAGAACGTGGACCGCTGCTGTTGCCGCATCGTTCGCACCAGCGTGCCGCAAACGCGGCACGGCTCGCCGGCACGTCCGTAGACGAGACTGGCGGCCTGGTAGCAGCCGGCCGCGCCGTCGCTCGAGACGAAATTGCGCAAGGTGCTTCCGCCGCGCTCGATCGCTTCGTTCAGCGTCTCGCGAATGGCGCTCGCCAGGCGTTCGAAGCGCAGCAGCGCGATCCGCCTTGCCGCAGTAGTGGGCCGGATTCCCGCGCGGAACAAGCTCTCCGACGCATAGATGTTGCCCACGCCGACGACGATGTCACCGGCGAGAAGCACCGTCTTGATCGCACCGCTGCGCGAGCGCGTCGCCCGGTGCAGCAGCGCTGCGTCGAAGGCTTCGGACAGCGGCTCCGCGCCGAGCGACGCGAGCAGCGGATGAGCGAGCACCGGACCTTCGCTCGCCGCGTGCCACAGCATCGCGCCGAAGCGGCGTGGGTCGCGGTAGCGCAGGATGCCGTGCTCGAACTCGAGGTCGACGTGATCGTGCCGCGCGGGCTCTTCCACCGCGCCGTCGCCCAGGAAGCGGAAGTTTCCCGACATCCCCAGATGCACGATCAGCGTGCCGTGTCCGAAATCCAGCAGCAGGTACTTGCCGCGCCGCTCGACTGCGCGCAGCGTCGCGCCGGGCAGGTTCCGGTCGAGCGTCGCCGGCACCGGCCAGCGCAAGCGGGCCTCGCGAACGCGCACTGCGCGCAACGTGCGGCCGCGCACGCGGCTTTCGAGTCCGCGGCGCACGACCTCGACTTCGGGCAATTCGGGCATCGGCCGCAAACGCTTCGATGCGCCCGTCGGCGCGCATCGGTTATTCTGGAAATTCGATTCGCCGAGCGTAACACCCGATGACGAAGACCGATCCGCGGCCAGGCACCGCCGCCGCGCACCGCCCGCACCATCGCCTCGTCCGCACTTCGCGGCTCGGTGCGGTTGCGGGTTGCGCCCTCGGCGCACTCATGCTGCTCGCCGGCGGCTGCACCGCCACCGCACAGCCGCCTGCCGGGGACGACGGACCGCGCGTACTGCCGGCGCCGGGCATGCTCGCCGACGCGCGCGCCGCGCAGTCGTCGGCTCCGGTTGCGCACACGCGTGCCGGCGATCCGATTCCGGCGCTATCGCTCACGCCTCAGTTGATGTACCAGCTGTTGGCAGCCGAGATCGCCGCCCAGCGCGGACAGGTCGACGACGCCGCCGTCACCTACCTGTCGCTCGCTCGGGAAACGCGCGATCCGCGCGTGGCACGCCGGGCCACCGAGCTCGCGCTGGCCGAGCGCTCGCTCGAGCACGCATTGCCCGCAGCACAGTTGTGGCACGAACTCGCGCCCGAATCGCCGATCGCCTCGCAGACGATCGAAAGCCTGTGGATGACGACCGGCCGCTTCGCACAGGCCGAACCGCTGCTGCGCGCGCGCCTCGCGCGTGCACGCGCCGAGCACAAACTACCCGAGACCTACGACCGGATCGCCCGCACGCTCGCGCGCTCGAGCGACGCGAGCGCCGGTCTCGCGATGCTCGAGCGTCTCGCCGCGCCCGACGCGAGCGAGCCGGCCGCCCGCCTGGCGCTGGCCGGCGTCGCCCAGGCGGCGGGCGACGTGTCGCGGGCAGCGGCCGAGGCCGAGGCCGCGCTGCAGCTCGATCCGGCCAACGAACAGGCGGCGATCCTCGCCGCGCGCTACGTGGCGCAGACGCCGCGCGGCGTCGACGGCGCGGTGGCGATGCTGCGCGCATACCTGGAACGCGAGCCGAAGGCCATCGAGGCGCGCTTCGCGCTGGCCCGGCTGCTGAATGCCGGCGGCAGCCAGGACGCTGCGCGCGAGCAATTCGAGATCGCGCTGAAGCAGGAGCCCGACAGCCCGCCGATCCTGCTCTCGCTGGCGCAACTCGCCTACCAGATGAAGCAGCCGCAGGTGGCCGAAGACTACCTGCGCCGCTATCTGGGACTTCCCGATTCCGTACAGCGCGACGACTCGCCGGCGCTGCTGTTCCTCGGCCAGATCGCCGAGGACGCGGGGCGCAACGACGAGGCGATCAAATGGTATTCGCGGGTCGGCCGCGGCGAGCAATTCCTGCCGGCACTGACCCGGCGCGCGGTGCTGATGGCGAAAACGGGGCATGTGGAAGAGGCCCGGGCGCTGCTGCGCAACACCTCGGTGCCCAGCGGGCGCGAGCGCGTGCAACTGACGACCGCCGAAGCGGCCGTGCTGCGCGAGGCCGGCCGCGAGCAGGAAGCCTACGACCTGCTCGCCGCGGCACTCCAGCGGCTGCCGGAAAACCCCGATCTGCTCTACGACCACGCAATGGCCGCCGAACGACTCGACCGGCTCGACGTGACGGAAGCGAATCTGCGCAAGCTGATCGAACTGCGACCCGACAACGCACACGCCTACAACGCGCTCGGCTATACCTTCGCCGATCGCGGGCTGCGGCTCGACGAAGCGCAGGAGCTCATCGGCAAGGCGCTCGAGCTCTCGCCCGACGACGCGCAGATCCTCGACAGCATGGGATGGGTGCTCTTTCGCCGCGGCCAGACCGACGCGGCGATCGACTATCTGCAGAAGGCCTGGCATCGCATGCCCGAAGCGGAGATCGGCGCGCACCTGGGCGAGGCGCTGTGGCAGGCCGGACGCGTCGACGAGGCGCGCCGCGTCTGGAACGAGGCTGCGGCGAACGACCCGGAGAACCGGGTGCTGAAGGAAACGGTCGCCCGGCTGCGCGCCGACCGATGATCCGCCTGCGCGTGTTCGCGGCCGGCTGTGCAGCCGCGCTGCTGCTGGCTGGCTGCGCGACACCGCTCGCGCCCCCCGAGGTCGCGTCGCCCGAGGGCGCGCCGAACTTCTGGAACGGGCGCTTTGCCGTCACCTACACCGAGGGCGGCTACCAGCCTCGCGAGGAGCGCTCGAGCGGCCGCTTCTCTCTGCGCGCCGACGGCGAGAAGCGGGAGCTCGAGCTTTCGTCGCCGCTCGGACAGACATTGGCGCAGGTCACGCTCGATGCGGGAGAAGCGGTGCTCGTCGCCGCCGACGGTCGCCAGTACGCTGCTGCTTCTGCCGAATCGCTGACCGAACAGGTGTTCGGTTGGCGCGTGCCGATCGGCGACCTGCCGCGCTGGCTCGCGGGACGGGTAGCACAGCCGACGCAGCGCGAGGACGGACGCGTCGTCGCCGGGGTCGACAGCGGCTGGTCGGTGCGCTTCGAAGCCTTCGACGGCGAGCGCCCGCGCCGGCTGTCGCTCGACTGGCCGGCCCGCGGCGGCGACGGCGCGCGTCGGCTGGAGTTGAAGCTGGTCGTCGACAACGCCGCTCGCGTCGCCGCCGGCGAAGCGCAGTGAACGCGGGGAGCGCGCGCATCGACGATTTGCGCGAACCGTGCGAATTGCGCAACCTGCCTGCGCCGGCCAAGCTCAATCTCTTCCTTCACGTCACCGGCCGCCGTGCCGACGGCTATCACCTGCTCGAGACGGTGTTCGAGCTCGTCGACCTGTGCGATCGCATCGATCTGCGGCGGCTCGACGACGGAGCGATCCGGCTCGTCGAGCCGCCCGCCGGCTGGAGCGCGGACGACGATCTGGCCGTGCGTGCTGCGCGACTGCTCGCGGCGCAATCCGGTTGTCCACTTGGCGTGGAGATCCGGCTGCGCAAGCGCATTCCGGTCGGCGGCGGGCTGGGCGGCGGCAGTTCCGATGCGGCGACGGTGCTGCTCGGACTGAACCGGCTGTGGCGCCTGGCGCTGTCGCCCGAGCGCCTGCAGGCGCTCGCGCTACGGCTCGGCGCCGACGTTCCCGCCTTCGTCTTCGGGCGTCGCGCCTTTGCGCGAGGTGTCGGCGAAGAACTCGTTGCGATCGACGCGCACCCCGCGTGCTACGTCGTCGTCGCACCGCCCGTGCAGGTGGCGACGGCGCAGGTCTTCGGCTGCGCCAAATTGACACGCAATACGAAACCGATCAAAATCTTCGGTCTTTCGCGAGGGCGGTTCGTCCACCGCGGGAAGAACGACCTCGAACCGGTGGTCCTGGCGGCATGGCCGCAGGTAGCCGAAGCGTTGCAGGCGCTGCGCGTCGCTGCCGACGCGGCGGGTGCCGATGGGCATCTGGCGCGGATGACCGGCTCGGGAGCCTGCGTGTTCTGTCCCGTAGCAGACGAGTCGGTCGCCGAATCGATCCGGCAACGGCTCGGGCGGCTCGCGATCGGGCAGGTCTGCATCGCCCGGTCGCTCGAACGGCATCCGCTTCGCGATTGGTCGTTTGCCGCGGCGCAGGTCCCGAACAGCGAATGAAGGGACACCCCGAGGCGTAACGACGAGTTACGCCCGAAAGCGTAACGACGAGTTACGCCCGAAAGCGTAACGACAAGTTGCGCCGAAAGCGTAACGACGAGGTTCAGCCATCGTCCGCCCGCTCCGTGCGAGCGGGTCGGCAACGGGCCACTGGGGAGTAGCCAAGTTGGTTAAGGCACCGGATTTTGATTCCGGCATGCGAGGGTTCGAATCCTTCCTCCCCAGCCAGATTCTTCATTCGAGAAACGCACCGTGCACGGCTATCGCCGCAACGCCGACATCCTCGACCCCGACGGCTTGATGATCTTCACGGGCAACGCGAACCCGCTGCTCGCTGCCGACATCGCCCGCAACCTGTACATCAATCTCGGCAAGGCCGCCGTCGGGCGCTTCTCCGACGGCGAGATCATGGTCGAGATCCTGGAGAATGTCCGCGGCAAGGACGTCTTCGTCGTACAGCCCACCTGCGCGCCGAGCAACGACACGCTGATGGAGGTGCTGGTGATGGTCGATGCGCTGCGCCGCGCGTCGGCCGGCCGCATCACGGCGGCGCTGCCCTATTTCGGCTACGCGCGGCAGGATCGCCGCGTGCGTTCGATGCGCGTGGCGATCACCGCCAAGCTCGTCGCGAACATGCTGCAGACCGCCGGCGTCGACCGGTTGCTGACGATGGACCTGCACGCCGAGCAGATCCAGGGCTTCTTCGACGTTCCGGTGGACAACGTCTATGCCGCGCCGCTGCTGCTGGCGGACGTGCACAAGCAGCAGTTCCCCGACCTCATCGTCGTCTCGCCCGACGTCGGCGGCGTCGTGCGCGCACGAGCGCTCGCCAAGCGCCTCGACTCCGACCTCGCGATCATCGACAAGCGGCGACCGAAGGCGAACGTGGCCGAGGTGATGAACATCATCGGCGACGTCGAAGGCCGCACCTGCGTGATCATGGACGACATCGTCGATACGGCCAACACGCTGGTGAAGGCGGCGGTGGCGCTGAAGGAGCGCGGCGCGCGGCGAGTCGTCGCCTACTGCACGCACGCGGTGCTGTCCGGCGGCGCGGTCACGCGCATCGCCAACTCGGCACTCGACGAGCTGATCGTCACCGACACCATTCCGCTGTCGCCGGAAGCCGAAGCCTGCCCGCGCATTCGCGTGCTGTCGTGCGCGCAACTGCTCGCCGAGACGATCCTGCGGATCAGCCGGGCGGATTCGGTGTCGTCGTTGTTCGTGGATTGACTACCGGGAAGGGAGAAGGGGGAAGGGAGAAGGGGAAAACCAACGCGGCATTCGCCGCACCGGCTCGGCCCCTCCCCCCTCCCCCCTTCCCCCTTCCCTTTCGTGCCGGCAACGCCGGCGAACTCGGCTGCGCATTCTGGTCGCGGATGCGTAGCGCAAGGTGAGGAAGAAAATGAAAGTCGTTGCGAACGTTCGGAAGGAGCAGGGTTCGGGTGCGAGCCGCCGCCTGCGCCGCGCCGGCTACGTGCCGGGGATCGTCTACGGTGGCAGTAACGATGCGGTTCCCGTGTCGATCGAGCACAACCCGCTGTATCACGCGCTGCGCGTGGAGGCGTTCCACTCGTCGATCCTCGATCTGGAGATCGGCGACGAGAGCGCACAAGTGCTGCTGCGCGACGTGCAATGGCATCCGTACAAGCCGCAAGTGATGCACGTCGATTTCCAGCGCGTGGCCGCCGACGAGAAGATCACGGTCAAGGTGCCGCTGCACTTCGTCAACGAGGAGACTTCTCCGGCGGTGAAGCTGTCGGCAGGGATCATCGGACGCGTGATCACCGAGGTCGAGGTGAGCTGCCTGCCGGGGGCGCTGCCGAGCTTCATCGAGGTGGACCTCTCGCAACTGGAGGCGGGCAAGTCGGTGCACTTGAGCGACATCGCGTTCCCACCCGGCGTCTCGTCGGTGCTGCCGGCCGGCGAGAATCCGGTGGTCGTCACCGTCACGGTTCCGGGAGCTGCCGAGGAAGAGCCTGCGCCCGCACCGGCAGCAGCGGCGCCCGCCGCGCCGGCACCGAAGAAGCCGTGACATCGCGGGGCGCCGCGAGCCGATCTTCGCCCGAGCGCCTCACCAGCGCGCCGCGCACGCGCGCAAACCGAGCCCGGGGCCGCCCCGGGCTTATTGTTTGCGCTTGCCGCCGCCGATGAATCCGGACGCCTCCCGACTCTGGACCGCGCCGCGCTGGGCGCTGGCCGCGCTGCTGGCCGCGCTCGGCATGCTCGGCCCGTTCTCGATCGACACGTACCTGCCGGCGTTCTCCGGCATCGCGCGCGCGCTCGATGCGACGCCGGTACAGATGCAGCAGACGCTGTCGGCCTATCTGTTCGGCTACGCGTTCATGAACATCTTCCACGGCGCGCTGGCCGACAGCTTCGGGCGCAGGCCGGTCGTGTTGTGGGGAATCGGCGTGTTCGCGCTCGCGTCGGTGGGCTGCGCGCTGTCGCCGTCGATCGGCGCGCTCGTCTTCTTCCGCGCGCTGCAGGGTCTGTCCACCGGCGCCGGCATCGTCGTCTCGCGCGCGGTGATCCGCGACATGTTCCCGCCCGAGGAAGCGCAGCGGGTGATGTCGCAGGTGACGATCTACTTCGGGGTAGCGCCGGCAGTGGCGCCGATCATCGGCGGATGGCTCTTCGTGCACGTCGACTGGCACGGCATCTTCTGGTTCCTCGCGCTGGTCGGTCTGCTGCTGTGGGCGGCCAACTGGCGGTGGTTGCCCGAGACGCTGCACCCCACGCACCGGCAGCCCTTCGAGATACGCCACCTGCTGCGCGGCTACTACCAGTTGCTGTCCGATCCGCGCTTCCTGCTGCTCGCACTCGCCAGCGGCATTCCGTTCAACGGCATGTTCCTCTACGTGCTGTCGGCGCCGGAGTTCCTCGGCACGCATCTCGGGCTCGGACCGACGCAGTTCTTCTGGTTCTTCCTGCTGACGATCAGCGGCATCATGTCGGGGGCCTGGGTCAGCGGGCGCTTTGCCGGACGGGTGCCGCCGCGCAGGCAGATCCGCTACGGTTTCATCGTGATGTTCGTCGTCGCCGCACTGAACTTCGTCGCCAACCTGCTGTTCGAGCCGCGTGTGTGGTGGGCGTTGCCGCCGATCGCCCTGTTCTCGTTCGGCTGGGCGCTGAACGTGCCGGCGGTCACGCTGATGGTGCTCGATCTGTTTCCATTGCGTCGCGGCATGTCGTCGTCGCTGCAGGCAGTGGTCGGCAGCGTCGCCAACGGAATCGTCGCCGGCGTCATAGCACCGCTCGTCATGCACTCGACGATCGGCCTGGCCGCCACGTCGCTGGCGATGCTGTGCATCGGACTGGCCGCATGGCTGCTGCTCAAGCATCGCTGGCCTTCGGTCGTGCGCGCCGCCGACACCGCGGTGCTTCCCGGACAGCCGACGACGTGAGCGCGATTCGACTGATCGTCGGACTGGGCAATCCCGGTCCCGAGCACGAGCACGACCGGCACAACGCCGGCTTCTGGTTCGTCGACGAGCTCGCGCGCTCGCACGGCGCATCGCTCGCGCGCGAAGGCAAGTTCTTCGGGCTCGTCGCGCGCGCGCGCATCGGCGTCGAAACCGTGTTCCTGCTCGAGCCGTCGACCTGGATGAATCGCTCGGGGCAAGCGGTGGCGACGATGGCGAACTTCTACCGGATCGCGCCCGACGAGATCCTCGTCGTGCACGACGAACTCGACCTGCTGCCGGGACAGGCGAAGCTCAAGCGCGGCGGCGGACACGCCGGACACAACGGCTTGCGCGACATCCAGGCGCGCCTGGGCAGCGCCGACTTCTGGCGTCTGCGGCTCGGCATCGGACATCCGCGCAGCCTGCAGCTCGAGCAGGAAGTGGTCGACTTCGTGCTGCATCGGCCGAGTCGCGAACAGCGGCAGCAGATCGACGACACGATCACGCGCGCGCTCGACTGCCTGCCGCTGCTGGTCGCGGGCGATCCGGAAGCGGCGATGCAGCGCCTGCATACACGCGGCTGAGGTCCCGTGCCGGGCACGCGATGCCTCAGAATGTCGGATTCGCAACGCAACGAACATCATGCCCGCTCGCATCGTCACGCACCGCTCGCAGATTCACGGCAACGGCGTCTTCGCCGCGTCCGACATCCCGAAGGGAACCCGACTGATCCAGTACAAGGGGCAACTGCTCACGCACGAGCAGAGCGACCGGATGTATCCGGACAGCGCGGACACCGGGCACACGTTCCTGTTCGTGCTGAACGACGACTGGGTGCTCGACGCCAACCGACAGGGCAACAGCGCGCGCTGGATCAACCACAGTTGCGATCCGAACTGCGAAGCGGTGCTGCTCGAGAACGGCGACGGCGATTCCCGCCACGACCGCGTCTACATCGAGGCGATCCGCGACATCGCCAGCGGCGAAGAGCTCACCTACAACTACGGCATCGTGCTCGAGGTGCCGCACACGCCGACGATGAAGAGAATCTGGGCGTGCCGTTGCGGCGCGAAGAACTGCACGGGGACGATCCTGCAGCCGAAGCGGAAGAAGCAGCGCGGGTAGTTCAGCCGCCCGGTAGCCGCCGCATCACGGCGTGCAGCACCATCTCCATCCGAGCCTCGAGACGAATGACGCGCGCCGCAAGGTCCTCGATTCTCGATTGCCGACCCTTGGCTGCGCCTGCCTGGCGGCCGACCTTGTCCTGCAGCTTCACAACGACGGCCAGGGGTGCCCAGAACCGATCAGCAATGCCCCCGCGGCTCTCCGTGTCGCCGCCGGCGCGCCTGCGCCTCCATGACATCGATGCGGCGGTTGCTATCGCACCTGCGATCGTCGGCGGAAGGCAGACAGCCGATCGAGACCGGCTGTGCTATGTCTTCGGAGCGACTCGCAGCCAGGGCTGCCCGGCCAGGCGCCTCGCCTCGAAGGCGCGGATCTCTTCGCTTCGCTGCAGCGTACGCTGGATCTCGTCCCACCCGCACAGCAGCGACTGTTTCGCGCGCGGCGCGATGCCGAAGCGCCACTCGCGTCCGCGGGCGTGCAGGCGCTGGTGCGGAAGGTCGATTTCCATCTCGGGCACGCGCTGTGCGCGCGTCCACTCGAACAACGCATCCACGTCTTCGGCCGGCAAAGCGATCGTCAACAGGCCGTTGGCGATCGCGTTGCCGGCGAAGATGGAGGCGAACGACGGTGCGACGATCGCGCGAAAGCCGAAGTCGCGCAGGGCCCATACAGCGTGCTCGCGACTCGAACCGCAGCCGAAGTTCGCGCGCGCGAGCAATACGGTCGCGCGTCGCCACGGCTCCCGGTTCAGGACGAAGTCGGGATTCTCGCGCCGCTTCGCGTGGTCGCTGTCGAGATCGCCGGGGTCGAGATAGCGCCAGTTGTCGAACAGCACCGGACCGAAGCCTCTCGATGCGATCGAGCGGCCGTACTGCTTCGGGAAGATCGCATCGGTGTCGACGTTCGCTGCGTCGAGCGGCGCGACGATTCCGCGATGCGTGACGAAGGGCGGCGGCTTCATCGCTCGTTGGCGATGCCCGCCGGCACATGACCGGCGGGCCCGAAGCGCGCGGCCGATTCACAGTGGCCGGTCTGGTCGTCGAAGAAGAAATCGGGCTCGAATTCGTGCAGGAAAGGGCCTTTCTCGAGCCCGCCGAGAAACATCGCCTCGTCGACTTCGATGCCCCAGTGCATCAGCGTGCGAATAGCGCGCTCGTGCGCCGGAGCGCTGCGCGCAGTGACGAGCGCGGTGCGGATGCGCACGGGCGCGCGCACGGCGGGCGATGCGGCACTCGGCGAGGCGGCCGCCGGCGCCGCGGCGTGCGGCCCGGCAGCCTCCGCCCAGGCCGCGCCCGCTTCGCTTTCGGCCGGCGCGTCCTCGCGCTGCAGTCGATGCAGCGCCTCGAGCAGCGGCTTGAACGGCCCCGGCGGCAGCGGCAGCGTCGCGTGCTCGGTTTCGTGCCGGTGAAACGCGTCGATTCCCGCCTGGCGGAAGACGCGCTCCGACTCGTCGGAGAACAGCACGGCGTCGCCGTCGAAGGCGATGCGGATCTCGTCCGGGTGCGATTCGGACGCGAGCACCGAACGCGGGAACACGCGCGCGGCGGGGATGCCGACGGCGAGTGCAGCGGCGACGTCGTCTTCGTTGGCCGACAGGAAGAGGTTCGCCTTCAAAGGCGCCAGGTAGCGCCAAGGCGCGCGCCCGCGCGTGAAGACGCCGCGCTCCAGTCGCAGGCCCGCGTTGCGCGCCGAGCGGAACACGCGCAGTCCGCTGACCGGATCGTTGCGCGAGACGACGACCACTTCGATGCGTCGCTGCGATTCGAGCCGCTCTGGCGGGTCGAAGCGAAGGAGCTTTCGTACCAGGGCGCCGGCCACGCCGGGCGGCGCACTGAGGTCGAGCCGGTCGCGCTGCAGCGCCATGTAGGCGGCATCGTCGTCGCGCTCGAAGACGAGGTTCTCCTCCTCGAAATCGAAGACGGCGCGCGAGGAGATCGCGACGACGAGCTTTCCGTCGAGCGTGGCAGGCATGGGCGGACAGCGTAGGCAGTCGCCGGCGCCAATGCAAATCGGGCCCGGGTGCGCGCCGGTTAGAATCGACGGTGGCGGCGCGACATCGTTGCGGCGCCGTACCTTCCGCAATCCTGCGCGCGGCTCCGAACCGCGCTACGCGCGTCGAAACGACCTCTCCACGCGCCCTCCCGACACCTCGAGGATTTCCGCATGAGCCTTCGCTGCGGCATCGTCGGCCTGCCGAACGTCGGCAAGTCCACGCTCTTCAACGCACTGACCAAGGCCGGCATCGCCGCCGAGAACTACCCGTTCTGCACGATCGAGCCGAACGTCGGCATCGTCGAGGTACCCGATCCGCGTCTTGCCGTGCTCTCCGGAATCGTCATGCCGCAGCGAACCGTGCCCGCGGTCATGGAGTTCGTCGACATTGCCGGTCTCGTCGAAGGCGCCTCCAGGGGCGAGGGCCTGGGCAATCAGTTTCTCGCGCACATCCGCGAAACGGACGCGATCGCGCACGTCGTGCGCTGTTTCGACGATCCGAACGTCGTGCACGTCAGCGGGCGCATCGACCCGCTGCACGACATCGAAGTCATCGACACGGAACTGGCGCTCGCCGACCTGGCGAGCGTCGACAAGGCGCTCGCGCGCTACTCGAAGGTCGCGCGCTCCGGCGGCGACAAGGAAGCCGCGCGCCTCGTCGCGGTGCTCGAGAAATGCCGCGAGGCACTCGACCAGGCGCAACCGGTGCGCTCGCTGGACCTCTACGAGGAGGAGAAAGCGCTGCTCCGGCCGCTGTTCCTGCTCACCGCCAAGCCGACGATGTACGTGGCGAACGTGCGCGAGGACGGTTTCGAGAACAACGCATACCTCGATGCGGTGCGCGAGCGGGCCGACGCCGAGGGCTCGATCGTCGTGCCGGTGTGCGCATCGATCGAGGCGGAGATCGCCGACCTGCCCGACGAGGACAAGGGAGTCTTCCTGGCCGACATGGGGATGAGCGAACCGGGGCTCGACCGGGTGATCCGCGCCGCGTTCACGCTGCTCGGGCTGCAGACCTACTTCACCGCAGGAGTGAAGGAAGTACGCGCATGGACGGTACGCGTCGGCGCGACGGCGCCGCAGGCGGCAGCGGTGATCCACACCGACTTCGAGCGCGGCTTCATCCGCGCCGAGACGATCGCCTACGACGACTTCGTCGCCTGCGGCGGCGAGGCGGGGGCCAGGGAGAAAGGGAAGATGCGGCTCGAAGGCAAGGAATACGTCGTGCGCGACGGCGACGTCATGCACTTCCGGTTCAACGTCTGAGGCCGCTCTTCCGGCACTGCGGCATGCGCTGCCGCAGCCCGTTCCTGGCCGTCGTGGAGTTCAACGCGCCTTCGGCGGCCTAGCATCGAACACCAGGCACGTTGTCGACGCGTGCGCATAGAGGCGCCCGTCGGGGCCGAAGAGCCGGCCTTCGGCGGTGGCGACCTGGTTGCCGCCATGCACGACGCGCCCCTCGGCGCGCACCAGCGGCACCTGTTCGGTGAGCGCGCGCACGATGTTCGTCTTCAGTTCGATCGTCGTGTAGGCCTTGCCGACCGGCAGCGTCGAGTGCACGGCGCAGGCGACCGCCGAATCGAGCAACGTGGCGAACCAGCCGCCGTGTACCGTGCCGAGCGGGTTGTAGTGCGCGAACTTCGGGGCGCCCTGGAACACCGCGTAGCCGGGCTCGATGTGGACCGGCACGAAATCGAGCGTGTCGCCGATCGGCGCCCACGGCAGTCGACCCTCGAACATCGCCTCGAACATCTGCATGCCAGTGAGGCCGGCGACCTGCTCGGGACGCGATACGCCGATCGCACGGACCTTTGCGCGGACCTGCGCCTCCTCGGCGCGCCAGCGCTCGAGCGTTTCCTCGGCGCTCGCCGCGGCGTTCGTCCGGTCGCTGGAAATGGCGTCGTTCATTTCGTGATGCTCGGTGGGATCGGCGAACGGGTTTCGCATCGAGAGTTCCTCGATCATCCCACGCTCGCGCGCAACCTGCAGCCGCTTGTCGCCGCCGGCCGGATCGAGATCGGCCCGGGCGACAACGAATGCAGCCGCACGGTGCGCGCACCGAGGCTACGCGCGCTGTTCGGTCAAGATAGCGCGATGGATGCGTTTCACCCCGCCGTCGCGCGCTGGTTTCGCCGCGCCTTTCCGGGCGGCCCCACGGCTGCACAGCTTGCGGCGTGGCCGGCAATTTCAGCGGGCCGCAATACGCTGGTCGCCGCGCCCACCGGATCGGGCAAGACGCTCACCGCGTTTCTCACGGCGATCGACTCGCTGGTGCGCAAAGGGCTGCAACCCGAAGGGCTCGCCGACGAGACCTTCGTCGTCTACGTCTCGCCGTTGAAGGCGCTGTCGAACGACATCCATTGCAATCTCGAGGCACCGCTGGCCGGCATCCGCCAGGCGCTGTCGGCGCTCGGTCTTCCAGACGTCCACATCCGCACGGCGGTGCGCACCGGCGACACGTCGCAGCGCGAGCGCATGCTCGTGCGCCGCAACCCGCCGCACCTGCTGGTGACGACGCCCGAGTCGTTGTACGTGCTGCTCGGGTCGGACACCGGACGCGCGATGCTGCGCACGGTACGCACGGTGATCGTCGACGAGATTCACGCGGTGGCGGCGTCCAAGCGCGGAAGTCACCTGGCGCTGTCGCTCGAGCGCCTCGAGAAGCTTGCCGGCGAAGCGCAGGGACGACGACTCGTCCGCATCGGGCTGTCCGCCACGCAGAAACCGATCGACGAGATCGCCCGCTTCCTGGTCGGCGCACCCGCCGTGCGCGACGGACGCGCCGACTGCGAGATCGTCGATATCGGCTATGCGAAGGAACGGGACCTGGCACTCGTCGTCCCGCCGACGCTGCTGTCGGCGGTGATGTCGAACGACCAGTGGGAACAGGTCTACGACCAGCTGGCGGCCCTGGCCGGCGCACACCGCACGACGCTCGTCTTCGTCAATACGCGCAGGATGGCCGAACGCGCGGCCCGTCATCTCGCCGAGCGGCTGGGCGAGGAGAAGGTCGCGGCGCACCACGGCAGCCTTGCGCGCGAGAAGCGCTTCGACGCCGAGCGCAGGCTGCGCAACGGCGAGTTGCAGGTGCTGGTCGCCACCGCTTCGCTCGAACTGGGACTGGACATCGGCGACGTCGAGCTCGTCTGCCAGCTCGGTTCGCCGCGCTCGATCTCGACCTTCCTGCAGCGCGCCGGACGCTCCGGCCATTCGGTCGGCGGCACGCCGAAGGCGCGCCTGTTCCCCGGCACGCGCGACGAGCTCGTCGAATGCGCGGCGCTGCTCGACTGCGTGCGACGCGGCGAGCTCGACGCATTGCGGATCCCGAAGGCACCGCTCGACGTGCTGGCGCAGCAACTGGTCGCCGAAGTCGCGGGCGGCGATTGCGGCGAGGACGAGCTCTTCGAACTCGCGCAGCGCGCATGGCCCTATGCGGCGCTTGCGCGCGAGGATTTCGACGCGGTCGTGCGCATGCTGTCCGAAGGCTTCGCGACACGTCACGGCACGCGTTCGGCCTGGCTGCATCGCGACGCGGTGAATCGCAGGCTGCGCCCGCGCCGGGGCGCCCGCCTGACCGCGCTCACCAGCGGCGGGACGATCCCCGATAGCGGCGACTACGCGGTGCTGCTCGAACCCGACGCGCTCGTCGTGGGCACCGTCAACGAGGATTTCGCCGTCGAGAGCCTGATGGGCGACGTCTTTCAGCTCGGCAACGTCAGCTATCGCATCCGGCGGATCGAGCCGGGCCGGGTGCGCGTCGAGGACGCGCGCGGTGCACCGCCCAGCATTCCGTTCTGGCTCGGCGAGGCGCCGGGTCGCACTGACGAGCTCTCCAGCGGCGTATCGCGCCTGCGCAGCGAGGTCGAGCGGCGGCTCGCGCGCGGCGAGCGGGAGCACGAAGCGGCGCACGGAAGTGCCGAGCGGTCGAGTTCGATGCAGGCGGGCCGCGACGATGCTCGTTCGTGGTTGCGCTCGCGCGTCGGGCTCGACGACGCAGCGGCGAAGCAACTCGTCGACTACCTGCATCGCGCCCGCGTCGGGCTGGGCGCGCTGCCCACGCAGCGGCGCATCGTCCTCGAGCGCTTCCTCGACGAATCGGGAGGCGCCCAGCTCGTCGTGCATTCCCCGTTCGGCAGCCGGATCAACCGCGCCTGGGGCCTGGCGCTGCGCAAGCGCTTCTGCCGGAAGTTCAATTTCGAGCTGCAGGCGGCGGCCACGGAGGACGCGATCGTGCTGTCGCTGTCGAGCGGCCACAGCTTCGAGCTGGCCGACGTGGCCCGATACCTGCACTCGGCCAGCGCGCTCGACATACTCGTGCAGGCGCTGCTCGCCGCGCCGCTGTTCGGCGCACGCTGGCGCTGGAATGCGACGACGGCACTTGCGCTGCCGCGCTACGCGGCAGGGCGGAAGGTGGCTGCGCCGCTGCAGCGCATGCGCTCGGAGGACCTGCTCGCAGCGGTCTTTCCGGACCAGGTCGCCTGCGCCGAGAACCTGTCGGGCATGCGCGAGGTGCCCGATCACCCGCTCGTCGCGCAGACGATCGACGACTGCCTGGACGACGCGATGGACGCGCCAGGCTGGCTTCGACTGCTTCAATCGCTCGAGCGAGGAGAGATCGACGTGATCGCGCGCGACCTGGTCGAACCGTCACCGCTCGCCTCGGAAGCGATCGCCGCGCGCGTCTACGCCTTCCTCGACGACGCCCCGCTGGAGGAACGTCGCACCCAGGCGGTGCGCAGCCGCCGTCACCTCGATCCGGAAAGCGCCGATGATCTCGGCCGGCTCGACGCGCAGGCGATCGACGCCGTGCGAAACGACGCCTGGCCGCAGGCACGCAGCAGCGACGAGCTGCACGAGGCGCTGATGGGCCTCGTAGCGCTGTCGGCGACCGAAGTGCAGGGCGACTGGGAGCAACTGCTCGCGCAGCTCGCGTCTGCGCGACGCGCGACGCGGCTCGTTGCCCCGGACGGCGCGCAAGCGGCATTGTGGGTCGCGGCAGAGCGGCTGCCGCTGCTGCAGGCGGCATTTCCGGGCAGGCGAGCGGATCCGGCGATCGACGTGCCCATCGAGTACGCGCGACAAAGCTGGACGCGCGAGGATTCCTTGCGCGAACTCGTGCGCGGAAGGCTCGGCGCGCTGGGCCCGGTCACTGCGCCGCAGCTCGCTTCGCCGGTCGAACTCGGGAAGGACGACGTGCAACTCGCGCTCGTCGCACTCGAGCAGGAGGGCAGCGTGATGCGCGGCCGTTTCACGCCGGGCGCCGACGGCGAGCAGTGGTGCGAGCGGCACCTGCTCGCGCGCATCCACCGCCTGACGATGCAGCAGTTGCGTCGCGAGATCGAACCGGTGGAGCCGCGCGACTTCGCGCGCTTCCTGTTCGAGTGGCAGCACCTCGCGTCGTCCGCCCGGGTGAGCGGAGCGCAGGCGCTCGCCGCGATCCTCGCGCAACTCGAAGGCTTCGAAGCGCCCGCCTCGGCCTGGGAAAGCCAGATCCTGGCGGCGCGCGTGGAGGACTACGAGCTCGGATGGCTCGACGAGCTGTGCACGGCCGGCCGCCTCGTGTGGACCCGCCTGCGGCCGTCCGCACTGGACGAGATCCGCCCGACGGCGGGGGGATCGCTGCGCACTACGCCCTTGCTGCTGCTGCCGCGAACCAGCGTCGGCCCGTGGACGCGCCTGGCTCCCGGCATCGGCGCCGATGCTCCTGCGAGCGCGCGCGCGCAGCGCGTGCTGCGCTACCTCGAGGCACACGGTGCGTCGTTCTTCGACGAGATCGCCGAAGGCACGCGGCTGCTGCGCAGCGAGCTCGAGGATGCGCTGAGCGAACTGGTCGCTCACGGCCGCGTGCGTTGCGACAGCTACGCGGGGCTGCGCGCGCTGCTCGTGCCGCCGTCGCGGCGCGCCGTGACGGCGTCGCGTCGGCGTCGCAGCGCCTCGCTGGGCGGAATCGAGGACGCCGGCCGCTGGGCACTGGCCGGCCGCGGCAGCGACGCCGCCCGACCCGGCGACATCGAGCACGTCGCGCGCACGCTGCTGCGCCGCTACGGGGTCGTCTGCTGGCGCATCCTCGAACGCGAAGCGCCATGGCTGCCGCCGTGGCGGGAACTGGTGCGCGTCTACCAGCGACTCGAGGCGCGCGCAGAGATCCGGGGCGGCCGCTTCGTCGCCGGCATCTCGGGCGAGCAGTTCGCGCTGCCCGACGCGATCACGATGCTCCGGCGCACGCGACGTAGCGCGACCACGTCGCCCGAATGGATCTGCGTGGCCGCCGCCGATCCGTCGAACCTGCTGGGCTCGCTGCTGCCCGGCACCCGCGTTCCGCGCGTCGCCGGCGCGCGCGTGCTGTACCGCGACGGCATTCCGGTCGCCACGCTGCTTGCCGAGCGGATCGACTGGCTGCAGCCCCTCGATCCCGCCGAACGCGGCGACGCAACGCAGTTGCTGCTGGGAAGAAGCCCGCGCAGCTGTCGCGGAACGCCGCTTGCTGCACACTCGCTTTCCGGAACTCCTGGAGGAACGCCGCGATGAAAGCATTCGCATCCTCGCTCGCCGCTGCGGCGCTCGTTGCCGGGCTCGCCGGCCTGCTGGCGACCGTCGCGTCGCCGGTCGCCGCGCAGTCGTCGAGCGATGCCAGCATTCACGAGAAGTACCTCGCCGACCGCACCGCCTGCCTGGACGGTCGCACCGGCGAGGACCTGAAGACCTGCCTGCGCGAAGCCGGCGCGGCCGCGCAGGCGGCGCGCCAGGGCAAGCTGGTCGAGGGCCCGGACGAGAACTTCCGCAGGAACGCACTGGCCCGATGCGCACCGCTGCCGCCCGAGCAGCGCGAGGCGTGCCGGCTGCGCATCGAAGGCGCAGGCAAGGTGACGGGTAGCGTGGAAGGAGGCGGCCTGTATCGCGAACTGATCATTCGCGAACCGGCGCCGCAGGCAACGACCGCCGCTCCGACCGCCGCTCCGACCGCCGCTCCGCCCGCCGCTTCCGCGCCGCCGGCCTCCCCCTCGTCACCCCCCGCCATGACGACGGTAGTGCCGCCATCGCCGCCCACGCCGCCGGTCGTCGTCCCCGGCGCAACGTCGGCAGCACCGGCGCCGGCTCCTGCGCCAGCAGCGACTGCGCCCGTCGGTAGCGTTGGCGGACCCACTTTCACGCCGGTTCAGCCCATCGTTCCGGGTCGCGCCGCTCCCGCGGCGTCCACTGCGCCTGTACCGGCGCCGTCGGCGCAATCGGCCGCCAACGCGCCGTCACCGGGATCGCTGCAGATCACGCCCCCGTCGACTCCGGTGATGCAGGCACCGCAGCCACCCTCGTACACGCTGCAACCCGCGGTGCCGAGTGCGCCGCCGACGGTGCCCGAGCCCGCGGTCGTCACGCCAGGCAGCGTGCCTCCGGGAGGAATGCGGTGAGGTCGTCGCTCGTCTTCGCGCTATCGATGGTCGCGCTTGGCGCCGTCCCCGGCGCACCGGCCCTCGCACAGGCAGCCGACGCCTTCCACGGCCACCCGGTCGACCTCAGGCCCCGGGTGCACCTCGACGCCTCCGCGTGGCGCGAGGTCGTGCAGGACCGGGTCGTCGCGACGCTGTATGCCGAACGCGAATCGCCGGAACCGGCCGCGGGACAGGCGCAGGTAAGCCGGCTCCTCGCGCCGGTGCTCGAACGCCTCAAAGGCAACCCCGAGATCGAGGTGCAAAGCGCGGGATACCGCACCGATCCGGTCTGGCAGCAGAGTCGCATCGTCGGCTGGCGAACGCGCGGCGCGCTGCAGGTGACGGGCAAGCCGTCCGAGTCCTTCAATGCGCTCGTGGGCGAGCTCGCCACGACGCTGAACGTGCAGTCGGTGACCTACCTGCTCAGCCGCGAAGCGCGACTGGCGGTCGAGCAGGAACTGATCGGCCAGGCGGTGCAGGCGTTCCACGCGAAGGCCGACGCGGCCGCACGCGCGCTCGGCTTTCGCGGCTACGAAGTGCGCGAAATCTCGATCGCCGGGTCGGGACCGATCGGCCCGGAGCCGGTGCCGAAGATGATGATGTCGCGCGCCAGCGCGGCGGACGAAGCGGTCCCGCTGCCCGGCGCCGAGGGACGAAGCACCGTGACGACGACGGTGAGCGGGAGCGTGGCGTTGACGCAGTGACCGCTTTACGCGCTCGCGGCCACCGCTGACCGGGGCGCCCTCAGCCGCCGTCCGGCGAGCGGCTCGCTACCGCACGATGGCGCCGCTCGTCGAGCGGCTCGAAGTACGCCCGGCCGACCGCGAGCAGACCTCGATTCGGGATCCAGAAATCGCCGAGCCGCGCCTGTGGTGCGACCGGTCCGAGCGGACCGAACGACTCGCCGCGCAGCATCGCGGTGCTCTCGACGATCGGGAAGATCGTCCGCGGGTTGGCGACGAACCACTGCCCGTTCGACGCCTTGCCGCGTAACGCGAGGCGTCCGGCGCCCAGCGTCCGCGAAGCGATCGCGCCCATGATCGACAGCACGGCGTCGTTGCGCCAGAGCGCGTCCGGCAGCACGCTGCCCGCGGCGTTCATCGCGCGCGACCTCAGCGATGGCTGCATCCGCGCGTCCCACTCGAGCAGCCCCGGGATGCTGACGTGCAGACGATAGGGCGCCGGCCAGTCGATCGCGATCTCGGTGATGTTCGCCTCTTCGACGTCCGCGCCGAAGTAACGCGTGCAGGCTTGCATCGGCGGTACGTCGGCGTAGAACGTCCATGCGCCGGCCGGGTCGCGATGCCAGACCGAACTGTAGCCCGGCCCGACGGACGATGCGGGGAAGCGGCGCAGCCCGAGGATGTGGCCCGACGCGAAGGGCAGGCCCATCACACCGTAGCCGTTGAATCGTTCGTCGCTGCCCGGCAGGAGTTCCGCGTTCTCCGCTGCGATGGCGTAGTCGCGGGGTGTCATGGCGGCCTCCGTGTGAGGCCTATTCTATTCCCGCCGCCACAGCCCGCCACCGGGCGCGCCGATCGGCCGGCAGACTTCCCGCCGCCACCCGCGGCAGCCACGAGGCGTAGCCGCCGTCCCACTCGGCGATGAACCGCGCCGCGCGACGGTAATCCCCTTCACCTTTCGGCCTTCACCTCTGCGGACAAGTGCCCGGCACGAGGATGTTCCGGTCGACCTTCTTGATGTCGCGCAGCCCGCAGAAACCCATCGTGATGTCCAGCTCCTTGCGCAGGATGTCCAGCGCGAGCGTGACGCCGGCCTCGCCCATCGCGCCGAGGCCGTAGAGGAAAGCGCGACCGACATAGACGCCGCGCGCACCCAAGGCAATCGCCTTGAGCACGTCCTGGCCGGAACGGATGCCGCCGTCGAAGTGCACTTCGGTGCGCCCGCCTGCGGCGTCGACGATCGCCGGCAGCGCGCGGATCGACGAAAGCGCGCCGTCGAGCTGACGTCCGCCGTGGTTCGACACGATGATCGCATCGGCGCCGCTGGCGATCGCCGGCTCGACGTCCGCGGCGTCGAGGATGCCCTTGAGGATCAGCTTGCCGCCCCAGCGATCGCGGATCCACTTCACGTCGTCCCAGCACAAGGTGGGGTCGAACTGCTGGTTCGTCCACGACGACAGCGCACGCAGGTCGTCGACTCCCTTGGCGTGTCCGGCGATGTTGCGGAAGGTGCGCCGCTGCGTGCGCAGCATGTTCATGCACCAGCGAGGCTTGGTCGCGAGATCGACCATGTTGGCGAACGTCATCCGCGGCGGCGCGGTAAGTCCGTTGCGAATGTCCTTGTGGCGCTGTCCCATCACCTGCAGGTCGAGCGTGAGCACCAGGGCGCTGCAGCCTGCCGCCTTCGCGCGATCGATCAGCCGATGGATGAACTCGCGGTCGCGCATCACGTAGAGCTGGAACCAGAACGGCGCGTCGCTGTTCTCGGCGACGTCCTCGATCGAGCAGATGCTCATCGTCGACAACGTGAACGGCACGCCCGCCTTCGCCGCAGCGCGCGCCGCCAGGATCTCGCCGTCCGCGTGCTGCATCCCGGTGAGGCCGGTCGGGGCGAGCGCAATCGGCATCGCCACCGGCTGGCCGATCATCGTGCTAACCAGCGATCGCTTGTCGATGTCGACGGCCACGCGCTGGCGCAGCTTGATCCGCGTGAAGTCGCTCTCGTTCTCGCGGTAGGTGGTCTCGGTCCACGCGCCCGAATCGGCGTAGTCGTAGAACATGCGCGGCACGCGTCGGCGAGCGAGCTGGCGAAGGTCCTCGATGCAGGTGATGACGGGCATGGCAGCGCGTGGACAGGAGTGAGGCGGGCGGCAGCGATTATGGATCAGGCGGCGGTAGCCTGCCGCACCGCGTGCTCCCAGTCGTTCATCAGCGATGCGGCCCGGTCGCGGCTCATCGTCGGCGAGAACGTGCGCTCGACGCGCCAGTGCCGCGCAAGCTCGCCGGTGTCGCGCCACACGCCGGTGGCGAGCCCCGCAAGATACGCCGCGCCGAGCGCGGTCGTCTCGGTGACCGCCGGTCGCACGACCGGAATGCCGAGCAGATCGGCCTGGAACTGCATCAGCAGATCGTTCGCGGCGGCTCCGCCATCGACGCGAAGCTCGGTGATCGGCGCGCCCGCATCACGACCCATCGCGTCGAGCAGTGCAGCGCTCTGGAAAGCGATTGCATCGAGCGCCGCGCGAGCGACGTGCGCCACCGTCGTGCCGCGCGACAGCCCGGTGATCGTCCCGCGCGCATCGGGCTTCCACCACGGCGCGCCCAGCCCGGTGAAGGCCGGCACGAACATCACGCCGCCGGAATCGGGCACCGACGCGGCGAGCGCCTCGACGTCGGAGGAGCGTTCGATCGCCCGCAGCCCGTCGCGCAGCCATTGCACGACCGCACCGCCGACGAAGACGCTGCCTTCGAACGCGTAGCGGCGCACCGCGTCGGTTTGTGCCGCCGCGGTTGCGACCAGGCCGTTGCGCGACGGCTCGAAGCGCTCGCCGGTGTGCATCAACAGGAAGCAGCCGGTGCCGTAGGTGTTCTTCGCCATCCCCGCGCTGAAACACGCCTGCCCGAACAGCGCCGCCTGCTGGTCGCCGGCGATGCCGGCGATCGGCCAGGCGCCGCCGATCGCGTCGGCGTCGCTCGTCGCGTGGACGTGACTCGAAGGCTGCACGGCGGGGAGCATCGAGCGCGGGATTTCGAAGGCGTCGAGCAGTTGGTCGTCCCAGCTGCCGCGCCGGATGTCGTAGAGCATCGTGCGCGAGGCGTTGGTGACGTCGGTGACGTGCACCGTGCCGCGCGTGAGCTGCCAGACGAGCCAGCTGTCGACCGTGCCGAAGGCCAGCTCGCCACGGCGAGCCTTCTCGCGCGCGCCCGGCACGTGCGCGAGCAGCCAGGCGATCTTGCTCGCCGAGAAATACGCATCGACGACGAGTCCGGTGTGCTCGGCGACCCGCGGCGCGAGACCGCGCGCGCGGATCGATTCGCAGATCGGCTCGGTGCGCCGGTCCTGCCAGACGATCGCGTTGTGGATCGGACGCCCGCTCGCGCGCTCCCAGACGAGCGTCGTCTCGCGCTGGTTGGCGATTCCCACTGCGGCGACGGCCGCCGGATCGATAGCTGCCGCCGCAACCGCCTCGCGTGCTGTGGTGAACTGCGTATCGCGGATCTCGAACGGATCGTGCTCGACCCACCCCGGCTGCGGAAAGATCTGGCGGAACTCGCGCTGGGCGATCGAGCGGATCGTGCCACGTTCGTCGAAGACGATCGCGCGCGAACTGGACGTTCCCTGGTCGAGCGCGAGGACGTAGTGCATCGATTGCCTCCCCGAAGTGCCGATGACGCTATTCTGAGGGGTGTTGAGCATTCAGCCGCAGCCGGCGGCAGGAAGGCGATCCCGATGAAACCCGACGAGGGCACTTCCGAGCTCGACGCGCTGTTCGCCGCGCAGCGCGAGGCGCATCGACGCGCACCGTTCCCCGACTGGCCGGCGAGACGCGATCGCCTGCGGCGGCTGCTCGCGCTCGTGCTCGACAACCAGCCGGCGATCGAGAGCGCGATCGATGCCGACTTCGGCGGTCGCCCGCGCGCGGAAACGCAGATCGCCGAGATCTTTCCGTCGGTGGCGGCGATCCGCACCGCGCTGCGCTCGGGGCGACGCTGGATGCGGCGCCGGCGCGCTCCGGTATCGAAATGGTTCCTGCCGGCGCGCGCCGAGATCGTGCCGCGCCCGCTCGGCGTCGTCGGCATCGTCGTTCCGTGGAACTACCCGCTGTTCCTCGCGATCGGCCCGCTGGTCGACGTGTTCGCGGCGGGCAACCGGGCGATGATCAAGCCTTCCGAACACACCCCGGCATTCTCGGCACTGCTCGCGCGGCTGGTCGGCGAGCGTTTCGGCGCCGACGAGCTCGCCGTGGTCGCCGGAGGCCCCGAAACCGGAGCAGCGTTCACCGCGCTGCCGTTCGATCACCTGGTGTTCACCGGTTCGACGACGGTCGGACGCAAGGTGATGCGCGCGGCCGCCGACAATCTGACGCCGGTCACGCTCGAACTCGGCGGGAAGTCGCCCGCGGTCGTCGCGCCCGGCTATTCGCTCGAGCGCGCGGTGCCGCGCATCCTCGCCGGCAAGCTGCTCAATGCCGGCCAGACCTGCATCGCGCCCGACTACGCGCTGGTGCCGCGCGAGCGGCTCGACGACTTCATCGGCGCAGCGCAGGTACGCGCGCGCGCGATGCACCCGCGAGGGCTGGCTGACCGCGACTATTGCAGCATCGTCGATGCGCGCCAATACGCCCGACTGCTGCGCTACCTCGACGAAGCGGCCGATGCCGGCGTGCGTCGGGTCGATCTCTTCGAAGGCACCGCGCGCAACGACGAGGCGCATCGTCTCGCGCCGGTCCTGCTCATCGATCCGTCGACGTCGCTTTCCGTGATGCGCGACGAGATCTTCGGACCGATCCTGCCGGTGCTGCCCTACGACCGGCTCGACGACGCGCTCGCCTTCGTCGAGGCGATGCCGCGACCGCTGGCGCTGTACTGGTTCGACGACGACGCTGAACGCGCGCGCGAAGCCATCGAACGCACGCACGTGGGCGGCGCCTGCATCAACGACACGCTGATGCACGTCGCCCAGGAAGGACTGCCTTTCGGCGGCGTCGGCCCTTCCGGAATGGGTCATTACCACGGTCGCTGGGGCTTCGACTCGTTCAGCAAGCTCACGCCGGTGTTCCGCCAGTCGCGCTGGCACGCGATGAATCTGTTCGCCCCGCCGTATCGGCCCTTCGTGCGGACGATGCTCGGCTTGATGAAGCGGCTGTAGCTCCGGGAGTCGGTCGGAGTCTAGTGGCCGACGGACTCCTGGCTGCGGCGATCGCACCACTGGGCCGGGGCCTGCCCCGTTGCCCGCTTGAAGGCGCGGCTGAACGCCGCCTCCGATTCGTAGCCGACCGCCCCGGCAACCTGCTTCACGCGCGCCGCCGGCTCGCGAAGCATCGCCGCAGCGAGCTGCATGCGCCACGCTGCGAGGTAATGCATCGGCGCTCGGCCGAGCCGACGCGAGAAGCGCTCGGTGAGTACCGAGCGCGATGCATCGACCGCGTCGGCGAGCAGCGCCAACGTCCACGCGCGCGCGGGCTGCGCATGCAGCTGCGCCAGCGCGCGGGCGACGAGCGGGTCGCCGAGCGCGGCAAACCATCCTTGCGCGCGCGCATCGGGGGCGTCAATGCGCGCGCGCAGCAACTCGACGAACATCTGCTCGGCCACGCGCAGCAGCGCATCCCGCATTCCCGGCCGACGGTCGCGAAGCTCGAACAGCGCGAGATCGACGAGCAGCCGCATCCGCGCACTCGCGCCTACCGCGTCGGCGACGCGCACCACCGGCGGCAACGAAGCCAGAAGCGGGTTGAACGGATGCGCGTCGCATCCCAGAAAGCCGCAAAGGAACTCGGTCGTGCCCGAGTCGCCGCGCGGGCCGCCCGCCGCGACCACCGGCGCGAGCTCGCCGGCGGCCATCCGACGGAAGAACTCCGACGAAGCTTCGTCGCCGCAGCGCATCAGCCGGCGCTTCGGCTCGGCAAGAAAATATGCGTGGCCGTGCGGGACGACGAACACGTCGCCCGCGGCCAGGCGCACCGGCTCCGCGCCCTCGAGCCCTGCCCAACACGATCCGCGCACGACGACGTGATACGAGACGACGTTGCTCGCGCCGGGCAGGACCGCCGGCGCGAACTGCGAGGCCGGCGGCGCCGACGTCGACCATGGACTCGAAGCCTCGACGAGGAAGAGCATCGACGCACTCAGCCGCACGCCGCGCAGGAGGTCCGACAGCAGGTCGACGTCGTCGTGCGGCGCGCGCGCAACTCGCGCAACGGCGTCGTCGGGGCGTGCACGCCCCGTGGCGGACGTTGCGGCATGCGATCCGGTATCCCGGTCATGGAAGCCGCTCACCAGGCGAACGATCATAACTCCGGGCGAGTGCCCCGAAGTGCAAGGAGAAACGAGATGAAGGAGACATCGACCCTATCGGCGACACGCAGGCCAGACCGGCGCCGCCCGGCGGCCGGCGATCGCCCGGCGACGCGCGATGCCGCGGCGCGGGGCCAGGTGGACCGAGAGGCCGCTGCGCTGTACGAGCGCTTCTTCGTGCCGGCTCTGTTCGCGCAGTGGGCGCAGCCCGTGCTCGATTCGGCAACGGTGACCCAGGGCGCCCGCGTGCTCGACGTCGCCTGCGGCACCGGGGTTCTCGCACGCGCGGCCGCGCAGCGCGTCGGGGCGGCGCGCCTGGTCGTCGGCATCGACCCGAACGAGGCGATGCTCGCCGTGGCCGCCGACCGCGAACCCGCGATCGACTGGCGCACCGGATGCGCCGAGCGCATCGACTTCGACGATGCCTCGTTCGACGCCGTGCTCTGCCAGTTCGGCCTGATGTTCTTCAACGATCGGCAGGCCGGCCTTCGCGAGATGATGCGCGTGCTTCGCCCCGGCGGGACGCTCGCTGTCTCCGTATGGGACACCCTCGAACGCTCGCCCGGATTCGCGGCGCTGGCGGCGATGCTCGACCGGATCGTCGGAACCGCCGCCGGTGACGCGCTGCGCGTGCCGTTCTCGCTCGGTGACGTCGATGTGCTGCGCGAACTCTTCGACCGCTCGGGGATGTCCGACGTGCGGATCGACACGAATGCCGGCACGGCACGCTTTCCTTCGCTCGAGTCCTGGATCCGCACGAACGTGCGCGGCTGGGCGTTTTCCGACCTGGTCAGCGACGCGCGGCTGCAACAGCTGGTCGACGAGGCCGGCCGCGAAATGCTCGACCTGCAGACGGCGCACGGCGAAGTCGCCTTCGCCGCGCCAGCGCACATCGTCGTCGCGCGCCCACGCTGACGGCGGCCCCGCGGCGCCGCCGATCGGTTCCGGGTCGCGCCGGACTCCCGACGACGGCGACGCGCCGAATCTGCGCGATCGCGAAAAGACGGTCTGTTTTGCGATACTGCGTCCGATGCCCGCCGTCGCACGCGAACCGATGCCCGGACCAAGCCGCCTGCTGGCGGCGGTCGACCTCGGTTCGAACAGCTTCCGGTTGCTGATTGCCCGCGTGGAGGTTTCGCCGCAGGGCAATCTCGTCTTCCCGCTCGAGAGCCTGCGCGACGGCGTGCGAATCGCCGACGGTCTGCGCAGCGACGGCACGCTCGACGAGGCGTCGCGCCGGCGCGCGCTGGTCGCGCTCGCCGCGTTCGGCGAGCGACTGCGGTCGTTCTCACCCGAGCGGGTGCGTGCGGTGGGAACGAGCACGCTGCGCGTGGCGCGCAATGCGCACCGCTTCCTGCGCACGGCCGAGGCCGCGCTCGGTGTTCCAGTCGAGGTCGTCTCGGGACTGGAGGAAGCCAGGCTCGTCTATGCCGGCGCTGCGCGTGCACTGCCCGACGACAACGAAATGCGCCTCGTCGTCGACATCGGCGGCGGTTCCACCGAGTGCATCGTCGGGGTCGGCGCCGAAGCGCTCACGCTCGAATCAGCCGGCGTCGGATGCGTCGTCCTGTCGAATCGCCGCTTCGCCGATCGGCGCATCACGGCGCAAGCCTTCGACGCCGCGTACTACGAAGCGCGCGATGCCTTCGCGCAAAGCGCGGTCTCGCTGCGCGCCCATCGCTGGCGCTACGCGGTGGGCACCTCGGGAACGGCACAGTCGCTGTGGCAGGTCGCGCGCGAGCAATGGGGCGCCGATGCACTCGATCGGCAGTCGCTGGAACGTACCCGAGCCGCGTTGCTCGCCAGCGGTGACGCTTCCTCGGTGCAGCTGGCCGGATTGACGCCGGATCGCCGCCCGGTACTCGCCGGCGGCCTCGCCCTGATGACTGCGCTGTTCGACGAGCTGCGCATCGAACGCATGCAGTACTGCGGCGGAGCGCTGTTGCAGGGCGTGTTGCACGATCTGCTCGACCGCGACGAGGAGCGCGACGTTCGTGCACTGACGATCCGGCGGATGCTGCGTCGTCACCGCGTCGACGCAACGCGCGCGCGTCGAGTTCGCGATACTGCCCTCGCGCTGTTCGACCAGGTCGCGTCGGGCACGCAGGAAGAGGTGCGCGAGCGGCGCCTGCTGCTCGGCTGGGCCGCCGAGCTCGCCGAGATCGGCCGTTCGGTGACGCACGAGGATTTCCATCGCCACTCCGCCTATCTGCTCGCGCACACCGAGATGCCCGGCTTCTCGCAGAGCGAGCAGGACCGGCTCGCGCTGCTCGCGCTGACGCAGACCGGCCCGCTCGACGCGCTGCGCGCGCACGCCGACGACACGGCGGCAACGCTCGCGGCGCTCGCACTGCGCGTGGCAACGATCGTGCACCTCAGGCGCGACGCATCGGATGCGCCGACGCCGACACTGTCGCTGTCGCGAGGCGCGCTGCGCCTGCAGACGACGCGCGCCTGGGCACAGCGCTTTCCGCTCGCGCACCAGGGCCTGGCGGCCGAAGCGCGCGCATGGTCGCGCGTGGGTGCGTTCGAAAGCTTCGTCTACGACGCGAGCGCGTCGCCGACGGACGCCGGCTGAACGCGCAGCGATCGATCGGCGCGCGCCGCCGTCGTCATTCGCACGAACGGCTTCGCTCGCTGCCGCCGCGTGCCTGCGCGAGCGCTTCGCCCTGCAGCCGCCGGTACTTGTCCATCAACTGCTGCGGCGTTTCAACGCGCGATGGATCCCGCGGAATGCAGTCGACCGGACACACGCGACGGCACTGCGGCTCGTCGAAATGACCGACGCATTCGGTGCAGCGCTGCGGGTCGATCTCGTAGATCTCTTCGCCCATCGAGATCGCATCGTTCGGGCACTCGGCCTCGCAGAGGTCGCAATTGATGCACTCGTCGGTGATGATCAGCGCCATCGCGGCTGCCGCATCACTTCTTCGCGGACGGCTCGGCTCGCATCTGCGCGAGCTTGCGCTCGAGCCAGCGCAGCACGGGCGGCGCGACGAACTGCGAGACGTCGCCGCCGAGCAGCGCGATCTCGCGCACCAGCGTTCCCGAGATGAACTGGTACTTGTCGGTGGGCGTGAGGAAGATCGTCTCGACGTCGGGCATCAGGTGGCGGTTCATGCCGGCCATCTGGAACTCGTATTCGAAGTCGGTGACGGCACGCAGCCCGCGCACGACGACGTCGGCCTTCTGCTGCTTCACGAAGTTCACCAGCAGCCCCGAGAAGGTGGTGACCTCGACGTTCGCATGACGGCCGAGCACCTCGCGCGCGATCGCCAGTCGCTCGTCGACGTCGAAGATCGGGTTCTTGCCGCGGCTCGCGGCGACCGCGACGACGACCGAATCGAAGAGCTTGGATGCACGACGGACGAGATCTTCGTGGCCGTGCGTGAGCGGGTCGAAGGTTCCGGGATAGATGGCGCGTGTCATGCGTCGATGCCTCGCGGTGCGTCGGCCTGCCTGCTCAGCAGATGATAGCGGACCTGCCCGGCACGGCCTTCGCGCTCGATGCGCCAGCCGGCCGGCGCGCTGAAGGCGTCTCCCGACTCGACGTAGACGACGGCATCGGGCGCCAGCACCGCAGGCAGCGCCTCGAGCGCGCGCGCGTGCAGCGCCTGCTCGAAGGGCGGATCGACGAAGACGACGTCGAAGCGTTCCCCCGCGTGGGCGAGACGATGCAGCACGTCGAAAGCGTCGCCGGCGACGAGGCGCACGCCGGGGGCGCGCAGGCGCTCGATCGTCGAGCCGATCGCCGCCGCCGCACGGCGGTCGCGCTCGACCAGCACCACCTGCGCGGCGCCGCGCGAAGCGGCCTCGAAGCCGAGCGCGCCGGTGCCGGCGAACAGATCGAGGCAGCGGCGTCCGTCGAGCGTCTGGCCGAGCCAGTTGAACAGCGTCTCGCGCACTCGATCGGGCGTGGGGCGCAATCCGGCGACGTCTGGCACCGCGATCGGCGTGCGCTTCCACTGCCCGCCGACGATGCGCAGTCGATGCGAACGGGCGCCGGACGCTGCGGACGCGGCGCCCGGCGAGCGCGTCATGGCGGCGGGGCGCCGACGACGACGGTCGCCATGCGCTTCGCGTCGAGCACGCGGGCGAAGGCATCGCGCACCTGCGCGAGCGTCACCGCATCGACGCGTTCGGTCCAGCGATCGAGGTAGTCGAGTGGCAGCCGGTAGAAGCCGATCACCGCGAGGTTGTCGACGATCTTCGCGTTGGAGTCGATGCGCAGCGCGAATCCGCCGACCAGGTTGTCCTTGGCCGCCTGCAGTTCCTGCTCGGTGGGCCCGTCGGCGAGGAAGCGATCGAGCGTCTCGCGCACGACGCCGAGCGCGACGTCGGTCTGCTCCTTCTTCGTCTGCAGGCCGATCGTGAAGGGCCCGGGCTGCAGCTTCGGCGAGAAATACGAATAGACGCTGTAGGCAAGGCCGCGCTTCTCGCGCACTTCCTCGTACAGCCGGGAAACGAAGCCGCCGCCGCCGAGCACGTAGTTGCCGACGAGTAGCGGGAAGAAGTCGGGATCGCCGCGCGCGATCGACGGCTGGCCGATCAGGATGTGGCTCTGCGTGGCCGGATGCTCGATGCGCCGCTCGTCGGCCCGCTCGAGCGGCTTCACGTCGGGCACCTTCTCGACGCCGCCGCCGACCGGAAGATCGCGTACCAGTCGCTCGGCGATCCGTTCGGCGCGACTGCGGTCGATCGCGCCGATCATCGAGACCACCGCGTTGCCCGCATCGTAATGAGCGCGATGAAACGCGACGAGATCGTCGCGCGAGATCGCCGCAATCGACGCGGGCGTCGCGTGCGCGCCGTACGGGTGCGAGCCGTAGATCATCGCGTCGAAGGTCCATTGCGCGATGATCTCGGGCTTCGTCTCGGCCTCGCGCAGCGCCTGCGTGATCCGCTGGCGTTCGCGCAGGAGCACCGACTCGGGAAAGGTGGGCCGGGCGAGGATCGATGCGAGCAGACCGACCGCCTCGTCGGCCTGGCGTTCGCCGATCAGCGTTCGCAGCGAGACGTTCGCGCGATCGTCGCTGGCGCCGGCGCCATGACGGGCGCCGATGCGCGCGAAGCGCTCGGCGATCTGCGCCTCGTCGGCCTGCTCGATGCCACGATCGAGCATTCCGGCGGTGAGCGATGCGAGTCCTGCCTTTCCTGCGGGATCGAGCCGCGCACCGGCGTCGAAATCCACGCGAACGTCGAGCATGGGAATCGTGTCGGCGCGCACGAAGTAGACCCGCGCACCGTTCGAAGTGGTCCAGTGCTCGATCGGCAGCGCGGCCTGCACAACGGCGGTGAAGAGCGCAAGCGCAGCGGCGAACAGAACGCGCACCGCCAGCCGCGCACGCTGCGCTGCGATCCGTGCCTGCCGGGTCATCGGATCGGACCTCCCTTCTCGCCTCCGGGCGGCTGCGACCCGGTGGGCGCGCCCTCCGGCAGCGGTTGCGGCAGCAGCGTCGCGATCGTCAGCGTGTCTTCCGAGCCGAAGTACTTCTTCGCGACCGCCTGCACCTCTTCGCTGGTGACCGCAGCGATGCGCGCGAGGATGCGATCGGCGTCGCGATGCGTGAAGCCGGTCATCTCGAGGCCGCCGATCTCCATCGCCTGCGCCATGATCGAGTCGCGCTTGTAGATCTCGCCGGCGACGTACTGCGTCTTGATGCGCTCGAGTTCCTCGACGGCTACGCCGTCGCTGGCGATTTTCGCAACCTCGTCGCGCAACGCCTGCTCGACCTCGGCGGTGGTGTGGCCCTCGGCCGGCGTGCCGTCGAGGACGAACAGCGTCGGCCCGCGGGTGAGCGAGTCGTAGCCGGCACCCACCTGGTTCGCCACGCGCGAGCCGCGCACGATGTTGCGCGTGAGGCGCCCGTTCTCGTCGGCGTCGAGCACTGCGGCCAGCACCTCGAGCGCATACGGCTCGGTGTCGCGCTCGATGTCGTTCAGGCGCGGAACGTGGAATCCCATCGTCACGTACGGGTTCTCCGCCGGCGCCTTCACCCACGCGCGGCGCAGACCGCGCTGCTCGGGTTCGTCCAGCGGCTTGCGCGTGGGCAGCGCGTGCGCCTTCACCTGCCCGTAAGTGGCTTCGGCCTGTTTCCACACGTCTTCGGCAGAGACGTCGCCGACGACGACGACGATCGCATTCGACGGCGTGTACCACTGCGCATACCAGTGGCGCAGGTCGTCGACGGTGAGCGCCTGCAGGTCGCTGAACCAGCCGATCACCGGCTGGCGCACCGGCGAGGCGATGAAAGCCTGTGCACGGAACTGCTCGTAGACGAGCGCCTGCGCGCGGTCTTCCGTGCGCAGCCGGCGCTCCTCCATCACCACGCGGACTTCCTGTTCGAACTCCTTCTGCGCGAGCACGAGGTTCGACATGCGGTCGGCCTCGAGCTTCATCATCTCGCCCAGGTGCTGCTTGCCGATCTGCTGGAAATAGCCGGTGTAGTCGCTGGTCGTGAAGGCGTTCTCGCGGCCGCCGAGCTGCGCGACCAACCGCGAGAACTCGCCGGCCGGATAGCGTTCGGTCCCCTTGAACATCATGTGCTCGAGGACGTGCGAGATTCCGGTATGGCCCTTCGCCTCGTCCACCGAGCCGACGCGGTAGAGCACAACGTGCACGACGGTGGGCGCGCGATGGTCCTCGCGCACGATCACCTTCATTCCGTTGGGCAACGTGCGCTCGAAGGTGGCACGGGCGGCGTCGATGGGCGCGGGCGGCGGCGCAGCGTTCGGCGCCGGAGCCGTTTGGGCCTGTACCGGCGACAGGAACGCAAGGGCGAGTACGAACCCGAGCAGCAGCGACGCGATTCGCGGGAGCAAGGAAAGCGGCATGTGCGGGGCAGGTAGAATCGACGCCGAGTGTAGCCATGTTCGGATTCCTGCGTCGCAAGAGGCCCTCCCCGGCCGAGCCCCACCCCTCCTCCGACGATTCGGCATCGTCCGGCACCGCTGATTCGACGGCCGAAGCCGCACCCGCGAGCCTCGGGCTGCCCACGCAAAGCCTGTATCCGCCGGAAATGCTCTATCCGGCCGAGGTGCTCGCCCCGCCGCCGGAACCGCAGGCGCCGGCTGAGCCGCAGGCACCGGCTGAGCCGCAGGCACCGACCGAACCGGTCGAGCAGGCGCCGCTTGCGCCCGCGCCGGTCGAGCAGGAGCCGGTTCCGTCCGCGCCCGCACCGGCGCCTGCGCCGCCCCCACCCGCCGCGACGACGACTGCGCCCACGACAGCGCCTGCGCTCGCCGCCACCCCGCCCTCCGGCGAAGGCGCCTCCGTGCCGGCCGCGCCTGCACCGTTCTACGGCAGCCTCTATACGGCCGAGGTGCTCGCACGCCCGGAAGCGATCGTCCTGCCTTCGGGCGACGCCGTCGTCACGCTGCCGCAGGCCGAGCGAACCCGATGGGTGAAGCGGCTGCGTGACGGAATGTCGCGCACACGCGGCAACCTTGCCGGGCTGTTCTCGAACGTGCAGGTCGACGACGATCTGTTCGACGAACTCGAGACGGCGCTGATCGCCAGCGACGCCGGCGTGGCCACTTCGCAATGGCTGATGCAGCGTCTGCAGGAGCGCGTGCGCCGCGAGCGCCTGACCGACGCCGAGAAGGTCCGCCTGGCGTTGCGTGCGTTGCTGGTGGAACTGCTGATGCCGCTCGAGAAGCCGATGGACATCGACGCGGCCGAGCCGCTGGTGATGATGATCGCCGGCGTCAACGGCGCCGGCAAGACGACGTCGATCGGCAAGCTCGCGCACCATCTGCAACGCGAAGGCAAGTCGATCCTGCTCGCCGCCGGCGACACTTTCCGGGCAGCCGCCCGCGAGCAACTTGCCGAGTGGGGCGCGCGCAACCGCGTGGACGTCATCGCGCAACACGGCGGCGATCCGGCCGCCGTCGCCTTCGACGCGGTGCACGCAGGTCGCGCACGCCGCACCGGTATCGTCATCATCGATACCGCCGGTCGACTGCCTACGCAGACGCATTTGATGGAGGAGTTGCGCAAGATCCGGCGCGTCGTGGCCAAGGCGATGGACGGCGCGCCGCACGAGACGCTGCTCGTGCTCGACGGCAACACCGGGCAGAACATGCTGGCGCAGGTGAAAGCCTTCGACGAAACGGTGCCGCTCACCGGCCTGATCGTCACGAAACTCGACGGCACGGCGAAAGGCGGCGCGCTCGCGGCACTGGCGTACACGCGGCGCGAGCGCCCCGTTCCGGTCTACTTCATCGGAGTGGGTGAGAAGATCGACGACCTGCAGGCCTTTTCGGCCGACGAATTCGCCGGGGCGCTGCTCGACTGAACGCCGGCGCGCATCGAGCCGCAGCACGACGCTGCGGCAGCGAGTTGCTAGACGACGACCAGGTCGGCCAAGTCGACGGCGCCGCGAAACGAGCCGGCCAGCGCGCGCGGCGCCGGGCTGCGTCGAGGCGGGGCGCCGCCAGCAGGTCCGAGCAGGTCGATCTCCGGATGCCGCTCGACGAAGAAGAACTCGTGCAACGGATGCGCGTTGTTCATCATCGCTTCGCGTGCCTCGAACACGCCCAGGCACATCAACCGATGGGTCGCGCGGTCGCGGCCGCGCGGCGCGAACAGCGCCGCGTCGGGGAATACGTCGATGAAGCCGAGCCACTGGTATTCGCGCGCCGCTGCGTCGCGGGCGGCGATCAGCATCGACTGCACCTGCGCCGCCAGGCAGTAGCGGTGGAACGCCTTCCACAGCATCCGGCGAACTTGTGCCTCGTGAGGTCCTTCGCGCACGACCAGGCGCGAGCCTTCGGCGATCGACCGGCACTTCAGCCATGCAGGCAGCTCGAGCAGGCCGTCGACCATCATCGGACCTCGATCGCCGGTGAGGATCCGCAGCGTGCCGAGCGCCTCGCCATCGAAGCGCGACTCGGCGAGCAGCAGCATCGCGTTCGGCATACGGTCGTAGGCGTCGGCGAGCGACCCGCCTTCAGCGCAGCGGACACGCGCGCGCAGTGCGAACACTCGGGCGCGGTCGTCCTCGCTGCGCGCCACGCGGACGGTCACGGCAGCGGAAGCAGCACCTTCGACAGGCATGGGATCACCTCGACATGGGGAAGCGAGCGCTCGCCGCACGACGAGAGCCGCGCCGACAGGGGTGCCTCATCCTATGCCCGGCCGCGTCGCGCGTGCCATCCACCGGTCGGTGGAGTCGGTCCGCCGGTCGGGGCGGCCGAACAGCCGAAGTCAGCCGCGCGCGGCCTCGGCCTGCTCGGAGGGCTGGGCCTTGCGAAACGCGTCGAGTTTCATGCACTCGTCGAAGATGCGCATCGTGCGCTCGTAGCGCTCGACTTTCGTCTCGTAGCGTCGCGCGTTGAAGACCTGCGGCACCAGGCACACGTCGGCCATCGTCGGCTCGTCGCCGTGGCAGAAGCGCCCGGTGCGCGGATCGGCGAGTTCGCGCTCGAGCGCCGCCAGACCCTCGTCGCACCAGTGGCGATACCAGCGTCCGATAGCCTCGTCGTCGAGTCCGAGTTCGCCGCGCAGGTGAGTCAGCACGCGCAGGTTGTTCAGCGGATGGATCTCCGCCGCCACGAGCAGCGACAACGAACGCACACGCGCGCGTCCCGGCGGGTCACCCGGCAGCAGGCGGGGCTGCGGCCGGGTTTCGTCGAGATACTCGATGATCGCCAACGACTGCGCGAGTCGCTGCTCTCCATCGACCAGGAGCGGGACCAGTCCCTGCGGATTTACCGCCCGGAACGGGTCAGCGCCTTGCTCGTTCGAAGGTAGCCAGACGACTCTCGGCTCCCACGGCAAACCCTTCATATTCAAGACGATGCGCACGCGGAACGACGCCGAGCTACGGAAATAGGTGTAGAGCTGGAGCATCGGGAACCCTCGAAACTGTCTTTTCTGTCCGCTCGTCGACGGATACTTGGCACTCTCCGCCCGAGAGTGCTAATCTCTCCATTCGTACAGGAGGTTATCGGATGACGAAGGGAAATTCCGCCGCGCTTGCTGCCACGTCGCCCAACGCGATGATGGCGCTGCCCGCGGTCGGGAATCTCGATGCCTATATTGCCGCGGTTCACCGCCTGCCGATGCTCAGCGCCGAGCAGGAAGGCGAATTGTCGCGCCGGTACCGTGACGCGGGCGACCTCGACGCCGCTCGTGAGATGGTGCTGTCGCACCTTCGGCTGGTCGTCTCGATCGCGCGCCAGTATCTCGGCTATGGCTTGCCGCACGCCGACCTGATCCAGGAAGGCAACATCGGCTTGATGAAGGCCGTCAAGCGCTTCGACCCCGATCGCGGCGTGCGTCTTGTCTCGTTCGCGCTGCACTGGATCCGCGCCGAGATCCACGAGTACATCCTGAAGAACTGGCGCACGGTGAAGGTCGCCACCACGAAGGCGCAGCGCAAGCTGTTCTTCAACCTGCGCTCGCGCAAGCCGGGACCGCAGGCGCTCACGGCAGCCGAGGTCGGCGCGATCGCGCGCGACCTGAACGTGCGCGAGAAGGACGTCATCGAGATGGAGACGCGCCTGGGCGGCCAGGACGTCGCGCTCGACCCGTCGATCGACGACGGCGAGGAAAGCTACTCGCCCATCGCCTGGCTCGCGGCGCCGCACGCCGAGCCGATGCAGGTGCTCGAATCGCGCGACCGCGACCGACTGCAGAGCGAAGGCATCGCCACTGCGCTGGCCGCGCTCGACGCGCGCAGCCGCCGCATCATCGAGACACGCTGGCTGAAGGACGAGTCCGACGGCGGAACGCTCACCTTGCACGAACTCGCCGACGAGTTCGGCGTATCGGCCGAGCGTATCCGCCAGATCGAGGCCAAGGCGCTGCAGAAGATGAAAGGAGCGCTGGCCGACTACGTCTGAGATGTGCGCGCCGCGGCGCGCACCCCTTTCTTCGGCCGGCGCCGGCAATCGCGCGGACGATCCGTGCCTGCGTCCCGCTCCGGGCCGTCCTTCGCTTCATCGTTCGACCGTGCCCGCCGCAGCCCTCGCCTGCCTGCTGTTCAACGCCTTCGTCTGGGGCGTCTCGTGGTGGCCATTCCGGCAACTGAACGCGCTCGGGCTGCACAGCGTCTGGGCGACGGGCTTCGCCTTCCTCTTCTCGACGATCGTCATCAGCCTCTGGCGCCCGCGCGCCTGGCACGGCCTGCTGCAGCGGCCGACGCTGCTGTGGCTCGTGCTCGCCGCCGGCGCGACCAACGTCGCCTTCAACTGGGGCGTGATGATCGGTGAAGTGGTCCGGGTCGTCCTGCTCTTCTACCTGATGCCGGTGTGGTCGATGTTGCTCGCGCGCTGGCTGCTCGACGAGCCGATCACCGGCGCCGCGCTCGCTCGAATGGCACTCGCACTGGGCGGCGCCGGCGTCGTACTGTGGCGGCCCGGCACGGGATTTCCGCTGCCCTCGTCACTCGCCGACTGGCTCGGCGTCGCCGGCGGCGTCTGCTTCGCTTTCGTCAACGTGCTCGTGCGCCGCAACCGCGACGCGCCCGACGACGTTCGTGCGCTGGCGATGTTCGTCGGCGGCTTCATCGTCGCCGTGACGATGGCCTGGGCGATGTCGCTCGGCGGCACGATGCGTTTTCCGCCCGCACCGCACTGGCTGTGGATCGCGGGAACGGTCGCGCTGGCGCTGGCGCTTCTCGCCGGCAACTTCGCGCTGCAGTACGGCGTTGCTCGCGTGCCGGCGAGCGTGACGGCGATCGTGATGCTCAGCGAGGTGCTGTTCGCGGCGGTCTCTTCCGTGGCGATCGGCGGCGAGACACTGAGCGCGCGCACGCTCGGCGGCGGCGCGATGATCCTCGCCGCGACGGTGCTGGTAGCGCTGACGCAGCGGGGGGTGCGGGCGTCTGCGTGACTCGTGCCGACGTTGGCGTGCGTCGGAGCGGAGTTGCGCGCGATGCGGCTCCCGCTGCGGCGGTCGGCGCTGCGCGCCGACTTCCCTCGCTGCTCGCCTCGGGGTCGCGCGGCCGAACTCGCTGCGCGGGCTGCGCCCGCTGCGCTCGGACATGCGGCCGCGAGTCAGAGGCACGAAGCGCGCTTCGCGCGCCGACCCCGAGGCTGCGCTGCTCGGCGCCGCAGAGGTCGCCGCACCGCGCGCAACTCCGCTCCGACGAGGACCGTTGCAGCATGCGCCGGGAGTACCTCCGCTCGTGCAAGCGTCACAAGCACGCCGGCGACAAATGAGTTGCGCCCCGTAGAGTCATTGCGACACGAGCGTCGACGAATGCGCGTGTCACGCGCGTCGCGGACTGCGTGTCATCCATCGTGAGCGACTTCGTTCGATTCCTGCGCGTTTCAGGTGGCGTCGATGCAGACGCAGCCAGGAACGTACGAGTTGCACAGATTCCCGCGCGCGCCAAAGGGCGAGTCGGCGGGCTCAGCCCGCCAGCAACTCCTTCAGGTCGTGCGCAATCGGCTCCGGTCCGGTGCCGTGCTTGATGAACAGGCGCAGCTTGCCTTTCGGGTCGTAGACGTAGCTGCCCGCCGTGTGGTCCACCGTGTAGCTGCCCGGCGTCTTGCCCGGCACCTTCTGGTAGAACACGCGGAACGCCTTCGCCGTGCGCTCGGTGGCCTGTTCGTCGCCGTACAGACCGAGGAAGCGCGGATCGAAGGTCGGCACGTAGCTGGCGAGCAGCTGCGGCGTATCGCGCTCCGGGTCCACGGTGACGAACAGGACCTGCACCCGATCGGCGTCGGGACCGAGAACCTTCATCACCTCGGCGAGTTCCGACATCGTCGTCGGACAGACGTCGGGACATTGCGTGTAGCCGAAGAAGATCACGACCGCCTTGCCGCGGAAATCGGCGAGCGAATACGGCTTGCCGTCGTGGCCGGTGAGATGGAAGTCCTGCGCGAAATCGGCGCCGGTGACGTCGGTGTTGCGGAACTCGGGCTTCGACTGGCAGCCGGCCAGCCACAGCGCACCCGAGAGCATGGCCGCGATTGCGGCCCGGCGCGTCCAGCGCCCGGACAGCGGCGTGAGCGCGTTGGGAGTCGTCATCGGAATTCTTTCTCCTGGCGGAGCGTCGAGCCGCGTTCCGGCGCCGCGGTCGGGTCGCCCGCGAAAATCAGTTCATGAAGTGGTCGACCAGCAGCGCGCCGAACAGCGCGGCCAGATAGAAGATCGAGTAGCCGAAGGTGCGCCGGGCGAGTTCGTCGGAGTAGTTGCGCCACATCCGCCACGCGTAGGCGAGGAAGACGGCGTCGAGCACGAGCGCGCAGGCGAGGTAGAGCACGCCGCTCATCTGGATCAGGAACGGCAGCACCGACGCGGCGACCAGCAGTACCGTGTAGAGCAGGATGTTCAGCCGGGTGAACTCCGGGCCATGCGTGACCGGCAACATCGGCAAGCCCGACTTGCGGTAATCGTCGATGCGGTACAGCGCGAGCGACCAGAAGTGCGGCGGCGTCCAGACGAAGATGATCAGGAACAGCACGAGCGGCGCGGCGCTCACATCGTTGGTGACCGCTGCCCAGCCGAGCACCGGCGGCATCGCACCCGACGCGCCGCCGATCACGATGTTCTGCGGCGTGGACGGCTTGAGCAGCACCGTGTAGATGCCCGCATAGCCGACGAAGGTCGCCAGCGTGAGCCACATCGTCAACGGATTGACGAACGCGTAGAGCACGAAGGCCCCGAGCACGGCGAGCGCGGTGGCGAACAGCGTGTGTCCCGGCACGCCTACGTCGCCGCTGGCCGAAGGCCGGCCGCGCGTGCGCGCCATGCGCGCGTCGATGTGGCGTTCGATCAGGCAGTTGAACGCGAAGCCGGCTCCGGCGAGCAGCGAGATGCCCAGCGTGCCGAACAGCAGGATCTGCCAGTGAACCTGTTCCCGGCTCGCCAGCAGCATGCCGATCAGCGCGCAAAACGCCGCCAGCAGCACGATGCGCGGCTTGGTGACGGTGACGTATTGCGATACGGCCAGGCGCCAACCCGAAGGCCGGACAGCGGGCATGTCCATGGTGTCGGGTCCCGTTGCTCAGATACCCGCGCGCGCCTGGCGCGCGCGGAACAACAACGCGACGAGCAGGCCGAGCAGCAGCGCAGCGCCGCCGTTGTGCATGACCGCCACCGGCAGCGGCAGGCTGAAATACACGTTGGACAGTCCGAGCAGCCACTGCGCCCCGAGCACGACGAGGATCGCGCTCCCCAGTCCGCGCACGCCGTCGGTGCCGCGTGTACGCCACGCCAGCCAGCCCAGGTACAACGCGACGATCACCGCGCCGAGCCGGTGCATGACGTGGATCGCGGTAAGCGCCTGCTGCGACAACAGTTCGCCGTCTCCGGTACGTCCGAGTTCGCGCACGAAGTGGAAGGCGTTGGCGAAGTCCATCTCGGGCCACCACTGGCCGCGGCAGGTGGGCAGGTCGGTGCAGGCAAGCGCCGCGTAGTTCGTGCTGGTCCATCCGCCGAGAAAGATCTGCGCGGCGAGCACCGCGACCCCGAGCACCGCCGGCGCATACAGCGCAGCAACGGGTTCTGCGTCGACGTAGCGCGGGCCTTCGGTCTGGCGCAGCCACAACCACAGCAACAGCGACAGCGTCAGCAGCCCTCCGATCAGGTGCCCGGTGACGATCGCTGGCTTGAGCAGCAGCGTGACCGTCCACATGCCGAAGATGCCCTGCAGCACCACCACGCCGACCAGCGCGATCGGCAGCGCCGGCGACTGGCGAAGTTCCGCCCGCTTGCGCCAGGCTACGACCGCGATGGCGATTGCAAGCAGGCCGAGCAGCTTGGCGAAGTAGCGATGGATCATCTCTCGCCACGCCTTGCCCATCGACACCGGCCCTTGCTCGCCGCCCTGCGCGGCGACCGCCTTGGCGATCTCGTCCTGCGCGTGGAAGGGACTGAGCGTGCCATAGCAGCCGGGCCAGTCGGGGCAGCCGAGACCGGCGTCGCTCAGTCGCACGTAGGCGCCGAGCATGATCAGCGCGAAGGTGAGCACCAGCGTGAAGCCGATCAGCCGCCGGTAGCGAAGCGCCGCACGTCCACGGGTGCGCTCGCGCAGCAGGGAAGGACTCTCGATCGTTGCGCTCATCTTCTCGACTCTTGCTCTCGTGCTTCAGGACGCGGCGAACGGGCGCGTCATCCGATTCCGGAGGCCCGCAGCACCTTTGCGAGATCCTTCTTGATCCGGCTGGGATCGGCATCGCGCGGAAAGCGCATCATCAGGTGCCCCAGCGGATCGATCAACCAGATGTGGTCCGAAACGGAGCTCGTTTCGGTGGCCGGCAGGTTCGTCGCGATCGCCTGCGCGGGCGCACGGATCACGAGCAGGCCTTCGTGCTCGGCCAGCAGGCTCGAATCCGGCGTTCCGTCGTCCGGCAGCAACCATACGCGCTCGACCCGGTCGCGTTCCTTGCCCGCGGTCAAGCGAACCTGCCGCACATGGTACAGCCGACGCTTGCAGCCTTCGTCGCATTCGGAAGGCGCGACGACGAGCATCACCCAGCGCCCGCGCAACTCGCCGAGCGTTCGCACGTCGCCGACCACCGGCACGCCACCGAGCGAATCTACCGGTCGCTGCTCGACGAGTGCTCCGTAGTTGGTGCGGCCCTCGGGGCGAAGCACGTAATAGGTGTAGTACGACGCGGCGATCGGCGAGGTCAGCAGGAGAAACAGCGCCAGCAGCTTGAGCCTGCCGCGTGCGCGCCGCTCGCCGACTCGCTCCCCGGGCGCGCTCTTCCGCAAGACCGTCGATTCCGTCACCTGCCTGTCCCTGCCCGTCATCCCTGCAATCCGTCCTCACCCTGCGAGCGCCCGCGCCAGCGCGCGAGCGCAACGAACCAGATCCACAGCCCGGCGGCGAGCGCTGCCATCGAATACCACTGGAACGCATAGGCGACGTGCTTCTGGACGTCCCCGCCCGGACGCGGCCAGTCGCGAACGAGCCCGTCGTCGAAATCGCCCCGCGACGTCTGCGGGGGCGTCAGCTCGCGCACGATCGGCAGTTGCACTGCGAGCCCCGACCAGCGTCGATATCGATCGAGATCGACGTTGAGCCAGATGCGATCGCCGGGTCCGGGCTCGAGCGTGCGACCCAGCTCCAGCGTCCGCGCCAGCTCGCGCTGCGCAATGCCCTCGACCTGCACCTCGCCGTCCGGCGCCGGCACCTGCGGTACACGCCAGCGCTCGCGCGGATCGGAAGCGACCCAGCCGCGAAGCACCAGCACATGCGAATCGGAACCCGCCAGGCGCAACGGCGAGAGCACGTGAAAGCCCGCAACGCCCCGATGCGTCCGATTGTCGATGAAGACGTCGAATTCTGACACGAAGCGCCCGCGAACCCGAACGCGGCGGCCGTCGAGGGCATCGGCATCGTTGCCCGCAGCCCCGAGATCGATCGGCGCATCGCGCTCGGCTGCATCGCGCTGCGCCTGCAGCGCGCGCTTCTCGTCGGCGCGCCGCAGCTGCCAGTTGCCCAGCGAGAACGTGACGGCGACCACCACGAGCGCCGCCAGCGTCGGCGCCCACGCACGAAAGCGCGCACGACCCGCCATCACCTCACGCCGACGCGCAGTTCTTTTTTTTTGCCGGTGCGACTCGCGGCCCTAGAATCGAAGCCCGGCCACCGGAGCCCCATTCCGTGAAGTGGATCGTCGCCTTCGCTTTCGTGCTGATCATCGGAAGCCTCGCTTCCGCGCTGTTCTTTCTCGTGCGTGACCGCGGCCGCACGCGCAACACGATGCGCGCGCTGGGCTTTCGCGTGGGATTCTCGGTGGCGCTGTTCGCGTTCATCCTGTTCGCGCAGTATATGGGGTGGATCCACCCGACCGGCATTCCGGTCGGTCGCTGAGCTCTCTCCGCACGAGGCGCCGGTCGCTGCCTGCGCCGGTGCGGGCGCGGGATGGCGGTGCGGACGGCGATGTCGCTTCCCGCACCGCCATCCCCCGCGCCCGCACCTCGATGTCGGGTTGTTCGTGGCGCTTCGCGCGTAACGGCTCAGCGACCGACCGGGATGCCGATCGTGTTCAAGGGAAAAAAACATTCGGGAGGAGTCGTCTGCTGCTTGTGGCCGCCGACCGCCGCGCTCCCAGGGCCGCGGGGCGGCGGGTGGGGCAGGGGCGCCGGGCTGCGTCGCTGGGCGCTGGGGGCGGGCCGCGCCGCAGGGGGCGCTCGGAGGGCCGAAGGCTCGCTCGGCGCGGCGACTTCTGCGGCGCCGAGCAGCGCAGTTCCGGGGTCGGCGCGCGACGCGCGCGTCGGACCTCTGACTCGCGGCGGCAGGTTCGAGCGGAGCGAGCATAGCTCGCGGAGCGAGTTCC
>JAJPES010000057.1 GCA_021166725.1 Burkholderiaceae bacterium | reverse complement strand
AAGATGAGATCTCCCTGGGGACTCGATCCCCCTGAAGGGTCGTCCTAGACCAGGACGTTGATAGGCCGGGTGTGGAAGCGCAGTAATGCGTTCAGCTAACCGGTACTAATTGCCCGTGAGGCTTGACCCTATAACTTTGCGAATCAGCTCAGCGTGATACCGCAAGGTTGTGTGTGCGCCTCACAACCCCGCGGCCGGGCTTACCCTCCCGGACGCGACGAACAGATCGACGAGATTGTCTCGATATCTTCTTTCAGGATTGGTTCGTTCGCCGCCGGGCAACCGGCAGCGGATGGGCGAAAAGTTACGCCTGACGACCATAGCGCGGTGGAACCACCCCTTCCCATCCCGAACAGGACGGTGAAACGCCGTAGCGCCGATGATAGTGAGCATCTCGCTTGTGAAAGTAGGACATCGTCAGGCAATTCTCCGACGCGAAGAAGCCACCCTCTCCGGGTGGCTTTTTTGCGTCTGCCGTCCGGACGGCGTCCGCCCCTCAGGCGAGCGCGAACGAGGCGCGTTTCGCCTCGATCTTGAGCCGCGTTAAGGTATGCCCTTGCGGCGAACGCGAGAATCGACGATCCGAGGAGGGACTTCGATGGCTGCGAAGAAGGTACCGATCTACTGCTACCAGTGCGTGGCAGGGCCCGACCTGCTCAAGGTCGAGGTCGAAGACGGCGTGGCCACGCGCATCGAGTCGAACTACGACATCAGCGGCGAGCATCCCGGAGGAGGTCGCGTCTGCGTGAAGGCCTACGGTCTCGTGCAGAAGACCTACAACCCGAACCGGATTCGCCAGCCGATGAAGCGCACGAATCCGAAGAAGGGGCGCAACGAGGATCCCGGATTCGTCGCGATCAGCTGGGACGAGGCGCTCGACATCGTCGGCGCGAAGATGCGCGAGATACGCGCGAAAGGGTTGCTGAACGACGAGGGCGTGCCGCGGCTGGCCACCTCCACCGGCGGCGGCGGCACCCCGGTGCAGTACATGGGCAGCTTCCCCGCCTTCATGGCGGCGTGGGGCCCGATCGACCAGGGCTACGGCGCGGGCCAGGGCGTCAAGTGCTACCACTCCGAGCACCTGTACGGCGAGTTGTGGCACCGCGCGTTCATCGTGTCGCCCGACACGCCGTACGTGAACTACATCATCAACTGCGGCAACAACGTCGAGGCCTCGGGTGGCGTGGTCGGCATCTGGCGCGAAGCGGACGCTCGCGTGCGCGGCGCCAAGCGCGTGCAGGTCGAGCCGCATCTGTCGGTGACGGGTGCGTTGTCTGCCGAATGGGTGCCGATCCGCCCCAAGACGGACGCGGCGTTTCTCTTCGCGCTCATCCACCGCATCGTCCACGAGCAGGGTTGGGAGAAGAGCTGCGACCTGCCGTACCTGAAGAACCGCAGCAGTTCGCCCTACCTCGTCGGTCCCAACGGCTGGTTCCTGCGCGACCGCGAGTCGGGCAAGCCGCTGATCTGGGACCTCGCAGACGCACGCGCGAAGACCTACGACGACCCCGGGCTCACCGATCCGGCGCTGGACGGCGAGTTCACCGTCGCCGGCGTCGAGCACGGTCCGGACGACGAGCGCATCGAACACGAGGCCGCGCGCGTGCGCCCGTCGTTCGGGGTGTTCCTCGATCACATGCGCCAGTATTCGCCGGAGTGGGCCGCCGAGGAGTGCGGCGTCTCGGCCGAGACGATCCGGCGCGTTGCCGACGAGTACGTCGCCCACGCCTGCATCGGGCAGACCATCGAGATCGAGGGCCAGACGCTGCCGTTCCGGCCGGTGGCCGTGATGGTCGGCAAGTCGGTGAACAACGGCTGGGGCGGCTACCACTGCTGCTGGGCGCGCACGATGCTCGCCGTGCTGGTCGGCGCGCTCGAGGTTCCCGGAGGCACGCTCGGCACCACCGTGAAGCTCGTCCGGCCGGCGATCTCGCGGGTCGGTTCGGTGCTGCCGGGTCCGGACGGCCTGATGCAGTACCAGTTCAACGAAACCTCGCGCGAAGGCTGGATGCGCCAGCCGCACATTCGCAACGCGTACAAGACGCTGGTGCCGCTCGTCTCCGATTCGCCGTGGTCGCCGGCGCTCGGTCCTGCGCATCTGCCGTGGCTGTTCCAGAAGAAGTCGCCCGAGAACTGGCCGCGCGTCACGCCGCCCGACATGTGGATCTGCTACCGCACGAATCCGGCGATCTCGTCGTGGAACGCGCCCGAGATCGCCGAGCGGCTGGCCGAGTTTCCCTTCATCGTCGCCTTCTCCTATACGGAAGACGAGACGAACCACTTTGCCGACATCCTGCTGCCCGAGGCGCTCGACCTCGAGAGCACGCAGCTCATTCGCATCGGCAGCACGAAGTTCACCGAACAGTTCTGGAAGCACGAGGGCTGGGCCATCCGTCAGCCGGCCATCCAGTCGCACTGCGACGTGATGGACTTCACCGAGATCTCCACGGCGCTGGCCGAGCGCGCGGGCATCCTTCCGCAGTACGTGAAGGCGGTGAACAAGGGCGCCGCCGGCATGGCGCTGCGCGATCGCGGCGGCGCCTTCGACTACTCGCTGGACGAATCGAAGAAGCCGGCCGGAGACGAGATCTGGAATGCGATCGCGAAAGCGGCGAGCCACGATCTCACCGGCGGCGAAGAAGTGCGCGACCTTCACTGGTTCAAGGAGAACGGCTTCCTGCTGCGTCCGTTCCCGCAACTGGACTGGTATCTGTACCCGGCGCTCGAGCGGCAGAACCTGCGCTTCGAGCTGCCGTACCAGGAGCGCGTAGTGCGCCACGGGCGCCAGCTCGCGCACCGGCTGCACGAGATCGGCGTCGGCTGGTGGGAGCATCAGCTTGCCGAGTACGAATTCCTGCCCACCTACGAGCGCTTCCCCGAGATCTGGATCGAATACGCGCGCGAGTACGGGCACGATCCCGACGAGTTCCCCTTCTGGGCGCTCACCGCGCGCTCGATGCAGTACAGCTGGGGGGCGAACGTCGGCCTCCCGTTGATCAACGAGGTCGCCAACAACGTCGCCGGCCACCGCGGCGTGATCGTCAATCGGAGCACCGCGCGCCGGCTGGGCATCGCCGAAGGCGAGCGGTTGATCCTCGAGTCGGTGTCGGGCCGTACCGAAGGCAACGCCGTGCTTCGCGAAGGCATCCGTCCCGATACGGTGCTGATGATCGGCCAGTTCGATCACTGGAAGACGCCCTTTGCGAAAGACCTGAAGCTGCCCAGCCTGAACTCGCTCACCGACCTGTCGCTGAAGCTCACCGACGGCACCGGCAGCGGCTCCGACGTGATGCGCATCCGCATCCGGCGCGCGTCCGACGGTCAACTGGTCTGCGGGCCGCAGGGCGCAATGCCCGACGGCCAACGCGCATCGACGCGAGGAGCACTGGCATGAACGACGTCGTCACGCGCACCTCGGAGCGCTCCTCGGGAGCGGGCGAGAGCCCGCTGGCGCGCACGATCCAGGACGCGAGCCTCGACAGGGTGCTCGGCGACCGTATCGACGGCTATACGCCGGGTTCCGCGGCGAAGGCGTCGCAGACGCCGCGCTGGGGAATGGTCATCGACCTGAACCGCTGCGTCGGCTGCCAGACGTGCACGATTGCCTGCAAGCACGCGAACGACACGACGCCCGGGGTGCAATGGCGCAAGGTGCTCGACGTCGAGCAGGGCACCTTCCCGAACGTCGAGCGCCTGTTCCTCGTCACCGGGTGCCAGCATTGCGCCGAGCCGCCCTGCGTGCCCGTCTGCCCGACCGGGGCGACGCGCCAGCGCGAGGACGGCCTGGTGACGATGAACTACGACGTGTGCATCGGCTGCGCGTACTGCGCCGTCTCGTGCCCGTACAACGCGCGCACGATCGTGCACGAGATGGAGGGTTACTACGGCAAGCAGCGCACGAAGCAGGAGAAGGCCACCGAGCATCCGGAGCGTATCGGCGTCGCGCAGAAGTGCACCTTCTGCGTCGAGCGGGTCGACGAAGGCATGGCCAAGGGGCTGAAGCCCGGGGTCGACCCGCACGTCACTCCCGCCTGCGCGGCTTCGTGCATCTCGCAGGCGATCCAGTTCGGCGACTTCAACGATCCCGAGAGCAACGTCTCGCGCCTGACGCGCGAGAGCGACTACCTGCAGTTGAACGCCGACGTCGGCACCGATCCGCAGATCAAGTACCTGTACACGACGCCGGCGGTGCCCGGGCGCAGCGTGTCCGACGAAGACCTCGACGACGAGCGCCGCGCCGACCCGGCCAATCCGCTCGTCGGTCCGCGCCAGACCTTCTGGGACTGGCGCGCCGCGATGAACTGGATCTTCGGCGGCATCGGGACGGGGCTGGCGATCACCGGCAGCGCTGCGATGGCGGTCGGCGCGCTGTCGCCTGCCGCGGGGCCGTCGCTGTTCTTCGTTTCGGCGTTGCTGGTCGCGATCGGCCTGTTCTGCGTGTTCCTGAAGATCGGCCGGCAGATGCGCTTCTGGCGCGCGGCCACGCGTTGGCAGACGTCGTGGATGACGCGCGAGTTGTATGCATCGCTCGTCTTCTTCCCGTCGGTGCTGGCGAGCCTCGTCGCGCCCGGACCGGTGCCGTTCGCGTGCGTCGCGGTCTCGGGCGCCGTGTTCCTGTTCTGCCAGGCGAAGATCCTTCACCGGGCGCGTGGAATACCGGCCTGGCGCGTGCCGCTGATGCCGTGGATGCTGATCGCCACGGCGCTGCTGGAAGGCGCCGGTGCGCTGGCGATCGTGGTGCTTGCGCTCGGCGCTCCGCTGCGTTCGGCGGCGTGGCCGTCGCTGGCGGCCGGCGCGATCGTCGTGCTCACGGTGTTGAACGCCGCACTGTGGCGCACCTACACCGGCAGCGCGCGCGCGAACGGTATTCCGCCGCTGTCGCGCAGGGTGCTCGAAGCGTTCACGCCGACGCTCACCGCCTTCGGTCACGTCGCGCCGATCGTGCTCGCGGTCCTCGCGTGGATCGTCGCGCCGGCGGCCGTTCCGCTGCTCGCGCTGGCGGGGGTCGCGGCGATCGCCGGGGGCGCTGCGTGGAAATACACGGTGATCGTGCGCGCCGCCTACATGCAGGGCTTCGACCTGCGCAAGATGCCGCAGCGCGGCTCCGGTCGACTGGCCGCGCCGACGCGGACGGATCGCGCCTCGATGCCGCTGCCGGCGAATGCGGCGCCGATGAAGAGCATGGTGGAGTGAGCGACGAGGGGGCGAAGCAGGCGACGGGCGGCGCCCGTCCGTCGCCGCAGCCGCGCGACTCGTATCGTCACTTCAGCCCGATCACGACGCGCTGGATGGACAACGACGCGTATCGGCACGTCAACAACGTCGTCTACTACTCGTTCTTCGACACGGCGGTCAACCGTTACCTGATCGAGGCGGGCGCGCTCGATATCGAGCGCAGTCCGGTCGTCGGGCTCGTCGTCGAGACCAGCTGCCATTACTTTCGTCCGATCGCGTTTCCCGATCGCGTGCAGGCGGGGCTGCGCGTAGCGCACCTGGGCAACAGCAGCGTGCGCTACGAGTTGGGGATCTTCCGCGAGGACGAGTCGCTTGCGTGCGCGCAAGGCCATTTCGTGCACGTCTACGTCGATCGCGACAGCAACCGGCCGGTGGCGTTGCCGGCGCGGTTGCGCGAGGCGCTGGAGCGGCTTCACGAGCGCCGATAGCGGCACGGCGCGCGAGCGTGAAGGGGCGGGTTCACACCGCCGATCGGCGAGCCCCGACTTCCTCGGGACGACCCGCAGCGAGCCAGTTTCGGATCAGGCGATACACCTCGGCGCGGTCGAGGAGCGCGAGATGGCTCGTCTCGTATTGCACCGACCTCTCGGTACGCGGCGACAACGCACGCTCCGTCCGGGCATCCGTGCCGAGCGCGCTCGCGAGCGGCACGAGACCATCGCCCAGGAGCCGGTCCTTCAGATCACCGTCGCGCCGACCGAGCGTTGCGGCGATGGCGAGCGAGCGCGGTGGCGCCGAGCGCGCCTCTTCGTCCGGATCGCTCGTCGGTCGATCGTCGATGCGGCCCTGGCGCAGATCGGTGATGCCGGCGCTGCGGATCGCGCCGAGCCGGGCGAAGGGCGCGCTGTAGGCGCTCGCCTGCAGTAACTGCTCGAGCCAGTGACCGCCGCGCTCGAGCGGAGCGCCGAGGTGCGGCGTGCCGAGAAAGACGATGGTGTCGAGCAGGCACGGCCACTCGTGGCCGTTGCGGGCGGCATGCAGGCATGCGCTGCGCGCAACCAGCCCGCCCATGCTGTGGCCGACGATAGACAGCCGCTCGATCGGCACCGGCCAGGCCTTCGTCAGCGATTCCAGCAGGCGGGCGAATCCGCGGCCGTTCACCGCGATCGGTAGGCCGCTGTTGTAGTGCAGGTAGAGCACCGAGCAGCCCAGATCGTGTGCGAGCGCCGCACCGTGGTCGTGACCGTCGCGCAGCCATTGGCGGTCGCTCATGCACAGCCCGTGTGCCATCACGACGACGTGCCCGCTGGCGTCGGGGAACGCTTCGATCAGCGAATCGCGGCGCAAGGCGAGGGAGCGACCCTCGCGGCGCAGGCGCATCCGGATCGCCAGGGGATTGTGGCTCGCTGCCAGATGATCGCCCAGCACGCCGTTCAGCGCGGCGATGGCAGCGCAGCGTGACTCGGAGGACGGTAACTGCCCGATGCGCCGCGGCGCCTGCAAGCGGAGTGCCGCGTCGAGGCCCAGGCCGGTGAGTCGCGTTGCGCTGCGTACGCCCGCATAGGCGAGGCCGGTGATTCCCCGCGTGCGACCGGCAGGCGAGGCCGCAGCCGTCCCCGGCACGCGCGCGATCGCGGCATGCAGCGCTTCGACCAGCTCGGTGATCTTCCCGACCGCGCCGACGCCGAGGCGCGCGACGCCGCGCAAGTCTCCCGGCTGCAGGCGTCGGGACGCGCGGCTCATTTCCACTCCGCAGCGGCGACCGCCGGATCGAGCGCAGCAGGCGATGCCGATGCACTGCCCGGCGCTACCCGTTCGCGCAGCGGCGTCGCTGCGGCGCGCGCGATCGATTCGCGCAGCCACGCGTGCCCCGGACGATTCTCCCGCCGCCGATGCCACATCGCGTGCACGTCCACGCGCGGCAGCTCGAAGGGCAGCGCGCGGACGGCGACCTTGTCGGTCGTTCCGGTCGACGACAGGAAGTGCCTGGGAAGCACCGTGAGCAGGTCGGAATTGGCGACGATGATTCCGGCGGTGAAGAACTGGTTCACGGTAACGACGATGCGGCGCGAACGTCCCAGCGCCGCCAGCGTCTCGTCCACGTGCCCGAACGGCCGTCCCGAAAAGCTCACCAGCAGGTGGTGCGCCTCGCAGTACGCATCGAGCGTCAGTTCGGTGTTCGCCAACGGATGCCCGAGGCGCATTACGCACGCGTAGTGGCTGCTGTACAGGCGTTGATGGCCGTAGGCGACGGCCATGTCGGGGCGCATCTCCTCCATCGCGATCGCGGCAATCGCCGCCGGGAAGTGACCGACCGCGAGATCCAGGTCGCCGTCGACGAGCAGCTGGCGCGGGTCTCGGGTGGTCAACGGCAGCACGCGAAGCGAGACGCCGGGCGCCTCGTGCTCGACGAAGGAGATCAGCGGCGGAATCAGCAGCGACGCGGTGGCGTCGGCCATGGCGAGCGTGAAGGTCGCGCGCGCCTCGGAGGGAACGAATTCGACGGGCGAGAAGGTCTCGCGCAATTGCTGCAGTGCCTGCCGTACCGACGGCCAAAGCGCGATGGCCATGGGCGTGGGCTGCACGCCGTAGCCGGAGCGGACTACGAGCTCGTCGTCGAGCGCATCGCGCAGGCGGCGCAGGGCGTTGCTGACGGCCGGTTGCGTCATGGCGAGATTGCGGGCGGCGCGCGTGAGGTTGCGCTCGGCCATCACTTCGTCGAACACGCGCAGCAGGTTCAGGTCCAGCGTTCGGAAATTCATCGAGCGGAGGTTTCGATCTATGCTATCTGTGAATTATACTCATGGCTAACATCCATTTGAAACATACATCGGAGATCGCCATAATTCTTCCATCGCAACGGCAATCACGTCACCGAGGACACGATCATGACAACGCTTGTTACTACCCACGGGGGTCTCGGGCGCATCGCAGGAAACGAACGCGCCAAGCCCGTACAGGTGCGCGGAACGTTTTCCGCCTGGATCGATCGCGCGGTGAACCGCGTCCGCGCCCGCCAGCAGGAGCGTGCATTGCAGGTCCTGATGGAACTCGATCCGCGCGTGCGCGCCGAGGTCGATGCAGCGGCGGCCCGCGCCAGCTGGAACCGCTGAAGCATAGCTGAACGGCCGCGCCGACCGGCAGTCGGGCGGCCGACGAACAGGCGGGTGGCGCCCTCGGGCGACACCCCACGGAGTCTCCTCCTCCACCGCATAGGTGGATTCGGCCCGCGAATTTCGCGGGCCTTTTTTTTGCCTCGACCCGTGTGATGCCGACGAGGAATTCGGCCCGTTCGTCAACGGTTCCGCTCGGATCCCCGGGAAACCCGGCGTCTCGCTGACAGCAGCAGCACGGGCCCGAAGCCTGCGAGCAGGAGCGCGAGCGATCCTGGAACCGGCACCAGCGCGATCATCGCGCGCGCGATCAGCTCGTGTCCGGCGGAGGTGGGATGGATGCCATCCCAGAATAGATATTTCGCAGGGTCACATGCGAGTTCCGCCGCGCAGGCATTGGTGACGTCGAGCAGTCCGTAGCGAAGCGGATGTTCGATCAGGTCGCCCAGCAGGCGGTTCAGGTCGAAGATCTGCACGACGCCGGCGAACGGCGCAAGCGCGGTCGTCAGGGAAGTGTTCATCGTGTCTGCCAACACCGTGGCGAAAGCACTCGCTTCGGGGCTGCCAAGCGCCGTTATCGCCGGGGCGAACGCGATGTTCGGTGCCGTCCATACGACGATGTCGCCGGCTCCGGCCGCGATCAGTTGCAGCACCATCGCCACGGTGTCGGCGACGAAGTCGCTCGCCGTCTGCAGGATCGCGGTGGTCGCGTCGGTACCGCCAGCCACTGCGCTCAGCGCGTCGCGAGCATTGTTCCCGCCGCCCGCCAATACGAAGAGCGAATCGGCGGGGGCCGATCCGTGTACCGCGTACAGGAACTGACCCACCTGGTCGCGAAGGCTGTACGGAAAGCCGCTGCCCGAAGGGCCCGTGCGTGCACCGCCGTACGCGTAATCGCTTCCTCCGAGCAACGAGGGCGTTGCCGGACTCCCGAGCCAACTCGCGAAGCTTTGCGCCCATACCAGACCGTTCGTGTATCGCGTCGATGCATACGGGAAGCTCGGCACGAAAGTGTCGCCGCTGATCGGTACAGTCGTTCTCTCGTTTATGACGATCGCGTTGTTCCCCGAATCGCTCAGGCTGTCGCCGAACACGAACAACGACGAGAAGGGCGCGGCCTGCGCGATGGACGCAACACCGGCCGCGAGGGCGGCAACGAGGAAAAAGCGCGCACGGTAAGCAAGGCGCGAAGGACGATTGCGAAGATCGTTTGCAGGCTGCATCGACGTCTCTCCGGAGGGCTTCGTGTGCGGCAAGCGAGCGGGATTTCGATGGATTCGCCGGACGACGTGTTGTAGAACGGGACCGACAGATCCGTGCGCATGTCCGCACGATCTGCGCAGTCTTCCTTCTTCTCGCCCGCTCTTCTCCAGGCGGCGCGCGAGCCTTTCGGTATAGTCGGCTCGATCCCTCCGACAGCGAAGACTCTCCGATGACGACGCCCGAAGTTCTTTGGCGCCCCGGCCCCGAGCGAATCGAACGCGCCGGCATCACCCGCTTCAATCGCTGGCTGCGCGAGACGCGCGGACTTTCCTTTTCCGACTACGAATCGCTGTGGCGCTGGTCGGTGGAAGATCTGGAGGGCTTCTGGGGCGCATTCCACGAATGGAGCGGCGTGCGCGCAAGATCGCCGGCCACGCGTGTGCTCGCGCGCCGCGAGATGCCCGGTGCGCGCTGGTTCGAGGGCGAAACGCTGAACTACGCCGAGCACCTGCTGGCGCCGGCGCTGCGACCCGAGATCGCCGCGCGGCCCGCGCTCGTTTTCGTCTCCGAATCGTGCGAGCGCCGCGAGATCGGCTGGCAGCAGTTGCGTGCCGAAGTGGGTGCGCTCACGGCATCGCTCGCGCACCTCGGCGTGAAGCCGGGCGATCGGTGCGCGGCCTACATGCCGAACATTCCGCAGACCGTCGTGGCGATGCTGGCGACGACGAGCCTCGGCGCGATCTGGTCGAGCTCGTCGCCCGACATGGGGACGGTGAGCGTGCTCGACCGCTTTCGCCAGATCGAGCCGACAGTGCTGTTCGCCGTGGATGGTTACCGCTACGGCGGCAAGGACTTCGACCGGCGCGACATCGTCCGTGAACTGGCGAGCCGGCTGCCGTCGGTGCGCACCGTGGTCTTCGTGCCGTATCTCGACGAGCGCGCAACGCTCGCCGACGCCGGCGCCGCCGCAGTGATGCCGTGGAGCGATGCGATCGCCCAGCCGGCGGAATGCAGCTTCGCCGCGCTGCCCTTCGACCATCCGCTGTGGATCGTCTATTCGTCGGGCACCACCGGCATGCCCAAGCCGATCGTCCATGGACACGGCGGCACGGTGCTCGAGAACCTGAAGACGAACGCGCTGCACCTGGACGTCGACGAGAGCGATCGCTTCTTCTGGTTCTCGTCGACCAACTGGATCATGTGGAACCTGTGGGTGTCGACGCTGATGACCGGCGCGACGCTGCTGCAGTTCGACGGTAATCCCGGTCATCCCGATCTCGGCACGCTGTGGCGACTGGCGGAGCGAGAGCGGCTCACGTTCTTCGGCACGAGTCCCGCCTTCGTTTCGCTGTGCATGAAGTCGGGGCTGAATCCGCGCGAGCGGTTCGATCTTTCGGCGCTGCGCACGCTCGGTTCCACCGGCTCTCCGCTCACCGTGGAGGCGTGCCGCTGGATCTACTCGCACGTGCATCCGGACATCCTGCTGGCGTCGATTTCGGGCGGCACCGATCCGGGGGCAGCTTTCCTCACCGCGTGCCCCGTACTTCCGGTGTATGCCGGCGAGATGCAATGCCGCGTGCTCGGCGGGAAGATCGAATCGTGGAGCGACGACGGCAAGCCGCTGATCGGCGAAGTCGGCGAGCTGGTCTGCACCGAACCGATGCCGTCGATGCCGTTGTTCTTCTGGGGCGACACCGACGGCAGGCGCTATTTCGAGAGTTACTTCGACACCTACCCCGGTCCGCCGAACGTCTGGCGCCACGGCGACTGGCTGATGCTGCACGAGCGTCCCGAAAGCGTGACCGCGACGATCTTCGGTCGCTCCGACTCGACGATCAACCGCTACGGCATCCGGATGGGAACGAGCGAGCTGTATCGCGTCGTCGAGGAGTTCGACGAGGTCGCCGATTCGCTGGTCATCGATCTCGAGTACCTCGGCCGCGAATCTTTTCTCGCGCTGTTCGTCGTGCAGCGCGAGCCCGGCTCGCGGATCGCGGGCATCGGCGCGAAGGGGCCGGCGGCCGATCCCGACGCCGCCGTGCGCGGCGCAACCGGCATCGACGCGTCGCTGCGCAAGCGGCTGCTCGACGCGATCCGCACGAAGCTCTCGGCGCGGCACGTGCCGAACGAGGTCTACGCGATCGCCGAGGTGCCGCGCACGATGTCGGGCAAGAAGCTCGAAGTGCCGGTGAAGAAGATCCTGCTGGGGCAGCCGGTGGAGAAGTCGGTCAATCGCGATTCGATGGCGAATCCGGCGTCGATCGACTGGTTCGTGCGCTTCGCGGCAGCGCGCGCGGCGCGCGGATGAACGGGGGAATCGACCCGGTGGCGCGTAGCGGCGCTCGCATCGAAATCATTGCGCCGTCGGGGGCGCACCTGTCGCTCGAACGATTCGATCTTGCGCTCCAGCGGTTGCGCGAGCGCGGCCACGAAGCGAGGTGCAGCGCGCCACGCGAAGGATGGCAGCGCTTCGGAGCGCCCGACGCCGTGCGCCTCGAGCAGATCCATCGCGCCGCGCGCGCGCACGACATCGACGCCGTGATGATCACGCGCGGGGGCTACGGCGTATCGCGGCTGCTCGATCGCATCGACTGGCCGCTCGTCGCCGCGTCGGCTGCGCGCGGCGTGCGCTGGATCGGCTACAGCGACTTCACGGCGTTCCAGCTCGCGCTGCTGGCGCGAACCGGCGCACCGAGCTTCGCAGGTCCCGGCGTGGCGGGCGACTTCGGCATCGACGAGCCGGATCGGTACATGCTCGAGCACTTCGATGCGCTGATGGACGGACGGCTGCTGCCGGTGCACTGGGAAGAACGGTGGCCCGCGCCTGCGGAAGACAAGGCGGTTGCCGCGGCACGTCACCATGGGCGTCCGCAGGAGCCGATCGAAGGCACGTTGTGGGGCGGAAATCTGTCGCTCGTCGCTGCGGCGGTCGGCACGCCGTACCTGCCTGCCGTCGAAGGCGGCATCCTGTTCCTCGAGGACGTCGCCGAGCATCCGTATCGCGTGGAGCGGATGCTGCATCAGCTGCTCTATTCGGGTGTGCTGGCTGCGCAGCACGCCGTCGTGCTCGGCGAGTTCACCGAGTGGAAGCCTTCGCCGCACGACAACGGCTACGACCTGCGTGCGGTCGTCGAGCATTTCCGCGAGCGCTCGAGCGTGCCTTTCGTCACCGGCCTTCCGTTCGGTCACGTGCCGAGAAAGGCCGTGCTGGGGATCGGAGCGCGTTACCGCCTCGAACACGACGATCAAGGCTGGCGCCTGACCCCGACTGCCGACAAAGACTGAGACCGGGCGATCAGCCGCCGGCCCGGGGTCGAAGGCTGTTCCCTTCCCCCTTCTCCCTTCCCCCTTCCCTTCCTACAGCGGCATCGACTGTTCCGCCAGCCGCACGAACAGCGCCGAGCCGATCGGCAGCACCGCGTCGTTGAAGTCGTAGCGCGAGCTGTGCAGCAGGCAGCCTTCCGCGGCGCCGCCCTGGCCGAGACGGAAATACGCGCCGGGGCGCACCCGCAGCATGAAGGAGAAGTCTTCGGCGCCCATGCTCGGGTCGAGATCGCGCACGACGTTCGCGGCGCCGACCAGTTCGTCGGCCACCGCAGCACCGAACGTCGCCTCGCGCGTGCTGTTGATGGTGGCCGGATACACGCGCTCGTAGACGAGCGAGGCCTTCGCACCGAAGCCTGCCGCCACCGACTCGACGAGCGCGCGCAGCCGCTGCTCGACCATCGCCTGCGTGGTCTCGCGGAAGGTGCGCACCGTGCCGACGAGCTTTGCCTCGTGCGGGATGACGCTCATCGCGCCCGGGTGCCCGGCCTGGATCGAGCACAGGCTGACCACGGCCGAATCGATCGGGCTGACGTTGCGCGAAACGATCGACTGCGCGGCAGTGATGATGTGCGCGGCGACCAGCACGGGATCTATCGCCAGGTACGGATGTGCGCCGTGCCCGCCGCGGCCCTCGATGGTGATCGTGATGCGGTCGGCGGCGGCCATGATCGGACCGGGCCGCACACCGATCGTCCCGGCCGGCAGCGCCGGCCAGTTGTGCATCGCATAGACGGCGTCGCAGGGAAAGCGTTCGAACAGGCCATCGTCGATCATCGCTTTCGCGCCGCCGTGGCCTTCCTCGCCGGGCTGGAAGATCAGGTGGACGGTGCCGTCGAAGTCGCGGCTCGCGGCGAGGTAGCGGGCGGCGCCCACCAGCATCGTGACGTGTCCGTCGTGCCCGCAGCCGTGCATGACGCCGGCTTTGCGCGAACGGTGCGCGTGCTCGCCGTCCTCCTGCATCGGCAGCGCGTCCATGTCGGCGCGAAGGCCGATCGTGCGGCTGCTGCGCGTCTGCCGTCCGCGGATGACGCCGACCACGCCGGTGCGGCCGATGCCGCGGTGGACTTCGTCGACGCCCGCGCGCTGCAACTGCCGGCAGACGAGCTCCGAGGTGAAGTGTTCCTCGAAGCCCAGTTCGGGGTTCGCGTGCAGTGCCTGGCGGATGGAGGCAAGCTCGCGCTGCCAGCCGGTGATCGTCTCGAGAACGCGCTGCGAACCGGGAGCGCTCGACGGTCCCGCGCAGGCCTGGCCGGGCGCTTCGCTGCGGGCTTCGAGTGCGGTGGACGTACGCATCGACGAGATCGATTTCTCGCTGCAGTGTACGACGGAAGTCGATGACGGCACGCGCGGTGCGGCTGTGTACGCGACCGCGGCCGTCGTGCGGCGGCGCCCGCCGCCGAATCAGTTGCTCGCGCGCTACGAAGTACTACAAAAAAGCGGCTACGAAGCAGCGGCGAACCAGCGTTCGACGAGGCGCACCCAGTAGGCAGCGCCCAACGGAATCAACTCGTCGTTGAAGTCGTAGTTCGGATTGTGCAGCGTGCACGGACCTTCGCCGTGGCCGCGCGCCCGGTGCTCGCCGTCGCCGTTGCCCAGCATCAGGTAGCAGCCGGGTTTCTGCAGCAGCAAGTAGGCGAAATCTTCGGCGCCCATCGTCGGCTCGAACTCCCGCACCCGATCGTCACCGACCAGATCGCGGGCCACTTCGCGGCACAACGCGGTTTCCTTCTCGTGGTTGACGGTCGGCGGGTAGTTGCGCTTGAACTCCACTTCCGCCTCGCAGTCGAAAGCGCGCGCGGTGTGCGACGCGATCTCGCGCATGCGGCGCTCGATCAGGTCGATCGCCTGCGTCGTGAACGTGCGCACGGTTCCCTGCATCGTCGCGGTGTCGGGGACGACGTTCGTCGTCTCGCCGGCGCGGATCATCGTCACCGACAGCACCGCCGCCTCCACCGGGCGCTTGTTGCGCGTGATGATCGTCTGCAGCCCCTGGACGATCTGGCAGGCCACCGGCACCGGATCGGCGCCGTCGTGCGGCATCGCCGCGTGCGAACCGCGTCCGTGCACGGTGATGCGGAACTCGTTGGACGAGCCCATCATCGGCCCGGCCCGCAGTGCGAACTCGCCTGCGGCCATCCCCGGCCAGTTGTGCAACCCGAATACCGCGTCCATCGGAAAGCGCTCGAACAGCCCGTCGCGGATCATCGCGCGGGCGCCGCCGCCGCCTTCCTCGGCCGGCTGGAAGATCAGGTAGACGGTGCCGTCGAAGTCGCGGTGCTCGCTCAGGTGGCGCGCCGCCGCGAGCAGCATCGCCACGTGCCCGTCGTGTCCGCAGGCGTGCATGCGGCCCGGATTCGTCGACGCGTGCGCGAAAACGTTGCGCTCGGTGATCGGCAGCGCGTCCATGTCGGCGCGCAGGCCGATCGCACGTCTGGCGGCAGTGCCGCCCTGCACGATGCCGACCACGCCGGTTCCGCCGAGTCCGCGGTGCACCGGGATGCCCCATTGCGACAGTCGCGATGCGATCAACTCGCTCGTGCGGGTTTCCTGGAAGGCCAGTTCGGGATGCGCGTGCAGTTCGCGGCGCACGGCGCGCATCTCGGCATGGAATTCGGCGATCCGGTCGACGAGTTGCATCGAAACCTCGTGAGCGATGAAGCGCGACGCCCTACGTTAGCATCGGCGGATGACGCCTGCGCTCGACGCGGATAACGTAGTGCAACCTCGCCTTCCGTGCAGCGCACGCGACCGCGGGTGGCAGGCGCTTCGGACCATCGCGACGGCGCTCGCCCTGTCGCTGCTGGGCGGGTGTGCCGCCTGGCACGACGGGCCGGGCTACTACCTGCAGTCGATTGCCGGCCATCTGTCGGTGATGAGCAAGGCGCGGCCGATTTCGGCGGTGGTCGACGACCCGCAGACGCCGCCCGCGCTGCGCCGGCGGCTCGAGGACGTGCTCGCGATTCGTGCGTTCGCCAGCGACGATCTCGCCCTGCCGCGCAACGACAGCTATACCGAATATGCCGATCTCGGTCGCCCGTTCGTTGTCTGGAGCGTGTTCGCCACGCCCGAGCTGTCGATGCGACTCGAGCAGTGGTGCTTTCCTTTCGTCGGCTGCGTGGCCTACCGCGGCTACTACGATCACGACGACGCCGAGCGCTTCGCGCAGCGCCTGCGCGACCAGGGGCTCGACGTCGTCGTGCGCGGCGTTCCGGCCTATTCGACACTCGGCTGGTTCGACGACCCGGTGCTGAACACGTTCATCGGCTATCCGGAGGCCGAAGTTGCGCGCCTGATCTTCCACGAGCTCTCGCACCAGGAGCTGTACGTGAAGGGCGACACCACGTTCAACGAGTCGTTCGCCACCACCGTGCAGCGCGAGGGTGTGCGCCGCTGGCTCGCCGCCGTGGAAAGGCGCACGCACGATACGAAGCTGCGCGACGAATGGGAGCGCTTCGATGCACGCCGGCGGCAGTTCCTCGCGCTGCTGCAGCGAAACCGCGCGGCGCTCGAAGCGCTGTATGCGTCGCCCGCGTCGGACGAGGCGAAGCGGACCGGCAAGCAGCAGATCTTCGCCGCGCTGAGGCGCGATTACGAGGAGCTGAAGCGCTCGTGGGGCGGCTTCGCCGGCTACGACCGTTTCTTCGCGCAGCCGCTGACCAACGCGCACCTGGCGTCGGTGGCCACCTATAACGACCTGGTGCCCGCGTTCGATGCGCTGCTGCGGCGCGAGGGCGGCGACCTGCCGGCGTTCTACGAAGCGGCACGCCGCATCGGCGCGTTGCCGAAGGGCGAGCGAAGAGCGGCGCTGGACGCGCTCGAACCTTGATCCGATCGGCGCCGCCGGGCGGTCTTTCGCCGGCATAATGGCCCGGAAAGGGACCGACGCGGCCGATCGAGCCGCGGGTCGCCACCGGGAGAGAGCAACATGGATCGCTTCTGGCTGAAGAACTACCCCGCCAGCGTGCCGCACGAGATCGACCACAACCGCTATCGCTCGCTGGTCGACCTGCTCGAGGAGTCGTTCTCGCAATTCCGCGACCGCAAGGCCTACGTCGGCTTCGGCAAGGCCCTTACCTACGGCGAGGTCGACGAGATGTCGCGCACGCTCGGCGCGTGGCTGCAGTCGCGCGGGTTGAAGAAGGGCGATCGCGTCGCGCTGATGATGCCCAACGTGCTCCAGTATCCGGTGGCGATCGCCGCGGTGCTGCGCGCGGGTCTCGTCGTCGTCAACGTCAACCCGCTGTACACGCCGCGCGAACTCGAGCACCAGCTGAAGGACTCCGGCGCGCGCGCAATCATCCTGCTCGAGAACTTCGCCGCCACGCTGCAGAAGGTGCTGCCGCGCACGGCGATCGAGCAGATCGTCGTCGCGTCGATGGGCGACCTGCTCGGCTTCGGCAAGGGCACGCTGGTGAACGCCGTCGTGCGGCACGTGAAGAAGATGGTGCCGGCCTTCGACCTGCCGAAGGCAGTGCGCTTCAACCGTGCGATGGCCGAAGGGGGTCGGCTGGAACTCACGAAGCCCGAGCTCGGTCACGAGGACGTCGCCTTCCTGCAGTACACCGGCGGCACCACCGGCGTGGCGAAAGGCGCCACGCTCGTGCACCGCAACATGATCGCGAACACGTTGCAGGCCGAGGCGTGGATCCAGCCGGCGCTGAACAACACGAAACGCGGTCCGCTGCCCGAGCAGCTGGTCTGGGTCTGTGCGCTGCCGCTGTATCACATCTTCGCGCTCACCGCGTGCTACCTGATCGGCATGAGGGTGGGCGGGCTGAACATCCTCATCGTGAACCCGCGCGACCAGCCGGCGCTGATCAAGGAAATCCGCCCGTACCGCTTCACGCTGTTCCCGGCAGTGAACACGCTGTTCAACGCTCTGGCCAACAACCCGGAATTCGCGAAGCTCGACTTCTCCGGACTGCGCGTCTCGCTGGGCGGCGGAATGGCGGTGCAGGAGGCGGTGGCGAAGAAGTGGCTCGCGGTTACCGGCTGCCCGATCTGCGAGGCCTACGGACTCTCCGAAACGGCGCCGGCGGCGATCGGCAATCCGACCGACACCGATGCGTACAGCGGAACGATCGGACTGCCGTTCCCGTCCACCGAGGTCGCCATTCTCGATGACGACGGCAAACCGGTTCCGCTGGGCGAGCGCGGCGAGATCGCCATCCGCGGCCCGCAGGTGATGACCGGCTACTGGAAGCGTCCGGAAGAGACGGCGAAGGTCATGACGTCCGACGGCTTCTTCAAGACCGGCGACATCGGCACCATGGACGAACGCGGCTATACGACGATCGTCGATCGCAAGAAGGACATGATCATCGTCTCCGGCTTCAACGTGTACCCGAACGAGATCGAGGGCGTCGTCGCGGCGCACCCGGGCGTGCTCGAGGTGGCCGCAGTGGGCGTACCCGACGCGAACTCGGGCGAGGCGGTGAAGCTGTTCGTGGTGAAGGCAGACGAGGGCCTCACCGAGCAGGCGCTGCGCGAGTACTGCGCGCAGAACCTCACCGGCTACAAGAAGCCCAAGTACATCGAGTTCCGCAAGGAGCTGCCGAAGACCAACGTGGGGAAGATCCTGCGGCGGGAGTTGCGGGACGAGACAGTGCAGGCGAAGGAGAGGGAGACGCAGGCGGCGTAGGCTCACGCGCCCGGCCTTCGGCTATTCCGCGAACCAGGCCTTGAACTCGCGCGGCATCAGTCGGGAAATGCGCGCGCCTGCAATAACGTGAGCGAGCAATTCCGGGGAACATGGTTCGTGCGGTTTCCAGACGCCGCGCATGACCATTTCTGCCGTATGTGCCGACGCGTCTACCCTCATATGGCGATAAGCGACGTAACTCGGATGGCGGATGAACGGGTGGTCGCCCACGTGCAGCTCGCAGGCCGTATCGTGGGGAATGCCGCTTCGGACGGTGGTGATGCCTACCATTCCGGTTTGCGGTTCCGGTCCGTATTCGGGCAGCAAGACTGGCCCAATCAAAACAACGAAAAGATGCAGTCCGCGCGGGCCTGACGGGATGAGCAGAGTCGAGCCGGGCTCATTGCGCCATGTAGCCACGCCTCCGTCTCAAGAGAACGACGCGTTTAGACAGGATTGTTCACGGAGCCGTTCGGTAAGAGCAGCGGCTTCCTCGGACGAGTAGCCGAGTTTCTGGAAGAGTATCTCGTGCAGTATTGGTCGGCTCGAACCCTCGGGATCTTCCCATTCAGGGCACGCTTCCGAATGCGTGTATCGGACGAGATCCCAGCGATCCCAATGGCCGAACTCGTTCCAGACCTCGTTCAGTACTTCGAGATCGCTCTCGCTCAGGTGAAGCAGATCCGTCTCTGGCGAGCGAATCCTGCTTCGGTCGCGCAAGGCAACCATGTGCGATGCGCGATCCGAAATCCACGACTCCCATCCGCCGTCGACCGAAGGAAGTGCACCGTTGATGAGATCGTAGGTCATCGAGAGAACGGGGCCGTGAGGCATCGAAACCAGCTTGTCACCCGTGATTGGCTCCCCGTACTTCTTCAGCGATAGCCGCTCGGCCAGGTAAAGGAGCTTAACGAGCTTGATCAACGGCAGTTTTCCGCCGGCTCGAAAGAGCAGGAACGCCGCGGCCTGCGCCGTGCGGATCTCGTTGAAGAGCGGTGCTTTCATGTAGGCAACCCGTTTTCGTCGTATCCGATGATTTCGTCCGGCGTTCGATTGTCCGTGATCGGCAGCGCTCTATACGATGCGAGTATCTGCTGGACCGCGTGTCGTTGCCGCGTGACGAACCGCGCCCTGCGGGTGAGGGCTTCTTCGAGGAGCACGATAGCTTCCTGGTTGACCGAGCGGCGATTTGCTTGTGCCTCTCGTGCGATCAACTCCTTGATGTCTCGTGGCAGCTTCTTGATGAAGAGATCGCACTCCACTTCGTACTCCGATTTGAAGCTGAATGGTAGCTTTTCGGTAACAGTCCGGCAACCTCGTGCAGACTGTTACCCAGTATGCGTCGGATGCGATGGCGGATCGCAATCTCTCATCGGCTACCCCTCCCGTAACCGGAACCGCTGCAGCTTTCCCGTCTCCGTACGCGGCAGCGTTTCGCAGAACTCGATCGCCCGCGGGTACTTGTACGGCGCGATCGTCTGCTTGACGAAGTCCTGCAGCGTGCCTTTCAGCCCGTCTTCTGCTTGCCATCCCTTCTTCAGCACGACGAAGGCCTTCACCAGCTGGCCGCGCGCCTCGTCGGGTACGCCGACCACGCCGCATTCGGCCACCGCTTCGTGCATCAGCAGCGCCGATTCCACCTCGGGACCGGCGATGTTGTAGCCGCCCGAGATGATCATGTCGTCGGAGCGTGCCTGGTAGTAGAAATAGCCGTCCTCGTCCATCGCGAACGCGTCGCCCGGAAGATTCCAGCCGTCGCGCACGTAATCGAGCTGGCGCGGGTCGTCGAGATAGCGGCAGCCGGTGGGTCCTTTCACCGCGAGTTTGCCGACCACGCCGTGCGCGACCTCGTTCATTTCGTCGTCGACCACGCGGGCTTCGTAGCCGGGCACCGGCTTGCCGATGGAGCCGCGGCGCACGTCGCCGGGCATCGACGAGACGAAGATGTGGATCATCTCGGTGGAGCCGATGCCGTCGATCATCTCGATGCCGCTCGCCTGTTTCCACAGCTGACGCGTCGCATCGGGCAGCGCCTCGCCCGCCGAGACGCTCTTCTTCAGCGACGAGAGGTCGAAGCGCGACGCGATCGTCGCCATCTGCCGGTACATCGTCGGCGCGGTGAAGACGATGGTCGCGCGGTGCCGCTCGATCGCTCCGAGCAGCGACTCGGGCGTGCCGCGCTCGAGCAGCAGTACCGAGGCGCCCGCACGCAGCGGGAAGCACAGCATGCCGCCCAGCCCGAAGGTGAAGGCGAGCGGCGGCGTGCCGCAGAAGATGTCGTCGGCCGTCGGCTTCAGGATATGCCGCGGGAAGAGGTCGCACATCGCGACGATGTCGCGATGAAAGTGCATCGTGCCTTTCGGCTTGCCGGTCGTGCCCGACGTGAACGCGATCAGCGCGACATCGTCCTGCGCGGTGTCGCAGGCTTCGAACGCCCCGGGCGTGTCGGCGAGCCAGGATTCGAGAGCGTCGTCCGCGCCGCTGCCGTCGTTGAAGAACATCACCTGCTCGAGCGCATCGGTCTGCTCGCGCAATCGGTCGATTTCGTCGCGCAACTGCAGGTCGCACAGCGCCGCCGACACGCGCGCCTTCTCGACAACCGGCGCGAGATCCTTCGCACGCAGCAGCGGCATCGTCGGCACGGCGACGAGCCCCGCCTTGATTACCGCGAGCAGGCAGGCGGCCATCATCGGGTTGTTCGATCCGCGCAGCAGCACACGGTTGCCGGGCACCAGCCCCATCCGGGCGCGCAGCACGCGGGCGATCGCATTCACCCGCGCCTGCAGTTGCGCGTAGGTGCAGTTCGCCTCTTCGGTACGCAGCGCGATCGAGTCGCCTCGGCCGCCGGCCACCATCCGGTCGAGCAATTCGACGGTGGCGTTCATCCGCGCCGGGTAGCGTGTGTCCGGCGAGTCGAGAAACTCCGGCCACTGCTCGGGCGGCGGCAGGTTGTCGCGGGCGAAGGTGTCGACGTGGGCGGATCGATGCATGGTCTCCTCGTTTCCTTGTCGTTCGGTGTCGCCGAAGATCGTACCGTGCCCGTCGGCCCTCGACGAGCCGCATTTCGATGCTTGCCTCCGCGGCCGCTTCAGGCTGCGTTTCAGGCTGCGCTGCGTGATGTGCTCGTCGAACGCGCGCGGCCTTTCGTCGAGCGCATCTCCGCGGCCCGGCGCTTGCCTTCGACGAGCCCCGGTTTGAGCCGGGCGAGCAGCACGAGCAGTTGGCGCTGCTCGTCGAGCGACAGCCCCTCGAAGAGCGAAACCACCCAGCGCTCATGACCGGCCGCCATCTCGGCGAATCGTTTCTGCCCCGCCGGCGAAAGCGTGAGCCGGATGGCCCGCCGGTCGTCGCTCACCGGCTCGCGCCGCAGCAGGCCCTCGGCCTCGAGCTGATCGGCCAATGCGGTGATGTTGCCGCCCGTCACCATCAGCCGCTGCGACAGTTCGCTCATCCGCAGCCCCTGCGGGTGCCGATCGAGTTGCGCGAGCAGGTCGAAGCGCGGCAGCGTGCTGTCGAAGTCGTCACGCAGGATCTGGCGTACCGACGCCTCGATCAGGCTCGTGCAGGTGAGCAGCCGCAGCCACAGGCGCAGGGCGGTATGGTCGTGCGCCTGCAGGCGCGTTTCATGGTCGGGTGGGGAGGGTGGGGCGTCGGGCGCAGTCATGCGCCACAGTTTAGGGTTGAACTGTTCGCGCTTCAAACAAGTACTCGCTGGATCACGCCTATCCAAGTCGCACTACCGCACCTGGCTTTGCGGCGTCCCGACCGGACATAAAAAAAGCGCCGGGTTTCCCCGGCGCTTTCACACCTCGTTCGCGTACCGGCCGAAGCCGGTGCACGATCAGAACAGGTGGCGGATACCGACCGCGAAGCCCTTCGGGTCGGCGCCCGGGGCACCAGCGGCCACCGAGTTGTCCGACGCGAGGATCGAAAACCGGCCCGTGTCGTTGTTACGCATCATGCCATAGGTGGCGTACAGGTTCGTACGCTTCGACAGCGGATGGACGTAGGCGATGCCGAAGCTCGTACCTTTGGGGTCCTTGCCACCGGCGACAGGATTGTCGACCTTCAGCTGCATGATCTGCGCGAGCAGTTCACCCGTACCGAGCTTCACGCCGGCGCCCAGGCCCAGACCCTGCAGCTTGTCGCCACCAGCCACGACCGCAGTGCCATCCGCGTCGGCAACGCCGTACGTCAGCGTCAGACGGAAAGCGCCGAAGTTGTAGCCCGCGCCGATACCGGCTTGCTTGACCGCATCGCCGACGACGTTGTTGACTTCCTGATAGTAGCCCTGCACGGTGAGCGGGCCGCCGGCGTAAACGCCCGACAGACCCCACGCATCGCCGCCGCCGCTGTCGGTGGTTGCGGTGTCAAGCAGCTCGCCCTCGGCGTACATCGCGCGCAGCGTGATGCCCGAGAACGTGCCCGTGTAGTGGATACCGTTGCTGGCACGGGTCGTGATACCGCCCTGCGCCGTGTAGGTCAGCCAGTTGCCCAGCAGTCCGTAGCCCATGACGTCGGTGGTGCCCGCCGCCGAGAAGCCCGGGGTGTAGTCACGGCCGAGGCGCACTTCACCGAAGCCGCCGGCCAGGCCGACGACCGCGCGACGCTGCCAGAACGCGGAACGCGAACCGATGTCGCTATCGCTCAGACCCTGGTCGAGCTGAACGCCCGCTTCCAGGTTGAACGTGGCTTTCAGACCGCTGCCCAGGTCTTCCGTGCCGCGAATGCCGAAGCGGCTGGTCGACATGTAACCGGAGTTGACGACCATCGTGCTCGAATCGCCCGGGCCGTCCGTGTCGTTCCAACCCACGCCGGCGTCGGCGATTCCGTACAGTGTGACGTTCGTCTGGGCGAACGCCGCTGCCGGCAGCGCTGCGGCGACAGCCACTGCGAGAAGCGTTTTCTTCATTGAAGGTTCTCCTAGGTTTCTGGAATCAATCGTCGGCTTGGTGGGCCGCCGCAACTCCCCGAGTGGCCGACAGAAGGGCCCCGGTTTGAAGTCCAACGTATTCTCGCGAAATTCCCTAGGGGAGCAAAGAAACGAGAGCCTTCCGATGCCTTTGGTGTCGCATTCCGGCAACAAACCGAATCCGCACCGAATCGTTGCTCCGACGGACGCGGACGTGCGGTGAGGGCGCTGCGCACATTCGGCCGTCCACTGCAGGTTTACGGTCCCGGAGACGGTGCGGCGGCGGCGCCGGCGACCCAGGAGGTATGCTGAGTGTTCGCCCCCGAACCGAGATCCAGCATGCCCAGCCTGTCTCCGGACGGATTGCGCCATCCGACTCCACTCGACCGGGCGCTGTCCGTGCTGGGCCGCGCATTCGCCTCGCTCGCCGGCGCGCCGCCGCACTCGCGCCCGATGCCGGTGCGCAGCGCTGCCGCCGACCACGACGAGCCTTCGGAGCCGTCTCAGCGCCGGCTCTCCGGTGCGCTGATGCGGGTGAACCACGTGGGCGAGATCTGCGCGCAGGCGCTGTACGAGGCGCAGGCAGCCAGCACGGTGGATCCGGCGCTCGAACGCGAGTTCCGGCTCGCTGCTCGCGAGGAGGGCGACCATCTCGCGTGGACGCGCGCGCGGCTGACCGAACTCGGTGCACGTCCGTCGCTGTTGAACCCGGTGTGGTACGCCGGCTCGTTCGCGATCGGGCTGCTGGCCGGACGGATGGGCGATCGCATCAGCCTGGGCTTCATGGCCGAAACCGAAAGGCAGGTCGAATCGCATCTCGCGCGCCATCTCGAGCGACTGCCGGCCAGCGATTCGCGCTCGCGCGAGATCGTCGCCGCGATGCAGGAGGACGAGGCGCGGCACGGCGAGCACGCCCGCAGGTTGGGCGGCGTCGACCTGCCGCCACCGGCGCGCTGGGCAATGCGTGCCGCGTCGAAAGTCATGACGACGACGGCCCACTATTTGTAGCGTCTGTGACGCACGTTGCCGGGCGCCGCCGATCGCTTCACACGTACTGATCAGTCTTCGACTACCTCCCAGTCGTGCGTCAGTTCGGCGGTCTGCCCCATCATGATCGACGCCGAGCAGTATTTCTCGTGCGACAGCCGGATTGCGCGCTCGACGACATTCGGCTTCAGCGACCGGCCGCGAACGACAAAATGGAAATGGATGCGCGTGAAGACTTTCGGGTCGGTAGGCGCGCGTTCCGCACTCAGGTTCACCTCGCACGCGCGCACGTCCTGCCCGCTGCGACTGAGGATCACGACGACGTCGGAGGCCGTGCAGCCGCCGGTGCCGATGAGCAGCATTTCCATGGGTCGAGGGCCCAGGTTGCGCCCGCCGGCGTCGGGGGAGCCGTCCATCACCAGCGCGTGCCCACTTCCCGATTCGGCCAGGAAGCTCATGCCTCCGGGCCCCGTCCATTTCACCGTGCACTGCATCGACCGCTCCTGGAAACCGGACTCATTCTCGCCGCATTCCGGAAGGATGTGCACAGGCTTCTCGTGCTGCGATGCAATATGGAATCGAGGCGGCGGGCGAACGACGAGCACGCTTCGTTCCCGAACAGCGCGCTCAGAGGGGGAACACCTTGAGTTTGATCAAGGATCGTTGCGGATTCGTGGCTTTGGGCAGACGCCTCACGATTTCTCCTCTTGCACTGCACCATCCACTTCGCTATAGTCTGTTTCGTCTCCTCCACCTCCTCCTCCTTGGTGGATTCAACCCGGGCCTCGTGTCCGGGTTTTTTTTTGGTTCGCCGCGTCGTGATCAGGCTTCGCACGAGGGGCTACGAACCGGGCGTCGGCAGTGAGCCACCGGAGCGCAGCGCGTGCGTGTCGAGGGGGGCGCGCGCGGCTCGACGGCTCCAGCCGGCGAGTTCGTCCTCGGGTAAAGGATCGTCGAAGCGACCCTTCAGGCGCCCCGGAGTGCGAGAAGGATGGATGTTGACGACCGTCGGCGTGTCAGGTGAGTTCATTTCCAGCGCAACTCGACCAGTGGACCAACCCTGACTCAGGCGATGGTTCGTCGCGATTCCATTCGACCGAAGGACCGATGGGGGCCGACCCGAGTCGACTGTTTTGACGCAGCGGTCGTCCGACATTACAATCGAGGGCTTTTCTGCGGCTGCTGCCTTCCCTCGGTCGTTTTCCGGGACGGCGCCTGCCGTTTCCGGGCGAAGCGCTCGCGCGCCGCTCCAGCCAGAGATTCTAATGAAGACCTTCTCCGCCAAGCCGCACGAAGTTCAGCGCGACTGGTTCGTCGTCGATGCCACCGACAAGGTGCTCGGGCGCCTGGCCGTCGAGATCGCGCATCGCCTGCGCGGCAAGCACAAGCCCGAGTTCACGCCGCACGTCGACACGGGCGACTTCATCGTGGTCGTGAACGCGGCGCGCATCAAGGTCACCGGCAACAAGGCCGACGACAAGATCTACTACCGGCACACCGGTTATCCGGGCGGCATTCGCGAGCAGAGCTTCGCGAAGATGCAGGCGCGGCATCCTGGCCGTGCCCTCGAGAAAGCGGTGAAGGGCATGCTGCCGAAAGGCCCGCTCGGCTACGCGATGATCAAGAAGCTCAAGGTGTACGGCGAGGCAACGCATCCGCACACGGCGCAGCAGCCGAAGGCTCTGGAGGTCTGATTCCGATGATCGGCGACTACAACTACGGCACCGGCCGGCGCAAGACTTCCGTCGCGCGCGTGTTCCTGAAGCGCGGCAGCGGCAAGATCGTCGTCAACGGCAAGCCGCTCGACGACTATTTCGCACGCGAAACCGGCCGCATGATCGTGCGCCAGCCGCTCGACCTCACGCAGAACCTCGAGTCCTTCGACATCCAGGTCAACGTGCACGGCGGCGGCGAGTCGGGACAGGCGGGCGCCGTTCGCCACGGCATCACGCGCGCGCTGATCGACTACGACACGACGCTGAAGCCCGCGCTGTCGAACGCCGGTCTCGTCACGCGCGATGCGCGCGAGGTCGAGCGCAAGAAGGTCGGCTTCCACAAGGCGCGCCGGCGCAAGCAGTTCTCGAAGCGCTGAGCGTTTCGCGTCGCAGCTCCCCGGGCCGGGCGCTGCGGCCCGGCATCCTTCGGAGGTTGCGATGATCAAGGTCGGAATCGTCGGCGGCACCGGCTATACCGGTGTCGAGCTGCTGCGGTTGCTCTCGCAGCATCCGCACGCCGAACTCGTCGCGATCACGTCGCGCAAGGAAAGCGGCATGCCGGTGGCGGAGATGTTTCCGTCGCTGCGCGGGCGCGTCGATCTTGCTTTCTCGGATCCTTCATCGGCGCCGCTGGAGAAGTGCGATGTCGTCTTCTTCGCGACTCCGCATGGGGTTGCGATGGCGCAGGCGCCGCAGCTGCTCGCCGCCGGGGTCCGGCTGATCGACCTCGCAGCCGATTTCCGCCTGAAGAGCACTGCCGAGTTCGAACGCTGGTACAAGATGCCGCACTCGTGCCCCGACGTGCTCGCCGAGGCGGTGTACGGGCTGCCCGAGGTCAATCGCGAAGCGATCCGCGACGCGCGCGTCATTGGCCTGCCGGGCTGCTATCCCACGTCGGTGCAGCTCGGTTTCCTGCCGGTGCTCGATCCGGAAGCGGCGCGCGTGCAGGGCGGCGACCTGGTCGAACTGGATTCGCTGATCGCCGACTGCAAGTCGGGCGCGTCGGGCGCGGGGCGCAAGGCGGAGGTCGGCACGTTGCTTGCCGAGGCGAGCGACAACTTCCGGGCGTATTCGGTCACCGGCCATCGGCACCTGCCCGAGATCCGGCAGGGGCTCGAGGCGGTCGCGGGCAAGCCGGTGAAGCTCGCGTTCACGCCGCACCTGGTGCCGATGATCCGCGGCATTTTCTCGACGCTGTATGCGCGCATCACGCCGCGCGCGCGCGATCTCGACTTCCAGGCACTCTACGAGCGGCGTTTCGCCTCCGAGCCCTTCGTCGACGTGATGCCGGCCGGTTCGGCGCCCGAGACGCGCTCGGTACGCGCGTCGAACTTCGTGCGCATCGCGGTGCACCGGCCGCCCGACAGCGACCTGCTGATGGTGCTCGTCGTCGAGGACAACCTGGTGAAGGGCGCCTCGGGGCAGGGCGTGCAGGTGATGAACCTGATGTTCGGGTTGCCCGAGGATGCGGGGCTCACGCAGGTGCCGATCCTGCCCTGATCGGGCTCGCTCGGCCGCGGTCAATCCGCTTGGCGCTCGAGCCTTTCGGCGATCCAGACCTTGATGATCGACTGACGGGTGACGCCCAGTCGCTTCGCTTCGCGGTCGAGCGACTCGACCATCCAGGACGGAAAATCGACGTTTACCCGTCGAGCCTGCTGAAGGGGGCGACGAGCTGCGGATCGGTCGATCCAGGCGGATACGTCCTCGCCGGCATCGAAGTGTTCGTCGAACTCACGTGCCATCGTCTTCATAAAGTTCGATCTCCTCGCGCCGTGAGCGCCGGACCGAAATCAGTCGAATCGCTTCGCCGCGATAGGTGATGACCGCTGACCACATGGTGTCGCGAATCCGCCCGACCACAAGGAATCGCGGTTCGTCCGTGGTGCGTGCGGGCACTTCGAGCAGGTTGTCGTCCCGCCATAGATCCTGCGCCTGGACGAAGTCGATACCGTGTTTGCTTCTGTTCGAAGCGCTCTTGGCGGGATCGAATTCGAAGCGCAATGTAGATATGATCTATTTTCAGTATGGAAATTATACACGTTTGACGCTGCGCAACGGTCGACGTTCGTCGGGCAGTCGCCGGGTGGCAACGAGATGTTGCGTTCGCAACCGTGGAACGTGTCCCACGCGCCGATGCGCTACGTGGCGTAGCGCGGGCTTACGCAGCGACGAAGCGCCGGAGCCGGTTTTGCGTGCATCTGCCCGCAGCTGAGCGGCGTCGCGCGCAACCAGCCGAGCGGCCTCGCGCAACCAGCCGAGCCGCCCCGACCCCAGGCGCTCGACACCGCGCGCGCGGCCACGCCGTACAATAGGTACAAACCGGAGGTATCGAATGGAAGCTGTCGCCGAGACGATGGATCCGCTGTTGTTCACGGAAGCAGCCGCGGTCAAGGTGAAGTCGCTGATCGACGAGGAAGGCAATCCCGAGTTGAAGCTGCGCGTGTTCGTGCAGGGCGGTGGGTGCTCGGGTTTCCAGTACGGCTTCACCTTCGACGAGGAAACGGCCGAGGACGACACCGTGCTACAGAAGGGCGGCGTCACGCTGCTCGTCGACGCGATGAGCCTGCAGTACTTGATGGGCGCCGAGATCGACTACAAGGACGACCTCGACGGCGCGCAGTTCGTCATCAAGAATCCGAACGCGTCGAGCACCTGCGGCTGCGGTTCGTCGTTCTCCTGAAGTGGTCGGCGCTGATCCGGCGCGAGGTAGCCGCCGGCTTCGCGTCGGTGCGCGATTCTCTCAGCTGCGCGACACGCGCGGATCGCTGATCGCGCCCAGTACGCGTGGCCCGCATGCGCCGGTTACCGAGGTGAGGTTGGCCGCCTTCGCGTCGATGCGCTGCGCGGCGAGCCAGGCGAAGGCCGCGGCTTCCACGGCTTGCGGATCGATGCGCAGCACAGCAGTCGTTTCCAACGGCGTCGGTGCGAGCCGATGCGCGAGACGCTCCATGAGGAACGCATTGCGCGTGCCGCCGCCGCAGGCATAGACCGCCTGTGCGCCGTAGTCGGCGCACGCGCGGGCGACGGTGACGGCCGTCAGTTCGACTAGCGTCGCCTGGACGTCGGCGGCAGCGGGTTCGTCGCTGCCGCCGCTTCCCACGCGGACGTCGCTGCCGGCGCCAGCGCTGTCCCCTCTTCTGCCCAGATCGCCGCGATCGCACGCGGCATCGATCGCGCGCTGCAGCCAGTTCGAATCGAACAAGTCGCGCCCGGTGCTCTTCGGCGCCGGCCGCGAGAAGTACGGGTCCGACAGCATTCGCGCGAGCAACGCTTCGTGCACCGCTGCGCTGCGCGCCCACGCGCCATCCGCGTCGAACGCGCGCCCGGTATGCCGCCGGCACCAGGCGTCGAGCAACGTGTTCGCCGGGCCGGTATCGAAGCCGCGCACCGGCTCTTCCGATCCGCAGTCGGCGGGCAGCAGGGTGACATTGGCGATGCCGCCGAGGTTCACGATCGCGCGTCGTTCGAGCGGACTGCGAAACACCTGCGCATGAAAGGCCGGGACCAGTGGCGCGCCCTGGCCGCCGGCGGCGATGTCGGCCGCGCGCAGGTCGTGGACGACGGCAATGCCGCAACGCTCGGCGAGCCGTGCGGCGTTCAGCAACTGGATCGAATAGCCCTGTTCCGGCCGATGGCGAACGGTCTGGCCATGCGCGCCGATCGCGTTGATCTGCTCCGGTCGTAAGCCGCTTTGCGCGAGCAGCGCTTCGACGGCATCGGCGTAGCGATCGGCGAGGGCGACGCCTGCTCGCATCGCGCGTTCGAGTTCGTCGGGACCGCTGGCCTGCAGCGCGTGGAACTCGTCACGCAACGCGTCATCGAGCGCGAGACTTGCGAAACCGCCGGTGCGAATGCCGAAGTCGAATTCGTCGATCTCGACCAGGGCCGCATCGACGGCGTCGACGCTGGTTCCCGACATCAGCCCGACGAAGCGACGCATCCGCAGCGCGAGCGAGAAGAAAGGACCGCGGCGCCCGCTACTCGAAGCGCGCGAGCCTCATGCCGTCGAGTTGCGCGAGACGCATGCGCAGTGCGTCGGCCTGTGCGGTGAACCGCTTCATCTCGCTCTTGTCGAGCGGCGCCGACCCGGGCATGGCGACCGTCATCGGGTCGACGTTCTCGCCATCGACGATGAACTCGTAGTGAAGATGCGGCCCGGTGGCGATGCCGGTGGCGCCTACGTAGCCGATGACCTCGCCCTGCGCGACGTGCGTGCCAGTGGAGAGGTCGTTGGCGAATCCGTGCAGGTGCGCGTACAGCGTGCGGATGTCGTTGCGATGCTTGACGACGATGACGTTGCCGTAGCCGCGCTGCTGGCCGATGAACTCGATGACGCCGTCGCCCGAGCTGCGCACCTTGGTGCCGATCGGCGCCGCGAAGTCGGTGCCCTTGTGCTCGCGCGTGTACTTGAGGATCGGGTGCATGCGCGCCGCCTGGAAGCCCGACGAAATGCGGCTGAACTCCACCGGCTGGCGCAGGAACGACCGCTTCAGGCTGCGGCCGTCGAATGCGAAGTATTCGCCCTGGCCGCCGCCGCGGTCGAACCAGACCGCTTCGTGGCGTACGCGGTCGTTGTCGAACTCGAGTGCGAGCACGCGGCCGACAACCGGCGGATCGAGGCTGTCGGACTCGCGGATCATCTCGTAAAGCACGCGCAGCCGATCGCCGCGGCGCAGGTCGCGCGTGAAGTCGACCTTGTCCTCGAGAATGTCGGCGATCTGGCTGGCCACCGCATCGGGGATGCCGGACGCGTCTATCGCCGCAAACAGGGTGCTCTGGATTTCGGCGACGCCCATGGCCACCTGGCGCTCGATCGGCACCGGTTCCTCGGTGACGTGAAAGCCTTCGTCGTGGCGTTCGACGGTCAGCCGGCGCGCCGGCTGCGCGGAATTGGGGTCGAGGCTGCCGAAGCGGTACTGCAGCGACCGGACGCGGCCGGCCGAGTCGATATCCGCGTTGACCGTGCGCCCGGACGGAAGCTGCAGCAGCTTGCGCGCGAGCGGGTTCGACGCAACGTACTTGTGGAATTCGGGATCGGTGGCGCCGAGCCGGTCGAGCAGCGAGGCGAGCGTCTCGCCGCGCCGGATGCGCTCGCTGCGCACGAAGGTTTCGTCGGATTCGCCCTGCAGGGCGGGCGCGGCGACGGAAAGCGTGTCGATCACCGTCTTCAGGGAAGGCGCGCTTTCGTCGGGATGCCGCAGCGGCGCCGTGGCCAGCGCCGTGACCGCTGCCAGGGCCGTCGTCACGGCGACGGCCGTCGCTACCTTGGAGAATCGGGAGCGGAATGGGTGGCTCATCGGGCTGATCGGCTGGTCCGGTCTGGAGTTACATGGTCGCGGGCGCTTCCGCCCCTCGGCTAGAATCTGGCCCTTCACCCCCGACGACAGCCCCGGCGCGCGCCGCTTCGGCGAGGTTCGGGTCCGGCAGAAGTCGCGCGGATTCTACCGGATCTCTAGTGGATATCACCTACCCGATGACGACGAACGGCCCCGGTTTCCGGAACGAAAAGCAGTCGGGGCCGATCCGGGACGCTGCGCCGACGGTCAGCGGCGCCGTTCGAGAGGCGCTGGCGGTCACGCTGCGCGGCACCGAGGAACTGCTGGTCGAGAGCGAGTGGCTGGCCAAGCTGGCTCGCAGCGAGGCGAGCGGAAAGCCGCTGCGCATCAAGCTCGGGCTAGATCCCACCGCACCGGATCTGCACCTCGGGCACACCGTCGTCCTGAACAAGCTTCGCCAGTTGCAGGATCTCGGCCATACCGTGATCTTCCTGATCGGCGACTTCACGGCGATGATCGGCGACCCGTCGGGGCGAAATGTCACTCGACCGCCGCTCACGCGCGAACAGATCGAGCAGAACGCGCGCACCTATTTCGACCAGGCGAGCCTCGTCCTCGACGCGAGCCGCACCGAGATCCGCTACAACTCGGAGTGGTCCGACGCGCTGGGCGCGCGCGGCATGATCGAACTCGCCGCTCGCCACACGCTCGCCCGGATGCTCGAGCGCGACGATTTCGCGAAGCGCTATCGCGAGGGCCTGCCGATCTCGATCCACGAGTTGCTGTACCCGCTGATGCAGGGCTACGACTCGGTGGCGCTGCGCGCCGACCTCGAGCTCGGCGGCACCGACCAGAAGTTCAACCTGCTGGTGGGGCGCGAATTGCAGCGCGAATACGGCCAGGAGCCGCAGTGCATCCTGACGATGCCGCTGCTCGAAGGCCTCGACGGCGTCGACAAGATGTCGAAGTCGAAGAACAACTACGTCGGCATCACCGAGCGGCCCGACGAGATGTTCGGCAAGCTGATGTCGATCTCCGACACGCTGATGTGGCGCTGGTTCGAACTGCTGTCTTTCCGCCCGCTGCGCGAGGTGCAGGCGCTGCGCGACGAGTGCGCACAGGGGCGCAATCCGCGCGACGTCAAGGTGCTGCTCGCGCAGGAGATCGTCGAACGTTTCCATTCGCGTGCGGACGCCGAACGTGCGACGGCGGGCTTCGACGCGCGATTCCGGCTCGGCGCGGCGCCGGCCGACATGCCCGAGGTCGTGCTGCACGGCGCGCCGGTCGCGCTCACGCAGCTGCTCAAGCGTGCGGGACTCGTGCCGTCGAGCAGCGAGGCGAACCGCAGCATCGAGCAGGGCGGCGTGCGCATCGACGGTGAACGCGTTTCCGACCGGGCGCTCGAGCTCTTTCCCGGCACCTACGTCGTGCAGATCGGCAAGCGGCGCTTCGCACGCGTTCGCATCGAGCCCGGCGAAGCCGCGGTCGGCTGAAGTGCTCGCGCTGCTGCAGCGCGTCTCGCAAGCGCAGGTCGAAGTCGCCGGCGAGCGGCTGGCAGCGATCGGCCGCGGGCTGCTCGTCTTCTATTGTGCCGAGCGTGGCGACGAGGCGGCCGACTGCGAGCGCCTGCTCGGCCGGGTGCTGCGCTTGCGCTGCTTTCCCGACGAAGCCGGTCGGATGAACCGCAGCCTGAGCGACGTCGACGGCGAGCTGCTCGTCGTGCCGCAGTTCACGCTCGCCGCCGAGACGTCGAGCGGCAATCGTCCCGGTTTCTCGGCGGCTGCCCCGCCCGACGAAGGCGAGCGGCTGTTCGAGCGCTTCGTCGCGCTCGCGCGCCGAACGCATCGTCGCGTCCAGGCGGGACGCTTCGGTGCCGACATGCAGGTCTCGCTCGTCAACGACGGGCCGGTCACGTTGTGGCTGCGCTCCCGGCCGCGATCGAGCGATGGCCGAACGACAAACTCCACGCTCGCTTGACTGGCTGCGAGCGGGCAACCTACGCTGGCATGCGACACTCGAAGCAGGGAGGTTCTACCGAATGAGACTTTCCAGCGAATCCTTCGCCGACGGCCAGCCGATTCCCGTCGAATATGCCTTCTGCAAGATCGACCCGAAGTCGCACGTCGCGCTGTCGTCGAACCGCAATCCGCAGCTGTCTTGGTCGGATGCGCCGGTGGGCACGCGTTCCTTCGCGATCGTCTGCCACGACGTCGACGTGCCGAGCAAGCCCGACGACGTGAACCAGGAGGGGCGCGAGATCCCGGCGACATTGCCGCGCGTGCACTTCTACCACTGGACGCTGATCGACCTGCCTATCGGACTGCACGCAATCTCCGCCGGCGAGTTCTCCGACAAGGTCACTCCGCGCGGCAAGCCGGGCCCCACCGCGAAGCACGGGGCGCGCCAGGGCATCAACGACTACACCGGCTGGTTCGCGAACGACCACGACATGAGCGGCGACTACTACGGCTACGACGGTCCGTGTCCGCCGTGGAACGATTCGATCGTCCACCGCTATACGTTCACCGTGTACGCGCTCGACGTCGAACGGCTGCCGCTGATGGGGCGCTTCGGCGGACCCGACGCGCTGAAGGTCATCGCGCATCACCGGCTCGGCCATGCGTCGATCACCGGCACCTTCACGCTGAACCCGAGGCTGGCCTGAAGACCGAACTCGTCCTCGTCCGGCACGGCATCACTGCCTGGAATCGCGAACGGCGCTTCCAGGGCCAGCTCGACACGCCGCTCGACGAGCAGGGCTTCGAGCAGGCTCGCAAGACCGGCCGGCGGCTGGCCTCGTGGCCGCTTGCTGCCATCTACACGAGCGACCTGCTGCGCGCACGCCAGACGGCCGAGGCGATCGCCGAGCCGCACGGCCTCGACCTGCGCGTCGAGCCGCGCCTGCGCGAACGCCACTACGGCGGCTACGAAGGGCGCACCTACGAGGAGATCGAACGCATCGATCCCGAAGGATATGGGCGCTGGCGAGCGCGCGAGCCGTCCTTCGCGCTTCCCGGCGGGGGCGAAACGCTGCTGTTGCTGCACGAGCGCGTCGAGGCGGCGCTGCGAGACCTCGCGCGCCGGCACGAGGGCGAGACGGTAGTGGTCGTCACGCACGGCGGCGTGCTCGATTGCGCGTTTCGCGTTGCGACGGGCCTGGCGATCGAAGCGCCGCGTACGCACGAGTTGCTCAACGCGAGCGTGAACCGGATCTCCTGGGAGAGCGGATCGTTCGAGCTGCTGTCTTGGTCCGATGCGGAGCATCTTGCCGAGGCGCTCGACGACGCGGCGCAGGCACGCGGACACCCGTAGACGCGCCGCGCGGGGGCAATGGCGGCCTGCGCGTGTTGTCGCGCTTCGGGTTGCCTCGCTTGTTGCGCTTCGGTTGCCGCGCTCGCGCTCGCGCGCTGCGAAATGCGGTATCTGCGTTCGCGAAACGGTTTGCGCAAGCGATAACGCTGCGTCATGCAGCATGGGTCGGGCCGGCGGTCCCTCGCGAACGATCCTTTAGAATTCGTGACGCCGGCCAGCGAGCGCAGCCGGCCACGCATCTCCCGCTTCCGCTCGGCACCTTCCGTCGTCGCCCGTCGCGCCTTTCCCTCGAGGTACTGCCATGTTCGATCGCAGCATCGCCCTTTCCCAGGTGGATCCGGAACTCTGGAATGCCATCCGGCTCGAGAACCGCCGCCAGGAAGCGCACATCGAACTCATCGCCTCGGAGAATTACGCAAGCCCCGCGGTGATGGCGGCGCAGGGCAGCCAGCTGACGAACAAGTACGCCGAGGGCTACCCGGGCAAGCGCTACTACGGCGGTTGCGAGCACGTCGACGTCGCCGAGCAGCTGGCGATCGACCGGGTGAAGGCGCTGTTCGGCGCCGACTGCGCGAATGTGCAGGCGCATTCGGGCGCACAGGCCAACGAAGCGGTGCTTTTGGCATTTCTGCAGCCCGGCGACACGATCATGGGGATGAACCTGGCCGAGGGCGGGCACCTCACGCACGGCATGTCGCTGAACATGTCGGGCAAGTGGTTCCGCGTCGTCTCCTACGGGCTGGACGAGGCCGAGGCGATCGACTACGAAGCCATGGAGCGCAAGGCGCACGAGCACAAGCCGAAGCTGATCATCGCCGGCGCTTCGGCCTACAGCCTGCGCATCGACTGGGCGCGCTTCGCGAAGGTCGCGCGCGACGTCGGCGCGCTGCTGATGGCCGACATGGCGCACTACTCGGGGCTGATCGCCGGCGGCATCTATCCGAACCCGGTCGGTCATGCCGACATCGTCACGTCCACCACGCACAAGAGTCTGCGCGGCCCGCGCGGCGGATTCATCCTGATGCCTCCGGCCCATGAGAAGGCGATCAACTCGGCGATCTTCCCCGGGCTGCAGGGCGGCCCGCTGATGCACGTCATTGCCGCCAAGGCGGTGGCCTTCCACGAGGCGGGCCAGCCGTCGTTCCGCGACTACGCGAAGCAGGTCGCGGCCAACGCGCAGGTTCTCGCGCAGACGCTGATCGAGCGCGGCTTGCGCATCGTGTCGGGGCGCACCGAGTCGCACCTGATGCTGGTGGATCTGCGCGCCAAGCGCATCACAGGCAAGGAAGCCGAGCGCGTGCTGGGCGACGCCCACATCACCTGCAACAAGAACGCGATCCCGAACGACCCGGAAAAGCCGATGGTGACGAGCGGCATCCGGCTGGGTACGCCGGCGATGACCACGCGCGGCTTCGGTGTCGAGCAGGCGGAACAGGTGGGACATCTGATTGCCGACGTGCTCGATGCGCCGGAGGATGTGGCGCGGATCGCGATGGTGAGGGAGAAGGTCGAGCAGATGACGGCGGAGTTTCCGGTCTACGGGTAGGGGAACAACGGGGGAAAACGGGAAAAACGGGGTCAGACCACGGTTTCGCTTCCGCTAAACCGTGGTCTGACCCCGTTTTTTCCCCCGTTTTTCCCGTTTTTCCTTCAACGTATCTCGTCCAGCGTCGCGTTCGGCGTGATCGCCTGCGGATCTACCTCGAGTGCGACGATCGCCGGCCGGTGCTGATTGCGCGCGTGCGCGAGCGCAGCGCGCATCGCGGGTTCGAACTCGTCGGTGGTGCGCACGCGTGCGCCGAAGCCGCCGTAGGCTTCGCCGAGTTTCGCGAAATCGGGGTTCGCCAGCGCGGTGCCGAAGACGCGGCCCGGGAACTCGCGTTCCTGGTGCATCCGGATCGTGCCGTACATGCCGTTGTCGAAGACGATGACGACAAGCCCTGCCTCGTATTGCGCGGCGGTGGCGAGTTCCTGTCCGGTCATCAGGAAGTCGCCGTCGCCGGCGAAGCAGACGACGGTGCGATTCGGTTCGGCGATCGCTGCGGCTACTGCGGCCGGCACGCCGTAACCCATCGAGCCGGCGGTGGTCGATAGCATCGTGCGCAGTCCGGCGTAGGGCCAGAAGCGGTTGGCCCAGGTGGCGAAGTTGCCGGCGCCGTTGGTGAGAATCGCGTCCGGCGGCAGCAGGCGGCGCAGCGTCTGCACGACCTGCCAGAGGTTCAGCGCCGTCGCCTGCCTGGCCCTCGCGTAGATCGGCGGCTCCTGTTGCCACGCTTCGTATTGCGCGCGCGCTTGTTCCACCGATCCTGCCCAGGCCTGGGGATCCACTGCGATGTCGCGCAGCGCCGCCGCGATCTCCGGCATGCCGCTGGCGATCATCAACTCCGCCTGATAGACGCGGCCGAGTTCGTCGACGCCCGCGTGGACGTGCACCAGACGCTGCCGCGGGATGGGGGCTTCGATCAGCGCGTAGCCCGAGGTCGTCATCTCGCCCAGGCGCGGCCCGATCGCGAGCAACAGGTCGGCATCGCGAACACGGGCAGCGAGTCTCGGATTCACACCGATGCCGACGTCGCCGACGTAGTTCGGCAGGCGGTTGTCGTAGAGGTCCTGATAGCGGAACGCGCACGCGACCGGCAGCCGATTCCTTTCCGCGAAGACGCGCAGGTCGTCGCAGGCCCAGCGTGTCCAGCCGCTGCCGCCGAGCAGCACCAGCGGGCGCACGGCGCCGGCGAGCATCGCGTGCAGTCTCTCGATCTGCGCAGCGCCGGGGCTGGCGCGCAATGGCGAATGCGGTGCGGCGTCCGTCACGCTCGCGCGCGCCGCCAGCAGGTCTTCGGGCAGCGCGAGCACGACTGGTCCCATGCGTCCGCTCGTCGCGATCTGGAATGCGCGCGCGATGTACTCCGGGATGCGTTCGACCCGCTCGACCTGCGCGACCCATTTCGTCATCGGGCCGAACGTGCGGCGGTAGTCGATCTCCTGGAAGGCTTCCCGATCGAAGAAATCGGTGCCCACCTGCCCGACCAGAACGACCATCGGCACCGAGTCCTGGAACGCTGCGTGCACGCCGACCGAGGCGTTGGTCGCTCCGGGGCCGCGCGTGACCATTAGCACTCCGGTTCGCCCCGTGAGTTTTGCGTATGCATCGGCCATGTACGCCGCGCCGCCTTCCTGCCGGCAGACGACGAAGCGCAGGCGATCGCGATGCCGATGCAGGCCGTCGAGCACGGCGAGGTAGCTTTCGCCGGGAACGCCGAACACGGTGTCGACGCCCTGGCCGATCAACGCGTCGGCGACGATGTGCCCGCCGATGCGCTCGCGCTGGGGCGCGGCCCGCTCGCCGGTGGACGCGACGCGCTCGCTGTTCGTCACGACGGATTCGCGCGCAGGAAACGTTCCGCTCAAGTCGTTCCTCCTCGATCGACGATTGTAGGGCGGTCGGTCGGGCCGTCGCCTGCGCCCGACAGGAGATAATGCCGGGCATGTTCACCGCGGCCGACCACGAGTTCATGCTGCATGCGCTGCGGCTCGCTGCGCAGGGGATGAACACCTGCACGCCGAATCCGCGCGTCGGTTGCGTGATCGTGCACGAGCACCAGGTCGTGGGGGAGGGTTGGCACCGCCGCCGCGGCGAGGCGCATGCCGAGGTGCTGGCGCTGGCCGAAGCCGGTGCGCGCGCGCACGGCGCCACCGCCTACGTGACGCTCGAGCCGTGCAATCACCATGGCAGCACGCCGCCGTGCGTCGGCGCGCTGATCGAAGCACGCGTCGGTCGCGTGGTCGCCGCGATGGAGGATCCGAATCCGGCGGTAAACGGGCAGGGACTCGAGCGGCTGCGCGCCGCCGGCATCGACGTGCGCTGCGGGCTGCTGGCGCAGGAGGCGCGCGAGTTGAACATCGGCTTCGTCTCGCGAATGACGCGCGGACGCCCGTGGGTGCGGATGAAGGTCGCGGCCAGCCTCGACGGGCGCAGCGCGCTGCCCGACGGGCGCAGCCAGTGGATCACCGGTGAGCCGGCGCGCGTCGACGGCCACGCATGGCGCGCGCGCGCCTGCGCGGTGCTCACGGGTATCGGCACGGTGCGCGACGACGATCCGCAGATGACCGTGCGGCACGTGCGCACCACGCGCCAGCCGCTGCGCGTGCTCGTCGATTCGCGCCTCGAGGTGAACGTCGCCGCGCGCATCGTCGAAGGCGGCAATACGCTGGTGGTCTGCGCGCTCGACCCGGCGCTTCGCGTCGAGAAGACGGGCGCGCTCGCCGAACTCGGCTGCGAGGTCGTCACGCTCGCCGGTCCCGACGGCAAGGTCGATCTGGTCGCGCTGCTGGCGGAGCTCGCGCGCCGCGGAATCAACGAACTGCACGTCGAGGCGGGCTCGAAGCTCAACGGCTCGCTGCTGCGCGCAGACTGCGTCGATGAACTGCTGCTGTATGTCGCGCCGTTGCTGCTCGGCGACGCGGTCCCGCTGGCCATGCTGCCCGCTGCCGAGGCGATCGATCGTGGCGTCGCGCTGCGCTTCCAGTCGATCGAGCGCATCGGAGACGATCTGCGCATAATCGCGCGCCGAACCGACAGGATCTGACAACCATGTTCACCGGAATCGTCGCGGCCGTCGGCCGCATCGAAAAAGTCGAATCGCTCGGCGAGCAGGCAGGCGTTCGCATCGAGGTGGACGCGGGCGAGCTCGACCTCGGCGACGTCCGCCCCGGCGACTCGATCGCCATCCAGGGCGCCTGCATGACAGTCGTCGGCATCGACGCACGCCGCTTCGTCGTCGATGTCTCCGGCGAGAGCCTTTCGAAGACCGTGGGGCTCGATGCCCCCGGCGAGGTGAATCTCGAGAAGGCGCTCACGATCACCGACCGGCTGGGTGGGCACCTCGTCTCCGGCCACGTCGACGGCATCGGCGAAGTCGTCTCCTTCGAGCCGGTCGGCGAGTCCTGGCGGCTCGTCGTGCGTGCGGACGAGGCGCTCGGCAAGTACCTCGCGTACAAGGGGTCGATCACCGTGAACGGCGTCAGCCTGACGGTCAATCGCGTCGTCGATACGAACGCGGGCAGCCAGTTCGAGATCAACCTGGTGCCGCATACGTTGCGCGTCACCACGCTTCATGCGCTGCATGCCGGCACGCGCGTGAACCTCGAGGTCGACCTGATCGCGCGCTATGTAGAGCGCATGCTGTCCACCGGTAGAATCGCCCGATGACCCTGTCCAGCACCGCCGAAATCATCGCCGAGATCGCCGCCGGCCGGATGGTGATCCTCGTCGACGAGGAAGACCGCGAGAACGAAGGCGACCTCGTCCTCGCCGCCGATTGCGTCACGCCCGAAGCGATCAACTTCATGGCGCGTTACGGCCGGGGGCTGATCTGCCTGACGCTCACCGAGGAGCACTGTCGCCAGCTGCGCTTGCCGCGCATGGTCGAGCACAACGGCGCGCGCCACGGCACGAACTTCACTGTCTCGATCGAGGCCGCCGAAGGGGTCACCACGGGAATCTCGGCGGCCGATCGTGCGCGCACCGTGCAGGCAGCGGTGGCGAAAGACGCGCGGCCCGAGGATGTCGTCCAGCCCGGCCACATCTTTCCGCTGATGGCGCAACCGGGCGGCGTACTGATGCGCGCCGGACACACCGAGGCCGGCTGCGATTTCGCGCGGCTCGCGGCGCGCACGCCGGCGGCAGTCATCTGCGAGATCCTGCGCGACGACGGCTCGATGGCCAGGCTGCCCGACCTCGTCGAGTTCGCCGCGGTGCACGGGCTGAAGATCGGCACCATAGCCGACCTGATCCAGTACCGTAGCGCGCACGAGAGCCTGATCGAGCGGGTCGCGGAACGGCCGATCGACTCGCGTTGGGGGCGGCTCATGCTGGTCGCCTATCGCGATCATGTCGCCCGCGCAGCGCATCTCGCGCTCGTGCATGGCGAGATCGAGCGCGAGCGCGAAACGCTGGTTCGCGTGCACGAGCCGCTGTCGCTCATCGATCTGCTCGATGCGGGCTCGAAGCTTCACTCGTGGCCGCTCGATCGTGCGTTGGAGCGCATCGTCGCGCAGCGCAGCGGCGTCGCGGTGCTGCTGAACTGCACGCAGTCGCCCGGTGCGCTGTTCGACGAGCTAGAAGCGCTCGGCGAGGGGGCGGCGCACGCCAACGCGCGGCGGCGCAGCGGCAAGCTCGATCTGCGCACCTATGGAATCGGCGCGCAGATCCTGAAGGATCTCGGCGTCGGTCGCATGCGCCTGCTTTCGCAGCGGCGCAAGATGCCGAGCATGACGGGCTACGAGCTCGAGGTGGTCGGTTTCGAATCGATGGAGGAGGAGCGATGACAACGGAAATCGAGGTATTCCAGTCCGATCTCGACGGCAGCGGGCTGCGCATCGGCGTCGTCCAGTCGCGCTTCAACGAGCCGGTGTCCGAAACCCTGCGTAACGCATGCCTGGACGAGCTGGTCTCGCTCGGCGTCGCCGGCGAAGACATCTTCGTGTGTACCGTGCCCGGCGCGCTCGAGGTGCCGGTCGCGCTGCAGCAGCTGGCGGCCTCCGGCGAATTCGATGCGCTCGTCGCCGTCGGTGCCGTGATTCGCGGCGACACCTATCATTTCGAGGTCGTCTCCAACGAAAGCGCTGCGGGCATTGCGCGCGTTGCGCTCGACTTCAATCTTCCCGTGGCCAACGCCGTGCTGACCACCGACACCGACGAGCAGGCGCAGGCGCGGGCCGAGGGCAAGGGCGCAGAGGCCGCGCGCGTCGCGATCGAGATGGCGAATCTCGCGTCGTCGCTGTCGGCGCTCGGCGGCGACGACGAGGATGACGAGGACGATTACGACGATGACGACGACGATGATGATGATGACGACGACGATGACGACGACGACGATGACGACGACGAGGAGCTTCAGGTAGAGGAGGACGACGACGAACCGTCCCGGCCGATCCGGGGGCGTCGCGAATGACCGAACCGGGAAAGCCGCCTCGGCGCGAAGCGACGTCGAGCGCGGCCTCCGGATCGAACCGCAGGACTTCCGGCGGCACGCCGCCGAAGAGTGCCCGCCGCCGCGCGCGCGAGCTCGCGCTGCAGGGTCTGTATCAATGGCTGCTCGCGCGCGAGGATGCCGGCGCGATCCATGCGCACCTCACCGAAACGCCGGGCTTCGAGAAGGCCGACCACGAACATCTCGACGCGCTGCTGCATGGAGCGATTCGTGCGGCCGATGAGCTCGACGCGCAGATCGAGCCTCATCTGGATCGCCGCATCGGCGAGCTCAGCCCGGTCGAGCACGCGGTGCTGATGCTCGCCACTTTCGAGCTGCTTCGCATGCCGGAGATCCCCTATCGCGTCGTGCTGAACGAGGCGGTCGAGATCGCCAAGAGCTACGGCGGTTCCGACGGCTTCAAGTACGTCAACGCGGTGCTCGATCGGGTTGCCGCGCGGCTGCGGCCGCTCGAGTTCCCGCAGACGGGTTGAGACGATGCCCGGCGAGTTCGATGTCATCCGCCGGTTCTTCGACCGCGGCCCCGCGCGCGATGCGCGCCTCGGCGTGGGCGACGATTGCGCATTGCTCGCGCCGCTCGATCCGCACGGCGTGTTCGCGATCTCCACCGACCTGCTTCTCGAGGGCCGACACTTCTTCGCCGACGCCGACCCCGCGTCGCTCGGCCACAAGTCGCTGGCGGTGAACCTTTCCGATCTCGCTGCGATGGGCGCCCGCCCGCGCGCGTTCACGCTGGCGATCGGGCTGCCCGAGATCGACGAGCCGTGGCTCGCCGCCTTCTGCGAGGGTCTTTTTGCGCTCGCCGATCGCCATGGCTGCGAACTCGTCGGCGGCGACACGACGCGCGGACCGCGCACGATCTGCATCACGGTGTTCGGCGAAGTGCCCGAAAGCGCGGCCTTGCGCCGTGACGGAGCTCAGCCCGACGACGATCTGTGGGTTTCGGGAGCGCTGGGCGCAGCGGCCCTCGCCGTGCGCGAGCGAAATGCGGGGCGTCCGCTGGCGCTCGACGACGAAGCGTCGATCCGCCTCGACCGTCCGCAACCGCGCATCGAACTCGGGCTCGCGCTGCGCCATCTCGCGCGCTCCGCAATCGACCTGTCCGACGGGCTGCTCGGTGATCTCGGCCACATCGTCGAACGTTCCCGCGTCGGTGCGGAGATCGACTGGCCCGCGGTGCCGGTCGATGCCCGCCTGCAGTCGCTGAACGAAGAAGAACGCCTTCGCCTGGCCTTGTCGGGCGGCGACGACTACGAACTGCTGTTCAGCGCCGCGTCCGAGAACCGGACGGCGATCGCCGCCGTCGGCGCGCGGCTGGGGCTGCCGCTGGCGCGTATCGGCCGCGTCGTCTGCGGCTCGGCGATTCGCGTGCGCGATGCGCGCGGGCGCGCGCTGCCCGTCGAAGCTCGTGGGTTCGACCACTTCGCGTGAGCGTGCACCGGCGCGCATTCCGGTGCGGGCCGATTCGCGCTTCATGCGCGTGCGGCTGTCGCGCTGGATCGCGATGGGCTTCGGCAGCGGACTGTCGCCGGTCGCGCCCGGCACCGCCGGCACCCTGTGGGCGTGGTTGGCGTTCGCCGTGCTCGAGCGCTGGATTTCGCCGGTCGGCTGGGCGGTGCTCGTCGTCGGCGGATTCGCGCTCGGCATCTGGGCGTGCACGCGCACCGCACGCGATCTCGGGGTGCCCGATCACGGCTCGATCGTCTGGGACGAGATCGTCGCATTCTGGCTGGTGCTGCTCTTCGTGCCGTCGGGCTTGGCCGACCGATTCGGCGCATTCGTCGTTTTCCGCTTCTTCGACATCGTCAAGCCGCCGCCCATCCGGCACTTCGAGCGCACCCTGAAGGACGGCCTCGGTATCATGTCCGACGACGTGCTGGCGGCGTTCTACACGCTGCTGTTGTTCGCGCTCTGGTATCGCTGAGCGCAACGCGAGCCGATCTACCGCCGCATCGCCGATCCGCATCGCCAGACGTTTCGCAACGCCATGACCCCCGACTCCCCGAACGCCGTGCCGGAAGCGGCACACCGCTGGATCGGCGTCGTCGAAGCCGCCGTGGCGCTCGGACGTGCGCTCGAGATGCGCGGCTGGATGATCGCCACCGCGGAGTCGTGCACCGGCGGTTCCATCGCGCGCGCGCTCACCGAGATCGGCGGCTCGAGCGCGTGGTTCGAGCGCGGCTTCGTCACCTATACCGACGCGTCGAAGCTCGACCTGCTCGAAGTGCCCGCGGAGGTGCTCGCGTCGTGCGGCGCGGTGAGCGAAGCGGTGGCGGCGCGCATGGCGGAAGGCGCCTTGAAGCGCAGCCGGGCGCAGCTCGCTTTGTCGGTCACCGGAATCGCCGGCCCCGGCGGCGCCACGCCCGACAAGCCGGTGGGCACCGTCTGCTTCGGCTGGGCGTCGATCGGCGAGGCACCGCGCACCGCCACGATGCATTTCGCCGGCGACCGGGCTGCGGTTCGCGACGCCTCCGCGCTGCATGCGTTGCTCGGCGCCCTCGAACGCCTGGAAGACGACCGGCCTACGACGTAGAGCTGATTGTTTATACAGTAGTTTCATGCCATACTCCGGACCGTTCTCACCGCCCCCGGACGAGGCCCGCAGATGGAAAAAGTAATCGAGATGAACGACGCAAAATCCCGTACCGAGCGCGCGAAGGCCTTGTCCGCGGCGCTGGCGCAGATCGAGAAGCAGTTCGGCAAGGGCTCGGTGATGAAATTCTCCGACGCCGACGTCTCGCGCGACATCCAGGTCGTCTCCACCGGTTCGCTCGGCCTCGACATCGCGCTGGGGGTGGGTGGCCTGCCGCGCGGACGCGTCATCGAAATCTACGGTCCCGAGTCGTCGGGCAAGACCACGCTCACGCTGCAGGTCATCGCCGAAATGCAGAAGCTCGGCGGCACCTGCGCATTCATCGACGCCGAGCACGCGCTCGACGTGCAGTACGCCGCGCGCCTGGGCGTCGATCTCGACGAACTGCTCATCTCGCAGCCTGACACCGGCGAGCAGGCGCTCGAGATCACCGATGCGCTGGTGCGCTCGGGCTCGGTCGACCTCATCGTCATCGACTCGGTCGCCGCGCTCACGCCGAAGGCGGAAATCGAAGGCGAGATGGGCGATTCGCTGCCCGGCCTGCAGGCGCGCCTGATGTCGCAGGCGCTGCGCAAGCTCACCGGCACCATCAATCGCACGAACACCACCGTCATCTTCATCAACCAGATTCGCATGAAGATCGGCGTCATGTTCGGCAACCCCGAAACCACCACCGGCGGCAATGCGCTGAAGTTCTACGCGTCGGTGCGTCTCGATATCCGCCGCACCGGCTCGATCAAGAAGGGCGACGAAGTCGTCGGCAGCGAAACGCGCGTGAAGGTCGTCAAGAACAAGGTCGCACCGCCGTTCAAGACCGCCGAATTCGACATCCTGTACGGCGAAGGTACGTCCCGCCAGGGCGAAATCCTCGACCTCGGCGCCGCCTCCAGCATCGTCGACAAGAGCGGTGCCTGGTACAGCTACGCCGGCAATCGCATCGGCCAGGGCAAGGACAACGCGCGCGAGTATCTGCGCGAGAACCCCGAACTCGCGCTCGAAATCGAGAACAAGGTGCGCGCGCATTTCGGCGTGTCGCCGCGCGGCGCCGCGGCAGAAGAGGCGGCGGCCTAGCGCGCCGTTCGGCGCGTCGGGTCGTAAGCTGCTGCGACGCGGGCGCGATGCCTGCTTCGCGTCCCGAGCCGGCGTTGAAGGCGCGCGCCTTGCGCGCGCTTGCGCGGCGCGAGCACAGCCGCGCCGAACTCGAACGCAAGCTCGCGCCGTACGCGGAGAGCGCCGAGCAACTGCACGCGCTGCTCGACCGACTGATGGAAACCGGGCTGTTGTCCAACGAGCGCTTCGCGCAGTCGGTCGTGCACCGGCGCGCTTCCACGCGGGGGGCGGCCGTGGTCCGGCACGAATTGCGCGCACATGGGTTGGGTGACGAGGCGGTTGCCGAGCACGTTGCCGCCTTGCAGCATACCGAGCTCGAGCGCGCACGCGCGCTGTGGTTACGGCGCTTCGGGACGATCCCGCAGTCGGCGCCGGAGCGCGCACGGCAGATGCGCTTCCTGTTGTCGCGCGGCTTTTCGGCCGACGTGGTCGGTCGGATCGTCCGAGGGAGAGCAGCCGAGTTCGATTGAGCGGTTGCGTCAAAGGCTTGCGAGCAGCGCGGAGCCGAAGCGCGGAGCCGAAGCGCGCTGCCCCGCATATGGCAGAGCGTCGATCGCGACGCAGATTCGGGCTCGAAAAGCGAGCGCGTTTGGTTGTGGAATGTATTCCACAGCCGAAATGGCTCGCTTTTGGAGCCGTTCTTGATTCGCGCGTCGTTTTCAGGCGCGGGGCTCGCTGCGGCTCTTGCAGCGTTTGCTCGTGTGCGTGGCCTTCTCGGCCTGGCCGTGGCCTAGCCCCTTCGTTCAACTGCCGGTACGAGGATGGCAGGGCACCATGTGTGCATGCCCGATCTTCCGCTGCTGCATCTCGTCGCGCGCACGGCGTCGCACGCTCGGCCCTTCGACCGACGATTCGCTTGTGCGGATCTCTGGGCCGGTATCACGCGAAGTTTCGATCTCGTCGCCTGCGTGCTGATGCCCGACCACGTGCATGTTCTGGCGCCGATCGAGCACGAGGTCGCGTTACGCACCTTCGCCCGCGTGCTGTCGGCCTTCCGGCATCGGATGCAGGCGCGGACGCATGGCGCGCTCGCGTTCGACTGGGAGCCTCTGCCGCCACCGGAGAAGGTGCAGCGTGACAAGAGACACATCGCGCGCACCGTTCGCTACATCCATTTGAACCCGACGCGCGACTCGCTTTGTAGCGATCCGCTCGAGTGGGAGTGGAGCACGCATCGCGACTGGATCGGCGCGGTTGCCCGGCCGAACGTCGACCGGACCCGATGGGCGAGAGCGATGGGAAGACGAATGCCGTCCTGTGCCGAATGGCTACACGAGTACGTGTCCTCCGATCCCTCGGTCTCCCATGCGGGACGCGTGGCGGATTCCGCCGCATGGCTCCGAGCGGGCGAAAAGGACGCGTCGCTCGGCGCCATTGCGTCTGCGGTTTTGCGAGCGCTCCGGAGCCCTTGCGGCGGGACGCACGAATTCGGCGCTGCCGAGCGACGGCTTTTCCCGTTGTCGGCATCTCGCTGGACCCGCTACTGCGCCGCGGAGTTGGCGCGGTACGTCGGTTGCCACCCTACTGCTGCGCGCAAGATGATTCGATGCGCGGAAGCAGCCGGCGCGGCGGCCGACCGACATGGCGTCGAGAATTGCGACGTCAACGATCAGGGCGTCGAAGCACGCGTTCGACGATTGCCCCTGACACGCGAGGAGCTGCAGGCAATGGCCTTGATTCTCGCGGACTCGCGCTTGTCCGCCATGTCGTTGTCGATTGTTCCCGCGCGCCAGGACGTCATCGGGCGTCCGTAAGAGCACGTTGTCCCGGGGTGTCCTGCTTCTCCAATACCTCGTCCGCGGCTCGGGCCCCAAATTGGAGCCTTTTCGGATGTGGAATGAGTTCCACATCGGAAAAGGCTCGTTTTTGAAGACTGACCCGAGCCGACGCTGCGCCCCGACGCCCGACGCCCCGATGCCCCGACGCCCCGATGCCCCGACGCGCCGACGCGCCGACGCGCCGACGCCGCCGACGCCGCCGCACGCGGTCGGGCCTGGGAGCACTCTCACCCCATGCTAGACTCCAAGGCTTTCCCACCCTCGCCGACCAGGCCGCCGACCGTCGGCGCGCGCGCTTCGCTCGCGCCGCTTCTTCGAGCATGCCGCTTCCCCCTGTCGAGTATCCGCGTACGCCGATGCACACCCGGACGGTGCGGGTCGACGCGTACCGTCGGGACGACGGTCACTGGGATCTGGAAGCCGAGCTGGTCGACGTCAAGCCGCACGACGTGCCGCTGCAAAGCGGCGTGCGCAAGGGCGGCGACGCGATGCACGAGATGCGCTTGCGCGTCACCGTGGACGGCGATTTCAACGTCGTCGACGCGATCGCCGTTTCCGATTCCGTTCCCTACCCCGGCTATTGCGAGGCGATCGTCGGCGATTACGACAAGCTCGTCGGCCTGAACCTGGTTCGTGGCTTTCGTGCCGGACTGCGCGAGCGCCTCGGTGAGCGTGATGGTTGCACGCATCTCACCGAGCTCGCGCAGTCGCTGCCTACCGCCGCCGTACAGGCCTTTGCCGGGGACCAGCGCCGCCAGCAGGAAATGGAGCGCCAGGCCAACGGGCATGGCCCGCGCCCGTTCCAGATCGACCGCTGTCATGCGCTGCGCAGCGACGGTCCGGCCGTGCAGCTCTACTACCCGGCGTGGTACCGCAGTGCGCAAGGCACCAGTGCGCCCCGCGCCCGTCCCGCCAGCGCCGGTTCACGCGCCGCCGACCTCCGCTCGCCCGCTACCCCCGCCCCCGCCGATTCCGCAGCATCCAGAGAGGAACAACCGTGAAGATCCACGAGTACCAAGGCAAGGAACTCCTGAAGCGCTTCGGCGTCGCGGTGCCGCGCGGCATTCCGTGCTTTTCCGTAGACGAGGCGGTGAGCGCCGCGCAGGCGCTGGGCGGGCCGGTGTGGGTCGTCAAGGCGCAGATCCACGCGGGTGGCCGCGGCAAGGGTGGAGGCGTGAAGCTCGCGCGCTCGCTCGACGAGGTGCGCATGCTGTCCTCGCAGATCCTCGGCATGCAGTTGAAGACGCACCAGACGGGACCCGAGGGCCAGAAGGTGCGCCGCCTGCTGATCGAGGAGGGCGCCGACATCCGCAAGGAGCTGTATGTCGGCATGGTGGTCGATCGCGTCTCGCAGCGCGTGTGCCTGATGGCATCGAGCGAGGGCGGAATGGACATCGAGGAAGTCGCCGCGAAGACGCCCGAGAAAATCCACAAGGTGATGATCGATCCGGTGGCCGGGCTTACCGACGCGCAGGCCGACGACGTCGCGCGCAAGATCGGCATCCCCGATGCCAGCGTGCCGCAGGCACGCTGCATTCTCCAGGGTCTCTACAAGGCGTTCTGGGACACCGACGCCTCGCTCGCCGAGATCAATCCGCTGATCCTCACCGGCGACGGCAAGGTGATCGCGCTCGACGCGAAGATGAATTTCGACGAGAACGCGCTGTTCCGCCACCCGGAGATCGTCGAGTTGCGCGATCTCGACGAGGAGGATCCGGCCGAGATCGAGGCGTCGAAATACGACCTCGCCTACATCCAGCTCGACGGCAACATCGGCTGCCTGGTCAACGGCGCGGGGCTGGCGATGGCGACGATGGACACGATCAAGCTGTTCGGCGGCGAGCCGGCGAACTTCCTCGACGTGGGCGGCGGGGCCACCACCGAGAAGGTCACCGAGGCCTTCAAGATCATGCTGCGCAATCCGAACCTGCAGGCGATCCTCGTCAACATCTTCGGCGGGATCATGCGCTGCGACGTCATCGCCGAGGGCGTGATCGCCGCGTCGAAGGCGGTCGGCCTGAAGGTGCCGCTCGTCGTGCGCATGAAAGGCACGAACGAGGAACTGGGCAAGAGGCTGCTCGCCGATTCGGGCCTGCCCATCATCTCGGCCGACACGATGGGCGAGGCGGCCGAGAAAGTCGTCGCCGCCGCCGCGCGCTGAAACCGGAGACCCGAGACATGTCGATCCTGATCAACAAGGACACCAAGGTCATCACGCAGGGGATCACCGGCAAGACCGGCCAGTTCCACACGCGGATGTGCCGCGAATACGCCAACGGCCGCGCGGCCTACGTCGCGGGTGTGCATCCGAAGCGTGCCGGCGAGGACTTCGAAGGCATTCCGATCTTCGCGACGGTGAAGGACGCGAAACAGCAAACCGGTGCCACCGTCTCGGTCATCTACGTCCCGCCCGCGGGCGCGGCCGACGCGATCCGCGAGGCGGTCGAGGCCGATCTCGAGCTCGTCATCTGCATCACCGAGGGCATTCCGGTGCGCGACATGATCCTCGTGCGCGAGCAGATGCGCCGCGAGAATCGGCGCACGCTGCTGCTCGGTCCGAACTGCCCGGGCACGATCACGCCCGACGAATTGAAGATCGGCATCATGCCCGGCCACATCCATCGCAAGGGACGCATCGGCGTCGTCTCGCGCTCGGGAACGCTCACCTACGAGGCAGTCGCGCAGATCACGGCGCTCGGCCTGGGGCAGTCGTCGGCGGTGGGCATCGGCGGCGATCCGGTGAACGGGCTGAAGCACATCGACGTGCTGGAGATGTTCAACGACGACCCCGATACCGACGCCGTCGTGATGATCGGCGAGATCGGCGGCTCCGACGAGGAAACCGCCGCGCAGTGGGTCAAGGAGCACATGAAGAAGCCCGTGGTCGGCTTCATCGCCGGCGTCACCGCGCCTGCGGGCAAGCGGATGGGCCACGCCGGCGCGATCATCTCGGGCGGCAAGGGCACGGCGCAGGAGAAGCTCGAGGTGATGGAGGCCTGCGGCATCCGCGTCACCAAGGACCCGTCCGAGATGGGCAAGCTGCTGAAGAGCGTGCTCTGAGCCGCCGCCGGTGGAGGCCGCGATCGACTTCCTGACGTCGATGCACTGGGGGGCGGTCCTCCAGATCATCATCATCGACATCCTGCTGGGCGGCGACAACGCGGTGGTGATCGCGCTCGCCTGTCGCAACCTGCCGCGCGAGCAGCGGATGAAGGGGATCCTCTGGGGAACGGCGGGCGCGATCGTGCTGCGCGTCGTGCTGATCGCCTTCGCCGTTGCGCTGCTGCAGGTGCCGTTCCTGAAGCTGGTCGGCGGCGTGCTGCTGCTGTGGATCGGCGTGAAGCTGCTGCTGCCCGAGGACGCAGACGAGCACGGCAACGTCGCCAGCGCCACCACGCTGTGGTCGGCGGTGAAGACGATCGTCATCGCCGACTTCGTGATGAGCCTGGACAATGTCATCGCGATCGCCGGCGCTGCACAGCAGGCCGATCCCGATCACCAGATGGGCCTCGTGATCTTCGGGTTGCTGGTGAGCATTCCGCTGATCGTCTGGGGCAGCACGCTGGTGCTCAAGCTCATCGAGCGTTTTCCAGTCGTCGTCACGCTCGGCGGCGCGCTGCTCGGCTGGATCGCCGGCGGCATGATGATCACCGATCCGATCACCATTCGCTGGCTGGGCGGCGACCCGAGCGACCCTTTGAAGTACGCGGCGGAGATCATCGGCGCGTTGCTCGTCGTCGCACTGGGCAAGACGATCGGCGCACGCCGTCGGCCGAGCGCCCAGGCCGACGAGCGTTGAAATGCGCCGAGGCAAATTCCGCGCCGAACGTCGTTGCCGGCTGCGGACCGCGTGCAGTGCCCCGACGCCGGCGATGCGCGCACGCGTCGTTCGCTACCCGTCCGACCCGGACCAACTACCGTTCATGAAATAGTTCCTCGGGCCGATTTGGGCGTCCCGATATCGTCCGGTGATGCACGACGCCGAGCATCCGGGAATGCAGGAAGAGCGCGCGACGGCCGCGATCCGACTGCTGGTCGGCAGCGGTCGCTCCGTGTTGCGCATCGTCGTCGTCACGAAGGAACGCCTGACGATCGGGCGGCGCCCGCAGAACGATGTCGCCCTCGACGACCTCACCGTAAGCGGCGAGCACGCAGTGATCGAGACCCACGGTACCGAAAGCATCGTCCACGACCTCGGCAGTCGCAACGGAACCCTGGTCAACGGCCTGACGGTGAGCCGGCGCGTGCTTTGCGATGGCGACGTGATCGACATCGGCATCTACCGGTTGCGCTTCGTCGTAGACCGACCGCAGCTGGTGAAGAAGCGTGATGCGCTGGCCGGCTGGATCGATTTCCTGTCCGGGCCGAAGGCCGGAAGCTCGCAACACATCGAGCGCACGATCACGCGCATCGACGGCTCGGCCGAGCAGGTGGCGGTGCTGTCGCGGCGCAACGGCCGCTTCCACCTCACGCATCTCGAGGGACCGGCGTTGCCGCAGGTGAACGGCGAGCCCATCGGGCTCGTCGCCTGTCCGCTCGCCGACGGCGACCTGATCGAACTCGCCGGCGCGATGCTGCGCTTCCGCGTCGACTGCTGACGCGCCGGGGCCGCCGATGACGGCTTTGCAGCGCTCCCGGATCCTGCGCTCGATCGGCGGCATGGCGATCGTGCTGGTCTTCGTATCGATCGACCTCGGACTGGTACGCGTGGGCGGCCTGGGTGCGCTCGATCGCGAGCTCTACGATGGCCGACAGCGAAGCGTCGCGCCGGTGCTCGACGAGCGCATCGTCATCGTCGATATCGACGAACGCAGCCTGGGCGCCTACGGTCGCTGGCCGTGGGACCGCGCGAAGATCGCGCAACTGCTCGACGCGATCGTCGAGCAGGGGCGCCCCGCCGTCGTCGGCTTCGACGTCGTCTTCGCCGAGAAGCAGGCCGAAGGCGACGACGACGCCCGGCTCGCCCGCGCGCTGGCCGATCGACCCGTGGTGCTCGGCTACTACTTCACCAGCAACCGCGGGGCACAAGCCAGCGGCGCGCTGCCCATGCCGTTGTTCGAGGGCGACGCCGCGAAAGAGCTTCGATTGCATGTCACCCATGCCGACGGCTACGGCTCGAACCTTGCGCCGCTGCAGCGCGCCGCGCGCGCCTCGGGTTTCTTCAACCCGTTCCTCGGCGCCGACGTCGACCCGGATGGCGTCATTCGGGCGTTGCCGCTGCTGGCGAGCTATGCGGACGGCGTCTACGAGTCGCTCGCCGTGGCCGTGCTGCGGCAATACCTGGGCAACGGCGCCGTGCAGGTGGATCCGCGCGCGGACACGATGATCATCGCCGGCGAGCGCGCGCGAGTCGAACTACCGGTTTCGGTAGGCTTCACCGCAATGGCCCCGGTTACCGGCGCAGGCGGCCCCGATGGAGGTCACTTTCGCTACGTGTCGGCGGCCGACGTGCTCTCCGGGCGTGTCGACTGGAAGCGCATGCACGACCGCATCGTGCTGATCGGCACCACGGCTCCGGGCCAGACCGATCTGCGCGCCACGTCGGTCAGCGAAGTGTTTCCCGGCGTCGAGATCCACGCCGCACTGATCGCCGGTGCGCTGGACGGCGTCCTCAAGCAACGGCCGGATGGCGGCGCGGCGGCGGGTGCAATCTCGACGGCGCTGGTCGGCGGATTGCTGGCGATCGCACTGCCGGCGCTCGGCGTCGTCGGTGCGGTGGCGGCCACATCGGTGGGCGCGCTCGTGCTCCTGGGTGCGAACGCGATCGCCTGGTCGAACTTCGCGCTCGTGCTGCCGCTGGCCGCGTCGATCTTCGCGGTCGTCTGTCTGGGTCTGTTCAACCTCGTGGTCGGCTGGTTCGCCGAGGGGCGCGCCCGCCGCGCGGTGCTCGCGCGCTTCGGCGAGTACGTATCGCCGGCGCTCGTCGAGCAGATGGCGCACGACCCGGTGAACTGGCAGGTCGCCGAGAGCAGCAACCGCGAACTGACGATGCTGTTCGCCGACATCCGCGGATTCACGCGGATCGCGGAATCGATGCAGCCCGAGCTGCTGCGCGAATACATCAATACCTTCCTCACCGCGATGACCGAGGTGATCCATTCGCACAGCGGCACCGTCGACAAGTACATCGGCGACGCGGTAATGGCGTTCTGGGGCGCGCCGATGGACGACGACGAACATGCCGACCACGCGGTGGCCGCGGCGCTGGCAATGCAGCGCGAAGTCGCACGCCTGTCGGCCGGTTTCGTCTCGCGCGGACTGCCGGCGCTGGCCGTTGGCATCGGAATCAACACCGGCGTCGTTCGTGTCGGTGACATGGGCTCGAAGCTGCGTCGCGCCTATACGGTGATCGGCGATGCCGTGAATCTCGCCTCTCGTCTGGAAAGTTTGACCCGGCGCTACGAAGTGCCGATCATCGTCGGAGAAACGACGGCGCAGCGCTGTCGCCACCAGCGTTTCCGCGAACTGGCCCGCACGACCATCGCGGGCCGCACGGAGTCGGTGCGCATCTTCGTGCCCGGTACCGTGGACGGCGGTGACGAGCGCGGCGGCCACCCGACGATTCCGATGCCCACGTCCACGCCGACGAACCAGAGAGCCACGGAAAGCCTCCATGAAGGTTCGAGTCCTGGGGTGTAGCGGGGGCATCGGAGCGCGCGCCCGGACGACGTCCTTCCTGGTCGATCACGACATCCTCCTCGACGCGGGCACCGGCGTCGAAGACCTCTCGGTGGAGGAGCTCGCGGCGATCGACCACGTGTTCCTCACGCACTCGCACCTCGATCACATCGCGGCCTTGCCGCTGCTCGTCGACTCGGTGGGTGGACTGCGGGCGCGACCGATCGTCGTGCACGCACTGCCCGAGACCATTTCCGCGTTGAAGGAGCACATCTTCAACTGGGTGATCTGGCCGGACTTCACCGAGATCCCGCATTACGAACGGCCATGGATGGTGTTCGAACCGCTGTCGATCGGCTCGATCGTCGAAGTGGGCGGGCGCTGGGTTCGCAGCCTTGCCGCCAGCCACACGGTGCCGGCGCTGGCGTTCCACGCGTACACAGAGCGGGCGGGGCTCGTTTTCTCGGGCGACACCGGGCCGAACGACGAGTTCTGGCGGCAGGTGAACGGCGTGCCGAACCTGAAGTACCTGATCATCGAGACGGCGTTCGCCAATCGCGACCAGGACCTGGCGGTGACGGCGAAGCACCTGTTCCCGATCCAGTTGGGGCAGGAACTGGCGAAGCTGCAGCGCGATCCGGAGATCCTCATTACGCACCTGAAACCGTCGGATCGGGAGACGATCGCGCGGGAGGTGGGGGCGTGGGCGGGGCGGTTTTCGCCGAGGATGCTCGAGCGGGGGGACGTGCTGGAGTTGTAGGTTGGGGTGGGCTCAGGCGATCGCCTCGACAGAAGGCGCCGAGCGCGACGATGACGAGTCCACCCAGGCGGACGGTCAACTGTAGTAGTCAAAATGAGCGTGCGCTTACGGGAATTCCCGTTCTGCGTTTCGTGAGCGAACCGACCGAGTGACTTGAAGCGTCACTCTCTGGTGACGCTGTACGTCAGCCCCTCACTAGCAAAACCGCGTCTTGGAAGTAACGAACTGGCCGTTGCGACCTCGACGGCACGACGCGCGTGATGGATCTCACGCTCGCTTGATCACCCGCGCCGTTCGTCGGCCCGTCCAAACCGACGATCCCCGATGGCACGTTGCCTGCGTCTTCAAGTATGTGCCGACGACCTCGGCCGATTCAATCACCCATTGGGGAGTTCGAGATGAAGATGACTCAGGTTCGTAGGCAGGTGCAGAAGGGCTTTACGCTGATCGAACTGATGATCGTCGTGGCGATCATCGGAATTCTGGCGGCGGTGGCGCTGCCGGCGTATCAGGACTACACGGTTCGCGCGCGAGTTTCGGAGCTGGCCATCATGGCTTCAGGCGCGAAAGCAACGATCGGTGAAAATATCGCCAATGCCGGCGGCACCATCGATGCCAACTCATGCAACGGAGTCAATACGACTGCAACTGCCACCACGAATATGGCCTCTATCGCATGCGCTTCTGGCGTAGTTACGGTAACAGGCACGACAGCGGCAAAAGGTGTTGCACTTACCTTCACGCCGGCTACGGCGAGTGCTGGCGTGACGTGGGCTTGCAAGACGTCGAACGCTGCCAACTACAAATACGTTCCTGCCGAGTGTCGGCACACTTGATCTTTCCGCGTCATCTCGGAAGAGACTGCTCATATAGGGCAGTCTCTTTTTTGTGCGCCCGGCATATGGGCACACTCCTGCAGGTGCAAGTCCCGCCGCAAGTTGATCGCAGCGAGCGAAGCGAAGCGCAACTGCGCGAGGGCGACCGAGCACGGGGAGGAAGCGTGGAGCATGAGTTGCGAGCGGATGGACGAGAACTGGTTGCAGGGCGCTACCGAGCAGAGCGGGCATGAAACCGTGAAGCTCTCGTGATCAAGGCGAGGCGGCGGAAATCCGGCGGTTGTGCAGCGAAGGAGTGCGCTCTTACCCCCGGGGAGATCTCGCCTTGCGGCTGAAAGGCTGATGGGATCACCCGGAGCGAGAAGTCAGCAGAGGCCGTAGTAGCCCCCCCCGGCACGGGGCGAAGGGCCGAACGAGTGGGAGCCGGTGCTGGTGACGTAACAGCCGTATGCGGTTGAATCGGGCGATGCCATTGCCTGGTTTGACCGGCTCGGCGTGCCCCGGATCTCATGACCTCAACGCTCGAACCGTCCGGTGCGGACCCTCATGCCGAATGGTGCGGGAGGGGATCGGTCAGCTTTGCTGACCGCCCCTATCCCGATTTCCAGAGTGAGCGTCGGAGAGAGGTAAGACAATATGTATTGCGAGAGGACTCGACAAGTCCCTCGGTTGCACGCAAGAAGGCCGCTGTCAATCGCGGTCCGCGCGAAACAACTCGCATGGTTGCACAGCGCTATGCTTGATGTCCGCTTCGCTCGACTCCGCCCGTCCCGTTCATGCGGCCCCGCGGGGACGGTCGTGAGCAGGTAGTCCTCACCGGCCACCATTCGGTTGTTCCACGCGTCGATCAGAATGTGTGTCCCGTCACCACGGCATTCGGTTCTGGCGGTAAGCGGCTTCCTCGCTTTCGTTCTGGCCTACTACGCGCCCAGTCTCTCGACTTGGGAGTCGCTGGTCGATCTTCCACAAGGAGTGGGAACACTCGCATTCGATGCGCTTGCGAAACGGCCAGTTCAGTTGGAGGTCCTCCGCAATGTGCTATTCGGGCATCTGGTTCCACTGCTGGCTCTCTACCTTGTTCTGAAATTCCTTGCGGATCGGCTCACTGATGCAGTCGGCCTTCGACCTGCGTTGTCCCGCCTGGTTCTATTCATTGGTGCCTGGTTCGTCCTCGTCGCCGGTAATCGCCTCGCTTTCCCGCTGTCAGACTACTCACTGGCATTGGACTCCGTCGCTGGGCCCGGCATGTTCATTGGAGGTGCGCTGGTCCTTGCTCTCGCAGTGATGGTGGCGGCAAGTACCGTCGCCCCGAAAAAGCTGCTCCCCGCGCTGGTGGGCATTTCGCTAGTGACCGCTCTTACGGCGAACGCCAATTCGGGGCGAAGCATTTCGATCGTCGTCGCTCCCGAGTCGCGCAACGTCATCATGATCGGCGTCGATTCGCTTTCGGCGCGCGTGATCGAGAATGAAAGCGAGCGTCTTCCGAACCTGACGGCGCTTCTTTCGCAAGGAACCACATTTGAGCGTGCATATACGCCTCTGGGGCGCACGTTTCCCGCGTGGACTTCCATTCTCAGCGGACGCTATCCCGCCGACCATCGAGCGATCTTCAATCTGCGAGGTTTGGAGCGTGTCGATCGATCGGATCTGCTGCCGCATACCCTCCGTGCGGCCGGCTATCGAACAATTTTCGCGATCGATGAGCGCCGATTCTCGAATATCGACGAATCATTTGGATTCGACCGCACCGTAGGTCCGAAGATTGGGGCTCTCGATTTCTTGCTTCAGCGGTTCAACGATACCCCATTGACCAATCTCTTGCTCCAGACTCGTCTCGGCCATGTATTGCTGCCCTATTCCTGGCTCAATGCAGCTTCATTCGCGAACTACGACAAGCGAGCGTTCGTCGAGGAGACGATAGCGGCGCTGAGCGGCGCACGCCAGGTGTTTCTCGCGGTGCATTTCGAATCGGCGCATTATCCGTACAAGTCGAGATACGCGCGGCCGGACGACTCGGATTCCGATCGTCTTTATGCTGGGTATATTGCGGCGCTCGCGGTGGTGGACCGGCAGGTCGGTCAACTTGTTTCGGCGCTGCGCGATCGCGGGTATCTCCAAGATGCACTGGTCGTCGTGTTGTCCGATCACGGTGAGAGTCTGGGTGAAATCGAAGGCGAGATCAGCGGCTCGAACGGTCGATTGAAGATCTCCGCGTTCGGCCACGGTGCACAAATACTAAGCGAAGACGAGAGTCGAGTAGTTCTGGGCCTGGTTCCGTTTCGAAACGGTCGCGCCTCGGCGCGGAATGTCGACGTGCGTACCGACCAGGTTTCGCTCACGGACTTGCGCGCGGCAGTTGAGCATTACATTCTCACGGGAACAGTCCGTTTGACAGCCGCGGATCCCTGCATGACCGTCGAAACCGGGATCCGGTTTGCCGCTGCCGAAGATTTCCAGACGCTCGACGAGCGCCGGTTGGCAAGCGACGGGGCGGGCTATTATGAAATCGATCCGCAAGGACGTTTGCGACTGCGTGAGCGCATTCTTCCTGCATTAGCGCGAACCAAGGACGTCGGTTTGAGGTGCGGGAATCGAATAACCTATTATTCCCCTGCTGTGGATGGCTACATCGCCTACCGAATCGATGATTCCGGCAGGCGGCTCACGGCGCGCGAGCCGGCACCGGACGATATCGAGAGAATCGACGCGTATCGCGCGCGGATACTCCTTTCCGCAGGGGGATGAGCGATGCATCTCGCGATCGGCTGGTTACCGCCGCTGGGTTTTGCGTTACTTGTTTACGTGGCGGTCGACAACTACGGCCTTTCGCCGAATGGCTACAACCGACAGGTAGGCGAATACGTCTTCATTGCGGCGGCGACGTTGCTCGTCGGTGCGATGATTTCCGGTCGTGAACTGCACGTCAGTCGGCGTTTGCTTTTCTGGGCAGCGGTCTTTTCCATGTCGGTGGCGGTGTCGGTCTGGGGAGCAGCCAACCTTTACGGGTCGTTGAACCGTCTTCATCTTTATTACAGCATCCTCCTGTTCGGAATTGCCCTTTATGTCGTGCATGCAGGGTCCGTGGACGACGTGCTGAACAGGTACCTACTTCTTGTTCCGCTGGTTCATGCCGTCTTTCTCGTATACGTGGTTTTTTGGGTGATCTCGTTGCAGGCGGGTTCGGGTTTGCCTGCGACAGGCGCCCCGCACTACGCCAATATACGTCACTTTGCGTATCACGGTTTCATCGCGGCTGCATTCGCCACGTCGCTTTTCGTGCGGACGAGTAGATTGCAGGCGACTGCGTTCGTGCTGACTACGGCGGCATTGTTCGGCATTATCCTGCTCGGCGCTCGCGGAGCGATCGGTGCCTGGCTGGTGTTCGTGGCAGCGGCGATTGTGTTAGGACGATCCCGCAAACAGTTGTTTGTATTTTGCGCGTCTGCACTAATGCTGTCGGCGGGCTCGGTCTATTTCCTAGGCGCTGCCGATCTTGTTCGTGCTCCCAGTCTTTTTTACCGGTTTGGCGAAGGCATTGGCCGGGCCGCTTACGTTGCAGATCGGCTCGAGATCTGGATGCAGGCGTTCAACGCCATCCTGCGGCGGCCCGCGTTCGGATATGGTCCGGAGGGCTACATATTCTCGGCCTGCTGCAATAGCGCTGTAGCTCAACCGCACAATTTTGTCCTGCAGTTTCTTCTAGAGTTCGGGTTTGTCGGATGCGCGTTGTTCGCAAAGCTGTGTATCGTTGTCTGGCAGGAGTGCGGGGGCGGCAGCGAGTCGACCAGGAAGCGATGGTCGAATATGCCTCCCGGCCTCGTGGTTCTTACCTCTGCCGTTCTCGCCTTCCTTGCTTATGCGCTGATTGACGGCCTTCTTTATCACGCCATTGCATTAGTGCATTTCGCCCTGTTGGTCGTTTTGTTTGTCGGAGCAACGCGAGGGACTTGTCGTCCTGACAAGTCGCCAAGCCTACTCGGATAAGATGCGCCGTGTTCAGGTGCTGCGCGCCGACTCCGCGCCAAAGCGCTGCACAAACTGCTGACCGCAGGTGAGCGCGAACGTGCCTTCCGCGTGAAGGCATGCAAGGATCTGGCGCAGGAAGCGCACTTCCTCGCCGTGCTGCGGTAACCAGGCCGGCCGAAGTCGATGCGAACCTGGTGGTGGTATGCCCACATGTCCATCAGGCGCCCGGTGAATTCGGAACCGTTGTCGACGAAGACTAACAGCAGCTGGAACCTGGCTCCGTTGACCAGTGCATCGGACACGAAGTCCATCGCCCATACCTGGCCGGGTTGGTGTGCGTCGCTGCGACGACCATCAGTGCCAGGACATACCGCGAGGCTGAGAACCGGATCTTCTGCTTTCCGATGAGTCTCTAGTCACTGACTGTTGACTCATCACTCAGGTAACCTTAGACTCCTCGGAAAGCGGCAAGCGGTTCCCAGGAGACGTCGAGCAGTTCACCAGCACTGATTGCGCGCGGAATGCCGGCGCCTGCCTCGTGGCTCGAGCGCTGGTTTCTCTCCTTGCAACCGACTCCGAAGCGACGCCACCCTGAGCGTTTTCTTCGGAAGGTCGTGACGTCTCGTCTTCAGTGACGACCGGTGCCCCGGCTCGGCATTCAGAAGGCAACCCCAAATCCGGCAAGTCCGCCGGGACCTGACAAAGGAGCGAAGTGATGGAGATGGTCGAGTTCAAGAGCGGAGCCGATACCTGCAAGGCGGTGCTGACGAGGCCCGCGGGCGTGCAAGGGAGCACCCCGCTGGTCGTCATGGCGGGCGGCTGGTGCTATACCAAGGAAATCGTCATGCCTTGGTACGGCAAGTTCTTCGAGGAACTCGGTTGCGCGACGCTGCGCTTCGACTATCGCCGCTTCGGCGAGAGCACCGGCGAGCCGCGTCAGCACATCAATCCGTGGGACCAGATCGAGGACTACCGCAACGCGCTGACGTTCGCGGAGAGCCTGCCGGGCATCGACAAGTCCCGGACCGGAGTCTGGGGCATCTCTTACAGCGGCGGGCACGTGCTGATCGTCGCCGCGCTCGATTCGCGCGCCAAGTTCGCGATCTCGACGATTCCCGTCGTCGACGGCTACCAGACGATGCGGCGCGTGCACGGCGAGACGCGCTTCGCCATGCTGAACCGGATGATTCTCGAGGATCGCCGCGCGCGCTTCCAGGGCAAGCCGAGCGGTCGCATGCCGATGTCGCCCGAGAAGGATCCGAACCTGGAACTGACGTCTTGGCCGTTCCCGCACGTGTACTCGGGCTTCGCAGGGATCAAGGCGAAAGAAGCGCCGCGGCACGAGCACTGGAATACGATCGAATCGGTCGAGCTGCTACTGCAGTACAAGGTCGCTCCGTTCTGCGAGCGGATCGTGGAGACACCGGTGATGATGACGCTTGCCGCTGGCGACAACATCACGTCGGCCGATCTCGAGGCCGAGACTTTCAACGCCATCACGAATCCCAACAAGGCATTCGCTTCCGTGCAGGGTGTCGACCACATGAGTCTGTACACCAACCGCGATCACCTCGGGAAAGTGGGCAAGGTCCAGTCGGTCTGGCTGAAGGAAACGTTGGCCCAGATGGCCGGCTGATTGCGATCGGAAAGGAACGCTTGCCGACCGAAAGCCGCAGGCCTTCGATCGGCCGCGCATCGATCCACTTGGAGGACGACATGACGGGCACGACGCACAAGAATGAACTCGTCGCGGGGATCACGCGACGTACGCTTTTGAAGGCGGTTGCCGGCGCTTCGCTGGCGCCGGGATTCGCGTTCGCACAAGGCCAGCCGATCAAGATCGGATCGGTGTTGTCGCTGACCGGCCCCGGGGCAGGGCTGGGGCACCCCGAACGCAACGGCATCCTGCTCGCGGTGAAGACGATCAACGCGAAGGGCGGCGTCAAGGGCCGTCCGCTCGAGGTCTTGATCGAGGACGACGGCTCGAAGCCCGATCTCGCGAAGAGCAAGGCGGAGAACCTCATCTTCGGCGAAAAGTCGGTCGCGATGATCGGGCCGTCGCTCACGGCGAGCACGGGAGCAATCGCGGCGATCACCAACGCCGAGAAGATGGCGCAGGTTACATTCACCGGCCTCGGGCCGCAGATCGAGCTGACGTACAAATCGCTGTATCACGTGCTGCCGCCGCAGAGCCTGAACGCGAAGGCGATGCTCGAGTACGCAACGCGCGCGCTGAAGGCGAAGAAGATCGGCGTCCTGCACGACACCGGCTATGGCCAGGCGGTCATGGCGAGCCTGAAGCAGAACAGCGACCCGTACGGAATCGAGTACGTCGCGGTCGAGCGTTTCGAGGTCGGCGCAACCGACGTATCGGCGCAGGCGGCCAAGGTGCGGGCCGCGCAGCCTGAGGTCGTCTTCGTGGTCGCGACTTCGCCGGTGCCGTTCCGCAATGCGAGGCAGATGAAGATCGAGCAGCCGATCGTCTCGGCGATCGGCTCGGCTTCGTACGACTACGTCAAGGGAATGGGCGAGTTCGCCAACGACATCGTGTTCCCCGAGTTCGTCGTCGGCGAGGATCCGCTGCCCCGCCAAGCCGAGTTTGTCGAGCTGTACCGAAAGGAGTACAACGCGCCGCCGAAGAACTTCGAGGCCGCGGGATGGGACGCCGTGCACCTGATCGCCGACGCCCTCACCAAGGTCGGTGCGGACGCCAAGCGGGAGGTGATCGCCGAAGCGATGCGCCATCCGTTCGAGGGAGCGATGGCGACGTACGACTTCAGCGCACCGGACATGACCGGTATCGAGTTGTCCAGCTTCGTCTACTCGAAGCTCGTGAACGGCAAATTCACGCGCCTGCCGTTCCGCGCGGGCGGAGCCTGAGGAAACGGCTCGTCGGGCGAGCGGAGCGGCACGGATGTGCCGCTCGTCCGCACCACTGATGCGTCCCGCCGCCGCCGGTGCGCGACGGGCCGCGGCCACCTGCCCCGAAGGAGAGTCGATTGCCGAACGGAACGCTGCTGTTCCAGGGCGTCCTCACTGGACTCACGAACGGATTCGTCTATGCGCTGATCGGGCTCGGACTGTCCGTCGTCTACCGCGGCACCCGGATCATCAACGCGATGCAGGGCGAGTTCGGTCTGATCGCCGGGATCGTCGGATACCTCGTGCTCACCGTCCTCGGGCTGCACATGGCGCTTGCGTTCGTGGGCGGCGTCATCGCCGGCGGCGTGGTGGGGCTGCTCGTCGAGACGGTGCTCGTTCGCCCGGCTCGGCGGCGCGGCGCGACTGACGACACCTACCTGTTGATCACGCTCGGCATCGCTTTCGCGATCTCGGCCGCGGCGCTGTACTTCTTCGGGCGCGACAACCGGGTGCTGCCCGGCATCGGAGGCGAGGGCTCGGTGGATCTCTTCAATGCCGCGATCCGCATCCATTCGCTGTGGCTGATGGCGATCAGCGTCGTCGTCGTCGCGCTGCTGCGCCTCTTCTACACGGGCACGCCGCTCGGCGTCGCGATGACGGCCGCGTCGATCGACGCGGATGGAGCGGCCACTGTCGGAATCAACGTCCCGTGGATGCGTTCGCTGACGTTCGTGCTCGGAGGCGCGATCGGCGGGCTTGCCGGAATGCTCGTCGCGCCGTTGATCACGATCCACTACGAGATGGGCCTGCTGCTGACGCTGAAGGGATTCGCTGCGGCGATCCTCGGCGGCCTGACCAATCCGTTCAGTGCCGTCGTCGGCGGCATCGCGCTCGGGCTGATCGAGGCGCTCGCCGTCGTCACCATCTCGTCCGGCTACAAGGAAGTGATCTCGATGACGCTGCTGATCGTCATCATGATCCTCATGCCGAATGGCATTCTCGGCAGGAAGGGGCGCAGTGGCGGCTAGTACAGTGACGCGCTGGGCGCTCGTGCTGGTCGGACTAGTCGTTTGGGCGGCGATCCCGGCGTTCGCTTCGCGAGCGCTCGTCGACCTGCTCGTGTTCACCGCGCTGTATTCGATCGCGGGCATCGGCGTGAGCTTCCTGCTCGGCCAATGCGGAATTGTCTCCTTGGCGCAGAGTGTCTTCTACGGGATCGGCGCCTATGCCACCGCGTACGCTTGCGTCACGCTCGGATGGCCGTGGTGGGCCGCGATGCTGGTCGGCATGAGCGTGAGCGGCGCAATCGCGGCCGTGATCGGACTGCCGATCCTGCGATTGTCGGGCTTCTTCCTCGCCCTGGCCACGCTGGCACTGGCGATCATCGGTCACACGTTGTTCGTCGAGTGGGACTGGCTCACGGGCGGCACGCTCGGTACCGGCGGGATTCCCCGCCTGAGCCTGTTCGGATGGACGCTCGCCACGCCGCAGCGCTTCTATTATTTCGTGTGGCCGGTCGTCGCCGTCGTCTTCGCGCTGCACTACTCGCTACTTCGTTCGCGCAACGGTTTCGCGATGCGTGCGATGCGCGATGCGCCCGATGCCGCGCTCGCACTCGGCATTCCGGTGCACCTGTTGAAGGTGAAGGTTTTCGTCCTGAGCGCGGTCCTGGGTTCGCTCGCCGGAAGTCTTTTCGCGCACTACGTCTCGTTCGTGAGCGTCGACAGCTTCGGCGTCGGGCGAGCGATCAATTTCCTGCTGATCGCCGTGCTGGGCGGCGCTCAGACGGTCGCCGGCACGGTGCTCGGCGCGTTGTTCGTCACGTTGGCTCCCGATGCGCTCAGCCGCTTCGGCGACATCCACGCGTTGCTGTTCGCGATCCTGCTCGTGGTCACCGTGATCTTCCTGCCCGAAGGCTTCGGCGGCGTGCTCAAGCGCTGGTGGCAACGGGCGTTCGCTGCACACTCTGATGCAACTGACCCGACTGCACCCTCCGCACCGCCAGTCCAGGGGTCGGGAGCGTCCACCGTCGCGCCTGCGGGAGAACCGTGATGAGTTCGGCCGTGCTGCTCAGCGTCGACTCGGTCTCCAGGTCGTTTCGCGGCCTGAGCGTGCTGCGAAACGTGAGTTTTCAGGTGCCTGCCGGTGGTATCACCGGACTGATCGGACCGAACGGCGCCGGAAAGAGCACGCTGTTCAACATCGTCTCGGGCTTTCTGAATCCCGGCAGCGGTCGTCTCGTCTACGACGCAAAGGACATCACGCGGTGGTCGGTTACCCGGCGCAGCCGGGCCGGGTTGGTCCGCACCTTCCAGACGCCGCAGTTGTTCGCGCACATGAGCGTGCGCGAGAACCTGATGGCGGCAGGGTACCGGTCGACGACGAGCGGTTTCATCTCCGACCTGTTCGCGGTACCCGGGGCACGGCGTGATCGACAGCGCATGGCCGCCATCGCCGAAGCCGCCTGCGAGCGGTTCGAGCTGCAGGCGGTGTGGAATCGTCGCGCGGGAGATCTGCCGGCCGGACGCCAAAGGCTCGTCGAGCTCGCGCGAGCGGTTGTTACTTCGCCAAGGCTCGTCTGCCTGGACGAGCCTTCGTCGGGCTTGAACGTCGACGAGGTTGCGGCGCTGCGCGCCGCGCTCGAGGGGCTCGAAGCGAGCGGCACTGCGATCCTCCTCGTCTCGCACGACATGGATTTGGTGAGCGTCGCTTCGAGGGTGAACGTGCTGTGCTTCGGCGAGATCATCGCGGCCGGCCCGTTCGACGAGGTGAAGGTCGACGCGCGCGTGCGTGAAGCGTATCTGGGGGTCTGAAGCGATGGCACGCACGCTGCGGGTCGATGCGATCGACGCGGGCTACGGATCCATTCCGATCCTGCGGCAGTTGAGCATCGAGATCGGCGCGAACGAGAGCGTTGCGATCATCGGCGCCAACGGCGCCGGCAAGAGCACGCTGGTACGTGCAATCTGCGGCCTGCTGCCGATCACCTCCGGTTCGATTTACAAGGGCGACAAGCCGGTCGGAACGCTCGCGCCGCACCTCCGCGTACGCGAAGGCATCGGCGTGGTGCTCGAGAACCGGCACCTTTTCGGCGAGTTGAGCGTGCGCGCGAACCTCGAGATCGCCCGGCTTCGCGGGACTTCGCGCAATGTCGAGCGCCGCTTCACGATCGACGACGTCTGCTCGCTGTTCCCGTTCATACGCGAGCGGCTCGACGCGCCGGTGGAACTGCTCAGCGGCGGCGAGCAGCAAATGGTGGCGATCGGGCGGGCGCTACTGCTGCAGCCCGATCTGCTGATCATGGACGAGCCGTCGACCGGACTTGCGCCGAAGGTGTTGCGCTACATCGCTCAAGCGGTAGCCGTATTGCGCGAGCGAGGTATGGCGATCCTGCTGGTGGAGCAGAACGTCGCACTCGCTGCGGAGATCGCCGACCGCGCGTACGTCATGTCGCTGGGGCGCGTCGTCCACGAGATCGGCCCCGATCAATGGGAAGGCATCCTGCGCGACGAGACGGTGCTGCGCGCGTACCTTGGAAGCTAGGAGGAGAACACGATGTCGTGTATCCGGCAGGGCGACGATGAAGCGTGCGGAGAGCTGTCGCTCGACCAGTTGCTGTCGTTCCATCGCGCGATGTTGCTGATCCGGGCTATGGAGGAGCGGCTCGGCGAACTGGTCGCTGCCGGCGAAGTGCCGGGCGCCGTTCATCTGTCGATCGGGCAGGAAGCGGTCGCGGTGGGTGTCTGTGCGCATCTGTCCGACGACGATTGGATCGCCAGCACGCATCGCGGACACGGCCATTTCCTCGCGAAGGGAGGATCGCCCAGCGCGATGGCGAGCGAGGTTCTAGGGCGAGCCAGCGGAAGCTGCGGCGGCAAGGGCGGCTCGATGCACGTCGCCGACATCGAACGCGGAATGCTCGGGGCGAACGGCATCGTCGGCGGCGGCATAGGGATCGCAGTCGGCGCTGCGTGGTCGATGCAACTCGCCGGCAACGATCGGGTGGCGGTCGCGTTCTTCGGCGATGGCGGCGCGAACCAGGGAGTGGTGGCCGAGGCGTTGAACCTGGCCGCGCTGTGGAAACTACCGTTGCTGCTGGTCTGCGAGAACAACGGCTATTCGGAGTTCTCGCGCAGCGATGCAGTGACGGCAGGCGGCATTGCGGAACGTGCGCACCCGTTCGGTGTGCCCTCGGTGCGCATCGACGGCAACGACGTCGTGCAAGTCTGGCGCGCCGCGCGGGAGGCGGTCGGTCGTTCGCGACGGGGCGAAGGCCCGACCTTCATCGAGGCGCTCACATATCGTCATCGAGGTCACGTAGAAACCGAGAAGAGCTTCCTCTCTCGCGCCTATCGCACCGACGACGAGGTCGAGCAGTGGCAGGCGCGCGACCCGATTCCGCGATTCGCCGCGCAACTCGCCGAGCGCGGTGTGGAACGAGCGAAGCTCGCGGAATTGGCGGAGTCGGTGGACGCCGAGGTCGCACGCGTCTGGATCGACGCGATCGCACGACCCGAGCCTGACCGCCGAGCAGCGTTCTCGCAGATGATCGACTGAGTACCGAAATGGCGCGCAAGCGACTCACACAGGCAATCAACGAGGCGCTCGTCGAGGAGATGGAGCGCGATTCCGACGTTGTGTTGTTCGGCGAGGACGTCCAGACGAGCCTGTTCGGCGATACGCGCGGGCTCGTCGACCGCTTCGGCACCCAGCGCGTGCGCGATACGCCGATCTGCGAAGCGCTGCTCGCCGGCATGGCGGTCGGCGCCGCTGCGTCGGGGCGTCGACCGATCCTGCACCTTATGTACGGGAACTTCCTCTACACCGCCTTCGACGCGATAGCGAACCAGGCGGCGAAGTTGCGCTACATGACCGGAGGGCAGATGCGGTTGCCCGTCGTTTTCATGGCTGTGTACGGAGCGGGGCGGTCGATCGGTGCACAGCACTCGGACGTGCCTTATCCGGCGTTGATGAACCTGGGCGGATTGAAGGTGGTCGTTCCGGCGACGCCCGCCGACGCCAAGGGCCTGCTCAAAGCAGCCATTCGCGACGACGCGCCCACTGTGTTCCTGCAACCCATCCGGCGCGGTGGCGAGCAGGGCGATGTTCCCGGAGGCGACGTTCTCGTGCCGATCGGCCAGGGCCGCATCGTCCGTCCGGGCGCCGACGTGACGGTTGTCGCCATCGGCGCGATGCTTCGCCACGCGGTACGAGCCGCCGAAGCGGTTGCGGACGAGGGCATCGACGCGGAAGTAGTCGACCCACGAACGGTCTTTCCGCTCGACGAATCGATGATCATCGATTCGGTGCGACGCACCGGACGCCTGGTCGTCGTCGACGAAGCGCGCCGCACGTGCGGCGCTGCTGCCGAGATCGCAGCGCTCGTGTTCGAGCATGCGTTCGAGAGCCTGAAGGCGCCCGTGCGGCGTGTCACCGTCGCCGACGTCGCGATTCCCTACGCACCATCGCTCGAAGAAGCCGTTCTTCCCGACGAGGCCGGGGTGATGGATGCGATCCGGTCGGCCGTTGCAGGGGCAGGCGCCGGGGGCCCACGAGGACACGTACGTTGAGAATCACGCTGAAGATGCCGATGTTCGGGATGAACATGGACGAGGCCACGGTCGTCGCCTGGCACCGGGCGCCCGGCGAGTCGTTTCGCAAGGGCGAGTCGCTATACCAGGTGGAAACCGAGAAGGTTACGACCGAGGTCGAGGCGCCGTGCGACGGCACGCTTCTCGAGGTTCTCGTTCCAATCGGTTATTCCGCGGCGGCACGCGCGCCTGTATGCGTGATCGACGCGCTGCAGCCCGCCTAACTCGCGCTGCCGAGCGCGCTCCATCCGCCATTCACGGGAACGACGGCGCCGGTGACGTAGCCTGCGACAGGCGAGCACAGGAACGACACGACGGCGGCGATCTCCTGCGCCGTCCCGAGCCGGGCCTGCGGCACGCGTTCGAGCGCCTTGCGCATCATCGTCTCGTCTTGGAACAGTTCGTGTGCCATCGGCGCGTCGACGTAGCCGGGCGCGACCGCGTTCACGCGCACGCCGAACCGTGCCCATTCACATGCCAGGTTCCGCGTCATCAGCGCGACCGCCGCCTTGCTCGGTCCGTACGCGTTGGACCCCGGGATCGCGAGGATCCCGGCCACCGACGAGATGTTGACGATCACTCCGCTGCGTCGAGCGACCATCGTGCGTCCCGCCTCGCGGCAACACAGGAAGGTGCCGCGCGCGTTCACCGACATCACGCGATCCCAGTCGCCGACCTTCTGTTCGATGGTTCTGGTCGCGCGTTCGATCACGCCGGCGCTGTTCACGAGAACGTCGACGCGCCCGAAATCGACGCGCACCCTGTCGAAGAGCGCGACCACGTCCTCTTCCCTGCGCACGTCGCAGACGACTTGAACGAGCCCGCTGCCGCGCGCCGCGGCATGGTCGGCGTCCGCTCGAAGATCGGCGACGACGACGATGGCGCCGGTTGCCTGCAATGCCTGCGCGCACGCGCGACCGATCCCGCTCGCGCCGCCGGTGACGACGGCTACCGGACGGTCGGATTCGGCAACGGGCGCTTCGTCTGCGGCTTCGTCGAGTGGCACGCGCGGCTCTCCAGTAGGCAGATACATGAACAACGAGTCAGTGAACGTTGACTCATCAATCATGACGACATAGGATACGCGTAAACAAGTACCGCGAGGCACAAATGAACTTCGATACCTACAAGACTCTCGTCTTCGAGCGCCGTGGCCGCGTGCTCGAGATCACCATGAACCGGCCGGAGAAGCTCAACGCCGTCGACGAGGAGATGCACGCCGAACTCGCTCGGGTGTTCGACGACGTGTCGAATGATCGCGACTGCGACCTGGCGGTGCTCACCGGCGCGGGACGCGCCTTCTCATCCGGCGGCGACATCGATTGGATGCAGAAGATGATCGACGACCCGGCGTCGTTCGAGAAGACGGCGCGCGAAGGCAAGCAGATCGTCTTCTCGCTGCTAGATTGCGAGAAGCCGGTCATCGCGAAGCTGAACGGGCACGCCACCGGGCTGGGCGCGACGATCGCGCTGTTCTGCGACGTGATCTTCGCAGCGGAGAACGCGAAGATCGGCGATCCGCACGTGAGCGTCGGGTTCGTTGCCGGCGACGGCGGGGCGGTGATCTGGCCCCAGCTGATCGGCTACGCGCGCGCCAAGGAATACCTGATGACCGGAGACCTGATGACGGCGGCCGAAGCGGCGCGCATCGGGCTGATCAACCGCGCGTTGCCCTCGGACGAACTCGACTCGTTCGTCGTGCAGTTCGCCGATCGCCTTGCGGCGGGCGCCACCAAGGCGATCCGCTGGAGCAAGATGTCGGTGAACATCGGACTGAAGCAGCTCGCGCATTCGATCATGGATGCGTCGCTCGCCTACGAAGCGCTGTCGAACATCACCGCCGATCACCAGGAGGCGGTCAACGCGTTCCGTGAGAAGCGGGCGCCGAAGTTCACCGGTCGATGAGCGGCGGCAGCATGAATTTCGGCGAACCAGACCACGTGCGCCAGCTGCGTGAATCGCTCGAACGATTCGTCGAGAAGGAGATGCCGCGCAGCGCCGCGGCGCAGTGGGATCGCGACAATTACTTCCCGAGGGACGTCTTCGACAAGCTCGCGCGACTCGGCGTGATGGGCCTGACGGTGCCCGAGGAATACGGCGGCGCCGGGCGCGACATCTTCGCGACGATGGTCGTCATCGAGGAACTGTCGAGGCGCAGCCTGGCTGTTTCGGTGCCGTACATCATGGCGGCGTGCTACGCGGGAATGAACCTCGTCGAGTGCGCCACCGAGGTGCAGAAGCAGGAGTTGCTGCCGCGCGTCGTCGACGGCTCGCTGATCTTCGCGTACGGCTGGACCGAGCCCGATGCCGGCGCCGACCTCGCGGGCGTCAAGACGCGCGCCGAGCGCGTCGGCAACAACGTGCGCATCAACGGCGCAAAGCGCTTCTGCTCGGGCGCGGCGATCGCCGACTACATCTATGCGCTCGTGCGCAGCGGCAACGCGAACGCGCGCTACAAGAATCTATCGCTCGTCCTGATCCCGCCCACCGCACGGGGCGTGACAATCACGCCGATCGAAAGCCTCGGCATGAAAGGGGCGGCGACCACCGACGTGAGCTTCGACGATGTCGAGGTGCCGTTCGACAACGTGATCGGTGGCGAGGCCGGCTGGAACAACGGCTGGTCGATGATCGTCGGCTCCGGGCTCGACGTCGAGAAGCTCGAGGTTGCGGCGATCGGCGTCGGGATCGCACGCGCGGCGCTCGACGACGCGTGGGCGTACGCCGCGGAGCGCAAGCAGTTCGGCAAGACGATCGACCATTATCAGTCGATCCAGCACAAGCTCGCCGACATGAAGACGCAGCTGCACGCCGCACGACTCGTGCTCTACCACGCCGCGTGGCTGGCGAACGAGCACGTACGCTGCGGCGTCGAGACGTCGATGGCGAAGCTCTTCGCCACCGAAGTAGCGAAATCGGTCGCGCTCGAATGCCAGACGATCTTCGGCGCCTACGGCTACGTGAAGGACTTCGACGCTGAGCGCTACGTGCGCGATGCGTTGCTGCTGCCGATCATCGGCGGTTCATCGGCCGTGCAGCGCAACAACGTCTTCAAGTGGTCCGGCGGGAGACCTTGAGATGGCGTTGAGCTGTTTCCCGCGTTCGCCGAGCTGCGATTCCGAATGGGCAACCAGTGGAGCGGTGGCCAGCAGCAGATCCTCGCCTGGCGCGTGGGCTCGTTCCCAAGCCGCGGTGCGTGCTTTGGGACGAGCCGACCGAGGGCGTTGCACCGCTGCGCGTGCAACAGATGGCTGAACAGGTGAATAATGCGCGCCGGAAGCAGGGGCGGCGTTGCTGCTGACCGAACAGAACCTCTGGTTTTCCCGGCAGTGCGCCGACTTCGTCTACGTGATCGACACGGGCCGCGTCGTCTTCGAGGGAAGCTGGCCGGACTTCGACGCGCGTCCCGAAATCGCCAACCGCTATCTGGCCGTATAGACATGAACGATTCCGCAACGAGTGCCGCCCTTCGCCCGCGCAAGCGGCTCTCACGACAGGAGCGCGCCGCCGGCGCACGGCAGGCGATCTTCGAGGCGGCATCGAAGGTAGTCGGCAAGCACGGATACGCCGACGCGTCGATCAATCGCATCACCGAGGCGGCCGGGATAGCGCAGGGAACCTTCTATCTGTATTTCGGGTCGCGCCAGGAACTGTTCGACGAACTGCTGCCCCACGTGGGGCACCACATGCTGCATTTCATCCGCGACCGGGTGACGGGGGCCAAGGACGTCTACGACCTGGAAGAGCGAGGTTTTCGAGCCTTCTTTGAGTACCTGAAGGACAACCCCGGGTTCTTTCGCATCCTGAACGAAGCCGAGGTTGCATCGCCCACCGCCTATCGCAAGCACTTCAAGCTGCTCACAGACCACTACGTCGATTCGCTGCGCCGGGCGCTGCAGTCGGGCGAGATCCGGCACTTCGACCAGGAAGAGCTCGAGACGATCGCCTACATGTTCATGGCGGCGCGCAGCTATCTGTACCTGCGCTACGTGAAGGACAAGGCGCGCGCGCGATCGCTGCCCGAGAAGGTGATCGGTACGTACATGAAGATGGTGCGCGACGGGCTGAAATAGCCGTCTCGCGCGGGAAAGGAGACGAAACGATGCGACGAGATCCGAGCGGTTGGGCCACCCGCGTCGACGACGAGACGATCGCGCGCTTCGGCGAAGGCGGCCAGTGGACTGGCGTCACGCTCGCGCGTTGCGCGCGGGAACGCGCACGCAACGAGTCCAATCGCGTCGCGGTCGTCGACGGCGAAAGGAGGATCGGCTTTGCACCGCTGTACGAGCGCGGCGTGCGACTCGCTTCGGCGCTCCGCGCCATCGGGCTGCAGCGCGGCGACGTGATCAGCTTTCAGTTGCCGAACTGGCATGAGGCGATGGTCGTAAACCTCGCTGCATCGATCGGCGGCTTCGTCTGCAATCCGATCATTCCGATCTATCGCGACGCCGAGGTCGGGTTCATCCTGAAGCAATCGCGCACGCGCGTACTGTTCGTGCCGACGACCTTCCGAAGCGTCGACTATCTCGCCATGGTCGCGCGACTGCGTCCGTCGTTACCCGACCTGCGCGAGGTGGTCCTCGTGCGCGACACCCGGGAAGGCTATCGGTCGTTCGATCGGTGGATGACGGAGCAGAACGGCGAACTTCGTTCCCTCGAGCAGAGCTTCCCCGACGTCGACCCGAACGACGTCAAGCTACTGCTCTACACGTCGGGCACGACCGGGGATCCGAAGGGGGTCCTGCACACGCACAACACGCTTCGCGCCGAGATCGACGCCGTCATCTCGTTCTGGGCGTTCACCGAGCGCGACGTGGTGTGGATGCCGTCGCCGGTCACGCACATTACCGGCTATCTCTACGCGCTCGAGCTGCCGTTTGCTACCGCGATGAAGGCGGTACTGATGGAGCGCTGGGATGCGGCAGCTGGCGTGCGGCTTATCGAGGAACACGGGGCGAGTTTCAGCATCGGCGCCACGCCCTTCCTCGTCGAGCTCGTGTCGGAAGTCGAACGCAGGAAGACCGCCCTGCCGTCGCTGCGCCTTTACGGCAGCGGCGGCGCTCCGGTACCGCCGGAAGTCGTCAAGCGGGCCACGCAGGCGCTGCCGAATTGCCTCACTTTTCGCGTCTACGGCAGCAGCGAGGCGCCCACTGTATCGCTCGGCGTCGCGCGTGGTGATCCTGTGGAAAGAGGTGCCACCACTGACGGGCGGATCGTGAACAACGAGGTGCGCATCGTCGACGGCGACGGCAACGACGTCGAGATGGGCCGCGAAGGCGAGATCCTCGTGCGCGGCCCCGAGGTGATGGTCGGCTACACCGATCCCCGGCACAACGCCGAAGCGTTCGACGAGCAAGGGTTCTTCCGCAGCGGCGATCTCGGTTTTGTCGACGAGCACGGCTACATCACCGTCAGTGGCCGGAAGAAGGACCTGATCATCCGCGGCGGCGAGAACATCAGCCCGAAGGAGATCGAGGACGTCCTGCACCGTCATCCTGCGATCGTCGAGGCGGCGGTGGTAGCGATGCCGCATTCGCGGCTCGGCGAGACAGCGTGCGCATACGTCGCGCTGCGGCCCGGCTCGAAGCTCGAACTGACCGACGTCGTCGCGTTCCTCGAGGATGCAAAGCTCGCGCGCCAGAAGTTTCCCGAGCGGCTCGTCGTCGTCGATGAACTCCCGCACACCGCGTCGGGCAAGGTGCTCAAGCACGTGCTGCGCGCGCGGATCGCGTCCGATGCAAGAGAGGGTTGAGGGGTGACGACGTGGAGCGTTTCCGGCCGCCCGACCTGCCTGCGCTCGCCGGACTCACCGTTGCGGAACTGATCGGATCTCGGCTGCCTGTCGTCGTGGGTGCACGGCGCCGCTTCGTGATGGAGCACGGCTTCGACACGCCGGTACGCCTGCGCCTCGGCTTTCGGGGTCCGAGCATGGCCATCGGGTAGCTCGACGACTCGAATGCGACCGCCGAAGCGTTCGGGACGGCTGGTTGCACAGGGCGACGTCGTCGACGCGCTGCCGAAGAGCCGATCTGCTGTCGCGCGATCGAAGGTGGCCATCGAGGTTCCAACGTCTATATCGTTCCCGCCGACTCGAACGCTGCCAGCAGGCGACGCGCGTTCGCCTCCACGAGCTTCGGCTCCGACGGTGACGACGCCGAACCGAATACCGCGGTAATCGCCGCCACTGCCATCGCGCCCGCTGCTCCGACCTGCGCGGCGTTCGCAGCATCGATGCCTCCGATCGCGACTGCATGCAAGCCCGCATCGCGCGCACGACCGAAGAGCGCGAGCGATGCGCGCACCGCGCCGGGCTTGACTTCCGAAAGGAAGACGCTGCCGAACGCGCAGTAGTCGGCGAGCTTGCTCGTAACCATCGCCCGGTCGAAAGAGTCGTAGCAGGACACGCCGAGGATTGCGTCGCGGCCGAGCGCTGAGCGCGCATCGGCGAGCGCGGCGTCGTCTCGCCCGAGATGAACTCCATCGGTCTCCAGTTCGGCGGCCAACTCGATCGAATCGTTGACGAGGAACGTCGCGCCCGCAACGCTGCACGCCTCTCGGACCTTCCGCGCCTGCCGCAGCCGCAACGCGGGCTCGAGCGTCTTGTTGCGGTACTGCACGGTGGAGGCGCCGCCGCGGATCGCTGCGCAGACCGCCGCGACGAGCCAGTCGTCGTCGGCGGATTCGGGCGTCAAGACGTACAAGCCCTTTGGCAGGCGCTCGAGCCGGTCGAGGAGAGGCTGGGCGGTGTGTCGAAGATCTACGTGAGGCATTCCGAATATCCCGCAGCAGCCTGGAGCTTACCCTCTTGCGCTGTGCCGAACCCACTCGACCTTCGTGCCTCCGGGAGCGAGGCCGCGCCCCGGTCGAACGTCCACAACGGCGCGTTGCCTGCATCTGGGGCACGCGCGATGTGGATAGTTCCAGCTTTCGAGCAGCGGGCCGTACCGGAAGTCGCGAAATCCGTCACAACGCCGGCGACACCCCTTCGCGTCCATCGCAACCCCTCAGCCACTGGTCGGTACGGCCGCAAGTCGTCGGTGTTGCCCCCGCTACCATCCCTTCGCCGACCGTCGACCCGCTCGTCGGGTGCATCCGAACGAACGTCGCCCGAGGAGGCGGCGCGCCGAGGAAGCTCCGAGGATCACGGTGAACGACGCGTTGGACATCCCGACGAGCTGCACCCGCCCCGAGTGCGGTGCGCGCATGGAGAACTTCGAGATGGCGGAGATCTGTCGATGAGCAGTCCAGCAGCACTGGCCGGCGTGAAGATCATGGTGATCGACGACAGCAACACGATCCGTCGCAGCGCGGAGATCTTCCTGAAGCAGGCGGGCTGCCAGGTGATCCTCGCCGAGGACGGGTTCGACGCTCTCGCCAAGATTGCCGACCACGATCCCGATCTCGTCTTCTGCGACATCCTGATGCCGAGGCTCGACGGCTACCAGACCTGCGCGCTGATCAAGAAGAGCCCGCGCTTTCGCACGATTCCGGTGGTGATGCTGTCGAGCAAGGACGGCCTGTTCGATCGGGCGCGCGGGCGCATGGTCGGCTCCGACCAGTACCTGACGAAGCCCTTCACCAAGGACGCACTGCTGCGCGCCGCGACCGAGCACGCGCGCAGCGCCGGGACACCCGCGCTCGCCGCCGCCGGCGCCGCCGCTTCCTGACCGCTTTCCAACCCTCCGAACACCTATCGAGATCGCCATGGCCGCCTACAAGATCCTCGTCGTCGACGATTCGCCGACCGAACGCCACTTCATCGCCGATCTTCTGTCGAAGAAGGGCTACAAGGTGATCACCGCCGAGAACGGCCAGGAAGCGATGGCGAAGGTGAAGATCGAGCGGCCGTCGCTCGTCGTGCTCGACGTCGTCATGCCGGGGCAGAACGGCTTCCAGGTGACTCGCGCGCTGTCGCGCGATCCCGATACGCAATCGATCCCGATCATCCTGTGCACGAGCAAGGGCAACGAGACCGATCGGATCTGGGGGCTGCGCCAGGGCGCGCGCGAGTATCTGGTCAAACCGGTGAAGCCCGAGGAGTTGCTTGCCCGGGTGGCCGACCTGGCGCACTGAACATGGCCAGCGGCAAGAACCTGCGCGAGTTCCAGGTGCGGCTGTCCGAGCGGCTGCGCCAGGCGGCATCGGCGCCGCCGCAGTCGGCGCGCCTGGGCGTGCAGGTCGGCGATCGCAACCTGCTCGTCGGCCTGTCGGATGTCGGCGAAATCGTCGCGCTGCCCGGCGCGATCACGCCGGTGCCGCTTACGCACGAATGGTTCCGCGGGCTGGTGAACCTGCGCGGCGCGCTGTATGGCGTCTCCGATCTCGCGCGTTTCGAAGGCCGCCATGCCACGTCGTTGACTAAGTCGTCGCGACTGCTTGCGTTCGCGCCGCGCCTAGGGCTCCAGGCCGCGATCGTCGTCGATCGGATGCTGGGATTGCAGAACGACGCGACGTTGACCGAGGCGCAAGCAGGGGATTCTGCGTCCGCGCCGGGTTGGCTGGGCCGCCACTGGCTCGATTCCGAAGGCCGCCGGTGGACCGAGTTGCTACTGGAGGATCTCGCGAGCGACGAGCGATTCCTCGCCGTCAATCGATGAACCGATGCGTGGAGACAAGAAGATGAGCATCGCCACGAAGTTTCCGACTTTGCTGCAGCGGCAACCCCGAGCGCAGGCCGCCGGAGGGCCGGATACGGCGATCATCGAAGACCTGTTGTCGGAGCCTCCGCCTGCATCGCCGGCGGCCGTCGCGCGCCCGATCGTCGGCGGCCCGAACGCAGGTGCCGCGCAGTCCCAGGCGGCACCTGCTGCGCGACAGGCACCGGCCGGACGTCCGGTTACGCAGATCTACGAGCGCCCGCCGGTGACGTCGTTGCCCATCGGCCCGGAGGAGCCCGCTCCCGGCCGGGCCCCGCTTCCGGTCGCCGCGCCACGCGAGCGCTTTCGCATCCCGATCGTCGGCGCAATGCCGTTCCGCAAGCAGATGCAGGTCTGGTTGCCGACGCTGCTGCTGTCGCTGCTCGTCGCCTTCTTTCTGCTGCAGCTCGATGCCCGCCAGGCCACCGACGCTTCGCACTGGTTTCGCCAGTTGGGTGATGCGCTGATGCAGTCGCAGCGCTCGGCCAAGGCGGCTTCACAGGCGATCGCGGGCGATCCGATCGCCTTCGGGCAGCTGAGCGACGCCCGACGCGCAATGAACTCCGCGCTGGCCACGCTCGCCAACGGTGATGGCGACGAGCGGCCGGTGCCATCGAACGTGGAAGCGGACCTGCGCACGCTGACCCTCGTCTGGTCGAAATCGGATCACGCGGCGACGGTCATCCTGAACCAGGACCTCTTGCTGCAATCGCTCAACGGCATGCGCCGCGACGTGATGCGCTTCGAGCCGCAGATGCTGCGCGACGCGCAGGCGATTCTCGCCAGCCGACTGCGTGCCGGCGCACCGGCGCGTGAGGTAGCCGCTGCAGGCGAACTGGTTGCGCTCACGCAGGCGATGGCGAAGGACGTCAACGAGCTCATCCTCGCCGGCGCGCCCGATCGCTCGATCGAGATGCGACTGCGCCAGGCGGTGATCGACCTGGGCGAACTCACCGACGCGCTGCTCGACGGCAACGAGCGCGCACGCATCACGCCGGTGAGCGATCCCGAGGTGCGTCGCACGCTGACCTCGCTGAAGCAGTCGGTGACCGGCGTGGCGCCGCAGGTCTCGGGCATCCTCGCCAGCATTCCGCGGCTGCACCAGGCGCGGCAGGCCGAACGGCACGTGTTCGAGGACAGCGAGGTCGTACAGGTCCTGCTCGAGTCGATCCGCACCAAGCTGCAGTCGCGCGACGCGCTTCGCTTCTGGTACGTGGCCGGCGCGGGGGTGTTCGGCGTGATCGCGTTGCTTGCACTGTACGGGCTGTTCCGCGCGTTCCTGTCGGAGAGCGAGCAGCGTGCCATCGAGGCCGAGCGGCACGAAGCTGCGGCACGACGGCAGGAGCAGCAGGCGAAGGCAGCGAACGATCAGAACCAGGCCGCTATTCTTCGTCTGATGAACGAATTGCAGGAGGTCGCCGACGGCGACCTTACCGTGCAGGCGACCGTGTCCGAAGACATCACCGGCGCGATCGCAGACTCGGTGAACTACACCATCGAGGAGTTGCGCAGCATCGTCGGTCGCATCAACCGAACGGCGGACCAGGTGAACGAGGCTTCGACGCGCGCGCAGGTCACGGCGACGAGCCTGCAGGCGGCCAGCGAGCAGCAATCGCGCGAGATCCGCGACACCGGCGAAGCGGTGCTGCGCATGGCGCGGCAGATCAACGAGGTGTCGACGCGCGCGGCGGAGTCGGTACAGGTGGCGCGTCAGTCGCTGGGCGCCTCCGAAGAAGGCTCGCGTGCCGTGGACAACGCGATCGCCGGCATGAACGGCATTCGCGACCAGATCCAGGATACGGCCAAGCGGATCAAGCGGCTGGGCGAGTCGTCGCAGGAGATCGGCGAGATCGTCGAACTGATTTCGGACATCACCGAGCAGACGAACGTGCTCGCGTTGAACGCGGCGATCCAGGCTGCGTCGGCCGGCGAGGCCGGTCGCGGCTTCACCGTGGTGGCCGAGGAGGTGCAGCGCCTGGCCGAGCGCTCGGCCGAGGCGACGCGACAGATCTCGGCGCTGATCCGAACGATCCAGACCGACACGCAGGACGCCGTCGCCGCGATGGAGCGCAGCACGCAGGGCGTGGTAGAGGGTGCCCGCCTGTCCGACGAGGCGGGACGCGCGCTCGGCGAGATCGGCCGCGTGTCGACGCTGCTCGCCGAACTGATCGAGGACTTCTCGGCGAGCACTTCGCGCCAGGCGTCGTCGGCCGGAAACGTGGCCCAGTCGATCCAGCGCATCCTGCTCGTCACCGAGCAGACCAGCGAGGGAACGCTGCACACGGCGGGCTCGATTCGTCAACTGTCCGAGCTCGCGCTCGAGCTGAAGAGCTCGGTGGTGCGATTCAAGGTAGCGTGAACCGGAAGTACCGCCGATGACCGACGCACAACGCAACGAAAGCCTGGAAGCCGCCGATCTCTCGGCGCTGTCGTGGTGCATCGGCGAGATTCGTGAATCGCTCGCCGGATGCGAGCGGGAGTTGCGCGCCGCCTTGCGGGAGGGCGGCGGCGAAGGCGCGGGCAGCCCGAGGCTCGCGGCTGCGCGCTCGGCGCTGCATCAGGCGCATGGCGCATTGTCGATCGTCGACCTGGCCGGGGTGACCACCGTTACCGGCGAAGCCGAAACGGTGCTCGAGCGCGCATCGCGCGGGCAGCTCGCACTGGACGACGCGATGCTCGGCGCGCTGGCGCGCACCTTCGCGGCGATCCTCGAGTATCTCGACGAACTCGTGCTCGGCGAGTCGCAGCAGCCGCTCTACCTGTTTCCGTACTACGCGTCGCTGCTGCAGTTGCGCGAAGCCGAGCGCGTCCATCCGGCGGATCTCTTCGTCGTGCCGATACGCGCGCAACTGGTCATCGCCGAGAATGTCGCGCCAACGCGCGATGCGGCCGACCTGACTGCCGCGCGGGTGGCGTTCGAGCGCGGGTTGCTGTCGGTGCTGCGCGATCCGCTCGACAGCGCGGGTCTCGCCGCGCTGCACGCGTCCGTAGCCACGATCGGCGCATCGCAGATCGGCGCTGCTCATCCGACTTTCTGGAAGGTCGCGCTCGCCTATTTCGAGGCGCTGCGCGATGGTGCGCTGCCGCTCGACGTCTACGGCAAGCGCCTGCTGGCGCGATTGAATCTGCAGTTGCGCCGCTCGATGACCGACGGCGCGCCGGTGGCCGACCGGCTTCTGAAGGACACGCTGTTCGCGCTGGCCGGCGCCGACGAGACGCGCAGTGCCGGCTCGCCGCTGCTCGCCGAGGTGCGGCGCGCCTTCGGCCTGGTCGGCAGCGTGCCCACCGATTTCACGACGCCGCGCTTCGGTCGCATCGATGCGAAGGCAGTGCAGACCGCGAAGGAGGCGATCGCGCGCGCGAAGCTCGGCTGGGAGAAGCTGTGCGCCGGCAATGCGGCCGAACTTGCATCGTTCGCGCAGGCGATCGCATCGCTGCGCTCGACCACGGCGAAACTGCCGTTCCCCGGCGTGCGGGCGCTCGCCGATGCGTTCGGCGAGGCGAGTCGGGTGCTCGCGCTCGGCAGCCCGATGCCGTCGGACGCACTGGCGCTCGAAGTCGCATCGGCGCTGCTGTTCGACGAGCAGATCTTCGAGCGCGGACTCAAGGGCCGCGGCGATCACGACGCGCGCGCCGGCGAGATGGCCGAGCGCCTGCTGCAATGCTGCGCGGGACGTCCGCCGGCCGATGCGATGCCTCAGTGGCTGGGCGACATCAGTCGGGCCGCACAGGAACGGCTCACGATGTCGACGTTCATCGCCGAAGTGCAGGACAACCTGCGCTCGGCCGAGCAGACGCTCGACGCGTTCTTTCGCGATGCGTCGCAGCGCTCGGACCTCGCCGCCACGGCGCAGCGCTTGCGCCAGGTCGCCGGCGCGCTCGGACTGCTCGGTCACGAGGACGCGGCGGCCGCGTCGAATGCGGCAGCGGCGAAGGTCGACGATTTCGCATGCGGACCGGACGTTCCCCCTGCGGAGGCCTGCCAGACCGTCGCGGACAGCATCGGTGCGCTGGGCTTCTTCGTGGAACGCCTGCAGCAGGCGAACCGCAGCGGGGCGAGCTTCGCGTTCGATGCGGCAAGCGGGCGCTTCGACGCGGTGCTCGACGAGGCTCGGGCCGATCCGCGCACGGCGGTCGTGGAACTGGACGCGACGGCCGAGTCGCTGCTCGCGCAGCACACGCGACAGGCGCAGGAACTGGTCGCGACACTCGCCGATCGGCCGGTCGACGCGGGCTTGCGCGATGCGTTGCGTCGAACGCTGGCGAAGCTTCGCGACGATGCGCACTTCGCCGACGATGCGACGTTGAAAGCGCATGCGGGCGACGCGATCGCGTGCCTCGACATCGAAGATGCCGATCTCTCCCGGCTCCGGACGGCGGTCGCGAAGCTCGCCGGCGAGCCGTCGCCTGCCGCTGTGCCGGCACCGACTCCGGAAGCGCCACGTTCCGACGACGACGTCGATAGCGAACTGCTCGAGATCTTCCTGGGCGAGGCGCAGGAAGTGCTCGCGGCGATCGCCGAAGCATCGGCGGGCTTGCGCGCTGCGCCGCAGGACTCGGCGCTGCTCACCACGATTCGTCGCGGCTTTCACACGCTGAAGGGATCGAGCCGAATGGTCGGGCTGGCCGAATTCGGCGATGCGGCGTGGGCGATGGAGCAGGTGCTGAACCTGTGGCTTGCCGAGGAGCGCCCGGCAAGCCCGACGCTGCATGCGTTGATCGACGCGGCTCGTGCGCGTTTCACTCGCTGGGTCCAGGCGCTGCAACTCGATGCGGCTGCGCCGGTCGATCCGCGGCCGGTCGTCGAGGCGGCGACGGCGCTGCGCGAAGGGCGAGAGGCGGAGGCGGTCCTGTCGGCGGCGCCGGACGAGGCGATGCCGGATTCGATCGACGCGCACGTCGAGCAGGCGCCCGAAGCAGCCGAGGCCGTCGAAGTGGCGGAAGCGAATGCGGTGCAGACGATCGAAGTCGCCGAGCCGATGGACGCGGAGACGATCGAAGTCGCCGAGCCGCCCGCCGACGAAGTCCTCATCGGCGAACGTACGATCAGCCGAACGCTGTACGAGATCTTCCTTTCGGAAGCCGACGACATCGTCGCGGCACTGGGTGCCGATGCGGACGACTGGGCGTTGCAGCCCGGGCGCAGCGCCACCGAAGCGGCGCAGCGCGCAATGCATTCGCTCAAGGGCAGCGCGGCGCTCGTGCAACTCGACGAAGTGCACGCGATCGCCGAGCAGCTCGAGACCTTCCTGTTGCGTCAGCGAGCCCAGGCGCGCGCGCTCGCGCCCGCCGATCTCGACGATTACGTGCAGGCGGTCGAGCGCGTTCGCGCGATGCTGCATCAGTTCGCCGCCGGCAACGATCCGCATCCGGAGCCGGATGCGCTGGCGCTCGCGCACGCGCTTGCCGTGCGCTGGGATCCGCGCGCTGCGCGGATGCAGCCGGTTGCCGCCGTCGGGCTTCCCGACGAGGAACTCGACGCCGACCTGCTGCCGATCTTCGTCGAGGAGGCGAGCGACCAGTTGCCGCGCATCGGCGAGAACCTTCGCGGCTGGCAGGCAACGCCCGACGACCGCTCGCTGCCGCAGCAGTTGATGCGCGACCTGCACACGGTCAAGGGCAGCGCGCGAATGGCCGGCGCGATGAAGCTCGGGCAGCGCGTGCACGAGATGGAAACGCGCATCGAGGCGGCGAGCGTGCTCACCGTCGTGCCGCATGCGCTGATCGACGAACTGGTCGCCGACCACGACGCGGTCGTCACGCTGTTCGAGGCGATTCGCGATCGCCGATCGCCGCCAGCGACGCCGGCGACGACCGAAGTGCCGGCCCCGATGCAGTCCGCCGCCGCCGTGCGCAGCGACGATGTCACGCACGAGGCCGAGGATTCGCCGCAGGCCGAGGACGCGCCGCAGGACGCGGTGCAGGCACAGGACCAGGCCGAAGGCCGCACCGAGCCCCGTTCGCCGGCGGCCGGCGAGCGTCGAGCAGCCCCGCGCATTCCCGCGCTCGCCGGGTCGTCGCTCGTTCGCGTGCGTGCCGACCTGCTCGAGCGCGCGGTCAACGATTCGGGTGAAGTTTCGATCGCGCGCGCGCGCCTCGAGAACGAACTCGGCGCGATGCGACAGGCGCTGCAGGACCTGACCGAGAACGTCTCCCGGCTGCACGCGCAATTGCGCGAGGTCGAGATCCAGGCCGAGTCGCAGATCCAGACGCGCATCGCGCACCAGAAGGAAACGAAGGCGGAATTCGATCCGCTCGAGTTCGACCGCTACACGCGCTTCCAGGAACTGACGCGCATGCTGGCCGAGTCGGTGAACGACGTCGCCACCGTGCAGACGAACGCGATGCGCAGTCTCGACACGGCGTCGGAGGACATGCTGCGCCACTCGCAGGTGCTGCGCGATCTGCAGCAGAACCTGATGCGCATGCGGATGGTTCAGTTCGGCACGATTTCCGATCGGCTGTACCGCGTCGTTCGACAGGCGGCGAAGGACGTCGGCAAGCGGGTTTCGCTGGACGTGCGCGGTGCGTCGGTGGAGATCGACCGCGGCGTGCTCGAGCGGATGGTCGCACCGATCGAGCACCTGCTGCGTAACGCGGTGGCGCACGGCATCGAATCGTCGGAAGAGCGCCTGGCGGCCGGCAAGCCGGAGGCCGGCGAGATCCGCGTCGAGGTGCGCCAGGAAGGCAACGAGGTCGTGCTGCTCTTTGCCGACGACGGACGCGGGCTCGATTACCCGAAGATCCTGGCGCGCGCACGTTCGATCGGACTCGTCGACGCGGATGCCCAGCCCGCCGAGCGCGAGCTCGCCGAGATGATCTTCGCGCCGGGCTTTTCGACGGCGAGCGAGGTCACCGAGCTAGCCGGTCGCGGCGTCGGCACCGATGTCGTGCGGTCGGAGGTGCAGGGACTGGGCGGGCGCATCGACATCGATTCGCAGGCCGGGCAGGGCACTCGCTTCACCGTGCATCTTCCGCTCACGCTGGCGATCGCGCAGGTGGTCGTCGTCACGATCGGCGATACGCGTTATGCGATTGCGTCGTCGAGTGTCGAGCAGGTGCTGCAGCTCAAGCCGCAGGCGCTGGCGGCCGCCTACGACGACGGCTCGATCGAATGGCAGGGTGCGCGCGTGCCGGTGCACTATCTCGGCGCTCTCGTCGGGCTCGACGATCGGCGTCCGCTGGCGCAGCACCTGTCGCCGCTGGTCGTCGTGCGCTCCGGTTCGCTCAGGCTTGCGATGCATGTCGATGCGGTCAGCCGGAACCAGGAAGTCGTCGTCAAGAACGTCGGCTCGCAGGTCGCTCGCGTGCCCGGCATCGGCGGCGCGACGGTGCTCGGCGACGGCGAAATCGTCCTGATCCTGAACGCCGCGCGTCTCGCGCAGCAGGTCCTCGGCGATCTGTGGGTCGAGCGCCCCGCCGGCGGCGGTCGCGCGCTCGCCGAGGCGCCGCCCACCGTGATGGTCGTCGACGATTCGCTTACCGTGCGCAAGGTCACGCAGCGCCTGCTCGCGCGCGAAGGCTACGAGGTGATGCTCGCGAAGGACGGCGTGGACGCGATGCGGCAACTGCAGGATCGACAGCCCGACGTCATGCTCGTCGACATCGAGATGCCGCGCATGGACGGCTTCGACCTGACGCGCAACGTGCGGGCCGACGAGCGCCTGCACGACATCCCGATCGTCATGATCACGTCGCGCATGGCCGACAAGCATCGCAACCACGCGATGTCGCTCGGCGTGAACGCGTATCTCGGCAAGCCGTATCGGGACGACGAGTTGCTCGCTCACGTGGCCGGTTTCGTACACGAGCGCAAGTCGCGCGCGCAGGTGTCTTGATCCGGAGCCGATCGCCATGTCCGTTGTGCCGTCCGGTGCACCTCTTTACAATCGGACCATGGTCGAGAGCACGAGCGCCGATTTCACCAACCAGTTCCTGATCGCGATGCCGAGCCTGAACGACTCGAACTTCGGCGGCGCCGTCGTGTTCATCGCCGAGCACAGTCCGAAGGGCGCGCTCGGCCTGGTCATCAACCGGCCGATGCAGATCGATCTCGCCACACTGTTCGAACGCATCGATCTGAAGCTGGAGATCGCGCCGCTCGCTTCGTCGCCGGTGCTTTTCGGCGGCCCGGTGCAGATGGATCGCGGCTTCGTGCTGCACGAACCGGTCGGCGAGTGGAACTCCACCGTTACGGTGGGGGACGGGCTGGGCCTCACCTCGTCCAAGGACGTGCTCGAGGCGGTCGCCGAGGGCTCGGGTCCGCACCGGATGATCGTCACGCTCGGCTACGCCGGCTGGGGAGCGGGGCAACTCGAGGAAGAAATCGCGCGCAACTCCTGGCTCAGCGTGCCCGCGACCAGCGAGCTGATCTTCGATACGCCGATCGAGGAACGCCTGCCCGGCGCGTATCGATTGCTCGGAATCGACCCCGCCTTCCTGTCGATGTCGGCCGGCCACGCTTGAGAAGCAGAGTTGCTGCCCAGTACGCTGCTCGGATTCGATTTCGGGCGGCTGCGCATCGGCGTTGCCCTGGGCAACACGGTGACGCAAACGGCCCGGGCACTGGCCATCGTCGAAGCCGAACCGCTCGAGCGGCGCTGGAAGGCGATCGCTTCGCTGATCGACGAGTGGCGGCCCGATCTGCTCGTGGTCGGCCGCCCGGCGGTGCCCGCGGACGAGGGCGCGCCGCCGGCCGACGGGGCACGGCGAAAAGACGCCGCGCAGGGCGCAGAAGCTGCGGATCGCTCGAACGTGCACGAAACCGCGGCGCGCTGCGAGCGCTTCGCGCGGCAACTCGCCGGCCGCTTCCGCCTGCCGGTCGAATTCGTCGACGAGAGCGGATCTAGCCTGGAAGCCGCGGCCGCGCTCGTTGCCCGGGGACGCCGTGGAGCCGACGACGCGGAAGCCGCCGCGATAATCCTGCGACAATACCTGTCCCATCGCTGACCCACGCCCGCTCCACGGATGAACGCGACTCCCGATGCCGAAGCGCTCTACGCGCGGCTGCTGAGCGCCTTGCGCGAAGGCATCGCCGGCCGCGACGTCTCGCTGATCGGCATCCACAGCGGAGGAGCGTGGATCGCCGAGCGGCTGCATGCCGACCTCGGACTCGAGCGGCCGCTCGGTTCGCTGTCCAGCGCCTTCCATCGCGACGACTACGGACGTCGCGGCCTGCCGGGAGAGATGAAAGGCACCGAACTGCCCTTCGAGGTGGACGGCGCCGACATCGTGCTGGTCGACGACATCCTGTTCACCGGGCGCACCGTGCGCGCGGCGATGAACGAGCTGTTCGACTACGGACGCCCGGCACGCATCGAACTTGCCGTGCTGCTCGATCGCGGCGGGCGCGAGCTGCCGATCGAGGCGCGCTACTGCGGCGCCGTGCAGCCGCTGGCTGCGCCGCGCAATTATGCGTTCGCGCGCGACGCGCAGGGTCGCTTCTTGCTGCGCATCGAGTGACGGAGGCGAACGAGGCGATGCCGATGCGCCATCCGCAACTGAACGAGAAGGGCGAGCTGCGGCATCTGCTGACGATCGAAGGGCTGCCGCGCGAGCTGATCCATCACATCCTCGACACTGCCGCGAGCTTCGTCGGCGTGTCGGCGCGCGAAGTGAAGAAGGTGCCGCTGCTACGCGGCAAGTCGGTGTTCAACCTGTTCTTCGAGAACTCGACGCGCACGCGCACCACCTTCGAGATCGCCGCCAAGCGGCTGTCGGCCGACGTGATCAACCTGAACATCAACACGTCGTCGACGTCGAAGGGCGAATCGCTGCTCGACACGATCGACAACCTGATGGCGATGCACGCCGACATGTTCGTCGTGCGCCATGCCGAGAGCGGCGCGCCGTACCTGATCGCGCAGCACATCGAGCGGATGCGCGGCCACGCGCCGCACGTGAACGTGATCAACGCCGGCGACGGACGCCACGCGCACCCCACGCAGGGGCTGCTCGACATGTACACGATCCGCCACTTCAAGGGCGACTTCACGCAATTGAGGGTGGCCATCGTCGGCGACATCCTGCATTCGCGCGTCGCGCGTTCGGACATCCACGCGCTCACGACGCTGGGCGTTCCCGAGGTACGCGCGATCGGTCCGCACACTCTGCTGCCGGGAGGCCTCGAGGAGCTCGGACTGAAGGTGTACACCGACATGCGCGAAGGGCTGCGCGGCGTCGATGCCGTCATCATGCTGCGGCTGCAGAACGAACGGATGCGCGGCGCACTGCTGCCGTCGGCGCAGGAATACTTCAAGCACTACGGCCTCACGCAGGACAAGCTCGCGCTCGCCGCGCCGGATTGCATCGTCATGCATCCGGGGCCGATGAACCGCGGCGTCGAGATCGAGTCGGCGGTCGCCGACGGGCCGCAATCGGTGATTCTCGACCAGGTCACCTTCGGCATCGCCGTGCGAATGGCGGTGATGAGCCTTCTCGGGCAGTCGCAGGCATGAGCGCGGAGCGCATCTCGATCGTCGGTGCTCGCGTGGTCGACCCGGCTTCGGGTTCCGATCGCGTCGCCGACGTGCACGTCGCCGAGGGACGCATCGTCGCGATCGGCGCGCCGCCCGAGGCGTTTCGCGCGCAGCGCACGATCGATGCACGCGGCCTCGTCGTCGCGCCGGGCCTCGTCGACCTCGCCGCACGCCTGCGCGAACCCGGTTTCGAGTACCGCGCAACACTCGAGTCGGAGATGCACGCGGCAGTGGCCGGCGGCGTCACGTCGCTGTCGTGCCCGCCCGACACCGACCCGCCGCTCGACGAACCGGGCCTCGTCGAGATGTTGAAACATCGGGCGCGCGGACTCGACCTCGCGCATCTGTACCCGCTCGGGGCGCTCACCGTGCGGCTGGCCGGCGAGGTGATCACCGAAATGGCGCAGCTCGCCCAGGCCGGTTGCGTCGGCTTCTCGCAGGCGCTTGCGCCGGTGCTCGACACGCAGGTGCTGCAACGCGCGATGCAGTACGCGAACACCTTCGGCTATACCGTGTGGCTGCAACCGCAGGACCCGCACCTGGCGCGCGGCGGAGTGGCGCATGCGGGCGTCGTCGCTGCGCGCCTCGGGCTATCGGGCATACCGGTCATCGCCGAGACGATCGCGATCCATACGATTCTCGACCTCGTGCGCGACACGGGTTGTCGCGTGCATCTGTGCCGGCTGTCGTCGGCGGCCGGCATCGAGCTGGTGCGGCGCGCGAAGGGCGAAGGCCTGCCGGTGACGGCCGACGTTGCCGTGCATCACGTGCATCTGATCGACGTCGACATCGGACACTTCGACAGCCACCTTCGGGTCGATCCGCCGTTTCGCGCCGCCGCCGATCGCGATGCGATCCGCGCGGGGCTGGCCGACGGAACGATCGACGCGATCTGCTCCGACCACACGCCGGTGGACGACGACGCGAAGCAGCTGCCCTTCGCCGAAGCCGAGCCGGGCGTCACCGCGCTCGAGCTGCTGCTGCCGCTCACGCTGAAGTGGGCGAGCGAGACGAAGACCGACCTGCTCGCCGCGCTCGCGAAGATCACGCAGCGCGCGGCTTCGGTGCTAGGCATCGATGAAGCTGCGGGGCGCGTCGCGATCGGCATGCCGGCGGATCTGTGCGTATTCGATCCGGACGCGCATTGGAAGGTCTCGCGCGAGACGCTGCTCAGCCAGAGTCGGCATACGCCGTATCTCGGCTACGAGGTGCGGGGGCGGGTGCGGGCGACGGTGGTGGAGGGGAGGGTGGCGTACGACGGATGGACGATGGACCCGTCGGCGCGAGCCCGTTAAAATGTTACATGAAACGTTCGCGCGAAAACGACGCAGCGGAGGAGTCGGCAATGAGTTCCAGTGCAGACCGGGTTCGCCGCCATCGCGAAGCGCTGCGCGCGGCGGGCCTTCGTCCGGTTCAACTGTGGGTTCCCGACACACGGGATCCCGCCTTCGTTGCCGCGTGTCGTCGTCAGTCGCTTTCGCTGCTCGGTGATCCGCAGGAAGAAGAAGTCCTGGCTTGGCTCGAGGTAGTGGCGGACCGCGACGGGTGGCAATGAAGCGCGGCGACGTCGTCGCCGTCGCAATTCCGGGCGATTACGGCAAGCCGCGGCCGGCGGTTGTCGTTCAATCGAATCTTTTCGAACAGCATCCCTCGGTGACCGTGCTGCCGATAACGAGTGAACCGAGGCATGCCCCGATCTTTCGAATCGATCTGTTACCGGATTCGTCGAACGGACTTCGTTCGCCGTCGCAGGTAATGGTCGACAAGATCCAGACCGTGGCGCGCAGGAAGGTCGGCCCGATCATCGGCGTGGTCGGCGAACCCGCCATGGCATCGATCGATCGGGCTTTGGCAGTCTTTCTGGGAATTGCCTAAGTGCGGGTAGCGCCCATCCTCCTCACCGGCGCAGCCGGCTTCATCGGCATGCACGTCGCGCGCCGCCTGCTCGAGCGCGGCGAGGCCGTCGTCGGCGTAGACAACCTCAACGCCTACTACGACCCCACGCTCAAGCGCGCGCGTCTCGCGAAACTGGGCACATACGACGCCTTCACCTTCCACGAGGCCGACATCGCTGACCGCGCCGCCATCGACGCGCTCTTCGATCGCCACCGCCCGCAACGCGTCGTGCATCTCGCTGCGCAGGCGGGCGTGCGCTACGCGCTGACCAACCCGATGGCGTACTCGGACAGCAACCTCACCGGCACCACTGTCGTTCTCGAAGCGTGCCGGCGACTCGAAGTGCGCCATCTCGTCTTCGCCAGCAGCTCGAGCGTCTACGGCGCGAACCGCGAACTGCCGTTCTCCGAGGGCGACGCGGTGGACCACCCGGTGAGCTTCTACGCGGCGACCAAGCGCGCGAACGAACTGATGGCGCACAGCTATGCGCACCTGTTCGCGCTGCCGGTGACGGCATTGCGCTACTTCACCGTGTACGGCCCGTGGGGCCGTCCCGACATGGCGATCTGGAAGTTCACCGAGGCGTTGCTGCGCGGCAGGCCGATCGACGTCTACGCCGGCGGCGTGCTCTCGCGCGACTTCACCTACGTCGACGATGCGGCCGAAGCCACGCTGCGCCTGCTCGACGCACCGCGTGCCGCCGTCAGCTCCACCGACCCCGACGACTGGAACGCAATCGTTCCCGACACGAGCTGGGCGCCGTTCGAAGTGGTCAACCTCGGGCGCAGCGACCCGGTCAACGTGAACGAACTGCTCGCGCTGCTCGAACGCATCACCGGCCGGCGCGCGCAGAGGAACGAGCTCGGCATGCAGCCGGGCGACGTCGAACGCACCTATTCGGACACGACGAAACTCGCCCGCATGACGGGCTACACGCCGAACACGCCTCTGGAAACGGGGCTTCGCGCCTTCGTCGACTGGTTCCGCCAGTACCATCGCATCGACTGAACCACTGAATCGAACCCATGAGACTCGCCGTTTTTGGAGCCGGCTACGTCGGCCTGGTCACCGCCGCCTGCTTCGCCGAGATGGGCAACCATGTCGCCTGCGTCGACGTCGATGCAGCGCGCGTCGAGCGGCTGCGTCGGGGGGAAGTGCCGATCCACGAACCGGGCCTGTCGGAGATGATCGTGCGCGGCGCGCAGCACGGACGCATCCGCTTCAGCACCGACGCGCCCGAGGCGATCGGCGACGCGGAGGTGATCTTCATCGCGGTGGGAACGCCGCCGAACGAGGATGGCGCCGCCGACCTGTCGCACGTGCTCACCGTCGCGCGCACGATCGGCTCGCTGGTCGAGGAACCGGTCGTCGTCGTCGACAAGAGCACGGTTCCGGTAGGCACCGCCGACCGCGTGCGCGAGGCGATAGACAAGGAGCTCGCCCGGCGCGGCGTGGAAGTGGACTTCGCAGTCGTCTCGAACCCCGAGTTCCTGAAGGAAGGCGCGGCGATCGGCGACTTCATGCGGCCCGACCGCATCGTCATCGGTTCGAGCGACGAGCGCGCGATCGACGTCATGCGCAACCTGTACGCGCCGTTCTCGCGCAACCACGAGAAGCTCGTCGTGATGAGCGAGCGCTCCGCCGAACTGACCAAGTACGCGGCGAACACGATGCTCGCCGTGCGCATCTCGTTCATGAACGAACTCGCCGCGCTCGCCGAGAAGCTCGGCGCCGACGTCGAGGACGTTCGTCGCGGCATCGGCAGCGATAGCCGCATCGGCGCGAGTTTCCTCTATCCGGGCGCCGGCTTCGGCGGCTCGTGTTTTCCGAAGGACCTGCGCGCGCTGCTGCGCACGAGCGGCGAGCACGAATCGGCACTGACGATCGTGCAGGCGGCCTTCGACGTGAACGAGCGGCAGAAGCACGTGCTGTTCGCGAAGGCGAAGCAGGTCTTCGACGGCAAGCTGAAAGGGTTGCGTGCGGCGCTGTGGGGCCTGGCGTTCAAGCCGGACACCGACGACATCCGCGAGGCGCCGAGCCAGGTGCTGATCGAGAGCCTGCTCGATGCGGGGGCGACCGTTAAGGGCTACGACCCGGAAGCCGCGCAGAACATGCGCGCGGCCCTCGCGCATCGCAGCGGCTTCGAGGCGATCGACGATCCCTACAGCGCCGCCGACGGCGCCGACGTGCTCTTCGTCGTCACCGAGTGGCGCGAGTTTCGCAGCCCCGATTTCCGGCGACTGCGCGAGCGCATGCGCCAGCCGGTGCTGATCGACGGCCGCAACCTGTACGACCCGCAGATGGTGCGGGCGGCGGGGTTCCGCTACGAGTCGATCGGGCGGCGCTGAAGCGGGGCACCGAATCGGATCGTCACCGCGGCCACTCCTCGTCAGGCCAATCGCGACGCGTGTGAATCACGCGCAATATCACGACACTCTCGCGGCCCGCCTTGTGTGAGAACGCGTAAGCAATCACGTAAGGCAGGCGCGCTTCGACGAGTTCGTAGACTCCGGCCACGCGTCCCGGTCTTCCGATTGCCATCTCGCCCAGTGCATTGCCCAAGGCGCGAATGCGCGCGGCGGCTCGTCTCGCCGCAGCGGGGTTCTCTCGGGCGATGTAGCGCACCTGGTCGGCAAGAGGCTTCACAGTGAAGGCTTCGATTCGCAGGCGGCGCCGAACATGTATTATGACCATGTGGTCATAGTGCTGGAGCGGCGTATGAAAACTGTTCCCGTGGTCGAGGTGAAGGCGAAGCTATCGGCGCTCCTCGCGGAGGTTGCCCGCGGCGAGGAGATCGCGATCACGCGGCATGGTCGTATCGTTGCCCGCCTCGTTCCCGATCGGCCGACGATGGCGTCAGAAGCTTTTCGCACGTTCTGGAACGATGAGGAGATCGACCTGGAAGCCCCGGAAGACTTGCCCGCCGAGCCGGTGTTACCGCTCGATTAGCGGTGACGCAGATGGCAGGCCGCTTCGCGCTTTACCTGCTCGACACCAACGTCATCATCGCGGCCATGAAGGGGCAAGCGGAGGTGCGTGCTCGGCTGGAGCACACTCCACTCGCTTCGCTTGTCCTGTCGCCGATCGTGCTGGGTGAACTGGAATTCGGTGCTGAAAAGAGCGCCTATCGGCAACGTAACTTCGAGCGTTTGGCCGAGTTGACGCGGCATTTGACCCTGGCGCCGATCGATCGCGAGACGACCCGGCAGTACGCACGCATACGTGCGCTTCTGGAGAAGCAGGGTCGCGGCATAGGCGCGAACGACACCTGGATCGCCGCGCACGCACTCGGCCTCGGAGCGATCGTCGTCACGGACAATGTTGGCGAGTTTTCGCGGATTCCGGATCTACCGATCGAGAACTGGCTTCGGGCGAACTGAAGCGCGCGCACGATCACCTTTCCGCACAGCCGACCCTGACGGCACGCCGATCCCGCAGCCGCACCGCCGTCAACTCCCGTCCCCAGACGCACCCCGTATCGATCGACAGCAGATCCGGTCGATCGAGCCAGCCGAGCGCGGCCCAATGCCCGAAGACGATCGGCGTGCCGGCGCTGGCGCGCCCTGGAGCCTCGAACCACGGCACGTAACCGTCAGGCGCCGTCTCGATGCCTTCCTTCGCCGCGAACTCCATCCGCCCGTCCGGCGTGCAGAAGCGGATACGCGTGAGTGCGTTGACGATCACGCGCAGGCGGTCGTTGCCGCGCAGCGAATCTGACCACTGTGCCGGTTCGTTGCCGTACATCTCGCGCAGGAAATCGAGCCAGCGCGGGCCCGACAACATGCGATGCACCTCGTCGGCCAGTTCGAGCGTGCGCTCCACGCTCCACTGCGGCAGCACCCCCGCGTGCACCATCAGCCAGCCGTCGTCGAAGTACGCGAGCGGTCGCGTGCGCACCCAGTCGAGCAGCGCATCCCGGTCGGGCGCGGCGAGGATGTCGTCGAGCGTGTCGGTGCGATGCGCGCGCCGGATGCCGGCCGCCACTGCGAGCAGGTGCAGGTCGTGGTTGCCGAGCACGGTGACGACGCGCTCGCCCTGGTCGATCGCCCAGCGCAATGCATCGAGCGAGCGCGGGCCGCGGTTGACGAGGTCACCTACCAGCCACAGACGCGCATCGGAGGGGAGCTTCGACAACAGGGCCAGGAGGCTGTCGAGGCAGCCCTGGACGTCGCCGATTGCCCAGGTATCCGGGCGGGATTCGATTCGAGACGGGAAATTACTTACCATCGCAGGCGGGAAACGAGATCGCTTACGAGATCGTAGACCGCTGCGGGATCATCGCCAGAGCGAGTCCACACCGTCCGGCGACGATCCGTCCGGCGCCTTCCAGGAATGATCGATGACGAAATTCGTGCGTGGTGACGTGGTCCAGACGCCGTTCCCGGGTGAAGCTGCAGCGTCGCCCGACGAAAAGCAGATGGCACTCGTCGTCTCGCCGTCGGACCTCGAACACGCGCGAGGACTTCTCTGGGTGGTACTCGTCACGAAGCCCGAGGACCCGGCGTGGCGCGGTGACGTACCGATCCTGGACTCGGCGGTGGCAGGCACCCCGGCCCACGCGGTAATCCGCACGGCAAGACTGGCGACGGTACCCGCCGAATCGGCGAAGCGCATCGGGCGGATCTCCGGGATGCTGCTCGGGCGGGTGCTCGGGGAGATCAACGGAGCGCTGGGCAGGTTGTAGACGGGACATCGCGCTACAAGACGTGGCGTTTACGCGCGCGGAATGGATTCCACGGGCCGAGAGAATTCATTTTGTGGCTCGAGCGAGTGGTGGGGTCAGAGCGAGAGGCGTTCCGCCAGCGACCGCGGCGAGTGGATCGTCACTCCGTCGATCGTTCTGCCGGACAACGCGCCGAAATGCGTCCGCTCTCCGGTAACGAGGATCTCGCATTGGAGCCGTATCGCCGCGGCTGGCACCGGACGATCCTGCTCGGGAAGTAGCGAGTTCCACCACGCCGACTGGACCCGGGAGGGGACGGGCGCAAGCTCGAACCGTTCGACCGACTCGTCGAATGTGCAGACACTGCCTACTGCTTTCGACTCGAGGTTTCGTCCCCCCGCGCCTCGATCGATTCCCGTACATCGGCCGCACGCCCGACTGCATGCTGATCGCCAATGCGGCACGCGAGCGTGACGGGTAGAGCGTCGGCGTGAACATGTCGCCTATCGCGCCCGATCCCGTGTTGAGCAGCGTAGCCGGGGGCCGGCAGCGCCGCTACCGCTCGCCGTGTGATTTCCCTCCCCCTGCCTCCCGCAGGCCCTCCGTACAATCCCCGCATGAAGAAAACCCTGCATCTCGTCGCCGGCGCACGCCCGAACTTCATGAAGATCGCGCCGATCGTGCGCGCGCTCCAGGCCCGTCCGAGCCTCTTCGACTACAAGATCGTCCATACCGGCCAGCACTACGACCGCGAGATGAGCGACGTCTTCTTCGAGGAACTGGGCATCCCGAAGCCCGACTTCCACCTCGAAGCCGGGGGCGGCAGCCACGCGACGCAGACGGCGAAGATCATGACCGCCTACGAAGCGATTCTCGAGCGCGAGCGGCCCGACTGCGTGGTCGTCGTCGGCGACGTGAACTCGACGCTCGCCTGCTCGATCGTCGCGAAGAAATTGCACATCCCGGTGGCCCACGTCGAGGCCGGGTTGCGCAGCGGCGACCTGAAGATGCCCGAGGAGATCAACCGGCTCGTCACCGATGCGATCACCGACTGGTTCTTCGTGACCGAACCGGCCGGACGCGAGAACCTGCTACGCGAAGGAAAGCCCGAGGAGCGCGTCCACTTCGTCGGCCACGTGATGGTCGACAACCTTTTCTACCAGCGCGACCGCCTGCGCGCGGCCGATCGCAGCGGCTTCGAGAGCGAGGCGTTGAAGAAGCGGCTCGGGCGCTACGGCGTGATCACGATGCACAGGCCGTCGAACGTGGACGATGAGCGCACGTTGCGCGGCATCGCAGCCGCGTTCCTGAAGATTTCGGCGAGATTGCCGCTCATCTTCCCTGTGCACCCGCGCACACGCGGCAACCTGGAGAAGTTCGGCATCGACCTGGGTCCGAACGTGCTGCTGACCAGGCCGCTGTCGTACATGGAGTTCCTGAACCTGTGGCAGGACGCGAGCCTGATCCTCACCGACAGCGGCGGGCTGCAGGAGGAGACGACGGCGCTCGGCATCCCGTGCGTGACGCTGCGCGAGAACACCGAACGGCCGGTGACGGTGGACGAGGGGACGAACACGATCGTCGGGGTCGATCCGGAGCGGATCGTGATGGCGGCGGATGCGGTGCTCGCCGGGCGGGGCAAGGCGGGGAGGCAGCCGCAGTTGTGGGATGGGCGGGCGGCTCAGCGGATCGTGGAGAGGCTGGCGGAGCGGCTGGCTTCGTAAGCCCTGAACATCCACTTCCTCCCTGGGAGCAGTAGCGAAGCGACAATGCGGATCGCTTGTGATTGCAACGCAAATGCAGCACAATGCGAGACATGAAGACGGCCATTCTTCCCCAGGTACGCGTGGAGCCGCAGTTGCGCGCCGAGTTGGAAAGCGTGCTGCGCGAAGGTGAGAACCTGTCCGAGTTCATCGAAACTACGGTTCGTAGCGCAGTCGAGTATCGGCGCGCGCAGGCCGAGTTCCACGCCCGAGGCGAAGCTGCCTGGCGGCGATACCAGCGCACCGGCGAGTCGTACCCGGCGAGCCAGATGGCGGACGAGTTGCGCGACATGCTGGAGTCCCGGCGCAGGCAATTGCAGGCGCGCGCACCCGGAGAGTGAAATATTCGGTTGCATTCACGCCTGACGCGCGCGAGGACCTGCGACGCTTGTACACGTACCTGCTCGAGCGCGCCCACACCATCGAAGACCTGGTCCTTGCGGAACGCGCGCTGAGCGCCATCGAAATGGCGATGGAGATTCAGCTTTCAGCGTCGCCCTTCATCTTCCGGAAGGCGCCGGGAGGCAAAGGCCTGCGGCGAGAGCTGGTCGTTCCGTTCGGAGCCGCCGGCTACGTCGTCCTCTACGAAATCACCGAACCGGGAAAGGTACTGGTGTTGGCGGTGAGGCATCAGCGGGAGGAGGACTACCACTGAAGAAGGGAAGAGAGGCGGGCCGGGACGGGGATCAGTGCGCCCTCGCGTGAGATAATCCCGCCCTTCGCAGACGGGCAGGTTTCTCATGAAGCACTTCGCGCTCATCGGCGCGGCCGGGTACATCGCGCCCCGGCACATGCAAGCCATCAAGGAAACGGGCAACGAACTGATCGCCGCGCTCGACCCCAGCGATTCGGTCGGCATCATCGACAGCTACTTCCCTGGCGCGGATTTCTTCACCGAGTTCGAGCGCTTCGACCGCCACATCGACAAGCTGCACCGCGCCAACGACGAGCGGCGCGTGCACTACGTGTCGATCTGCTCGCCGAACTACCTGCACGACTCGCACGTGCGCTTCGCGTTGCGCTCGGGTGCCGATGCGATCTGCGAGAAGCCGCTCGTGCTCAATCCGTGGAATATCGACGGGCTGCTCGAGATCGAGCGCGCGACGGGGAACCGGGTCAACACGATCCTGCAGTTGCGCCTGCATCCTGCAATCCGTGAACTTCGTGAGCGCGTCAGGAGCGAACGCAGGGCGACCAAGCACGAGGTCGACCTCGCCTACGTCACGTCGCGCGGGCACTGGTATCTGCAGTCGTGGAAAGGCGACGCGAAGAAGTCGGGCGGAATCGCCACCAATATTGGTGTGCACTTCTTCGACATGCTGCACTTCATCTTCGGCGCGCTGCAGGAGAACGTCGTGCATCATTCGTCGGACACGAAGGCGGCCGGCTACCTCGAGTACGAGAATGCGCGCGTGCGGTGGTTCCTGTCGATCGATGTGCAGGACGTGCCGGCGGCCCAGCGCCAGGCCGGGCAGCGGACGTACCGGTCGATCACGGTGGACGGCAACGAGATCGAGTTCTCCGGAGGGTTCACCGACCTGCACGTGAGGAGCTACGAGGAGATCCTTGCGGGGCGGGGGTTCGGGCTGGAGGACAACCGGGTGGCGATCGAGACGGTGGCGGGGATTCGCACGGGCGCGCCGACGGTCACCAAGGGCGATGCGCATCCCTTCCTTCGTGTTCCCTGAGAGATGAAGTCAAGCCTTTCACTGTTGGTCGCCGCGCTGTTGCTTGCGTCCTGTGGATCGGGCGGCGACTCGGGCGCAGATGCGCCTGCGCTCGCGGGCGGCACGATCAAGCGGGTGGGGATGCTGGAGCAGGCGGTCAGCGAGGCTCGCGGTGCTTACGTGGAGGGTGTAGGGGCGCTTCTCACCGGCGGCGATTATGGTGTCGGGGGCACCAGCGCGATTCAGGCATTCGATCCCGTGACGGGTTCTGCGCGCGTCGTGGGGCAGATGCACGAGCCTCGGTTCGTGCACTCGTTGAGCGTCACGACGAGCGGGCGAGTCATCGTCGCAGGCGGGTTCAACCGCATAGGCCGCTTTCTTGAGTCCGTGGAAGAGGTGGATCCGAAGAGCGGAGTCACGAAGGCCCTGCACCCGCTCTGCGAGGCGCGCGACAACCAGCACGCCGTGGCGCTGCCGGACGGACGCGTGCTGTTCATCGGGGGCGACAGCGATCGCGCCGGTTACATCGCCGGGCTCGAAATCTACGACCCGTCCGGCGCCGCCAGCGACTGCAGCCTCAGTCTTCTTCAGGGGCGCGTGCACGAAGCCGTTGCCGACGCCGGTTCGGGCGTCGTCTACGTATTTGGCGGGCTCGCGGCCGAAGAAGACGGAACGGTTCGTTACCTGACTAGCATCGAGCGCGTCGATACTGTTCGGGGCGTTGTAGAGTCGGCCGGCGAGATGCGGTTCGCCCGCAAGCAATTCAGGGCTACGCGTCTGCAGGACGGCCGCATCCTCCTGACCGGAGGCTTCTCCGACGGCGGGCCCATCGCGGAAGCGGAAATCTTCGATCCCGAGGTGGGTGTTTCGACAGTCGTGGGGCCGATGCTCGAAGCAAGGGCGGGTCATTCCGCGACCCGTCTCTCGGACGGCAGCGTTCTCGTAGCTGGCGGAATCGGGGTCGACGGCGCGCTCGTCAGCACCGAGATCTTCGCTCCGGGCTCGGGCGCGTTCAAGGGGGGACCCGAGATGTCGACGGTCCGCGCCCTGCATACGGCTCTTCCGTTACCCGACGGGAGCGTGCTCCTGCTTGGCGGTTACCAGGGGGCCGCGAGCTATACGGCGGCGATCGGCCGCTTCGAAGGTGGCGGCTGAAGTCCAGGCCCGGGATGCACCGCCGGGTTCCCGTGGACGTCGACGGTAGTCGTTCGTGAACGCAGACTCCTATCGCGCCGACGTTGATGGGTTGCGAGCGATCGCCGTCCTCGCGGTTCTCGCGTTTCACGTATCGCCCGGACTCCTGCCGGGCGGCTTCCTCGGCGTCGACGTCTTCTTCGTCCTGTCTGGTTACCTGATTTCGCTGATCGTGCTGCGCGAACAGGCTGGTGGCCGGTTCCGGTTTGCCGCCTTCTACGCGCGCCGCGTGCGGCGATTGTTCCCCGCGTTGGCAGTCGTGCTTCTCTCGGTGCTCGGCATCGGATACTTCGCGCTGTTCGCGGACGAGTACCAGAGGCTTGCGCAACACTCGTTCTACGCGATCGCCTTCCTGCTGAACTTCCGGCTGATGGACGAAGCGGGTTACTTCGACGTCGCCTCCCACGCCAAGCCCCTGCTGCACCTCTGGTCGTTGTCGGTCGAGGAGCAGTTCTATCTCCTCTGGCCTGTCCTGTTGATCGCGTTACGCCGGCTGCGCATCAACCTCGGATTGGCGATCGTGCTGCTCGGTGCAGGCTCGCTCGTTTTTGCAGTTGTCCTCGCGGGGCGGAGGCCCGACGCGCTCTATTTCCACCCGCTGGCACGTGCCTGGGAGTTGCTCGTCGGCTGCGCACTCGGGTGGTGGCATCTTTCGAGGGGTGTAGACGCTCTTCCGTCGTTGCTGCAATCGCGGATCGCGCGGGGCGTGCTCGCCGGCGTCGGGCTCGTCGCCTTGTTCTGGGGCCTGCTCGTACTGGACGAGTCTCTCGGGCATCCGCACCCGCTGGTGCTGGTGCCGCTGTCGGGCGTGGCAGCGATCATCGCGGCAGGTCCGGCTACCGCGGTGAATCGCTTCCTGTCGAATCGGGCGCTCGTTTTCGTCGGCCTGATCAGCTACCCGCTGTACCTGTGGCACTGGCCGCTCCTCTCGTACGTGCGAATTGCGGAATCGGGAGACCCGCCCGCCTGGCTGCTGTGGGCGGCCGCGGTGCTCTCGTTCGTGCTGGCCTGGGCGACGTTCGTGCTCGTCGAGCGACCGATACGTTTCGGCTCTCGTGCTCAAAGGGGTGTTGCATCGCTTACCGCGGCGATGCTGCTCCTGGCGCTCGCGTCGCGCGCCATCGCGGTCGCCGACGGGCTGCCGCAGCGATCTGCCGTGCGGTATGCGATGAATGCCGAAGCGATGATGCAGCGCGAGCCGCGGCAGGACGACGCGTGCACCGCGCTTTTCTCGACAGGACAGGCGCCTGTCTACTGTCGCCGCGTCCAGGGGGGGGAACGAACGATCGCCCTCATCGGCGACTCGCATGCGCATGTCCTCTTCCCCGGCATCGCGGATCTGGCCGCGAGCAGCGGGCGTTCGACGCTGTTGCTCGCGAACTCGGGATGTCCTCCCTTCGAAGGCGCCGTGATGGGGCGAAACGAGCGCGAAAAGGAGGCGTGCGCGAGCAGCATCGAGAAGATCCTGAGTGCCGTTGAGCGGCAGCCCAACGTGGACGCCGTCGTCATCGCTTCGCGCGGCCCGCAATACATTGACGCAACCGGCTTCGGGCCGGTCGAAGCCCATTACAACTACCCCCCGATCGCTGCACGCGACGGACGGCTTTCTCCGGCGCGCGCATTCGTCGACGGACTCGGCGCAACCGTCCGTCGGCTGCACACGGGCGGACGGGTTGTCGCCTACGTGCTCCAGGTGCCCGAACTCGGCGTGCCGGCACGAGACTGTCTGGTGCGGCCTCTCGTGCTGGTCTCGGCGCGTCGCGGCTGCGCGGTCGACGAGGCTGTCTTCATCGATCGGATGCGCGAGTACCGATCGCTCGTGGACGCGCTGCGCGCCGAAACGGGATTTCTCCGCGTCGTGGATCCCGCGCCAGCGCTGTGTGCAGCCGGATCGTGCAGGGGATTGGACGACGACGGCCTGCTCTACGCCGACGATAACCACCTGAGTGTGTTGGGCTCGCATCGGGTCGCGCCGATCATTCTCAAGGCGCTCGACGGGGCGCCGCGGCCGCTTGCGTTGCCCTCGATTTCGCGACTCGGCTCGTAGCGTTGCTCTGTCCGATGCTCATTCCGTGTAGAAGTTCGGATCGCGAAGCCGGAAGTACTCGTACAACTCGACTGCATTGCGAAACACCGTGAGCCGTCCGGGCGTGAGCCTGACGGGTCCGGCCTGCTTGTCGGTATAGAAGAAGAAGGTCACCCGGTCGACCGATGCGATCTGTGTGCCGTCGTCGAAACCGAGCGGCGAGAGAAGAACGAGAGTTCTGTCCCCGGGCCTTGTTGCGGGGTAGTAGCGAAAGAAGTCGCGTCCCCGCGAATGGATGATGACCCCGAGTTGCAGGGGGCCGTCGGCGTCGAACTCGAATCCCAGGAGGTCTTCGTGTCCGAACGGGATCGGCGCATCCGGCGTCAGGACGAGTCGGCCTTGCGTGTCGAGGTAGGTGTCCGGGGCGTCCGGCGGATTGTGGCGCCTGCCGGGGTCGACGACAACGTGCCTTGCGTCTGGCGTCCACGCATCGAAGAGTGCTTCGCGCGAAAATGCTACGTCTGCGCCAGGTCGTGTCTCGCCGGACAGAACGCGGACCGGCGCGTCGTACAGCATGAACCGAAAGCCGACGTACTCCGACGTCACGCGACACTTCGTTGTCGACGGATCGAGATTCGTGCGGACGTCCAGCATTGCCCGCGCTACAAGGGGCTGCTTCGTGTCAGTTGGATGCGGAAGGCTATATCGCTCCGTACGACTTCCGTCGGCGCATTCGAGTTCCAGCGCGTAGGTGTCGATCGCGTAGGGGTGCGGCGCGCCGACTGCCGAGAGCGTCAGCCTGCGCTCATCCCCTACGGTCAGCACATAAACCGGAAATTGACGCTGGAGGACTTTTCGACGCGCGGCGGCCTGCTCCTGGAAGAATGGATCCCGGTCAAGTTCGTACAACGCGTCGAATTGCATTGTTTCGTAGATGACATAGTGCGTCTGGTCGATTGTCCTTGGATTCAGCATATACAGCGGCCAGATACCATCGCCAAGAAAATGCGCGCTCTTCGTCTTCGTCGCTTGCACGCCGCATCGGTACAGTTTTTCGAGATCCGGACTGTTCAGCGCAGTCGCCAACATCCGTACCGATTGCAGTGAATAGAGGTGGCCGTTGAGTACGTGGAATTCATCGTCTTGCGACATGCCGTCCCATGCGTACTCCGAAAACCAGCATCCTTCGTCACCACGCCAGACCGTTCCTCCAGCGCCGACATCGCGTGCCGCCTTCCTGATCAGCTCTTCTGCCAGAGATCGGTATTCAAGTCGGCCGGTCTCTTGCCAGATTCCGATGAGGAACATGGGGAACGACCAAGAATCCATGCCGGAATACCACCCGGCTTTCAGCTTTCCATAGTCGAAGGAGTAGTCCATCCGTCCTCCTTCTTTGTCGAGTTGCCACTTCTCGACGATAGCGGCGACGCGCCGGTCAATACGATCAAGAGTGCGATTCGCGATCCAATCCTGAATCAGCCGCGTCGTGATCTGAAGCGGATCACCATAGTCCAGCTGGGCGCGAAAATTTGCCTCACTGTTGTCGGAGTCGGCATAGAACCAGACAAACGGGCGCAGCACTTCGGTCGTCGACTGCAAGATCGGGCGAGTTTGTGCGTCCTTCTTGGCTGTATCGTCACTGCAGCCACCTAAGCTGAACAACAGGACAAGGATCGCGGCGAACCACGGGGTTCGGGAGGGGTGTTGCATCGGTAATCGTTGCCAAGGGTCGAATTTCGTTCTTCGGCGCTGCGCGCGGAAGGCTGCGGCTCAGGGGCACCTTACGAGTCTGTCGTCATTGGAACACGATGGAGGCCGGCGCGAATGATACGTTCGCGAAGACCTTGGCGCCGCCTGCTCCGACGGGTTCTTTGTGCAGTGCGGTGCGACAATGCCGCCTTTCCATTCACGGGCTGCGTATGCCGGCCGACACTTTCGAAAGGAGCGCGAGGGAGAACCAGGTCGATCTCGTAGAGATCTGGGGCATCCTCGTACGTCGTCGCTACTGGATCCTGGGCGCCGTCGTGTTGGCGGTGGCTCTTGCTACCGCATATGTCGTCCTTTCGGCTCCCGTCTTCGAGTCGCGCGCGAAGATCGAGGTGGGGCAGGTGGTGTCCGCACGAGATGAGCCGATGGCGTTCGAGCCGGCCGAGGCTCTCACAACTCGCCTCCTTGCGCGCTACGGGCCGATTGCGCCGGACGCTTCGGTGCGTCCTTATCCTCACCTGACCCAGGCCTCCGTGCAGAAGGGGACGAGCGCCGTAATCGAATTGGTCGCGCAGGGCGATGCTCGCAGGGATCCCGCCGATCTGCTCGAAGCCATCTATCGCGAGGTCTCTGAAGCTCACCGCGAGATCTACGAAAGGAACGTGGGAGCTCTCAAGGATCGGCTGCGGCAATTGGACGACCAGCGCGGCGAGTTGCGGCTGCACCTGCAGGAGATGACGAACGTGCTGGACGCGTTGAAGGTGCGCGACCCCGTACAGGCCTCGCTGCTGATGCTCGAGCGCGGGCGCGTCCTCACGTCGCTGGGAGAGCTCGAGGCGCAACGGCCGCGGCTTGTCCAGCAGCTTGCCGAACCGCAGTCGCGCCCAACGCGTCTGCTGAACGAGATTGCGGCTTCCGCCGAGCCCTCGGAGCCCCGACCAGCGGCGGCGTTCGTGCTCGCACTCGTCGTCGGCCTCGTCGCCGGTGTCCTGCTCGCCTTTTTTGTCGAGTTCCTGGCCTACGTGGAGAGCGCAGCGGCTCGATGACGACCTTCGCCTCGACCGTCGGATTCTGGCGCAGCGTTGGCTCGGTCCTCACCGGAACCGCGCTGGCGCAGGCCGTACCGATCGCCGGGTCGCTCGTCATTGCGCGGCTGTATGCGCCCGCGGACTTCGGCCGGTTCTCGGCCTGGCTGGGCATGGTGCTTCTGGCGGGGGTGGCACTGACCGGACGCCTGGAGGCGGCGCTCGCACTCGAGCCAGATGGAGAGCCACGCCGTCGAGCGGTCGTTGCCACGGCAGCGACCGTCGCGCTTTCGGTGCTCGTCGTTGCTGTGCTGTTGTCGATGACCCTCGTGCTCGCGCCCGCGTCGTTCCAGAGCGTTCCGAGGCCGTTGCTGGTGATGTTTCTGCCGGCCGCGGCGCTTGTTGCATTGGGGCAGACGTGGCAGTCGTGGGCGGCGGCCGAGGGTCTCTACCGCGAGCTCTCGTGGATCCGGATTGCGGAGGCGCTCTGCGTGACCTCCCTGCAGGTTGCGGCGGGGGTTGCGTTCGCAAGCGCAGATGCGCTGGCCACTTCGCAGTGCCTGGGCCTGTTCCTGGCGTTCGTCGTTGCTACCCGGCTGCTCCCTCTCGGGTTGCCGAAGGATCGACTGGTTCACGTCGTTGGGGAAACATGGAGGAGGCACCGTCGCTTTCCGCTGCTGTCCTTGCCCGCTGATGCGATCAACACCGCGGCAGCACAGCTTCCAGTCCTGATCATCGCGGCACGCTTCGGCGCAGACGTCGCCGGGCTGCTGGCGCTCGCCTTCCGCACTCTGGGCGCGCCGACCGCGCTGCTCGGCAAGGCGGTGCTCGATGTGTTCAAGCGCCAGGCATCGAACAGCTACCGCGAACGCGGAGAGTGCCGTACCGAATACACCCAGACCTTCCGCGTGCTCGCCGCGCTCTCGATCGCGGCGAGCGTCGTCGTGATGATCGGGAGCGAGCCGTTCTTTGCGCTTGCCTTCGGCGAACGCTGGCGCACGGCGGGAACGATGGCGATCTGGTTGATGCCGATGTTCGCGCTTCGCTTCGTCTCGAGCCCGCTCAGCTACATGAGCTATATCGCCGGAAAGCAGCACCTGGACCTGGCCTGGCAGGTCTGCCTGCTCGCCATGACGCTGGCGACGCTCTATCTTCCGGATCGCTGTGCCGTGGCGATCCTGTCTTATAGCGCCGGCTACAGCCTCCTGTACGTTGGCTACCTCTTGATGTCGTATCGGTTCAGCCGGGGAGGGCCCCGATGATTGCGATCGTCGACTACGACATCGGGAACCTCGCGGCGATCGCCAACATGCTCCAGCGCCTGGGCCACGCCTGCGAGATCACCGGCAACGCCGACCGCGTCGAGCAGGCGGACCGGATCATCCTGCCGGGGAACGGCGCCTTCGACGCGTGTGTGTCCAGCCTGCGCGCGAGCGGCCTGGTTCCGGTGCTCGAGCGCAAGGTGCTCGAGCAGCGCGTTCCGCTCCTCGGAATCTGCGTCGGCGCGCAGATGCTCGGAACGGGCAGCGAGGAAGGAAGGGAGCCGGGCCTAGGCTGGCTCGCGATGCACGTTCGGCGCTTTCCAGCCCGAGCCGACCTGCGCGTCCCGCACATGGGATGGAACGAGGTGACTCCGGCGCAACTCGCGCATCCGCTGTCGGTCGGCATCGAGGAAGGCGCGCGCTTCTACTTCGTGCACAGCTACTTCATGGACCCGCAGGACCCGGCAGACGTTCTCCTGTGGGCCGAGTACGGGGTGCGCTTCGCGGCGGGCGTCGCACGCGCGAACATCGCGGGCGTCCAGTTCCACCCGGAGAAGAGCCACCGTTTTGGCAAGAAGATGCTCCAGGCCTTTGCGGAGTCGCGCTGAATGTACCGGCCGCGCGTGATTCCGTGCCTGCTGCTTCGCGGAAACGGCCTCGTCAAGACGCGCCGGTTCCGCGACCCGGTCTACGTCGGGGATCCGGTGAACGCGGTCCGGATCTTCAGCGAGAAGGAAGCCGACGAGATCGTCGTCCTCGACATCGATGCTTCGCGCGAGGGACGCGAGCCGAACTACGAACTCGTCGCCGAGATCGCCGGTGAAGCGTTCATGCCGGTCGCCTACGGTGGCGGCGTGCGCACGCTCGAGCAGATGCGTCGGCTGATCCGCTCCGGCGTGGAGAAAGTCGTCGTCAACTCGGCGGCCGTCGAGTCGACGTCGGTCCTCTCGGAGGGCGCCGCCGTCTTCGGGTCGCAGGCGATCGTGGCAGGCATCGACGTGAAGCGCACGTTGCTGGGCGGCTACCGGGTGGTGGCGAAATCCGGCACCGTTGAGGCCAAGGTCGTTCTTGACGAGCACCTTGCCCGTCTCGTCGCGGCGGGGGCCGGGGAGATCTTCCTCAACAGCGTCGATCGCGACGGCATGATGGGGGGCTACGACCTCGACCTGATCCGGAAGGTCGCGCTGCGGGTGACGGTGCCCGTCGTTGCCTGCGGTGGGGCGGGCAAGCTCGAGCATCTCTCGGAGGCGATCCGCGACGGCGGTGCGTCCGCGGTGGCTGCGGGGAGCCTGTTCGTCTTCCACGGCAAGCACCGCGCCGTACTGATCAACTATCCGAAGGAAGCGATCGGATCGTGAACGGGCGCTTCGCCAGGGAGAAGGTGTTCGCGCGCGCGCTCCTCGTCGCGAATCTGCTCCTTTTCGCCGTCGCGATCCTGCTGATGTACGATTCGCAGCTTGCCGAGTCGAACGCGTACGCCGGCTACCTTCCGGTCGGATTCGAACCGGACCATCTCGCATTGCTCGTCGTTTCCGTCGTGGCTGCGGCGATGCTGATGCCGGTGCGCATCGAGCGCCCGTCGGATTTCCTCTCGCTCTTCTTCGGCCTCTTCGTGATCGTGCCGTTCGCGGCGCTGCACTCGATTCATCGTCCCGTTCGCGTCGGCGAGTACCTGCTGTTTTTCACGGTGCTCGTCCTGCCGGTCGTCGTCGTTCTGTTGGCTTCTCGCGCCGTTCCGGCGCTGCGCCTGCCGGCGCTGCTGCCGCCGCTGGCCGTCGAGGCTGCGATTGCGCTCGTCTGCGTGGGCGGGGTGGCCTACGCGGTTGTCCACGCGCCATCGTCGGCCGGGATCGACCTGGGCAGCTCCTACGAGCGACGCATCGAGGGGCGGGCCGCGTTTCCCGCCGGCGAACTTGCTGCGTACGTGAATGCGGCCATCACCAACGGACTGGCGCCGCTCGCCGCCTTCGCCGGCGGACTCTGGCGCCAACGGCTGATGCCGGCCCTCGCGCTCGCCAGCGGCTTGGCGTTCTTCTACGTGCTCGGGCTCAAGGCCCCGCTCTTCTACGTCGTGCTGGCCTGGGTGATCGGCGTCGCCACGCGAAAGGGGCGGGTCGGGCTCTTTCCGGTTGTCGTCTTCGCCCTGCTGTGGGGTGCGCTGCTCGCCTCCTACGTCGAGTACAGCTATGACCGATACTCGGTGGTCGCGGACTACTTCCTGCGACGCGTCTTCGCGGTTCCGCCGTTCGTGCTCGCGAACTTCTTCGACTTCCTGTTCCAGGATCCGTTCTCGGGGTGGTCGGCGGTCGCCGGCAGGGAGACACCGCTCGGCATCACGTTCTTCGTCGGCGAGTGGTATCTCGGTACGAAGGGAACGAACGCCAACACGAACGCATTCGTATACGCGCTGGCGTCGGGCGGCGTGCCGTCGTACCTGTTCACGACCTTCGTCGTGGTCGTCGTCTTCAGCTACCTGGACGCCGTTTTCCGTTCACGCAACAGTCCGGGGATGCTCTTCGCGGGTTTTCTCTACGCGATCCTGCTGGTCGAGCAGGCGGCGACGACGGCCCTCCTTTCTTCGGGAGTGGCTGCCGTCATCGTCCTCGCTTCGTTGCTGAGAAGACGCAGGGTCGAGGCGCGGGCGCTTGCCGCAGAATGAGGCCGCCGCAAGGCGGTGCAACATCGAACGAGTCGAAGCATGAGTCATGCAACCACAGGACAGGCGCGCGTCTGCACGCGCTGCGTGATGGACACGAGCGACCCCGAAATCGTCTTCGACGACCAGGGCGTGTGCAACCACTGCCGGTACTTCGACGCCGTCACCCGCAAGGAGTGGTTTCCCAACGAGGAGGGGGCCCGCCGCTGGTCGGCGATCTGCGAGGAGATCAAGGCGGCCGGGCGCGCGAGCGAGTACGACTGCATCATCGGACTCAGCGGCGGAGTCGACAGTTCCTACCTGGCATTGAAGGTGCGCGAACAGGGGCTTCGCCCTCTTGTCGTGCACGTCGATGCGGGCTGGAACAGTGAACTGGCGGTCGGGAACATCGAGAAGGTCGTGCGTCACTGCAACTACGACCTGCACACGCACGTCGTCGATTGGGAGGAGATGCGCGACCTGCAGCTTGCGTACCTGCGATCGGGCGTGGCCAACCAGGACGTTCCGCAGGATCACGTGTTCTTCGCGAGCCTGTATCACTTCGCCACCCGGAACCGGATCCGCTACATCCTGTCCGGCGGGAACATCGCCACCGAAGGGATCTTTCCGAAGGCCTGGCACGGCAGCGCGATGGATGCGATCAACCTCAGGGCCATCCACCGTCGGTTCGGAGAGCGGCCGCTACGGCACTACAGGACGATCAGCTTCTTCGAGCACTACATCCTGTATCCGCTTGTGAAGAAGATGCGCACGGTGCGCCCGCTGAACTACATGCCCTACGACAAGGCCAGCGCGATCCGCGAGCTCGAGGAGACGATCGGCTGGCGATCGTACGGGCGCAAGCATGGCGAGTCGCTGTTTACCAAGCTGTTCCAGAACTACTACCTTCCGACGAAGTTCGGTTTCGACAAGAGGCGTCCGCACCTTTCGAGCCTGGTCGTCTCGGGGCAGCTGACGCGCGACCAGGCGCTTGCGCAGCTGCGCGAGCCGCTCTACGACCCTGCCGAGCTGGAGCTCGACATCTCTTACTTCTGCAAGAAGCTGCGGATCACGCGCGCGCAATTCGATGAGTTCATGCGCGCACCGTCGCACCACTACACCGACTTCCCCACGTGGAACAGCCGCTATCGCCTTCTGAAGCGGGCCCAGGGATTGGTCGAGGTGTCGCTGGGCCGACGTATCAAGGTCTATTCGTGAGGTGCGACGGCTTCGGATGCACAGAATCGTTCACCTCACCTCGGCCCATTCGCGCTTCGACATCCGCATCTTCCTGAAGGAGTGTCGCTCGCTTGCAGGCGCCGGCTATGAAGTGGCCTTGATCGTTGCCGACGGCCTGGGCAACGAGGTGCGGGACGAGGTCGCGATCCACGACGTCGGCGCTTCGTCGGGAAGACTCGACCGCATGTGGGGCGGGGCCCGCCGTGTTCTTGCAAAGGCGCGCGAGATCGACGCCGATCTCTATCACTTTCACGACCCGGAACTGCTCCCGGCAGGCCTGCAGTTGAAGCGGATGGGCAAGCGCGTCGTCTTCGACGCCCACGAGGACGTTCCCTTGCAGATCCTCGGCAAGCCTTATCTCGGTCCTGTTGCTCGGCAGCTGGTCTCGCGCGCATTTGCCGCCTTCGAGAGCAGGGCAGCAGCCCGCTTCGATGCGATCGTGGCGGCGACGCCCGCGATCCGCGGCAAGTTCGCGACGATGAATCCTGTCGTCGTGGACATCAACAACTTTCCGCTGCCCGGAGAGCTCGTCGCCGACCCGGTGACTGCACAGGAGCGGCGTGACGTCTGCTACGTAGGTGGCATCACGGAAATACGAGGCGTCCTGGAGCTGGTATCGGCGATGGGGCGGGTTCGATCGCCGGCCAGGCTGAAGCTGTGCGGCACGTTCGCCGAGCCCGAGGTGGCGGCCGCGGCTCGGAGGGACGCCGGCTGGGCGCGCGTCGACGAAATGGGTCAGCTGACGCGCGATCAGGTGCGCCATGTGCTCTCGGGCTGCTTTGCGGGGATCGTCACATTTCATCCGCTGCCCAATCACGTGGAGGCGCAGCCGAACAAGATGTTCGAGTACATGAGCGCGGGAGTTCCGGTCATCGCATCCGACTTTCCACTTTGGCGCGAAGTCGTTTTGGAGAACAACTGCGGGACGTGCGTCGACCCGCGGAATGCCGACGACATCGCGCGGGCGATCGACACGCTTGCGAACGATCCCGCGCTCGTCGCCGAAATGGGCGAGAAGGGGCGCAGCGCGGTTCGTGATCGATTCAACTGGACGATCGAGGAGGCCAAGCTCCTGGATCTCTACGCTTCTCTTCTTTCGCGCGGAGACAACACGTGAAGTTGGTCACCGTCGTGGGCGCGCGTCCCCAGTTCGTCAAGGCCGCCATCGTGTCGCGAGCGCTGGATCGCAGGCGTGTCGACGAGGCGATCGTCCACACGGGGCAGCACTTCGACGCCAACATGTCGCAGGTGTTCTTCGACGAGCTCGAGATGCCTGCGCCGGCCAGGCACCTGGGCATCGGCGGCGGAACGCACGGACAGAACACCGGGCGCATGATCGAGCGGATCGAAGCGGTGCTCGTCGAGTTTTCGCCGCACGCGGTGCTCGTTTACGGCGACACCGACTCGACGCTCGCCGCTGCGATTGCGGCGGCCAAGTTGAACATTCCCATCGCTCACGTGGAAGCCGGCCTGCGTTCGTTCAACCGCCGCATGCCCGAGGAGGTCAACCGCGTGCTCACCGACCACGCGTCGAGCCTGCTCTTCGCCCCGACGCAGGTCGCCGTGCGTAACCTCGCCGCCGAGGGCATTGCCGGGGACCTGGTGATCGAGGTGGGCGACGTGATGCACGACGCTGCACTCTTCTACGGAGCGAAGGCCGATCAGACGAGCAACGTCCTCGGTCGCCTGTCGCTGAGACCGAAGGACTACGCCTTGGCGACGGTGCATCGGGCGGAGAACACCGACGACCTGGCCCGTCTTTCTGTCATCCTGAATGGCTTCGCGAAGTACGGCGGCAAGGTCGTGTTGCCGATGCACCCCCGGGCAAAAGCACGAATCGAGGGTTTTGGCCTGCGCATTCCGGCGAACGTGCTCGTGATCGAACCGGTCGGCTATCTCGACATGGTCATGCTCGAGAAGCATGCCTGCCTGATCGCAACAGATTCGGGGGGTGTGCAGAAGGAGGCATTCTTTCACCGTGTGCCGTGCGCAACGCTTCGCGACGAGACGGAGTGGGTCGAATTGGTCGACTCGGGCTGGAACCGGCTGGTGTCCCCCGTCGATGCGGATGCCGTTGCCCGGGCGATGGCTGCGGCTGTGGGGACGATCGGAGCGGCGATCGCGCCGTACGGACGTGGCGACGCGTCGGACCGGATCGCTGCGCGACTATCGGAGGATGGCGCCGAGCGTCTGGAGAATGATCCCCAGGTCGCCCGCTAGCGTGCGCGTCTTCACGTACTGCACGTAGTGTTGCAGTTTCGCGGGAAGAATTGTCTGGGTGTACTCCCGCTCGGGGTCCGCCGCGCGCGCAAGGATCTCGCTTTCATTACGATAGCGGATCGACGCTGAATCGGTGATCCCCGGCTTCACCGACAGGACAATGGCGCGCACGTCATCCGGGTACAGCGAAACGTACTTCGGCACCTCCGGGCGCGGTCCGACGAGGCTCATGCTTCCCTGCACCACGTCCACGAGCTGCGCCAGCTCGTCCAGCTTGAGCCGTCGCAGGAAGCGGCCGCTCCGGGTGATCCTGCTGTCTTCGCCGACCGTGAGCTGCAACGGTGTTCCAGAGGACGGCACCATGGTCCGGAACTTGTGGATGCGGAAGGGCTTGCCGTGCTGGCCGATGCGAACCTGCCGGAAGAACACGGGCCCGGGCGAGTCCAGCTTGATCCACAGGGCGATGGCGGCAAACACCGGCGCCAACACGACCAGTCCGACGCCGGCAAGAACCAGATCGAACAGGCGCTTGCTCATCCGAGCAGCGTGCGGACCGCCTCGATCACCCTCGACTGGTCGTCGTCGGTCATCCGCGTGTAGATCGGAAGGCTGACCGAAGCCTCGAACGCCTGCTGCGAGTGCGGAAACTGGTCCGGCGTCAGCCGGTAGGTGTCTCGCCAGTACGGATGCAGGTGCAGCGGAATGAAGTGCACGCTGCACCCGATGCCGAGCTTGGCCATCTGGTCGATGAATTCGTCGCGCGAGAGGGGCGCGTCGTCCGCCAGCCTAATGACGTACAGGTGCCAGGCATGCGTGTCTCCCTGCGCCGCGTCGGGCGGGGCGAGCAGCGGCAGTCCGGACAGTCCCTCGCGATAGCGCGCAGCCATCTCGCTGCGCCGTTGCTGGAATCCCCGCACTCGACCGAGCTGGTGGATGCCGAGCGACGCGGCGATGTCGGTGAGGTTGTACTTGAAGCCGGGCGCGACCACCTCGTAGTTCCACGCGGGCTTCTTCGAGACGTAGCGATTGAAGGCGTCGCGATCGATGCCGTGAAGGCGCATGACGCGGGCACGCCGTGCGATGCCCGCGTCGCGCGTCACCAGCATTCCGCCTTCGCCCGTCGCCAGCGTCTTGGTGGCGTAGAAGCTGAATACCGTGGCTTCGCTGTCGAGTGTCCCGATAAGTCTTCCGCCGCTGGTCGTCGGAAGCGCGTGCGCAGCGTCCTCGATGATGCGCAGGCCGTGGCGACGGGCGATCGCTCCGAGGGACGACATCTCGGAGGCCCGGCCGGCATAGTGGACTGGGAGGATCGCCTTCGTGCGCGGTGTGATCGCGCGCTCGACGAGTCCCGGGTCGATGCACATCGTCTGCGGGTCGATGTCGACGAAGACCGGGTCGGCCCCCATGTATCGGATCACTTCTGCCGTTGCGGTGAACGTGTGCGTCGTCGTGAGGACTTCGTCGCCGGGGGCGATGCCGATTGCGTCGAGCGCGAGGTGCAGTCCGGCAGTCGCCGAGTTGACGGCGATCGCCTCGACGCCGCCCCCGAGGAACCCGGCGAAGTCTTCCTCGAAGCGCCGTGTCTTCGGCCCGGTGGTGATCCAGCCGGAGCGGAGCGAGTCGACGACTTCGGCGATCTCGGCTTCGCCGATGTCGGGCAGTGCGAACGGCAGGAAGTCTGGTTCTGTTGCGCTCAATTCTTTCCGATCCAGCAGAGTACGTGCGTGCGCAGGGGCGGCAGCAGGTTGAACAGCGAGTAGAGCGAGGGATGGACCCGGGTGACGCGGCGGCTGATGGGCGGCGCAAGCGTTACGCGAAGTGCGCGGACGGTCCCACGGGGAAAGAGTTCTCGAATTCGCCGGATGGAGACGCCGCGAACGTCGGGGTTGCGCGGGTTATCGTAGACGAAGTCGTACCAGAGGATGCCTCCTCCCGTACGGGCCCACTCCCACATCATCGATGCCAGCGTCTCCTGGAACCGGTCGTCGAGCAACGAAGTGAACACCGTCGACTGGTAGACGATGTCGAAGGTCCCCGGCGGGAAATCAAGCCGGGTCGCGTCTCCCTCGAGGATGCGCACCGCCTGCGGAAGTCGCTCGCGAGCGAGCAGGGCGCGCTCGATGAGCAACTCGTTGCCGACGAGGTTTTCCGGACTGAAGCCGAGCCCGATCAACTCGAGCAGGTTCGATCCCGATCCGCAACCGATCTCGAGCACTTGCTTGTCGCAGACAGGTTCCAGGCGCGATTCCCGGATCAAGCGCGCCAGTGCTCGGTGGCGCTCCTGCAATCCGAGGTAGACCGAAGGCGCGAGCGGGGAGTAGCGGTCGTCGCCCGCCTGCCGGCGTGCATACCGTGCTGCCACCGCTTCCGCTTCGGACGGCTTCGGCCGCACCATGGCGTCTCTCTTCGCCTGCACTTAAGCGATCGCCTCCAGGAAGTTCTTCGCAAGCACGCGATAGTCATGCCGTTCGAGCACGTAGCGCCGGCCTCGGGCACCCATCTCGCTTCGCTGCTCGGGAGTCGAGGCGGCGAGTTGCCGGACCGCCGCGGCGATTTCCGCGGCGTTCTCGGGGGCTACGGAGACGCCAGCACCGCTCTCGGCAACGACGTCGTTGCCCGCCTCGACCGAGTGGACGATCGGCCGCGCAGCCATCAGGTAGTCCATCAGCTTGTTGGGGCTGATCCCGAATCGATAGATTGCCTTGCGCTGCCAGCCGATGAACAGTGCGTCCATGGCGGCCAGGAGCGCCGGCACCTGCGACTTGGGCACCGGTGGCAGGAAGTACAGGTTCTGCAACTGCAGCGCCGAAGCCCGTTCCTGGAGCCGCGTCTTCTCCGGGCCCTGGCCAACGAGAACATAGGCGATCGGCTCGCTTCGCGTGAGCGAGGCCGCCTCGACGAGGTGGTCCAGCGCATTGGCGAGCCCGTGCGCTCCGGCATACCCGACGAGGAACGCCCCGCTTGCGCGCATCCCCTCCAGCGCTTCCTTCACTTCCCGCGACAGGGGCTCGACGCTCTCGTTCCAGCCTTCCACGTCGATTCCGTTCGGAACGTAGTGGAATCTGCCCGGTCGCAAACCGTGGGCGCGCAGGTGTTCCTCCGCCTTCGGCAGCATCGAGACCACGAGGTCGGCGTTTCGGCACGCGAAGTTCTCGCCGAATTGCATCGTTGCGATGAAGGGGTGCCACCAAGGCAGGTTGCCGAGCTCCATCGGCGAAAGGGGCCAGAGGTCGTGAAGCTCGAAGACGAGGGGTGCGCCCGATCGGCGGGCGATCCTGGCGCAAGGGAGCGCATCCAGAGGATAGGTAGATGACGCGATGACGACGTCGGGCCGGAAATCGCGGGTCAGCGCTTTGCCGCGTCGGAACAGGCCGCCGAGAAAGGCGAGGATATTGCGGATCCGGCCGGCACCGTTGCCCTGGTAGCCGGGCGTGCGCAGCCAGACGTACTCGATCCCGTCGATACGTTCGGGCCGCAGTGGCACGTCGCACTCCGGCTCCGAGGTTCTCAGGTGCGACCGGGACGCAGCGACGATTCGGACGCGATGGCCCAGGCGAGTCCACTCCCGCGCGAGGTAGAACGGCCGGTACTCCATGCCGTGCCGCAGGGAACCCGCGTAGTGATTGACATAGAGGATGTTCACGCCGCCTTCGCGAGTTCCGCGACGACCCGCTTCTGATCGGCTTCCCCGAGGTCGGCCGACATCGGCAGGCTCATCACCCGCTCTGCCATCGCCGATGCGACCTCGAACTCCTCGCCGTCGCACAGCGCCTCGTACGCCGGCTGCCGGTGCAACGGAATCGGGTAATGAACTGCGGTCGGAATCCCGGCCGCGGACAGCCGCTGCTGGAGGACCGCGCGGTTGTCGCAGAGCACCGTGAACTGTGCCCAGGCCGACGTCCGGTCCGGCTTGGGCTGCAGCATGCGCACGGAGGCGACTTCGCGCAGCAGCGCCAGATAGCGCTGCGCCTTGCGCTGGCGCTCGGCCGTCTCCCACGCGAAGCGCCCGAGCTTGCCGAGGACGATGGCGCACTGCAGCGTGTCCATCCGGCCGCCGACGCCGATCGAGGTGTGGTGATAGCGGCGCTCCTGGCCGTGCACGCGGATCTCGCGCATGCGCCGGGCCAGCGCCTCGTCGTTCGTGAAGAGCGCGCCGCCGTCGCCGTAGCAGCCGAGCGGCTTGCTTGGGAAGAAGCTCGTGCAGCCGATGGTCGACAGGTTGCAGCTCTTGCGCTCCTTGTATTCGGCGCCGAAGCTCTGGGCGGCGTCCTCGATCACCGGCAGGCCGTGCCGGGCCGCGACCGCGTTGATCTCGTCCATGTCGGCCGGCTGGCCGTAGAGCGCCACCGGCATGATCGCCTTCGTGCGCGCGGTGATGCGCGACTCGATCCGCGAGGCGTCGATGTTGCCGGTCGACGGATCGATGTCGACGAACACGGGCTTGGCGCCGAGCAGCACGATCATCTCCGCCGTCGCTACGAAGGTGAACGGCGTGGTGATGACTTCGTCGCCGCGGCCGATACCCAGCGCCATCAGCGCGATGAGCAGCGCCTCGGTGCCGGAGGCCACCGTGATGCAGTGCTTCGATCCGGTGAACTGCTCGAGCCGCTCCTCGAGTTCGCGCACCTCGGGGCCCATGATGTACTGGCCGTGGTCGAGCACGGCTTGGATGCGACGGTCGATCTCGGGCTTCAGCGCTGCGTATTGCGTCTTGAGGTCGATGAACTGCATGGGGTGCCTGGATCGAATGCGGGGAGGTCAGGGCCGAAGCGTACAAATGCCGTCGCGCAGGCGATAGCGATCGCCGGTGTGCGGGCAGACGGCTTCGCCGCTTCCCTTCAAGGGGAGATCGAGCTGCTCGCCGTGCCGGCTCATCCAGCCGACCTGGCGCGCCGGCACGCCGACCATCAGCGCGTAGGCCGGGACGTCGCGGTTCACGACCGCGCCGGCGCCGACGAACGCGTATTCGCCGATCGTCACGCCGCAGACGATTGTGCAGTTCGCGCCGAGCGTGGCGCCCCGGCGCACGACCGTGTCGCGGTACTCGCTCTTGCGCTCAACCGCGGCGCGCGGGTTGTAGACGTTCGTGAACACCATGCTCGGGCCGCAGAACACATCGTCCTCGAGCGTCACGTTGTCATAGATCGAGACATTGTTCTGGATCTTCACGCGGTCCCCGATGACGACCCGGTTCCCGACGAAGACGTTCTGCCCGAGCGAGCAGCGGTCGCCGATCCGGGCGCCGGCGCATACGTGAACCCAGTGCCAGATCCGTGTTCCCGCACCGACCTGCGCGCCTTCGTCAACGATGGCCGACGGGTGAATGTCGACGCTGTCCATTCCTGCTTCCTGCTGCCCAATGCCGGACGGCATTCTACGGCACCGCGTGCAGCCGATCCCGGCCGCTCGACGCCGCTGCATCCGGCGCTCCCTGGCGGTCATTCGCGAGCAGCACCACGGGTTTTCCCGGGTAGGCGCCGGTGCCAGCGTAAGATCGCGACCGTGCGCATCTCGCTCCGCTCCATCTTCGCCGCGCTGTTCGACCTCGCTGCGCCCGTCTTCGCCTGGGTCGGTGCGTTCCTGCTGCGCTTCAACTTCGACTGGCCCGCCGCTTATGTAGAGCACATGTACCTGGGCCTGCTCGTCGTCGTCCCCGCACATTTCCTCATCTGCCGCTACGCGGGGCTCTACCGGGGCCTGTGGATCTTCGCCAGCCTGCCTGACCTGAAGCGTGTGCTTCGTGTCGTCGCCATGTCGTCGCTCGTGCTGATCGTGTTCGCCGCGCTGTACCGCTTCGACGAGAGCACGCCGCGATCGACGCTCGTGCTCTACCCGATGCTGCTCGCGGCCTGGATGGCCGGGGGTCGCGTCCTGTACCGGATGAGCAAGGAGCAGCGGCTCTACGGCGGCTTGAGCGCCGAGGGCAAGCCGGTCGTGATCGTCGGCGCGGGTCGGGGCGGTGCGATGCTCGTGCGCGATCTCGATCGGCTCCCCGATTGGCGCGTCGTTGGCCTCGTCGACGATGACCCGGGCAAGTGGGGCAGGGAGGTGCTCGGGCGGCCGGTCTTCGGTGCCATCGAGATGCTTCCGCAGGTGCTCGAGGACGAGAAGGCGCGCCATGTGATCCTCGCCATTCCTTCGGCGTCTTCGGCGACGCGCCGGCGCGCGACCGATCTCGCCGTTGGTGCGGGGGCGCTGGTTTTCACGGTCCCGGGCATCGAGGACCTGCTCTCGGGCCGTGTATCCGTGTCGTTGCTGCGAAGGGTCGAGATCGAGGACCTGCTCGGGCGCGAAACGGTGCAGATCGACACCGAGCACGTCGAGTCGATGCTCCGCGGACGTACGGTGCTCGTGACCGGAGCGGGCGGGTCGATCGGGAGCGAGTTGTGCCGCCAGCTCTCGCGCTTCGATCCGGCGACGCTCGTGCTCTTCGAGCACAACGAGTATGCGCTGTACACACTCGAGCAGTGGTTCGCAGTGAACCGCCCGCAATTGCGGATCGTTCCGCTGGCGGGCGACGTCAAGGATGCCGCGCGCGTGTGCGAGGTCTTTGAGACGCACCGTCCGGACGTGATCTTCCACGCCGCCGCCTACAAGCACGTCCCACTGATGGAGGTCGGCAACGCATGGCAGGCGGTGCGCAACAACGTCCTCGGCACGCTGCGCGTCGCCGAGTGCGCGCGCGAGTTCGGCGCCGAGCGCTTCGTCCTCATCTCCACCGACAAGGCCGTGAACCCCACGAACGTCATGGGAGCCACGAAGCGTCTCGCCGAGATGGCATGCCAGGCGCTCCAGGCTTCCGGCGAAGCGACCCAGTTCGAAATCGTCCGCTTCGGCAATGTCCTCGGCAGCGCCGGCAGTGTCATCCCCAAGTTCCAGGCGCAGATCGCCAAGGGCGGGCCGGTCACCGTCACCCACCCGGACATAACGCGCTACTTCATGTCGATTCCCGAAGCCGCGCAACTCGTGCTGCAGGCGGCCGCGATGGGCGGAGGCGGCGAGATCTTCGTGCTCGACATGGGTGAGCCGGTGAAGATCGTCGATCTCGCGCGCAACATGATCCGACTGTCCGGCTATTCGGAATCCGACATCCGCATCGAGTTCACCGGCCTTCGTCCCGGCGAGAAGCTATACGAGGAACTCCTCGCGGACGCCGAGCAGACGCGCGAGACGCCGCATCCGAAGCTGCGCATCGCGCGTTCTCGTCCCGTGGACGTCGACTTCCTCGCGTCGCTGCGAAGCTGGCTCGAGCAGCCCGCGCCCGCCGACGACGCGACTGTGCGTAAGGAGCTGGCTGCGCGCGTGCCCGAGTACACGCCTTTCCTGCCGAAGCAGGCGCCAGCGCTGCGGGTGGTGGCCGGGAAGAGTTCTGCGGCGGGCGGGGCGTAGCGCGTTCGAGGCCCGGCCCGCGCACTTGATGACCGTGCAAGGATCCAGACGGTCTATGTACACAGAACTAGCGCTTTCATGTACATCGAGTGCTATCCTCTTGGGATGAAAACGCACGTCGAAGTCGATGACGATCTGCTGCAGGAGGTTCTCCGCCTGGGAGCCTTCGAGACGAAGAAGGCGGCGATCAACGCTGCCCTCGTCGAGTTGTCGAAATCCTTGAAGCGCCGCGAACTCCTTGCATTACGCGGGAAGGTCAGCTGGGACGGCGATCTCGACCAGTTGCGCAGAACTCGTAACGAAAGTGCGAGCGATGCTCGTTGACACTTCTGTATGGATCGACTTCTTCAATGCTCACGATTCCCGTGAAGCGCAACTGCTGGCTGCCTTGATCGCCGACGGGGAGCCGATTCAAATTCCGGGAATCGTGCTGGTCGAGCTTCTCTCGGGTCTCCGTGGCGACGGCGAGGCCGCGCGCATCGCTCATCTACTCGAGGCTTTCGACGAATTGCCCGAAGCCGATCGCGGCGACTGCCTCGAGGCTGCGCGGATTTTCAGGGCATGTCGCTCACGCGGGCGCACGATTCGCTCGAATGTCGATTGTCTGATCGCGCAGGGATGCCTGCGACACGATCTTGTCTTGTTGACCAAGGATCGGGATTTCCGCGCCATCGCGGAATGCACCGACCTTCGGCTCGTGCAACTCTCCACGTGATGCCCATGCGCATATCGCCGTCGATCTTCAAGGCCTACGACATCCGCGGCATCGTCGACGACACGCTCACGGTCGATGTGGTGCGAGCGATCGGTCTCGCCCTCGGCGCACAGGCGCGAGAGGCCGGCATGCGCGAGACGGTGATCGGTCGTGATGGCCGCCTGTCGGGCCCCGCGCTGTCCGCTGCGCTCGCTGAGGGGTTCCGCGACGCCGGCGTCGATGTGATCGACATCGGCATGGTGCCGACGCCGGTCGTCTATTACGCGACTTTCGAGTTGGGCACGCGTACCGGAGTGGCCGTTACCGGGAGTCACAATCCCCCCGACTACAACGGCCTGAAGATGGTCATCGCCGGCGATGCGATTTACGGCGACGCGATCCAGCGGTTGCGAGGAACGATCGTTTTCGGTGCGCCCGCCGCGGTGTCCGGGCAGCGCCGCGGTGGCATGCGCAGCGAAGATCTCGTCGCGCGTTACATCGAGCGCATCGTCGGCGACGTGAAGCTCGCCCGTCCGATGAAGATCGCGATCGATTGCGGTAACGGCGTTGCCGGCGCGGTCGCGCCGCAACTCTTTCGCGCGCTGGGCTGCGAGGTTATCGAGTTGTTTTGCGAAGTCGACGGAACGTTTCCGAACCACCATCCGGATCCGGCGCATCCGGAAAACCTGCAGGACCTGATCCGCTGTCTGCGCGAAACCGATGCGGAAATCGGCCTGGCCTTCGACGGCGACGGCGATCGGCTCGGTGTCGTGACGAAGGACGGCAACATCATCTGGCCCGATCGGCAATTGATGCTGTTCGCGAAGGACGTGCTCTCGCGGAACCCGGGTGCGGAGATCGTCTACGACGTGAAATGCAGTCGCAACGTCGCTTCGTTCGTCCGCTCGCATGGCGGTCGCCCGACGATGTGGCGCACCGGGCATTCGCTGATCAAGGCCAAGCTGAAGGAAAGCGGTGCGCCGCTCGCCGGGGAGATGAGCGGGCACGTCTTCTTCAAGGAGCGCTGGTACGGGTTCGACGACGGCCTTTATACCGGCGCGCGACTGCTCGAGATCCTTTCGAGCAGCCGGAATCCGGGCGCGGTGCTCGACGCATTGCCCGATTCTCCGGCGACGCCGGAATTGCACCTGAAAACCGCCGAGGGCGAGAATTTTGCGCTGGTGGAGAAACTGCAGCGCGAAGCCCGCTTCGACGGAGCGACCGAGGTCATTACCATCGACGGCGTGCGGGTGGAATATCCGGACGGTTTCGGCCTCGCGCGACCGTCGAACACGACGCCGGTGGTCGTGATCCGCTTCGAGGCCGATACGCCGGCGGCGCTCGAGCGCATCCAGGCGGATTTCAGGCGCGCGATCCGCGCGGTCTCGCCCGAGGCACGCCTACCGTTCTAGCGGACGTTGCGGCGAGGGATCACGCGTTTTCTTGCGTGATGGTGCTCGGCGCGATTAAGTAGTGCTCATCACTACCTATATATCGGTTGTCCTGCGATGAGAAGCGTCAGCGCCGCCGATGCGAATCGGCATTTCTCGGCTCTGTTGAAAGAAGTATCGCGCGGTGGGCGCATCACCGTTCTGTCGCGCGGGAAAGCGGTGGCCGCGATCGTTCCAGCATCGGACATGCGCTCTCGCAACGGATATCCTCGCCTGCGCCCGCGAGTTGATTGCGCTCCTGCCGGGCAATGCCGTGATCGTTCCGGCCCAGGTCCTCGGAGAGCTTTTCAACGTTCTCACGAAAAAGCTGTTACGCAGCCGCAAGGAAGCGCGAAATGCGATTCTCGAGTGGGCCGACAGTTTCGAGGTAGCCGACTCATCGTGGCGCGCATTTCAGGCAGCACTCGATTTATCCGCGGATCGCGAATTGCAGATCTGGGACGCTTTGATCCTGTCGGTAGTCGCCGAGAACCAGTGCCGAATGCTGCTCGGCGAGGATCTTGCGCCGGGTTTCACCTGGCGCGGTATTACGGTCGTCGATCCGTTCGCCGAGCGCCGGCATCCATTGCTCGAACGCGCGCTTCGAGCCGAGTGATCCTCCCCGTTCGCTGAACCCGCTCCTACTGGATCCTGTAATCCTCGCGCGATTTCCCCTGCGCCTCGAGCGCGGCCAGCCAGCGCGGCGTACGGCCGCGACCGCTCCAGGTTTCACCGGTCTTGCTGTTGCGGAACTTCGGCGCCACCGGTTTGCGGGTGCCGGCCGCCTTCTTCGCGGCGCGGCCCCGGCGCGGGCGGTACTCGACGAGGTCTTCGGCGGTGACGTCGAGTTTTTTCATCAGCGTGACGACCTGTCCGACGGACTTCTTCTTCTTCTCGTCGGCGACGGCTTCGAGTTTTGCGGCCTGTGCTTCGAGTTTCTCGATCTGCTTGCGAATGGATTCATAAGATCGACGCGGCATTTTCTTTTGTGACTCCTCGGTTCAGGTCCTTCTTCCGCGGAATCGGGTGATCCGCGCGTCGCGGAATACTGCCACAAGGCGTGCAGGGAGCACTACCGGAATATGGTGCATTCGGGTTACTCCGCTCGTTGCAGTGCGAGCGTTATCGCCGCGCGCCAATCGGGGAGCGGACGTTCGAACGTCGTTTCGTATCTGGACGCGTCGAGTACCGACCAGGGCGGACGCCGTGCCGGACGCTCCATGGTCTGTTCGTGGATCGCCTCGATTCGCGGTGCATTGCCGGGCGCGAGGCAGCCCGCGTCGATTGCCTGCGCGACGAACTCGCGGCCGAATTCGTGCCAGCTCGCCTGCCCCCGGCACGACAGGTGATAAACGCCGTCGGCCGGCTGCAGCGGCCCATGCACGTATCCGATCGCGTGCACGATTTCCCGGGCGAGCAACTGGACCGGGTTCGGCACGCCGATGCGGTCGACGCTCAGCGCGATGGTGCGCCCGGCGTTGGCCGGATCGAGCAGCGTGGCGGCGAGATTTCGCTCGCGGCCCCCATAGAGCCAGCTGATGCGGAATATCCAGTGCGACGGATTTTCGGAGGCGATCGCCTTTTCGCCGTGCAGCTTGCTTTCGCCGTAAACCGACAGCGGCGCTGCCGGGTCGTCCTCCCGATACGGTCGCCGCAATTCGCCGTCGAATACGAAATCGGTGGAGAAATGAACGAGGTGCACGTTTGCGCGTCGGGCGGCTTTTGCCAGTGCGCCGGGCAGATCGGTGTTGATGCGGATCGCTTCGAGCGGTTCGTGTTCGCAGCGGTCGACGTCGCTCGCCGCGATGCAATTGACGATGACCTCGGGTTTCCAGGTTTCGATCCAGCGCTCGGCGGCCTCGAGTGGTATGCGCGTATCGAGCGCCAGCGCGATGCGCGACGGCGCGAAAAGCGCGGGCGCGGGCCGGGCGGACGACGGACCGGTTTCGCGGGCCGACCCGCATGCGTCGATGCTCGCGTTCGCGGCGAGTCGGATGTGTCTTGCGATCGCCATGCCGAGGCGGCCGGTGCCGCCGAGCAGCAGGATGCGCCGGGCCTCCTTCACCGCGATACGTCTCGACCGGGATCGGCCGAGTCGAATGCCTGCGCCTCGCGCCACCCCGGCGCCGAGCGATCCCGCGCGGAAAGCAGCGGCGCGCGCCCTTGCAGCGGCCATTCGATCGCGAGCTCGGGCGAATCCCAGCGCAGCACGCGCTCGGCGTGCGCGATGCGCGGTTCGGTCAACGCATACAGCACCACGACGTCGTCGAGCGCCAGGAATCCGTGGGCGAAGCCCGGCGGCACCCACAGCGACTGAAGCGACTCCGCACGCATCTCGAAGACGAAGCTGCTGCCGAAGCTCGGCGAACCACGCCGCAGGTCGACGATCGCATCGAAGATGCGGCCCTGCACGACCTGCACGAGCTTGCCCTGCGGCGCTTCGACCTGGTAGTGCAGGCCGCGCAGCACGCCGCGCCGGCTCGCGCTCAGGTTCTGCTGCATGATGCGCACGCCGCCCGCGTGGGCATGCAGCGCTTCGATGCGCAGCGTTTCGGCGAGCCAGCCTCGTTCGTCGTGGTGCGCTTCGGAGTCGAACAGCGCCCAGCCGCTCGGATCGGCGATGCGCAGTTTCACGGCGGATTCTCGATTCCAAGGTCGATCGGTGCGAGACGGGTGCGGACGGTCGCGCGCAGGCCCTCGCCCAGGCTCACCTGCGGAGACCAGCCGGTCTCGGCGCGCAGTTTGCGGTCGTCGAGCGCATAGCGGCGATCGTGGCCGGGGCGGTCGGCGACGAAGCGGATGCGCTCGCCGAAGGCGTTGCGCTCCGTGCCGGCGAGTCCGACGCAGGAAGCGCCGACCGTCGCGTTATTCACGGCGCCGCCGTCGCGGCTGCAGGCCGCATGCGCCTCGCGTTCGACGTCCACCGCTTCGATCAGCCGTTCGATCAGTTCGCGGTTCGTCACGCTCTGATGTCCGGCAACGTTGTAGCTCTCGCCGGGTCGGCCTCGCTCGAGCACGGTGCGCAGCGCCGCGACGTGGTCGCTGACGTACAGCCAGTCGCGCACCGCCAGTCCGTCGCCGTACAGCGGTACGGGTTCGTCGGCGAGCAGCCGCTCGATCGCCAGCGCGACGAGCTTCTCGGGATGCTGGCCGGGTCCGTAGGTGTTCGAGCCGCGGGTGACCAGCGTGGGGACCGCGTGCGTCACGTGGAAGGCGGCGACGAAATGGTCGGCGGCCGCCTTCGAAGCAGCGTAGGGGTTGCGCGGGCGGTAGGGCGCGTTTTCGTCGCACGGCTCGTCGTCGACTGCGAGCGAGCCGAACACCTCGTCGGTGGAGCAGTGCAGGAAGCGGAAGCGCGCGGCCTCCTCGGCGGAAAGCCCCGCGAGATGCGAGTGCGCGGCCTGCAGCAACACGAGCGTGCCGAGCGCGTTGGTGCGGCCGAAGGCGGCAGCGTCGGCTATCGAGCGGTCGACGTGCGTCTCGGCGGCCAGGTGCACGATGGCGCGCGGCCGGTGCTCGGCGAGCAGGGCGGCGACGAGTGGTGCGTCGCAGACGTCGCCGCGCACGAAGCGGTAGCGCGCGTCGGTCGCGCAGGTCGATAGCGCCGCGGGGCGCGCTGCATAGGTGAGCGCGTCGAGGTTCAGCAGCGGCTCGTCGCTGCTCTCGAGCCATTCGACGACGAAGCGCGCGCCGATGAAACCGCAGCCGCCGGTGACGAGGATCATCGGGCGAGAATATCCAAAATCGGGGGCGCGCTCCTGCCCCGCGACCTTGTTACCCTTCTCTGTCCAGCTTGGCGATTACCGACATGGAAGCGCCGAAGAGCACAGCGGGCGTGCGCAATCCCGCGTTCGGTCTTTGGGCCGACCGCGCAGGCGAAGTCGATCGTCGTGCTACACTTCATTCGTGTAGCACGAGTCGAGGTTTTTCAGGAATGAGCAATCTCACGATCACCGTCGACGAAGAGGTGCTCCGGAAGGCGCGCATCCGCGCACTGGAGCGGGGCTCATCCGTGAACGCGGTGCTTCGCGAACTCCTCGAAGCCTACGCCGGCGTGCGCGATTCGCAAGCGGCGGCCGCCGCTGACCTCATCGCCCTTTCGAAGAAGAGCCGATCGCGTCGTGGCGGCCGACGTTGGACCCGCGACGAACTGTACGACCGCAGCTGATGCGCACGTTCTTCGATACGAACGTACTCGTCTATCTGTTCGACGCGGACGCGCCGACGAAGCAGACGCAGGCGCGCAAGCTTCTCGCGCGTGAGGCAGATGCCGGACGCGCCACGTTGAGCACCCAGGTACTCCAGGAATTCTTCGTCACTGTCACGCGGAAGCTCGCCGTTCCTCTTGCCGTCGTGGAAGCAGAGCGTGTCGTCCGACGCCTGGCGGATCTCTCGGTAGTTCAGATCGATCCACAGTTGATTCTGGCCGCGATTGCGACGAGCGTTCGCAGCAGCATTTCGTTCCGGGACGCGCTGATCGTTCGCTCCGCCCAGCAATCGGGCGCTGAAATCCTCTACACCGAGGACCTGCAGAACGGTCGGAAATTCGACGGCCTCGAGATCGTCGATCCGTTCCGGGAAAGCTGAAGCGGCCGCTCTCGCGCGACATGGCACGATGGCTCTACACGATCGCCTGGTACCTGGCGATGCCGTGGCTGTTCGTGCACCTGCTGTGGCGTTCGCGTCGCCAGCCCGGCTACCGCCATCATCTCGGCGAGCGCTTCGGCGCGCATGCGCCGCGTGGTGACCTGCAGCCGCTGATCTGGCTGCATGCGGTGTCGGTGGGTGAGACGCGCGCCGCACAGCCGCTGGTCGACGCGCTGCTCGCGCGCTATCCGCATCACGAGTTGCTGATCACGCACATGACGCCGACCGGGCGGGAAGCCGGCGCGGCGCTGTTCTCGCATCCGCGCATCCACCGCGCGTACCTGCCCTACGACTATCCGTTCGCGGTGCGCCGATTCCTCCGCGCGTGGCGTCCGTCGGTGGGCCTGCTGATGGAAACCGAGCTGTGGCCGAACCTGGTGGCGATCGCGCACGCGGAGGGCGTGCGGCTCGCTCTGGTCAACGGGCGCCTGTCGGAGCGGTCGCTGCGCAAGGGACAGCGTTGGGCGGCGCTGATCGAGCCGGCGCTGGCCACGCTCGACCTGGTGCTGGCGCAATCGGCCGACGACGCGGGTCGGCTCGCGCAACTCGGGCGCTCGGACGCTCGCGTGCTCGGTAACCTGAAATTCGACGTCGGCGCGGCGCCGAAACTCGAGGCGCTCGGGCACCGGTGGCGCATCGACTGGCTGGCGCGCCAGCGCGCCGACGGCCTTCCGCGCTTCTGCGTGGTCGCAGCGAGCACGCGCGACGGCGAGGAGGCGCTGCTGCTCGATGCATGGGCGTCGGCGCTGCGGCCCCCTTCGCTTGCCAGCCGCTTTCCGCCGCTGCTCGTCATCGTTCCGCGCCACCCGCAGCGTTTCGACGAGGTGGCCACGCTGATCGAGTCGCAGGGCTGGCGTTTCGCGCGACGCAGCCGGATCGCCGAAGCCCAGCGCTGCGATGCGCAGGTGATCCTCGGCGATTCGATGGGCGAGATGCCGGCCTGGTACGCCTTGGCCGACGTCGCGATCATCGGCGGTTCGCTGCTGCCCTATGGTGGGCAGAACCTGATCGAAGCCTGCGCAGCGGGGGTCCCGGTGATCGTCGGCCCGCACACCTTCAATTTCGCGGAAGCGGCCGAACGGGCGATCGACGCCGATGCGGCGATTCGCGTCCCGGACGCGGCACGCGCGGTGAAGGAGGCGCTCGACGTCGTGCTCGACGCCGAGCGGCGCCAGTCGATGAGCGATCGCGCGCTCGCGTTCGCCGCACATCATCGCGGCGCTACCGACCGGACGATGAGCGCGCTCGAACCGTTGCTGCGCGCCGAGCGCTGAGGGCGAGGTGGCTCGGTCGCGCGCCTGGGGCGTCGAGCGCGCGCCGGGGGCTGCGGCGGCGCGGTCGAGCGATCAGCGTCGGTCGGGGCTCGGCGGGCGGGCCGGCGCGGGCGCCTTCGGTGTCGCGGGCGCCGGAGGCGACGGGTCTGTCGCAGGCGACGAGGTCGCAGGCGGCGGCAACGGCGTGCTCGGCAGCGGTGAAGAAGCACTGCCTCGCTCCGACTGCCCAGGCGACGGCGGCGCGAGCAGCGCATCGACTGCGGCGACGTCTTCTGCTCCGAGTGTGCCCGCGGTGGACTTCAACTGCAGTCCGTTGACGACGACGTCGTAACGCGCGCGAGCGAGGTCGCGCCGCGTGCTGAACAGTTGCTGCTGCGCGTTGAGCACGTCGATGTTGATGCGCACGCCGACCTGGTAGCCGAGCAGGTTCGATTCGAGCGCGAGCTGGCTCGAGCGCTCGGCCGCTTCGAGTGCGCTCACCTGCGCCAGACTGCTGTTCACGCCGAGGTATGCCTGCCGGGTGGCTTGTTCGACCTGCCGGCGCGTGGCCTCGAGATCCGACTGCGAACGATCGAGCAGTGCTGCCGCTTCGCGCACGCCAGCCTCGATGCCGCCGCCCGTATACAAGGGTACCGACAACTGCACGCCGACGGTGGCCGAGTTCGTGCGCAGGCCTACCGTGTTCAGCGCCGCGTTCTCGTTGCGCGCGAGCGAGCCGACCAGGTCCACCGTCGGGTATTTCGCATAACGGCGCCGCTCGATCTCGCGACGTGCGATCTCGACGTTCACCCGTTGCTGCTGCACCGCCAGGTTGCTGTCGGTGGCCTGGCGGACCCATGCGGCCTCGCTCGCCGGCTGTGGCGGTTGCAGCAGCACGCTGCGGCGCAGGACGTCGAGTTCGCCGACGGGATGACCGATGAGTTGCGCGAGAAGCGCACGCTGTACGTCGAGCGCGTTGATCGCCGCGATTTCCTGCGCCACCGTAAGGTCGAATCGCGCCTGTGCTTCCTGCTGGTCGGTGATCGTCGCGGTGCCGACCTCGAAGTTGCGCTTGGCCGCTTCGAGCTGCTCGGCGATCGCGCGCTTCTGCGCGCGGATCGTCTCGAGGTTGTCCTGCGCGGCGAGCAGGTCGAAGTACGCGCGCGAGACGCGAAGGATGAGATCCTGCTGCGCCTGCGCGTACTGCGCCTCGGCGATGCCCACGGCGAGCTTGCTCTGTTCCCATGCCTGTTGTTCGGGCAGGCTGAGCAGCGGCACCGATAGCTGGATCGCGTAGGCCTCCGAGGTGAAACTGCGGTCGGGGCCGCGGCTCGGATCCACGCGCAGGCGATTCATGCCGGCCGTTGCGCCGACCGCGGGCAGCAGTTGCGAGCGCGCCTGCGGAACGCGCTCGCGGGTTGCGTCGAGTTGCGAGCGCGCCGCGGCGACCTGCGCGTCGTTGGCCAGCGCCTCGCGCCAGGCCTGCATCAGGTCCAATGCGCAGGCGGGCAGCGCGGAGGCCACGAGCACGATGCCCGCGACCGTGTTGGCGAGCACCTTCACCGCTTGCCTGCGCTTCATCGGCAGCTCCACGAGGATGACGCGCCCCGACCCTGAATCAGTAGCGAACGATCGTGGAATCGACTTCCCGCGCCCAGGCATCGATGCCTCCCGACAGGTTGTAGACGCGCTCGAAGCCGCGCTGTTGCAGGAACATCGTGACCTGCGCGCTGCGCGCCCCGTGATGACAGATGCAGACGATGGTGCGCTGCTGCGGGAGCTCTCCGATGCGCGACGGAATCTCGCGCATCGGCACGTGCAGCGCGCCGGGGAAGGGGCTCGTCGCCACTTCCCAGGCTTCGCGCACGTCGAGCAGCACCAGCGGCTCGTCGCGAAGCCAGGAAGCGAGCGAACGCGGCGCGACCTGCTGCATGCTGCTCGACGAGCGCTGCGCGCCGCATCAGAAGCGAAAGCGATCGCGCTGCGGGAACTCGCGCAGCGGCGGTGCCGCGGTCTCGAACAGCTTCTCGCTGTGGAATTCCCGATCGCCGGTGCGCAGGACGCGCTGCGCGCTCATTACCGGCGGCTCGCCGACGATCGCGATGAGGCGGCCATCGCGGTTCAGTCGCTGCATCAGCGCATCGGGGACGAACTGCACCGAGCCCGAGAGCACGATGACGTCGAAGCCGCCCTCCGCGGCCATGTCGAGGCCGTTGCGATGCTCGACGCTCACGTTGCCGATGCCCGCCTTCGACAGGTTCGACCGAGCGAAGCGGCACAGGTCTTCGCGCAGCTCGCAACTGACGACATGACGGGCGAACTGCGCGAGCAGCGCGGCCATGTGTCCGGATCCGGTGCCGATCTCGAGCACCGAATGCACGCGCTCGGGCAGCACCGCCTGCAGCATGCGTGCCTCGAGCTTCGGCGCGAGCATCGTCTCGCCGGTGGCGACGCCGTCGACCGTCAGCGGCAGTTCGAGGTCGCTGAACGCCAGCGCGCGGTAAGCGGGCGGCACGAAATCCTCGCGGTGAACGGCGAACAGCGTCTCGAGCACATCGGGGTCGAGCACGTCCCACGGACGGATCTGCTGCTCGACCATGTTGAAACGGGCGCGTTCGAAGTCCATGAGGGGAGCGGGGGAGAGGGAAAGTGGCGGCATTCTAGCAATCAGGGTTCGCGCGACAGCGTGCGCAGCACGTAGGACAGATGCGTTTGCAGGAAGCGCTCGATCGGGATATCGAAGTCGGGCGGGCAGCACGGCGTGATCGAGTGTTCCCAGATCGCGCGCAGCACCAGCGGCGACATCCACAGCGGCACCGACGCCTCGACGTCGACTTCGCGGAACTCGCCGAGCGCGATGCCACGGCGCACGATCGAGCCGAGCACGCCCATCACCGGCAGGATCACTTCCTGCTGGAAGAAGCGCGCGAGTTCGGGGAAGTTGCCCGATTCGGCGACCACGAGCTTGGCGATGCCGGCGTAGCGGGTGGCGCCCACCGTATCCCACCATTTCGCGAAGAAAAGCCGCAGTTGCTCGGCGCAGGGCGCTCCCGAGGCGCGGATTTCGCCGGCAAAGGCGTCGATCAGCGGAATCAGGTTCGCGCGCACCACTGCCTCGAGCAGCTCCTGCTTGTTGGCGTAGTACAGGTAGAGCGTGCCCTTGCTGACGCCGGCGTGGCGCGCGACGTCTTCCAGCCGCGTGGCGGCGAAGCCGCGGTCCACGAACAGGTCGAGCGCCGCGTCGAGCAGTTCGCCCGGGCGCGCGTCCTTGCGACGTGCCCAGCGGCGTTCGGCAGGGAACTGCTGCGCGGACGCGGGCGAGCTTCGGGCGGACGGCATCTCTTTAATGACCGATGAGTCATTAAAGTGTAGCGCGGACTGCCGCGATGCTCAACCCGTCAGGCCGAAAGCACGGGAGCGCGCGTTGCGGCCCGGCGTAACGGCCTTTCAGCCGTGGTAGCGCGCCAGCGCCAGCGTGCAGTTCGTTCCGCCGAAGCCGAAGCTGTTCGACAGGATCGTCTCGTGATGCACGTCGTCGATGCGCTTGCGCGCGATCGGCATGCCTTCGGCGCCGGAGTCGAGCGTCTCGATGTTGATGCTCGGCGCGACGAAGTCGTGCTGCAGCATCAGCAGGCTGTAGATCGTCTCCTGCACGCCGGTGGCGCCGAGCGAATGGCCGGTCATCGATTTCGTCGACGACAGGTGCGGCAGCGCCTGCCCGCGCTCGTCGAACACGGTGCGGATCGCATCCAGTTCGGTGATGTCGCCCACCGGCGTGCTCGTTCCGTGCGTGTTGATGTAGCTGACCGGCGTCTTCACGGTGGCGAGCGCCTGGCGCATGCAGCGCACCGCGCCTTCGCCGCTCGGCGCGACCATGTCGAACCCGTCGGAGGTCGCGCCGTAGCCGACGATCTCGCCGTAGATTTTCGCGCCACGCGCCAGGGCGTGGCCGAGTTCCTCGAGCACGACCACGCCGCCGCCGCCGGCAATGACGAAGCCGTCGCGGTTCGCGTCGTAGGGGCGCGAAGCTGCGTGCGGGCGGTCGTTGTACTTCGATGACATCGCGCCCATCGCGTCGAACAGCACCGACAGCGTCCAGTCGAGTTCCTCGGCGCCGCCGGCGAACATGACGTCCTGCTTGCCCCACTGGATCAGTTCGGCGGCGTTGCCGATGCAGTGCGCCGACGTGGAGCAGGCCGACGAGATCGTGTAGTTCACGCCGTGGATGCGGAAGTTGGTTGCTGCGGTGGCCGACGTGGTCGACGACATGCAGCGCGGCACCATGTACGGGCCGACCCGCTTCGGTCCGCGCTCCCTGCACGTCTGCGCCGCTTCGACCTGGTTGCGCGTGGACGGGCCGCCCGAACCGACGACGATGCCGGTGCGTTCGTTCGAGATCTCGTCGTCGGCCAGGCCGGCGTCGGCGATCGCCTGCTGCATCGACAGGTGAAGGTAGGCCGCGCCGTCGCCCATGAAGCGGCGCAGCTTGCGTTCGATCGCCGTTTCGAGATCGATGTCGGGCCGGCCGGCGACCTGGCTGCGAAAGCCCAGTTCGGCGTATTCGGGGACGAAGGAGATGCCCGAGCGGCCCTCGCGCAGCGACGCGAGCACCTGCTCGACGCTCGTGCCGATGCACGAGACGATGCCCATTCCGGTGACGACGACGCGACGCAGGGCGTTCATGCGCGGATCGAGTTGGGGTTTTCGAAAAGACCCACCTGCAGGTCGGTGGCGTGGTAGATGCGCTCGCCGTCGGCGCGCACTTCGCCGTCGGCCACGCCGAGGACCAGGCGACGGTTGATCACCCGCTTGATGTCGATGCGGTAATCGACGCGCTTCGTCTCGGGCAGGATCTGTCCGGTGAACTTCAGCTGCGCCAGGCCGAGCGCGCGGCCGGAGCCGGGAGCGCCGGTCCAGCCGAGGAAGAAGCCGAGCATCTGCCACAGCGAGTCGAGGCCGAGGCAGCCGGGCATGACCGGGTCGCTCTCGAAGTGGCAGGCAAAGAACCACAGATCGGGACGGATGTCGAACTCGGCCGTGAGGAAGCCCTTGTCGAAGGCGCCGCCGGTGGAGGAGATTGCGGTGATGCGGTCGAACATCAGCATCGGCGGCAGCGGCAGCCGGGCGTTGCCCGGTCCGAACAGCCGGCCGTGCCCGCAATCGATCAGCTCTTCGTAGGCGTAGCTCGACTTCTTTCTGAAGCGCATCGGGTCGAGAGCCAGCGGGGAATTCATTCGGTTGGTAGCAGAAAAGAGGAGGGGCGCATCGCGCAGGACACGCATTGCGCACATCGGCGCAATGATACGGAAATTCGATATCGGCTCGCCGCGAGGTCGGCGACTGCCCCGGTCAGCGGCCGATGAGCCCGCGCAACAGGTCGCGCGGGCTCGGCTTCGCCGATTCTCCCGACTTGCCGTCGCCCGAGGCGCCCTTGCCGAGCAGGCGCTCCTCGAGCTGCTTCGTCACTTCCTTCTTCAACGCATCGCGGGCGAGGCTCTCGAGCTCGACGCGATACGACAGCGATGCCAGCGGGCCCGAGACGCGAACGGGGATCGTGACGCCGCGCAGCGCCGAGCGAGCGGCGCCGCCCTGTCCTGCCAGCGTATCGACCAGCGACACTTTCACCAGGTAGTCGATCGTCTGGTCGGGGATGTCGATGCTGCCGTTACCGCCGACGCGCAGCAACGGCGAGCGCAGGTCAAGGTCGTCGTTGTGCGCCACGCCGTTGCGGATCGCGAAGCTGGCGTCGAGCGACGAGAAGCCGGTTTTCCCGCCGCCGCCGGTGCGGCTCTCGACCGCCTGGCCGGCTCCGCCGCGCACGGCAGCGATCGCGCTTTCGACTTTCTGCACCACCTCGTTCAGATCGATGCCGAGGATCGCTCCATCGCGCAACGCGATGCGCGCGCTGCCTCCGAGCGAGCGTTCGAGCGCCGGCACGGTCTTGCCGGTGCCGGTGACGTCGATCGACAGGTTGCCGCGGCCCTCGAGAATCTCGCGCTGCGTGAAATCGCGCAGTGCGCGTCCCACGTCGATGCCGTTCATCTGCATCTTCAGCGCGGTTCGCCCACTGGTGGCGAGCGAAGCGCTGCCGTTGATCGTTCCGCCATACAGCGCGGCGGCCAGCCGCGTGATGTCGATCCGTCCGTTGCCCGAGCGCAGCGTCGTCGCGAGATTTCGCAGTTCCACGCCGGCGGCGCGCAGCGTGCCGACGCGCACCGAGCCGGTCGTGTCGATGTTGGCGATCGGCGGAACGGGGATCGGTGCGCCGTTCGCCGCGGCGCTCTTCGTCGCTGTCCCGGCGGGGCCGGGCGATGCGACGCCGTTCGCTTTCTCGCCGTTCGCCTTCTTCCCGGGCGCGGGCGCGCCGCGCAGGCGATCGACGTCGAGCTTGTCGGCCTGCACGTCGAACTGCAGCGACAGCGGCGAAAGGCTCGGCGCGGTGAAGCGCGCCTGAATCGGGGAGTCTTCGACGCGGCCCTGCAGATTCAGCGCCGCGGTCTTGCGTTGCAGGTCGATCATCCCGTTGCCGCCGAGCGAGGCCTGGATGCCGTCGGCCGGAAGGCCGCCGCCGGAGGCGCTCAGGTTGGCGCGGATGTCGCGCAGCGCGATCGGCTGGTTGGCCGGGGCCGAGACTTGCGTCGAGAGCGATGCGTCCAGCTTCGTCCCGTCGCGTTGCATCTGCAATTGCAGCGCGATCGGCTTGCCTTCGATCGAGCCTCCGGCGATCGTCAGTGCGGGCGCTTCGAGATGCGCGGTGACGCCGTCTTCGGTGGTCACATCCAGCTTCACATCGGATAGCGAGACGTTGCCGGTGGCGAAGTCGGCGCGGTAGGCGCTTGCCACGTTGAGCTGCGTATCGATTCCGGCCTTCTTCACGGCGAGACGTCCGCTCGCTTTCAGCGTGCCCGGTTCGCCGCTGCCGATCCGGTCGGCAGTGAGATCGAAGTTGTGCAATCGCCATTCGTCGCCGCTGCCCTCGTCGCGCCAGTCGAGCGCGGCGTTGCGCAGCGCTACCTCGGCCACGGTGACCGTCGTCGCTGCGGCGGAGGCGGCTTCGCCCGCCGACGCGGGGCCCTGCGGCGCGGCGCCGGATTGCGGCTGCTGCGACTTCAGGCGCGCGAGCAGGTCGTCGAAATTGGTGCTGCCGTCCTTGTGGCGGACCGCGTTTACGCTCAATGCGTCGAGCGCAACGCGCTGCACGCGGACTTCGCGCGAGAGCAGCGGCCACAGCGCCACGCCGATCTTCGCCGAGTCGATGCTGGCGAAGCGGCCCTCGCCTTGCGGACCCGAGAGCGTGGCCTTGCCCATCGACAGCGCGATGTCGGGCAGGATCGACAGCGACAGCTCTCCTTGGATGTCGAGCTTGCGCCCCGTGTACTGCTCGACGAGGGAGACGATCGTCGGCTTGTAGCGGTTCGCGTCGAAGGTTGCGACGAAGACGACGAGCGCGAGCGCGACGAGCGCGACCACGATGGCCAGTCCGATCCATACTGTGCGCAGGCGCATGGTGAGCGAGCTTCCGTCGTTTCTCCGTGAGCGCCGCGCGTTCGGCGCGCGGTACGAACGATGCTAAGGGCAAAAGTGCGCGAGGGTCACGCTGCCGTGCTTCGTGGCCGGGATCTCCCTTACATCCTGTTACGCCTTTTGCAGGATGGGGGCTGGCCGCCGGGCCGATGCGGGATTACGCTCGGATCGAAGGTCGGGCGAATGCGCCGGACGCGAACCAAGGAGTCGACATGAACGGAACGCAAGGCACGAGGATGGCACCACGCGTGTCGCCCACGGTCGTGCGATGGATGGCGGCATCGGCGCTGGTCGTTGCGGCGGCGGTGGTGTTGGCGCCGGGCGCGCATGCGTCGCAACCGGTGGTCGGCGCGATCATCGGTGGTGGCGCCGGCGCGATGATCGGACAGTCGATCGGCGGACGCGACGGCGCGGTGATCGGAGGCGCGATCGGCGCGGCGGCCGGCGCCGCGGCGGCGCAGAGCGCACGGCACGGCTACGGCTACGGTGGCTACAGTACGTCGGTCGGTGTCGGGGTCGGGGTCGGATATCCGCCGCCGGTGTACGTGCCGTCGCCGCCGGTGTACTACGCGCCGCCGCCGCCCGTGTACTACGGAGCGCCGCCGGTCGTCTATGCGCCTCCCGCGGTCGTCTATCGTGCGCCCAGGGTCGTTTACCAGGTGCCGCCGCGCGTGGTGTATCGTCCTTCGTACGGTGGCTGGTCGCACGACCGCGGCCACCACGGACATCGCGGCGATCGCGGCCGCGGGCATCGTCACTGACCCTCCCTGCGCTCCTTCGGCACGCCGCCGAAGGAGCTGTCGGAACCGCCGCGCCGCATTGCTGCAGTGGAGGTTCCGAGTTGATCCGTTCCACACCCCGCGCGCCCACCGATTTCGGCGCTGCTTCGAGCATCGTTTCGCTGGCGGCTACGCTTGCAGGCCGCTTTGCCGACGGCGGCACGGTTCCCGCACTGCGCGACCGCGCCGTGGCCGACGCGCTCGATTCGAGCCGCAGCGCCGTCTTCGTCCTGATGGACGGCCTGGGCGAGGCTGCCCTTGCCCTGCATGCGCCCGACGGTGCGCTCGCGCATTTTCGTTTCCGGACGCTCGATTCGGTGTTTCCGTCGAGCACCGCGCCGGCGCTGTCGGCCTTGTCGGCGGCGGCTCCGCCCGCCACGCACGGCAATCCTGGCTGGCTGATGTGGTCCGACGCGGCCGGAGCACTGGTCCGCACGCTGCCGATGGATCTGCGTGCCGATCACGAAGCTAAGGTGCTCGCGGCCGACACCTGGCATTGGTCGGCCTGGACCGCCCGCTGCGCGGTTCCGGCGTTCGCGCTGCTGCCGGTGCAGCTTGCCGATTCCGAGTTTTCGCGCCACACCTACGCCGGAACGACGATCGTCGGGTATCGCAGCCTGAACGAGGTCTGCGACCGCATCGACGAGTTGTTCTCGGCCGTGGATGAGGCGTACGTCTTCGTCTACCTGCCGCATTTCGACACGGTGAGCCACGAGGCGGGCTGCGCGAGCCAGAAGGCGGGCGCCGTCGTGCGCCGTCTCGACGCGTGGTTCGCGCAGCTGGTCGAGCGCATGCGCGCGCGCGAAGCGATCGTGCTCGCCACGGCCGATCACGGTTTCGTCGACATCGCCGACGACGATCAATTGCAGCTCGAGGATTTTCCGTCGATTGCCGCGTACCTCGACAGGCCGCTGTCCGGCGAGCCGCGGGTGCCGTTCTGCTCGGTACGTGCAGACGCGCAGGAGCGGTTCGGTGAGACGGTGCGCTCCGCACTCGGCGATGCGTTCGACGTGCATCGGTCGCAGGATCTGCTTGCCGCGGGGTGGTTCGGTGCGGGCGATGCGCTGGTCGGGAGGATCGGCACTCACGTGCTGGTGCCGCGGCGGCGCGTGACGTTGATAGATACGCTGGAGGGCGAGAAGCCGATGCGGTTCATCGGGATGCACGGGGGGCCGAGCGAGGACGAAATGCGGGTCCCGCTGCTCGCGGCGCGGCGCGGCGAGCCGTTGGGCTGAGTTCCATCGCCTCCCCGGCGGCGGCGCCCTCAGCGCAACGGCCCGCCGCGACGCGGGTACCATCGCGTCCGGCGCAGCGTCGCGCTGTCTTTTCCTGCAGGCTGCGGTCGCGCAGCACGAAGCCGTGAACCAACATCGAACTTCCCGGGGTGCGGGGGCGCAGGGCTCGCGCGACTCTGCAGATTCTTCGTCGCGCGCGCGGATTCCCAACGCGCTGTCGATCGCCGGCATCGATCCGAGCGGGGGCGCGGGGATCTTTGCCGACCTGAAGGCGTTCTCGGCGCTCGGTGCTTATGGCACGGGAGTGGTGGCGGCGTTGACGGCACAGAACACCCGCACGGTAACCGGCGTGCATCCGGTGCCGCCGGCATTCGTGCGGTTGCAGCTAGACACGCTGTTCGCCGACGTGCGCATCGATGCCGCGAAGATCGGGATGCTCGGCACGGCGCCGATCGCGACGGCGGTGGCCGAAGCGTTGGCGGCGCCGATCGCCGACGGGCGGCTGCCGCATCGGGTCGTCGATCCGGTGATGGTCGCCAAGAGCGGCGACATGCTGCTCGATCGCGAGGCGGTCGGCACGCTGATCGACGCGATCCTGCCGCTGGCGACGGTGGTTACGCCGAACCTGCCGGAGGCCGGCGTACTTCTGCACGAGCGTCCGCCCGAGACGCCGCGCGAGATGCGGCGCGCCGCCGAGCGGCTGCGTCGGCTGCTGGCCGACAACGGGCTGCGCTTCGTGCTGCTGAAGGCGGGGCACGCGAGCGGTGATCCGATCGACCTGTTGCACGATGGTGACCGCATGATCGAGTTGCCCGAGACTCGCATCGAGACGCGCAATACGCACGGCACCGGCTGCACGCTGTCGGCGGCGATCGCGGCGCTGCTCGCGCACGGACTCGAACCGGTGGATGCGGTGCGCGAGGCCAAGCGCTATCTGACCGAGGCATTGCGTCACGCCGACGAACTGCAGGTCGGCAGCGGTCACGGTCCGGTGCATCACTTCCACGCCTGGTGGAATCGATGATCGAATTCCTCTACGGACTCCCGTTGCTGGTCAAGGCCGCGCTGCTGGGAATCGTCGAGGGCCTGACCGAGTTCCTGCCGATCTCGAGCACCGGGCATCTGATCCTCGCGTCGAGCCTGCTCGGTTTCGAGGGCGAGAAGGAGAAGATGTTCTCGGTGGCGATCCAGACCGGTGCGATGTTCGCGGTGATCTGGTACTACCGGGCGCGCATCATCGAGACGATCGCCGGTGTCTTCACCGAGCCGCGTGCGCGACGTTTCGCGATGAACGTCTTCGTGGCGTTCCTGCCGGCCGCCGTGCTCGGCGTGCTGTTCGCCGGCGCCATCAAGGCGCGGCTGTTCCAGCCGGTGCCGGTGGCGATCGCGTTCATCGTCGGCGCCTTCGTCATCCTGTGGGTCGAGCGTGGTCGCGCGCAGGCGGCGCCGCGCATCGACGACATGGACGAACTGACGCTGGTCGATGCGTTGAAGCTCGGCATCGCGCAGGCCTTCGCGCTCATTCCGGGAACGAGCCGCTCGGGCGCGACGATCATCGGTGGGATGCTCTTCGGACTGTCGCGTCGCGTCGCTACCGAGTTTTCGTTCTTTCTCGCGATTCCCACGCTGATCGGTGCCGGTGCCTACGACACCTGGAAATACCGTTCGCTGCTCGGGTTCGAGGACATTCCGCTGTTCGGCGTCGGGCTTCTGTTTTCGTTCTTTGCCGCACTCGCCTGCGTGCACTGGCTGATCCGCTACGTCGCCAGCCACGATTTCGTACCGTTCGCGTGGTACCGGATCGCCTTCGGCGTCGTCGTGCTCGCTACGGCGTGGTCGGGGCTCGTTCGGTGGGGCTGAGCCGACGCCGGAAGAGCAGATCGCGCACTTCGTGCCCGAGCCGGCGCCCCCGGTTCTCGAAGCGGGTCAGTGGCCGATAGTCGGGACGCGGCGCAAAGCCGCCGTCGCTCGCCGTGTTCTCCAGCAGCGATTCCTGCGAGAGCACGTCGAGCATCTGCCCGGCGTACGGTTCCCAGTCGGTAGCGCAGTGCAGGAGCCCGCCCGGCTGCAGCCGGCTCGCCAGCAGCGCGACGAACGGCGGCTGGATCAATCTGCGCTTGTGATGGCGCTTCTTCGGCCACGGATCGGGAAAGAACACCTGGACGCGAGCGAGGGAGTCGGGCGCGAGCATCTCGCGAAAGATTTCGACCGCGTCGTGCTGGACGATGCGCACGTTCGCCAGGCGCTGCGCGTCGATGCGCATCAGCAGCGCACCGACGCCGGCCGGATAGACCTCGATGCCGAGAAAGTCGTGCTGCGGTTCGGCGGCAGCGATCTGTGCCGTTGCGTCGCCCATGCCAAAGCCGATCTCGACGACCAGCGGCGCCGCACGGCCGAACAGGGCGGCGTTACGCTGCGCGTCGAATGGCTGCGCAGCGTCGTACGCGATGCACCATCGATCGCGCAGCGTCTCGTAGGCGTGGCGCTGGCCGCTCGTGAAGTGGCCGCGGCGCCCCGAGAAGCTGCGGATGTGCGGATGCGGCGACGTCTGCGGCGTCGCGCTCACGAGTGCGACGCGGCCGGGGCGATGAGTCCGCTGGTGGGCGACGAAGCCGCGGCCGAGTATGGCTTCTTCGGCATGCGGCCGGCGAGGAACGCTTCACGGCCGGCCTCGACCGCCATGCGCATCGCGCCCGCCATGCGCACTGGATCGCGCGCGGCAGCTACCGCGGTGTTCATCAGCACGCCCGCGCAACCGAGTTCCATCGCGATGGCTGCGTCGGAGGCGGTGCCGACCCCTGCGTCGACGATCACCGGAACCTTCGCCTGTTCGAGGATCAGCTGCAGGTTCCACGGGTTGAGGATGCCCATACCCGAGCCGATGAGCGATGCGAGCGGCATGACGGCGACGCAGCCAATCTCCTCGAGATGCCTGGCCTGGATCGGGTCGTCGCTCGCGTAGACCATCACCTCGAAGCCTTCACGCACGAGCGTTTCGGCGGCCTTCAGCGTTTCCGGCATGTTCGGGTAGAGCGAGCGCGCGTCGCCGAGCACCTCGAGCTTCACCAGCGTGTGGCCGCCGAGCAGCTCGCGCGCCAGGCGCAGCGTACGCACCGCATCTTCGGCGCTGTAGCAGCCGGCGGTGTTCGGCAGGATCGTGAAGCGATCGGGTGACAGGAAGTCGAGCAGGTTCGGTTCGCCGGCGTTCTGGCCGATGTTCGTGCGCCGGATCGCGACGGTGACGATTTGCGCGCCGCTCGCCTCGACGGCGTCTCGGGTCTGGTCGAAGTCACGGTATTTGCCGGTGCCGATCAGCAGCCGCGACGCGAAGCTGCGGCGGCCGATCGTCAACGGGTCGGAGGGTCTCATGGTGCCGCCGTGCGTGAAGGGATGTGGGGGCAAGGAACGCGCGCTCGGCGCGATCAGCCGACCGGGTCGATGCGCACCGGGAAATTCACCGAATTCGACATGTAGCAGTTACGGTGCGCCTTGTCGTGCAGCGCGACGAGACGCTCCGCGTCGATCGGTTCTTCGAAAGTCACCGACGGGCGCAGCACGATTTCGACGAAGCGCATCTTGCCGTCCTGCATCGCCAGGCGGCCGACGGCGCGATCGGAATAGGCCGTGACGTGCAGCCTCGACTTGATCGCCACCGCCATGAAGGTGAGGAAATGGCATTGCATCAGCGACGCGATCATCAGCGTCTCGGGGTTCGGATGACGGTCGTCGCCATGGAACACGGCAGGCGCCGAGCCCGTCAGCGACGCTCCGCCTTCGAATTCGAGATGCGTGGTGCGATGCAGGTGCTCGTAATCGAAGGGCACATCGGCGGGATGCCCCTGCCAGTGCAGGCTGCCTTCGAAGAGGTGCTCGGCGGACATGGTTCCTCGCTTCGAAATCGGTGGACGTTCGGCGTTCGATTCAACCGCCGCCCACGGCGACGACGATCTCCAGCCGGTCGCCGGGCTGGAGTGTTTCGCGCTCGTGCAGGCTACGCGGAACGATCTCGCCGTTGCGCTCTACGGCAAGGCGCTGTCCGACGAGGCCGAGCTCGCCGAGCAGCGCGGAGACGGTGGCCGGCGCCGGCAGCGGGCGCGGCTGTCCGTTGACGACGATCGTTTGCATGCGGCGATTGTCGCATGCAAGCCCCGACGGGCCGGGCGCGGGCGCGCATCGCTATAATCGGCCACACCCGAGCGGGTGTAGTTCAATGGCAGAACGGCAGCTTCCCAAGCTGCATACGAGGGTTCGATTCCCTTCACCCGCTCCACTGCATCTCTCTGCGGAGGTCCGCTGAAATCCGGCCACGACCGTTTCCGGATTGTTTGTAGAGGCGCGCAGGTGATGTGACCAGCACCGAGTTCCTGACTCGCGCTCTCGCGTTCGGGAGCGGGAAGCATGGCACTTTCCGACCTGGCCGTTCGGTGCGCCAAAGCCACCCGCAACGACTACACCCTCCCGCACCTTGGGCCTCTCCCTCGCTGTTGCAGGGACAGGAGGCAAGACCTGACACTTCCGCTACTACTGGCTCGAGGAGCCCAGGCGGACGTCGTTCGGCGCCTGTCCCGAGGTATCGCTGCTCGAAGCCCGCGCGCTGCGCGACGAGGCGCGTGCCTTGGTCGCCAAGAGCATCAACCTCCATGTTCACCGCAAGCGGAAGCGCGCGGAAGCGGAGACAAGCATGCATTTTTCGGATCTTCTCAAATTGGACAACGATGTGGCGCTGGTCACCGGTGCCGGCGCCGGCATCGGCCGGGCGATTGCGATGTTGTTTGCAGAGGCTGGCGCAGCCGTGGTCGTCAGTGATCTGGACGCCAGGACGGCAGTGGGCGTGGCAGCGGAAATCACGGCAGCTGGCGGGCGTGCCATTGGCGTTGCCTGCAATGTGACGAAGGAAAGCGATCTGGCCGCGACAGTGAACGCGGCCGTGTCGGAATTCGGCAAGCTGACGCTGTTGGTGAACAACGCCGGCGGCGGTGGCCCCAAGCCTTTCGACATGCCGATGGAGGACTTTCGCCGGGCCTACGAGATCAACGTGTTCGGCCTGTTTCGCCTGATCCAGCTGGCCGCGCCCCACATGGAAAAGGAAAAGCGCGGTGCGGTGCTCAACATCTCTTCCATGTCGGGTGAAAACAGTAACACGCGCATGGCGTCCTACGGATCGTCCAAAGCCGCTGTCAATCACCTGACCCGCAACATTGCTTTCGATCTGGGCGCCAAGGGCATTCGCGTCAACGCCATCGCGCCAGGCGCCACCAGGACCGCGGCGCTGGCGTCGGTGCTGACGCCTGAAATCGAGGCCACGATGCTCCGTCACACGCCCATCAAGCGCTTGGGCGAAGCGCAGGACATTGCACGCGCTGCGCTGTTCCTGTGCTCGCCAGCGGCAAGCTGGATCAGCGGCCAGGTGCTCACCGTCTCGGGCGGGGGTGTGCAGGAACTCGACTGACCTCTGCGCTCTTGTCGTGTTTTTTTCTCTTACCGCGATCCGCGCGGCGCGTCAACGCGACCGGCACCTTCCAGTCGCTGCGCTCGGAATTGCGGCAGCTGGTGCGCCAGGGCGCGGGCGGCGCGATCGTCAACATCGGATCCGTCGCCGGGCTGAGCGGACTGGCCGGAAATCCGGCCTACGTGGCGAGCAAGCACGCGGTGACCGGCCTGACCGCGCAACGCGGCGGTCGATTACGCGCCGTACGGCATCCGCGTGAACTCGGAAGGTCGTCGCCTTGCAGAAGGAGCGCAGGCAAGCGGCCGGCTTTCCGAACATGGGCCTGGCGAAAACGCAGAGCCTGCTGATGTACGCCGACTCCAACCACCGCATGGCCACGCCCGCCGAGCAGGCCAGCACGATCCTGTTCCTGCTGTCTGCAGACGCGTCCAACATCAGGGGCGCCACCCGAGCCACCGATGGGGGCTGGACGACGTATTGACTGCAGCATGTTGACTGCAGCCTGCGCGCCGGCCATCCCATCCGCCGGCGCGCCCGCCTTCCTTTGCCGAGGCCTGGCCCCAGGCTCCTAGTACGCCGACCCACAGGTATCGCAACATGAAAGCGCGTCTTCGGCCCCAGGAAGGCGTTGCAAAACCTCGCCATAGCTACTGCAATGGCTGCGGTTTGCGCCTTGCCCTGGGGCCGAATCCATCGCTTTCATCTTGTTGCGATACCTGTGGGTCGGCGTACTAGAGCAACCAGTCGATCGGCAGCAGCGCGAGCAGGCGCACGCTCATGCGGCGCAGCCACGAGGTGTCGGGTTCGGTATCGAAACGCTGCACTGCATCGCCCTGCCGCAGCAGCCAGTAAAGCTTGCCGTCGGCATCGAGCCTGACCTCGTAGGCTCGCGCCGGCACCTCGTGCGCGAATGCCTCGTGCATGGTCTGGGCGAGCGCGGGGCTGTCGACCAGGAAGCCCATTTCCGTGTTGAGGTTGGCGGAACGAGGATCGAAATTGAACGAGCCGATGAAAAGCGTTCGATCGTCGACGGCAAAGGTCTTGGCGTGCAGGCTCGAACCCGAGCTGCCGAACGGCCCGGCCAGATCGCGATCATCGAGGCGATGGCCGGTGGGGCGCAGCTCGTACAGCCTGACCCCGGCCGCGAGCAGCTGCTTGCGTCGCTTGGCGTAGCCGGCGTGCACGGCCGCCACGTCGGTGGCGGCCAGGGAATTGGTCAGGACCTGCACGTCGACACCGCGCCGAGCCATGGCCGCGACATCGCGCGTGCCCTTGTCGCCGAGCACCAGGTAGGGCGACACCAGTTGCAGAGAAACCCGGGTGTCGGCAAATACCGGGGCCAGCTCATCGATCAGGCGCTCACCGTCGCCTTGTGCCCGCAGCGCCTTGGCCGGACTGTCGCCGATAGTCCGCGTGGGTGCCCAGGTCAGCTCCGCGCTGTAATCGAGCAACGCCTGCACGGCATGGTTTTCCGCCAGTGCCTGCCGATAGATCCGGGCCGCCGGGTCGTCGCCGATGCGCGTCTCGCGGGCATGCAGGTGCGTCAGCGCATCATGCGCCGGCTTGCCGACGATGCGCTCGACCGGATAGGCGGATCGGCTGGCCCAGTAGCGGTCGAACTCGTGCGACACCTCGGGCACCACCGGGCCGATCGCCAGCACGTCGAGATCGACAAAGGCGACCTCGTCGGTCGCCCCGAAGTAGGTGTCGCCGACGTTGCGCCCGCCGATGATGGTGACCGCGTTGTCCACCGTGAACGACTTGTTGTGCATGCGGTGATTGAGGCGCGGGAACGCGGTCAGGTAATTGACCCATTTGGGGTGCCTGAAGGTGAAGGGATTGAACAGCCGCACTTCGAAGTTCGGCTGCGCGGCGAGTGCGACGAGCGCGTCGTCGATCCCGCGGATGCCGTTGTCGTCGAGCAGCAGGCGCACGCGCACGCCGCGTCCGGCGGCACGTTCCAGTTCGGTGAGCAGCAGGGTGCCGGTGACGTCGTCCTGCCAGATGTAGTACTGGACGTCGATGGTGCGTTCGGCGTGCCGCGCCAGCAAGGCCCGCGCCGCGAACGCCGCCCGGGCATCGGTCAGCGGCAATAGGCCGCTGGTGCCGGGATGCGCCGCCACCAGCGGCCGCGTCGCCACGCCCAGTCGCGTAGCCTGTGCCTGTTCGGCGTCGAGCGCGGTGCTGGGCGTGCGGCCCTCGAGCGATGGCAGCGAGGCACAGCCGACCATCGTCAGGAAGCCGGCCAGCGGCGCCAACACGGCTAGCAGGATCCACCAGCGACGACCGCGCCTGGCCCGCATGCTCATTGCTTCCGGCCCGCCGGGGTCGCGCCGCTGTCGCGGTCGTGTGCCATCAGGTAATCGGCGATGGCGCGAAAGGCGGGCAGCGAGGTCGGATCGCTGGATGCGTTCGCCGCCACCGGGGTGGAGGCGAAGCGCACGATCACCATCTGCGCGGCCGGGTCGATCCAGATCGTCTGGCCGTGCACGCCGCGCGCGGCAAACGCGCCGTGATCGTCATGGCTGATCCACCACATGTCGCGGTAGCTCCAGCCCTTCAGCAGACCGTAGCCGCCCTTGGCGAAGGCGACCTTGTCGCCGCCGGCGCGGATGCGCCCGATCGCCTTGGCCGGAATGACCTGCCGGCCGTTCCAGCGGCCGTCGTTCAAGACCAGCAGGCCCAGTCGCGCCACGTCGCGAAGGGTGGCGTTGAAGCCGCCGCCTGCGAACGGCGTGCCGATGGAATCGACCGTGTAGAAGGCCTCGCGTTCGGCGCCGATCCGGGTCCAGACCGTGTCGGCCAGGATCTCGGCCACCGACTTGCCCGTGGTGCGCGCGATCAGCCAACCCAGCACATCGGCGTTGACCGTCTTGTAGCCGAACGCCTCGCCATGGGTGCCTTTCTTCTTCACCGTCTGCAGGAACTCGAAGTAGCTGCGCGGCCCGGTGTAGCCGGCGGGCGCGGGCAGCGCACTGCCGGCCCTGGCGTAGGCCCAGACCTCGGCGTTCGGATCGGCGTAATCCTCCGAATAGTCGAGCGCGCTGGTCATGTCCATCACCTGGCGCACGGTGGCGTCGCCAAAGGCACTCTGGTCCAGTTCCGGAATCAGCGCGCCCACGCGGGCGGTTTCATCCAGCTTGCCCGTGACCACCAGCATCTCGCCCAACAAGCCGGTGATGCTCTTGGTCACCGACATGGCGCCGTGCAAGGTATGCGGGCCAAGGCAACCACCGTAGCGTTCGTACACGATGCGGCCGCGGTGCAGCACCAGCACGCCATCGCTGTAGTTGGCGTCGAACGCTGCCGTCCAGGTCATCGGCTGGTGGCTGCCGAGCGGGGTGAAGGTCACCGCGTCGATGCCCGGATCGAGCGCCAGCGGCAACGCGCTGGCGCCCGTCGTGCCGCTGCGCACGCCCGCGGTCGGCATCAGCTCGCGGAAGTGGCAGACCGTCCAGCGCAGTTTCGGAAACGCGAAATAGTCCGCATCGGTGACGCGGATCGTCTTGTCCGGCGCGGGTGGAAAGCCCTGCATCCAGTCCATGGTGTGGGGGTTCGACGCCTGCGCCGACAACGCCGGCTTCGCCTGGGCGAGGTCCGCGGGATCCGCCGCGGCCACTCCGGCCCGGATGGACGCTGCGGCGATGCACATGGTGATCAAGGTTTTCATGTGTCCGTCCTCAATCCGGTTCGTGCACGCCGCCGCAGCGGCTGGTCGCCGTGTCGTCGCGGGCGCCGGGGCAAGCTGCAAGCCTCATCGATCATGCAGGCGGCTGCCGTGCAAAGTCATGTAGTCGACCACGCCGGCCACGAGGCCAGCGACGACGGCCAGCGTGATCACGGCCGTGGCGAGCGAGACCGCCAGCGTGACTCGCCGGTGATCCGCGATTCGTCGGTGAATGAGTGGCCGGAGACCACAACACCGTCGACCGGAAGGCGGCCGCCTGGGGAAACCAGAATCACATCACCCACTGACAGTTCCTCGGCCGAGACGGTCTTGATAGAACCCATCCTACGCACCGACACCTCACGCGGCAAAAGCTTCAGCAGGTCCCGGGTAGCCTTGCGGCCGCGGCCGACCGTCAGACTCTCCAGCACCTCCGCAATCAGCACGACAGCGTGATCACCAAGGCGGTGAAAAATTCGCCGATTGGGGCGGCGGCAACGATCGCGAGGGTCCTCGACAGTTCCATCGCCATGCGCCGGGCCTGCAGGTGCTCCAGCGCTTCCTTGAAGATCGGCCAACCACAGATCACCAAGCCAATGACTCCGATTACGCTGACCGCTGGATACGGCTCCCACCATTTGAACCAGGGACAACGGCTGCGACCGCCCTCAGACAGATGCGCAGAGCCTCATTCCAATCGAACGGGTAGTCGCGGTCGTGATGATCGTGATCATGGTCATGGTCCTCGTGGTGTCGATCGGCGTGCCCATCTCGGCCATGCGGCCGGTTGTGTATTTCCCTTCACCCGCTCCAGTTCGGAATGCTTCGAAATCGTCCCGGAAGCGTTCGATCAGATGCATCCGCTCGTGCAGGATCGTCACGATGCCGACGTCGCCGTTCGAGAGCCAGCGCCAGTAAACGAAGTGCCGTTCGTAACGGAAGAAGTAGCCGGCGACTCCGAAGTCGGCGGGAATCGGACGTGAAAGCGTCTTGCTGTTATCGCGATGCCGTCGAACTTCTCGAACAACCCCTGGATGTAACGATCGGCCTGTCGAACGCCTCCGCGGTCGCGTGTGTAGCGATAGATTTCGTCGAGCCGTTAGGACGCCGACTTCCGGACCCGCACTCGGGCCACCTGATCAGCCCCGGTTGCGCGCGATCACGTCCGCCGCCTTCAGCGGCCGATACGAGGATTCCGGGCCGGTAAAGGCATGGACCAACTCGGCCCTCAGTCGCTCGAAGGACTCCTGCTCCTTGCGCTCCTTGTCGCGGCGGATCAGATCCCGGATGTATGCGCTGACGTTCTCATAGTCGCCGTCCCCCCCCACGCTCTCGGCTACGAAATCGCGCAGGGCACCGCTGAGGCGGACGGTAAGAGTCGTGGTCGGGGAGAACGGCAGCGAACCCGGCGCGTTCGGGTCGGCGTCGATCGGGATTGCTCGTCGCCCCTATCTCACAGCATCTCTTCCGGCGCGAACGGCGTCAGCAGCCACATCAGCGCGCGCAATCCGGCGCTGGCGCCCGGTTCGCTGCCCTCGGCGTCGGGCACTGTCGGCGAGCCGCCGATCCAGCGCAGCCGCCCTTCGTCGTCCTCGACGACGCGATAGCTGCTGTTGCTCGAAACGTCGTCGAACAGCCGCACGACCTGTCCGGCGACGACGGTGTCGGGGATCACCAGGCCCATCTCGGTGTTCAGACGTTGCGAGCGCGGGTCGAGGTTCATCGAGCCGATCAGCACCGTGCGGCGATCGACCACCACGGCCTTCGCGTGCAGGCTCGCCAGCGACGATCCGAAGCGCCCGAGCTGCGAGCGCGGCGTGCCGAGCTGGTTGCGCAGCTCGTACAGCTCCACGCCCATTTCGATCAGCTGCGGGCGGTAGCGAGCGTAGCCGACGTGCACGACCGGCGCGTCGGTGGAAGCCAGCGAGTTGGTCAGCACGCGCACGCGCACGTTGCGCTGTCGAAGCGCGCGGATCAGCGCCACGCCGTGATCGCCGGGAACGAAATACGGCGTGATCAGGATCAGCTCGGTGCGCGCGGAGCCGAGCAGACGGGCGACGTCGTCGGCGATCGACGCCGATGCGGGAGGGGGAGCGCTACTGCCGGTGATCTTCGCCGGCGTGTCGGCGAGCACGCGTACGTCGTCCCAGCGCATCTTCAGCCGTCCCTCCTTCAGTGCACGAGCCAGCGTGCTCGACGGCACCGGGGTGGAGTCGGGCGCTTCGACGGTCTCGCCCTGCGCGTTCGTCTCCGGCTGGGGCGACTCCGAAACCGGCCCCTCGCAGCGCGGCGTCTCGTGGATGAGTTGCGCCGCCGGGTAGGCGAGCGGGTCGTTCCAGAAGCGATCGAAGGCAGCCGACAGCCGGCGCACGGCCGGACCCGCGACGAGCACGTCGAGGTCGACGAAATTGCTCTTCGGGCTGCGCACGAAATACGCGTCGCCGAGATTGCGCCCGCCGGTGGCGGCGATCGCGTTGTCGGCCACGAACATCTTGCCGTGCATCCGCTGGTTGATCCGGTCGACGTCGGTGAGCGACGCGAGGATGCGCGTGTAGGTGGAGAAGCGCCCGGCCGGAAACGGATTGAACAGCCGCAGTTCGACATTCGGGTGTCGGGTGAAGCACAGCAGGCTTTCGTCGCTGCCGGCCGTGTTCAGGTCGTCCACGAGCATCCGCACGCGCACGCCGCGCACCGCGGCCGCGTGCACTTCGCGCAGCAGCGTGCGCGTGGAGGCGTCGTTGCGCACGATGTAGTACTCGAGGTCGAGCGAGCGCTCCGCGCGCCGAGCGAGCGTCACCAGCGAGCCGAGCGCGTCCTCGCCGGAAACGAGCAGGCGCACTCCCGAGGAATGCGCATCGGGTGCAGCGGCGGCAACGATGCGACCGAGCGACGTGCTCTGCGGGTGGTCGAACGCGCGCTGTGCCGGACGCGGTTGCGCAGCGGGAAGGCTTGCGCAGGAGACCAGCGCCGGGGCGAGCAGGCACAGCGCCAGCGCGAAACGGCGCCGCGCGAGCGCGAAGCCGGGCAGCGACGGCCCGGCCCGGGTCGGCTGCTGTGCGCGGCTGCGCGACGAACGGACGAACTCCCGGACACGGACGAATGCGTCGGACATTGCGATCGTCGGGCGAGTCGAATTGGCCGGTGGGGCTGCTGCGGGCGAAAGAGTCTACCTCGTCGCCGTACGCTACAGTGGCGACTGGGAGGAGTCGCGATGAAGGCCGCTTACCTCACGCACCCGAGCTTCCTGCTGCATGAGATGGGGCCGCATCATCCCGAGTGCCCCGAACGGCTCGCCGTGGTCGCCGACCGGCTGCTGCTGCGTGGCGTCAGCGACTACCTCGACACGATCGAAGCGCCCGAAGCGACCACGGAGCAGGTCGCGCGCGCGCACGACCTGCGCTACTTCCTCGAGTTGCAGGCGAGTTCCCCACGCGAGGGTTACTCGCAGCTCGACCCCGACACGGCGATGAACCCGCACACGTGGAACGCCGCGCTGCACGCTGCCGGCGCTCTCGTGCGGGCTACCGAGCTGGTGGTGTCCGGGCAGTACCGGCGCGCCTTCTGCGCGGTGCGCCCTCCCGGGCATCACGCCGAACGCGGCCGGGCGATGGGCTTCTGCTTCTTCAACAACATCGCGGTGGGCGCACTGCATGCGCTCGATGCGCTCGGGCTCGAGCGCGTCGCGATCGTCGACTTCGACGTGCACCACGGCAACGGCAGCGAGGACATTCTCGCCAGCGACGAGCGCGTGCTGATGGCGTCCACCTTCCAGTCGCGCCTGTATCCGTTTCTCGGCGAGAACCCGCGCGGCCCGAACATGTGCAACGTGCCGCTCGAGCCTTACAGCGACGGTGCGTCGATGCGGCAGGCGGTGCTCGACTGCTGGCTGCCGCGCCTGCGGGCTTTCGCCCCGCAGATGCTCTTCGTCTCGGCGGGGTTCGACGCGCACCGCGAGGACGACATGAGCCACCTCGGATGGCGCGATGACGACTACGCGTGGATCACCGCGCAGATCGCGAACTTCGCCGACGAGCATTGCGAAGGCCGGATCGTCTCCACGCTCGAAGGCGGCTACGAACTCGCGGCACTGGCGCGCTGCGTCGAGCTGCACCTTCGCGCGCTGATCGGAATCGATTGACGCCTGCGCGCCGTCTTCGGCCGAAGAAGTGGAACGCCTGCACTCGCTCACCGCGCTGTTCGATCCTTCGCGCATAGCGTTCGTTCACGGTCCGTCCCCGGTGCCGGCGTGGGTCGAGGAGCTGGGACGCAAGCTCGCCGAATCGAAGGCGCAGGTGCGCAGCATCGTGCTCGCGCCGCGCGCGGAGTCGGCGGCCGAGGGCAGCGGACGGGCCCCGGGCGGGAGTGCCTCCGGCGGGAGTGCCGAGGACGAGGCAGCACCGGGCGGGAGAGCGCCGGGCGCGAGCGCAGTCGGCGGCCGTGCGCGTGAAGAGGGCGCAGGCGTGGATCTCGCCGTCCTCGCCGTCGATTCCGAACACATGCTCGATGCGCTGCGCGAGGCGATCGCCATCGGTGCGCGCACGGCGATGTTGCTCGGCCATGCGCAGGAGCCCGCCGTGCTGCAGTCGCTGCTCGCGACGGCGCGCGCGGCGCGCATCCGCCTGCTCGGCCCCGGTTCGCTGGGCTTCGCGCGTCCACCGCGCAGGCTCGACGCCGGACGGCTGGGCGCGCTGCCGCCGCCCGGCAACGTCGCGCTCGTCACCCAGTCGGGCGTACTGGGTGGTGCCATCCTAGATTGGGCCGGCGACACGGCGATCGGGTTCTCGCTGGCGGTGTCGCTCGGCGCCGAACTGGACATCGACGTCGCGCAGGTGCTCGACTTCCTGGCGAACGACGCGTCGACGAAGGCGGTGGTCGTCTATCTCGAGGCGGTGCTCGATTCGCGCAGCTTCATGAGCGCGCTGCGCGCGTTGGCGTCGGTCAAGCCGGTGGTCGTGCTCAAGGGCGGTCGCGACGCCGCCCGCCGGCCGACGGCGCGCACGCATTCGGGAGCGATCGTCGGCAGCGATGCGATCTACAGCGCGGCGCTGCGCCGCGCCGGCGCGGTGCAGGTACGCCTGTTCACGCAATTGTTCACGGCGGTGCGCTATCTGGCGTCGCGTAACTGGCCGCTGGGCAAGCGGCTCGCGATGATCGGCAACGGCAACGGTCCGCTCGTGCTCGCGTCGGACCAGGCGTGGTTCGCCAACATCCGGCTGCTGCCGTACACCGAACCGACCCGACGGAGACTCGAGGCAGCGCTGCCCGGCGTCGAAATCACCAATCCGCTGAATCTCGGACTGAGCGCCAGTGCCGACGACTACGCCAGCGCGCTCGAGGCAATCGCATACGACCCGGAGTCGGACGCGATGCTCGTGCTGCTGTCGCCGTTCGCCGGGCTGGACGCGCCGCAGATCACCGAGCGCATCGCGCGCATCGCCGGCACGCTCGGTAAACCTCTGTTCGCCTGCTGGCTGGGCGACACGTCGACCCGCCCGTTGCGCGCCTGGCTCGACGCAGCGGGCGTGCCGGTCTTTCGCACGCCGGAGGCGGCGGTCGACGCGTTCTCCACGGTTGCAACGTTCTACCAGAACCAGCTGCTGTTGCAGCAGACGCCGCGCTCGCTGTCGGACATGACGGCGCCCGACGTCGCCCGCGCGCGCACGGTGCTCGATACGGCGCTTGCCGAAGATCGCGAGGTGCTGACCGAGCTCGAATCGAAGGTGCTGCTCGACGCGTTCCACGTACCGGTGAACCGGACGCTGCTGGCGACCAACCGCCAGGAGGCGGTGGCGGCGGCCAACCGCATCGGATATCCGGTGGCGATGAAGATCAGCTCGTCGGATGTCGCGCACAAGAGCGATGTCGGCGGCGTGGCATTGAACGTGCGCAATGCCACCGAAGTGCGCGAGCAGTTCGACGAGATCCTGCGCTCGGTGCGCGCGGCGCGACCGGCCGCGCGCATCCAGGGCGTGACACTGCAGCCGATGAAGCTCGGCCGTCACGGTCGCGAGTTGTACGTGGGCGTCTTTCGCGATCCGCTGTTCGGACCGGTGATCGCATTCGGCACCGGCGGAACGCGCGTGGAGATCCATCGCGACACCACGCTCGAGTTCCCGCCGCTGAACAGTTTTCTTGCGCGCAGCATGATTGCGCGCACGCGCGGGGCGCGCACGCTCGGCGAATACGGCGACGCACCCGCCGTCGATCTCGAGTCGCTCGAGCGGCTGCTGGTGAGGGTGTCGGAGATGGTCTGCGAGCTGCCTCAGCTCGCCGAGCTCGACATCAACCCGATCATCGCCGACGAGGGCGGCCTGATCGCCGTCGACGCGCGCGCGGTCGCCGATGCGAAGGTTCCGCGCGAGCCGCACGACCAGCGTCGCTATGCGCACATGGCGATCATGCCGTACCCGTCGGAGCTCGTGCGTCGGTGCACGCTGCGCGACGGCCGTCCCTGCACGATCCGTCCCATCCAGGCCGAGGATGGCGAGCGGCTGCAGCGCTTCGTGCGCGCGCTCTCCGAGCAGTCGCGCTATTTCCGCTTCATCTCGGCGCTGAACGAACTGTCGCCGCGCATGCTGGTTCGCTATACGCAGATCGACTACGACCGCGAGCTCGCGCTGGTGGCGGTGCTGTCGCACGACGACGACTCCTCGATCATCGGCGTCGTGCGCTACCTGTTGAACCCCGACCGGCGCAGCTGCGAGTTCGCCATCGCGATCGCCGACGAAATGCAGCGCCAGGGCCTGGGTAAGACGCTGATGAACGCGATCGTCGAGCATGCCCGCAAGCGGGGGCTCGAACGCATCGAAGGCTTCGTGCTGGCTGCCAACGCGCCGATGATGCGGTTGATGCAGGCGCTGGGATTTTCGGTGCAGACCGATCGCGACGATCCGGCGCTGAAGCGGGTGTGGCTGTCTTTGTGAGGGAAGGGGGAAGAAGAAAACCGGAAGAAGAAAACCGGGGTGGGACCCCCGGGGTGGGGGCCAAAACCAGGGGTTGCCCCCCGGGTTGTGAAGCGGGGTGTGGGGTTACAAACAGTTATAAAACCGGGCCCCCCCCACCCACACCCTAAACCC
>JAJPES010000037.1 GCA_021166725.1 Burkholderiaceae bacterium | reverse complement strand
AACGTGCTGCAGCAGCGCCTGCACCGACGCGTCCATCATGTCGGTGACCGGCTTCGGATAGACGCCCAGGCCGAGCACGAGCAGCGCCATCGCGAACAGCATCCAGAATTCGCGAAGGCCGACGTCCTTCATCTGCGCGACGCGCTCGTTGCCGACGGCGCCGAACACCACGCGCTTGTACATCCACAGCGAGTACGAGGCCGCGGTGATCAACGCCGTGGCGGCCGCCACGCCGATCCACAGGTTCACGCCCACCGACGACAGGATGACGAAGAATTCGCCGACGAAGGCCGAGGTGCCGGGCAGTCCGGCGTTGGCCATCGAGAACAGCAGGAACAGCGCGGCGAACTTCGGCATCACGTTGACGACGCCGCCGTAGTCGGCGATCTGGCGCGTGTGCAGGCGGTCGTAGAGCACGCCGATGCACATGAACATCGCGCCCGAGACGAAGCCGTGCGAGAGCATCTGCACCAGCGCGCCCTGCATGCCCAGCGGATCGAACAGGAAGAAGCCGAGGATGACGAAGCCCATGTGCGCCACCGACGAATAGGCGACGAGCTTCTTCATGTCGGCCTGCACGATCGCGACCAGCCCGATGTAGACGATCGCGATCAGCGCCAGCGCGATCATCAGGCCGGCGAGCTCGTGGCTGGCGTCGGGCGTGATCGGCAGCGAGAAGCGAACGAAGCCGTAGGCGCCCAGCTTGAGCATCACCGCCGCCAGCACCACCGAACCCCCGGTGGGCGCTTCGACGTGCGCCTCGGGCAGCCACGTGTGCACCGGCCACATCGGCACCTTGACCGCGAACGCTGCCAGGAATGCGACGAAGACGAGAATCTGCTCGTTCAGCGACAGCGGCAGCGCGTGCCAGTCGAGGATCGAAAAGGACCCCGACTTCATGTAGAGCCAGACGAGCGCGACCAGCGTGAGCAGCGACCCGGCGAGCGTGTACAGGAAGAACTTGAACGCCGCGTAGATGCGGTTCGGCCCGCCCCACAACCCGATGATCACGTACATCGGGATCAGCGTCGCCTCGAAGAACACGTAGAAGAGCAGTCCGTCGAGCGCGCTGAACACGCCGACCATCAAGCCCGACAGGATGAGGATCGCGGCCATGAACTGCGCGATCTTCTTCTCGATCGACTCCCAGCTCGCCACCACCGTGAACACCGTGATGATCGCGGTGAGCAGCACGAACCACACCGACAGGCCGTCCACGCCGAGGTGGTAGGTGGAGTCGAGCACCGGAATCCACGGCGCCTGCTCGACGAACTGCATCGCCGCGGTGCCGCGGTCGAAATCGGTGAACAGCGGCAGCGTGACGGCGAGGCCGAGCAGCGCGCCCACCAGTGCGATCGAGCGCAACAGCCACGGACTGCGCCCGCTGCCGAGCAGCAGCAGGATCACGCCGAAGACGATGGGAATCCAGATTGCGGCGCTGAGGGTCGGAAAGGAGCTCATGTACGGGTGTGATTCTTCGTATTCTTCAGCGCCGCACCAGCGGCATCACGACGAACAGCAGCAACAGGGCGACACCGACGATCATCGTGATCGCGTAGCTGTTCAGCCGGCCCGTTTGCACCAGGCGCAGCACGCCGGAGAACCAGCCGACCAGGCGTGCGCTGCCGTCGATGGCCACGCCGTCGAGCAGCGCCTGGTCGCCGCCGCGCCACAGCCCACGGCCCAGTGCGCGGGCGCCGCCGGCGAACACCGTCTCGTTGATGCGGTCGAGGTAGTACTTGTTGTCGAGCAGGCGATAAATGGGTGCGAGCCCCCGTTGCACGGCGGCGGGAAACGCCGGGTTCACCAGGTACGCGTACCAGGCGACGACGACGCCGGCCACCGCGAGCCAGAAGGCCGGCGTGGTCACCGAGTGCAGGCCCATCTGCAGCCAGCCGTGGAAGTGCCCGGCGAGCTCGGCCATGGCCGGGTGCCGCGCGTCGACGAAGATCGACTCGTCGAAGAAGCCACCGAAGAGCATCGGCCCGACGGTGAAGATGCCGATGATCGCGGAAGGAATCGCCAGCAGCACCAGCGGCAGCGTGACGACCCAAGGCGACTCGTGCGGACGCTCGCCGGCAGCCAGGCCGTGGTGCTCGTGCGCGTGCGGATCGTCGCTGGCCACCGGCGCGTGCGCCGAACCGTGCGCGCCTTCCTGCGGATCGTGAGCGTGCGCCGCCGCGGCTGCGTGCGCGCCGTGCTCCTGCCTTCCCCAGCGCGGTTCGCCGTGGAACACGAGGAAGTACATGCGGAACGTGTACAGCGAGGTGACGAACACGCTGGCGAGCACGGCGAAATACGCGAAGCCCGCGCCGGGCACCTCGGCCGCACCCGCCGCCTCGATGATCAAGTCCTTCGAATAGAAGCCCGAGAAGAACGGCGTGGCTATCAGGGCGAGCGAGCCGACCAGCGTGGTGATCCAGGTGATCGGCATGTAGCGGCGCAGCCCGCCCATGTTGCGGATGTCCTGGTCGTGGTGCAGCGCGATGATCACCGAGCCTGCGGCCAGGAACAGCAGCGCCTTGAAGAACGCGTGCGTCATCAGGTGGAAGATGCCCACGCTGTACGCCGAGGCGCCGAGCGCCACCGTCATGTAGCCGAGCTGCGAGATCGTCGAGTAGGCGATGATCCGCTTGATGTCGTTCTGCACGACGCCGACCAGTCCGAGGAAGAGCGCGGTGATCGCGCCGATCGTGATCACGACGCCCAGCGCGGTGTCGGACAGCTCGTAGAGCGGCGACATGCGCGCGATCATGAACACGCCCGCGGTGACCATCGTCGCCGCGTGGATCAGCGCGGAAATCGGCGTAGGCCCTTCCATCGAGTCGGGCAGCCATACGTGCAGCGGGAACTGCGCCGACTTCGCCATGGCACCGACGAACAGGAACAGGCACGCCGCGGTGATCACCGACCACTGCGCGCCCGGCCAGAACTCCCAGGTGCGATCGGCCAGCGACGGCGCCAGCGCGAAGGCTTCGCCGTAGTCGAGCGTGCCGAAGAAGGCGAGCACCAGCCCGATGCCGACGACGAAGCCGAAGTCGCCGACGCGGTTGACGACGAAGGCCTTCAGGTTCGCGAAGATGGCGCTCGGGCGGGTGTACCAGAAGCCGATCAGCAGGTACGAGACCAGCCCCACCGCCTCCCAGCCGAAGAACAACTGCATGAAGTTGTTCGCCATCACGAGCATCATCATCGAGAAGGTGAACAGCGAGATGTACGAGAAGAAGCGCTGGTAGCCGGGATCGTCGGCCATGTAGCCGATCGTGTAGACGTGCACCATCAGCGACACGAAGGTGACGACGCACATCATCGTCGCGCTGAGGGTGTCGATCAGGAAGCCGACTTCGATGTTCAGCCCGGCGATACTCGCCCAGGTGTAGACGGCGCCGTCGAAGGTGTTGCCGGCGAGCACGTCGAACAGCGTCCACAGCGAAGCGGCGAAGGAGATCGCCACGCCGAGGATCGTCACCCGGTGCGAATTCGCGCGGCCGATGCGCTGGCCGAACAGGCCCGCGACGAGGGCGCCGACCAACGGAGCGAAGGCGGCGAGCAGGTAGGCGGTCTTCATTGCGGGGGTCGGGGCAGGAAATCGCTTCTTGTTGGGGCTCGCTGCGGCATCAGCCCTTCAGCGCGTCGAGGTCCTTCACGTCGATCGACTCGATCGTGCGGAACAGCACGACGAGGATCGCCAGCCCGATCGCCGCCTCGGCGGCGGCGACGGTCATGATGAAGAACACGAAAACCTGGCCGGCGGCGTCGCCGAGGAAATGCGAGAACGCGATGAAGTTCAGGTTCACCGCGAGCAGCATCAGCTCGATCGCCATCAGCACGATGATGACGTTGCGCCGGTTCAGGAAGATCCCGGTGATGCTGATCGCGAACAGGATCGCACCGAGCACCAGGTAATGAGCGAGCGTGAGAGTCATGAGGGTTCCGCGTCGCGCGGCCGGGCCGGGATTCGGACGATGCGCAGGCGATCGGCCGCGCGCGTGCGCACGGCGATGCCGGCGTTGCTGTAGCGCGCGTCCTTGCGCCGGCGCAGCGTGAGGCCGATGGCGGCCACCATCGCCAGCAGCAGCACCACCGCGGCGGCCTCGAAGGCGAAGACGTAGTCGGTGTACAGCAGCTTGCCGAGCGCCTTGGTGTTGCTGTAGTCGGCCGGCAGCGGCGGCACGTTGCTCTGCGGGTCGTTGAAGGCGGTCATCAGCACCAGCGCGAGCTCGATCACCATGACGATGCCGACGAACAGCGCCACCGGCAGGTTGCGCCAGAAGCCGTGTCGCACGCGGTCGAGGTTGATGTCGAGCATCATCACGACGAACAGGAACAGCACCATCACGGCGCCCACGTAGACGAGCACCAGCGCGATTGCGAGGAACTCGGCACGCAGCAGCAGCCAGATGCAGGCGACCGACGCGAAGGTGAGCACGAGGAACAGGACCGAATGCACCGGATTGCGCGCGGTGATCACGCGCACCGCCGAGAACACGGTGACGGCGGCGAACAGATAGAAGAGCAGCGTCGGGGCGGTCATGGTCAGCGGTAGCGCGCGTCGGCCGCGCGGTCGGCGGCGATCTCCTGCTCGTAGCGGTCGCCGACCGCGAGCAGCATCTCCTTGGTGAAGTACAGGTCGCCGCGCTTCTCGCCGTGGTACTCGAGCAGGTTCGTCTCGACGATCGAGTCGACCGGGCAGCTCTCCTCGCAGAAGCCGCAGAAGATGCACTTGGTGAGGTCGATGTCGTAGCGCGTCGTGCGCCGCGTGCCGTCGTCGCGCTCGGCCGATTCGATCGTGATGGCCAGCGCCGGGCATACCGCCTCGCACAGCTTGCATGCGATGCAGCGCTCCTCGCCGTTCGGGTAGCGACGCAACGCGTGCAGCCCGCGGAAGCGCGGCGACTTCGGCGTCTTCTCCTCCGGATACTGGATGGTGATCTTGCGCGCGAACAGGTACTTGCCCGTGATCCGCATGCCGTCGAGCATCTCGCGGAGCATGAAACTGGAGAGGAAATCCTTTACGGCAGCCATGGGGGCGAACTCCTGCGACCGGTCAGTTCCAGATGTTCCAGGGCGTCTGCATCCAGACGGCGACGACGACCAGCCAGAACAACGTGACGGGAATGAAGATCTTCCAGCCGAGCCGCATGATCTGGTCGTAGCGGTAGCGCGGGAAGGTCGCGCGGAACCAGATGTACAGCGAAACGACGAAGAAAGTCTTGATCCCGAGCCATATCCAGCCCGGAATCCAGTTGAAGACCGCCGAATCGATCGGCGGCAGCCATCCGCCGAGGAACATCACCGACGCCACCGCCGACAGCAGGATCATGTTGGCGTATTCGGCGAGGAAGAAGATGGCGAAGCCCATCCCCGAGTACTCGACCATGTGCCCGGCGACGATCTCCGACTCGCCCTCGACGACGTCGAACGGATGCCGGTTGGTCTCGGCCACCGACGAGACGACATAGACGACGAACATCGGCAGCAGCGGCAGCCAGTTCCACGACAGGAAGTTGATGCCGCGATCGGCGAACCAGCCGCGGTCCTGGCCGAGCACGATGTCGGAGAGGTTCATGCTGCCCGAGACCATCAGCACGACGACGAGCGCGAAGCCGATGCCCAGTTCGTACGAGAGCATCTGCGCCGCGGCGCGCATCGCGCCGAGGAAGGCGTACTTCGAGTTCGACGCCCAGCCCGCGATGATGATTCCGTAGACCTCGACCGACGTGATCGCCAGCAGCAGCAGCAACCCGGCGTTCACGTTGGCCAGCGCAAGCTCCGGCCCGAAGGGAATGACCGCCCACGCCGCCATCGCCGGCATGATCGTCATCACCGGACCGAGGATGTACAAGCCTCGGCTGGCCTGCGTCGGAAGGATGATCTCCTTGAAGATCAGCTTGAAGGCGTCGGCGATCGGCTGCAGCAATCCGCCCGGTCCGACGCGGTTGGGCCCCAGTCGCAGGTGCATGAAGCCGATCAGCTTGCGCTCCCACAGCGTGAGGTAGGCCACCGCACCGAGCAGCGGCAACACGAGCAGGACGATCTTGACGAGATTCCAGACGACCGGCCAGGCGCCGCCGAGCGTGCCCTCACCCCAGGTCGTCAAGCCGTTCAACAGGTTGTCCATCGCGATTGGTCAGTTGCTCAGTGCGAACGGCCGGAAACGAAGCGCTCGACGTGGATCGGTCCGAAGCCCTCAGGAAGCGACGATGTCTCGGACACTCCCGCCGGCACGCGAACGACGCCGTCGGCCAGCGCGTCGTCGATGGCGAGTTCGAGCACCGCCTCGCCGGAACGACCGTTACGCGACTGGCGCACCAGCACCGGCTCGCCCGCCTTCAGTCCGAGCCGCGCGACAGTGGCCGCATTCATGCGCGCGCGCGGCGCGAGCAGCGCGTCGTTGGTGAGTTGCAGGCTCGACGCGCGCCGCACGATCGGATCGACGGCGTAGATCGGCACTTCGGCCAGCCGCTCGAGCGCGCCGGCATCGGAACCGCCGTCCGCGGCCGTGGCGCCGGCCGTGTCGGTCGCAGCCGATTGCGGCGCAGCGCGCAGCGCGTTGTTCAGCCGTGCCGACCAGTCGCCGGACAGCGCGTCGTTGCGTACCTGTTCGGGGCTGTCGAGCTCGAAGCCGTCGATCTCGAGCAGGTTGCCCAGCACGCGCAAGACCTTCCACGCCGGCCGCGAATCGGCCAGTGGAGGAACGACGCCGTTGAACGACTGCGCACGCCCCTCGGCGTTGACGAAGGTGCCCGAAGTCTCGGTGAACGGCGTGATCGGCAGCAGGCAGTCGGCCACTTCCATCAGCTCGCGCGACCGATACGTGGTGAGCGCGACGACCGATTCGGCCTTCGACAGCGCGTCGAGCGCGATCGCCGGGCGCGCGAGGTCGAGCGCGGGCTCGATGTTCATCAACAGGTACAGCTTGCGCGGCTGCTCGAACATCTGCGCGGCGTTCAGCCCGCCGTCGCGCGGCACCGCACCGGCTATGTAGCCGCCGACCGCGTTGGCCGAGTCGCCGACCACGCCGAAGCGGGCAGCCGCCGCTTCGGCGATCGCGCGCGCCAGCGCGACGAGCTGCGCGGCCTGCGGGTGATGCAGCGCCTCGTTGCCGAGCAGCACAGCGCGCTTCTCGCCGCCGCGCAGCGACGCCGCAACGGCGCGTGCGGTTTCGGGAGCGCCGGCCTCGTCGCGCAGCGCGGCGAGCAGCTCGCGCAGCGCCTGCAGCCAGCGCGACGGAGCAACGACGACGCGGTTGGCCAGCGGCATCAGCAGGTCGTCATCGGCCGCGTGCACGATCGACACCTGCGCGCCGGCCTTCGCCGCCTTGCGCACGCGCGCCGCGAACAGCGGATGGTCCTTGCGCAGCGTGGAGCCGACCAGCAGCAGCCGGTCGAGCGACTCGACGTCGGCCACCGCCATGCCGAGCCACGGAATACCCTCGCGCAGCGCGTCGGCCGAGAAATCGACCTGGCGCGTGCGGAAATCGACGTTCTCGCTGCCCAGCCCGCGCGCGAATCGCGCGAGCAGATGCAGTTCCTCCACCGTGCCCTGCCCGGAACCCACGGCGCCGATCGACTGCGCGCCGTGCTCGTTGCGCACCGTGCGGATCGCGTGCGACGCATAGTCGAGCGCGGTGGCCCAGTCGGTGACGCGCCACTCGCCGTCCTGGCGGATCATCGGCGCCTCGAGCCGTTCGTCGCCGGCCAGCGCTTCGTACGAGAAGCGGTCGCGGTCCGACAGCCAGCACTCGTTGACCGCCTCGTTCTCCAGCGGCAGCACGCGCATCACGCGGTTGCCGCGCACCTGCACGATGAGGTTCGAGCCGAGCGAATCGTGCGGCGACACCGACTTGCGCCGTGCCAGTTCCCAGTTGCGCGCGGTGAAGCGGAACGGCTTGCTCAACAGCGCACCGACCGGGCAGACGTCGATCATGTTGCCCGACAACTCGGAATCGACCGCGCGTCCGACGAAGGTGAGGATCTCGGAATGCTCGCCGCGATTGGCCATGCCGATTTCCTGCACGCCGCCGATCTCGATGCCGAAGCGTACGCAGCGCGTGCAATGAATGCAGCGCTGCATCTCGCGCGCCGAGATCAGCGGCCCCATCGGCTTGGGCGTGACGACGCGCTTGCGCTCCTTGAACTGCGAGGCCGAGTAGCCGTAGCCGACCGACAGGTCCTGCAGCTGGCACTCGCCGCCCTTGTCGCAAACCGGACAGTCGAGCGGATGGTTGATCAGCAGGAACTCCATCACGCTCTTCTGCGCACGCAGCGCCATCTCGGAGCGCGTGAGTACCTTCATCCCGTTGGTGACGGGGGTGGCGCAGGCCGGCAGCGGCTTGGGTGCCTTCTCGACCTCGACCAGGCACATCCGGCAATTGGCCGCGATCGACAGCTTCTTGTGATAGCAGAAATGCGGGATGTAGATGTCGAGCTCGTTGGCCGCATGCATCACCATGCTGCCCTCGGGCACCTCGACCTCGCGGCCGTCGATTTCCAGCTTGACCATCTCGATTCCGGTTCGTTGCGCCGCTTCGCGCTCTCAGACGTAGGTGGGCACGAGACAGGTCTTGTGCTCCACGTGATGGGCGAACTCGTCGCGGTAGTGCTTCAGGAAGGCGCGCACCGGCATTGCCGCGGCGTCGCCCAGCGCGCAGATCGTGCGGCCCTGGATGTTGTAGGCAATGCGGTCGAGCTCGTCGAGATCTTCCGCAGTGCCTTCGCCGTGCTCGATGCGATGCACGATGCGCCACAACCAGCCCGTGCCTTCGCGACACGGCGTGCACTGCCCGCACGACTCCTCGAAATAGAAGTACGACAGGCGCAGCAGCGACTTCACCGCGCAGCGCGTCTCGTCCATGACGATGACGGCACCCGAACCCAGCATCGACCCGGCCTTGACGATCGAGTCGTAGTCCATGTCGGTGGCCATCATCACGTCGCCGGGCAGCACGGGCATCGACGAGCCGCCGGGGATGACCATCTTCAGCTTGCGCCCGCCACGCATGCCGCCGGCCAGTTCGAGCAGCTTCGCGAACGGCGTACCGAGCGGGACTTCGTAGTTGCCCGGATGCTCGACGTCGCCGGACATCGAGAAGATCTTCGTGCCGCCGTTGTTCGGGCGACCGACCTCGAGATACTTCTGCCCGCCGTTGCGGATGATCCACGGCACCGCGGCCAGCGTTTCCGTGTTGTTGATCGTCGTGGGCTTGCCGTACAGGCCATGGCTCGCGGGAAAAGGCGGCTTGAAGCGCGGCCAGCCCTTCTTGCCTTCCAGCGATTCGAGCATCGCGGTTTCCTCGCCGCAGATGTACGCGCCGTAGCCGTGGAAGGCGTGCAGCTGGAAGGAGAACTCACTGCCGAGGATGCGTTCGCCGATATAGCCGGCGGCGCGCGCTTCTTCGAGCGCCTCCTCGAAGCGCTCGTAGGTTTCCCAGATCTCGCCGTGGATGTAGTTGTAGCCCGCGGTGATGCCCATGGCGTAGGCCGCGATCGCCATTCCCTCGATGACAATGTGCGGGTTGTAGCGAAGGATGTCGCGGTCCTTGAAGGTGCCCGGCTCGCCTTCGTCGGAGTTGCACACCAGGTATTTCGGCCCCGGGTGCTGGCGCGGCATGAAGCTCCACTTCAACCCGGTGGGAAAGCCTGCCCCGCCGCGCCCGCGCAGCCCCGACGCCTTCAACTCGGCGATGACCTGGTCGGGCGTGATTCCCTCGGCGAGGATCCTGCGCAGCGCCTGGTAGCCGTCGCGCGCCTCGTAGTCCTTCAGGTGCCAGCCGTCGGGCGACGAGAGCCCGGCATAGATCTGCGGCTGGATGTGCCGGCCGTGGAAACAGGTGGCCTGCGCACGCGTTTCGATCAGCAGGTCCTTAGCGCCCATGGCCGTCTCCGTTCGGCGCGCGCGGCGCGGCGCCCTGCGCATCGTGCGCGACGGCCCTGGCCTCGCCGGCTGCCTGCGCGCGCAGTTCGTCGAGCAGCGCGTCGAGTTGCGCGTTGCCCATGAAGCTGCACATGCGCTTGTTGTTCACCAGCAGCACCGGCGCATCGCCGCAGGAACCCAGGCACTCGCTCTCCATCAGCGTGAACAGCCCGTCCGCGGTGGTCTGGCCGTAGTCGATACCGAGCCGCTCCTTCAGGTACTCGCCGGCCTTGGCGCCGTCGTGCAGCGCGCACGGCAGGTTGGTGCACACCGAAAGCTTGAATTTCCCGACCGGCTTCGTGTTGAACAGCGTGTAGAAGCTGGCCACCTCGTAGACCGCGACGTTCGGCAGGCCGAGATAGCTGGCGACTTCCTCGACCACCTCCCTGGAGATCCAGCCGTACTCGTCCTGAGCCAGCGCGAGCGCGGCGATGACCGCCGAACGCTTGCGCTCGGGCGGGTACTTCTTCAGCTCGCGGTCGATGCGTGCGTAGGCCTGGTCGCTGAGCAGTCGTCGGGTTCGGGATACGGCGTTCATGGTCTGGGTGGCCGGTGGTTCACGTGCACGGCGTCAGCGGTCGATCTCGCCGAACACGATGTCGAGCGTGCCCATCATCGTGGTCACGTCGCTGAGCATGTGGCCGCGCACCATCTCGTCCATCGCCGCCAGGTGCGCGAAGCCGGCCGCGCGGATCTTCATCCGGTACGGCTTGTTCGCGCCGTCGGAGATCAGGTAGATGCCGAACTCGCCTTTCGGATGCTCGACGGCGGCATAGACCTCGCCCGCGGGCACGTGCATTCCCTCGGTGAAGAGCTTGAAGTGATGGATCAGCTCTTCCATGCCGGTTTTCATGCCCACGCGCGACGGCGGAGCGACCTTGTGGTTGTCGACGATCACCGGGCCCGGGTTGTTGCGCAGCCACTCGACGCACTGCTGGATGATGCGATTGCTCTCGCGCATCTCCTGCACGCGCACGAGATAGCGGTCGTAGCTGTCGCCGTTGGTGCCGACCGGGATGTCGAAGTCGACGAGGTCGTACACCTCGTAGGGCTGCATCTTGCGGAGGTCCCAGGCGACGCCCGAGCCGCGCAGCATCGGCCCGGTGAAGCCGAGCGCCTTCGCCCGCTCGGGGCCGACGACGCCGACGCCGACCAGGCGCTGTTTCCAGATGCGGTTCTCGGTGAGCAGCGTTTCGTACTCGTCGACGTAGCCGGGGAAGCGGTTGGTGAAGGCCTCGATGAAATCGAGCACCGAGCCTTCACGGTCGCGATTGAGCTCGCGCACCGTCGCTTCGCCGCGGATCTTCGATGCGCGATATTTCGGCATCGTGTCGGGCAGGTCGCGATAGACGCCGCCGGGCCGGTAGTAGCACGCGTGCATGCGCGCACCCGACACCGCCTCGTAGACGTCCATCAGGTCTTCGCGCTCGCGGAACGCGTAGAGGAACACCGCCATCGCGCCGACGTCGAGGCCGTGCGCGCCGATCCACAGCAGGTGGTTCAGGATGCGCGTGATCTCGTCGAACATCACGCGGATGAACTGGGCGCGCAGCGGCACCTCGATGCCCAGCAGTCGCTCGACCGCCATCACGTACGCGTGCTCGTTCGACATCATCGAAACGTAGTCGAGCCGATCCATGTACGGAACGTTCTGCAGGTACGTGCGCGTCTCCGCGAGCTTCTCGGTGGCGCGATGCAGCAGCCCGATGTGCGGATCGGCGCGCTGCACGATCTCGCCGTCCAGCTCGAGCACGAGCCGCAGCACGCCGTGCGCGGCGGGATGCTGCGGGCCGAAGTTCAACGTGTAGTTCTTGATGTCAGCCACGGTGCTCGCGTCCTTCGTACGACGGCCCGTATCCTTCCTCGCGGATCACGCGCTGCACGATCTCGCGGGCCGGAATCGTCACCGGCTGGTAGATCACGCGCTGCTGCTCGGGGTCGTAGCGCATCTCCACGTAACCGCTGACGGGGAAGTCCTTGCGGAACGGGTGTCCGACGAAGCCGTAGTCGGTGAGAATGCGGCGAAGGTCGGGGTGTCCCTCGAAGACAATGCCGTAGAGGTCGAAGGCCTCGCGCTCGAACCAGTCGGCCGTCGGCCAGACGCCGGTGACCGATGCAATGACCGGAAACTCGTCGTCGGCGCAGAAGCTGCGCACCCGCACGCGATGGTTCAGTTCCACCGACAGCAGGTGCAGCACGACGGCGAAGCGCCTGCCTTGCCAGTCGCCATCGCGATAGCCGGCGTAATCGACGCCGCACAGGTCGACCATCGTGTCGAAGCGCAGCCGCGGATCGTCGCGCAGTCGTAGCGCGGCAGCCTCGTGCATCGCCGGATCGATCTCGACGGTGATCTCGCCGAGCCGCACGACGAGGCTGCGCAGCGAATCGGCAAGCGCGTCGCGCAGCGCCGATTCGAGCGCCTGCAGCACGGTGATGGGAGCGTCGGTAGTGGGCATGTCTGGGTCGGCCGGGCGGGGGGCTGGCGTCTCGGGCATAGGGACTAGCGCGCGATCGTGCTGGTGCGCCGGATCTTGTCCTGCAGCTGGATGATTCCGTAGATCAGCGCCTCGGCGGTGGGCGGGCAGCCCGGCACGTAGATGTCGACCGGCACGATGCGATCGCAACCCCGCACGACCGAGTACGAGTAGTGGTAATAGCCGCCGCCGTTGGCGCACGAACCCATCGAGATGACCCAGCGCGGCTCGGGCATCTGGTCGTACACCTTGCGCAGCGCCGGCGCCATCTTGTTGCACAGCGTGCCGGCGACGATCATCACGTCGGACTGGCGCGGACTCGGACGGAACATCACGCCGAAGCGGTCCATGTCGTAGCGTGCAGCGCCCGCGTGCATCATCTCCACGGCGCAGCAAGCCAGGCCGAAGGTGACCGGCCACATCGATCCGGTTCGCGTCCAGTTGACGAGCTTGTCGAGCTGCGTCGTGACGAAACCCTGGTTCAGTACTCCTTCGATGCCCATCGACGGCCCCTCCGGGGCAAGGCGCGGCGCACGGCCCGCGCGAGCATGTGACAACGGCGACGACGCGCAGCCTGCGCGATCACTCCCAGTCGAGCGCGCCCCGCTTCCATTCGAACAGGAACCCGACGACGAGAATCGCCAGGAAGATCATCATCGACACGAAGCCGAAGAGGCCGATCGCGTCGAGCGAGACCGCCCACGGAAACAGGAAGGCGATCTCGAGGTCGAAGAGGATGAACAGGATCGCTACCAGGTAGTAGCGAACGTCGAAGCGCATGCGGGCGTCTTCGAAGGCTTCGAAGCCGCACTCGTAAGGGGAGAGCTTCTCGGGGTCGGGGCGGCTGGGCCCGAGCAGCTTGCCGATGAGCATCGGACCGATGCCGACGGCAATGCCCACCAGGATGAAGAGCAGGACGGGCAGGTAATTTTCGAGCATCAAGACATCCTGACTGGTGCCGACGGCGAGACTCGAACTCGCACAGCTTTCGCCACTACCCCCTCAAGATAGCGTGTCTACCAATTCCACCACGTCGGCACGAATCGGATTGCGAGCCGTCGTTTTCGATCGTGCCCACCATCCATCGAGAAAGCCCTCTATTCTACTTCGGAATGTCGCTCGCTCCAAAACCGCTGCCGCCGGAAGACGGCGGCGATGCGGGTGCAGCAGCGGCACCCGACGCGGAGCCGGCGCCGCCCGCAGCGGCAGCGCCACCCGTGGCAGGCGCCGCGGCGCCGGCTGCGGGGGCGCCCGACGGGAAGTCGGACGCGGGAACGTCCGAAGGCCGCGGCGCCGGCGCCGTGTCGGGCGGCGTCGTGGTCTCCATCACGCTGGCCGGCGCTTCGATCCGTTGATGACCGAACATCGCCAGCACCAGCGTGGACGCGAAGAACACCGCCGCGAGAATCGCGGTGAAGCGGCTCAGGAAGTTTGCCGAGCCGCTTGCGCCGAACAGGCTCCCCGACGCACCGCCGCCGAAGGCAGCGCCCATGTCGGCGCCCTTGCCGTGCTGCAGCAGCACGAGCAGGATCACGCCCAGTGCCGTGAGCACCTGCAGGACCATCAGCAGATTGACCAGCCAGGTCATCGAAACACTCCTCGGAATACGTGAGTCAGCGGGACGCCGCGGCGCCGCTGTGCCCTGCCGCGGCGCGGCAGATCGCAAGAAAATCTTCGGCGATCAGCGCAGCGCCGCCGATCAGTCCACCATCGATGTCGGGCATCGCGAACAGGCTGCTCGCGTTCTCCGGCTTCACGCTGCCGCCGTACAGGATTCGCGTGGCGCGCCCCTCGCCGTCGAGCGTCGCCAGGCGCGAACGAATGAACGCATGCGCCTGCTGCGCGATTTCGGGCGACGCGCTGCGCCCGGTGCCGATCGCCCAGACCGGTTCGTAGGCGAGCACGAATCGCTCGGCAGGCATCGCCGAAGCGACATCGGCGCCGTGCTGCATGCGATGCGCCGTGCGCACGAGCGCATCGACCTGTCGGGCGAGCACGGTTTCGGTGTGACCTGCCTCGCGCTCTTCGAGCGTCTCGCCGATGCAGGCGATGATGCCCAGGCCGTGCATCGCCGCCATCGCCAGCCTGGCGCAGACGTCGTCGTCGGTTTCGCCCATCGACTGACGCCGTTCCGAGTGGCCGATGATGACCCAGCGACAGCCGAGATCGACCAGCATCTTCGCCGAGACCTCTCCGGTGAAGGCGCCGTCCGGACGGTCGCTGACGTTTTGCGCACCCCATTCGATCGGGCTGCCGGAGAGTTTGCCGGCGGCCTGGGCGAGGTACGGGAACGGCGGGCAGACGGCGACTTCGAGCCCCGCGAGAGGCTCGCGCTCGATACCGGCGCGCAACTCGCCGAGCAGGTGCTCGTTGAACACCGTATCGCCGTTCATCTTCCAGTTGCCGGCGACGAGCGGCTTGCGTGTCTTCATCGGAGGGATGCAGCCTGCGCTACGCGGGAAAACCGATGATTTTAACAGCTCACCGTTCGCGGAACTCGTTGGCGTCTTCGCGCCCGCCCTCGCCTACGCTGTCGTCGTCGTCATCGTCGTCGTCTTCGTCGCCACCCCACGGAGGGCGACGGCCGAGATGCACTTCGCCGCGACGCCAGCGCCACAGCCACAGCAGCCAGCCGGAGACGCCGTACAACAGGAACAGCGCGAACAGTACCGACGGCGGATCGGAAGACACGAGAACGAACACCATCACGACGCCGATCACGAAGATGAACGGCACGCTCTTCTTCAGGTCGATGTCCTTGAAGCTGTAGAACGGCACGTTCGACACCATCGTGATGCCGGCGTAGACCGTGAGGACGAACGACAGCCAGGCGAGATCCTCGCCGGTTACCGAGATCCACTGCGTCGCGCGCAGGTCGGTGACGATCCAGACGAGTCCGGCGACCAGCGCCGCGGCCGCGGGACTGGGCAGGCCCTGGAAGAAGCGCTTGTCGACGACGCCGATGTTCGTGTTGAAGCGCGCCAGGCGCAACGCGGCGCCGGCCACGTAGACGAAGGCGGCGAGCCAGCCCCACTTGCCCAGCCCGCGCAGCGACCACTCGTAGATGACGAGCGCCGGCGCCGCGCCGAACGACACCATGTCGGACAGGCTGTCGTACTGCTCGCCGAAGGCGCTCTGCGTGTTGGTCATCCGCGCCACGCGCCCGTCCAGGCTGTCGAGCACCATCGCGATGAAGATCGCGATCGCCGCCGCCTCGAAGCGCACGTTCATCGCCTGCACGATCGCGTAGAAGCCGCAGAACAGCGCCGCAGTGGTGAAGGCGTTGGGCAGCAGGTAGATGCGCCGCGAGCGGCGCGGCGCCAGTCCCTCGCCGCGGCGCTCGTCAGGCACTTCCGACCTGCGGCAGTTCGGCCAGCGGCGAGGCGGTCGCGTGCACCTTCTCGCCGACGCCGACGAACAGTCGCGCGCCGGGCGGCAGGTAGACGTCCACGCGCGAGCCGAAACGGATGAAACCGAAGCGCTGGCCGCGGTGCAGCACGTCGCCCGGCTTCACGTAGCACAGGATGCGCCGCGCGACGAGACCTGCGACCTGCACGCAGGTGACGAGCGAGCCGTCATGCGCATGAATCAGCAGCGCGTTGCGCTCGTTGTGCTCGGAGGCCTTGTCGAGGTCGGCGTTGACGAACTTGCCCGGGAAGTACTCGATGCGCTCGATGCGCCCGTCGACCGGCGAGCGATTCGAGTGCACGTTGAACACGTTCATGAACACCGAGATGCGCATCGATTCGCGACCACCCGCATACGGATCGCGCACCGTCTCGATCGAGATCACGCGGCCGTCGGCCGGCGCCAGCACGAGCCGCTCACCCGGCGGCGCTTCGCGCGGCGGATCGCGGAAGAACTGCAGCACGAACAGCGCGATCAGCCACAGTGGAATCGACCACCATCCGCCCACGGCCGTGACCACCACGGCAACGACGAAGGCCAGCGCGATGTACGGCCAGCCTTCGCGTGCGACGATCGGATGCGGGTAGCGGGGGCTGCTCACGCGCTCGCTGCCTCGCTCAGTTGCGCGACTTGTCGACCAGCTTGTTCGCCTTGATCCAGGGCATCATCGCGCGCAGCTTCTCGCCGACCTGCTCGATCGGGTGCTCGGCGAGCATGCGCCGGCGAGACAACAGCGTGGGCGCACCGGCGCGGTTCTCGAGGATGAACTGCTTGGCGTACTCGCCGCTCTGGATGCGCTCGAGCGCGGCCTTCATCGCCTTCTTCGTCTCGGCGGTGACGATCGTCGGACCGGTGACGTACTCGCCGAACTCCGCGTTGTTCGAGATCGAGTAGTTCATGTTCGCCAGGCCGCCCTCGTAGATGAGGTCGACGATGAGCTTGAGCTCGTGCAGGCACTCGAAATACGCCATCTCCGGCGCGTAGCCGGCTTCGGTGAGCGTCTCGAAGCCGGCCTTGATCAGGTCGACCGTGCCGCCGCACAGCACCGTCTGCTCGCCGAACAGGTCGGTTTCCGTTTCCTCGCGGAAGTTCGTCTCGATGATGCCGGCGCGCCCGCCGCCGATTGCAGCCGCATACGACAGCGCGGTGTCGCGCGCGATGCCGGAACGATCCTGGTGCACGGCGATCAGCATCGGCACGCCGCCACCGCCCGCATAGGTGGAGCGCACGGTATGGCCGGGCGCCTTCGGCGCGATCATCACGACGTCCAGGTCGTCGCGCGGCACGACCTGCCCGTAATGGATGTTGAAGCCGTGCGCGAAGGCGAGCGTTGCGCCCTGCTTCACGTGCGGCTCGATCTCGTTGGCCCACACCGAAGCGATGTGCTCGTCGGGCATCAGCAGCATGACGAAGTCGGCGTCCTTCACCGCTGCGCCGATCTCGGCGACTTCCAGCCCCGCCTTGCGCACCTTCTCCCACGACGCGCCGCCCTTGCGCACGCCGACGACGACCTTCGCCCCCGAGTCGTTCAGGTTCTGCGCATGCGCATGTCCCTGCGAGCCGTAGCCGATGACGGCGACCTTCTTCGACTTGATGAGTTTGAGGTCGCAGTCTTTGTCGTAGAACACTTTCATCCGTTTTTCCTTTGTGAAGAAGGGAAGGGGGAAGGGAGAAGGGGGAAGGGGAAACCGGGATACGTCGGCGCGACTTTTCCCCTTCTCCCTGCCCCCTTCCCCCTTCCCTAGACTTTCAGAACCCTCTCGCCGCGCGCGATGCCCGACGAGCCCGTTCGCACGGTCTCGAGGATCGATGCGCGGTCGAGGGCGTCGATGAAGGCATCGAGCTTCTGGCTGTCGCCGGTGAGCTCGATCGTGTAGGTGCGGTCGGTGACGTCGATGATGCGGCCGCGGAAAATGTCGGCCATGCGCTTGATCTCCTCGCGCTCCTTGCCGGTGGCGCGCACCTTGATCAGCATCAGCTCGCGCTCGATGAAGGGGCTCTCGGTGAGGTCGACGACCTTGACTACGTCGATCAGCCGGTTCAGCTGCTTGGTGATCTGCTCGATGACGTCGTCGGAGCCGCTGGTGACCACCGTCATACGCGACAGCGAGCGGTCTTCGGTAGGCGCCACCGTGAGCGTCTCGATGTTGTAGCCGCGCGCCGAGAACAGGCCCACCACGCGCGACAGCGCGCCGGGCTCGTTTTCCATCAGGATCGAAACGATGTGTTTCATCGCCGGGGCCTCACAGGTCTTCGGAGCCGAGCAGCATTTCGGTCAGCCCTTTGCCGCCCTGCACCATCGGCCAGACGTTCTCGGTCTTGTCGGTGATGAAGTCGAGGAAGACGAGCCGGTCCTTGTACTTGCCGAAGGCGTCGCGCAGCGCCGGTTCGACGTCCTTCGGACGTTCGACGCGGATGCCGACGTGCCCGTAGGCCTGCGCGAGCGCGACGAAGTCGGGCAGCGCATCGACGTACGACTGCGAATAGCGGCTGCCGTACTCGATCTGCTGCCACTGCCGCACCATGCCGAGGTAGCCGTTGTTCAGGTTGACGATCTTCACCGGCAGGTTGTACTGCTTGCAGGTCGACAACTCCTGGATGTTCATCTGGATCGAGCCTTCGCCGGTGATGCACGCGACCTTCGCGCCCGGGTTGGCGAGCAGCGCGCCCATCGCGAACGGCAGCCCGACTCCCATCGTGCCCAGGCCGCCCGAGTTGATCCAGCGCCGCGGCTTGTCGAACGGATAGTACTGGGCCGCCCACATCTGGTGCTGGCCGACGTCGGAGGTGACGAAGGCGTCGCCGTCGGTGATCTCCCACAGCTTCTGCACGACCGACTGGGGCTTGATCACCTCGTCGCTCGACCGGTATTTCAGGCAATTGCGCCCGCGCCATTCGTCGATCTGCTTCCACCAGTTCGCCACCGCCGCGGCGTTGGTCTTCTGCCCGGCGGCGAGCGTCTGCTCGAGCAGCGCGATCATCTCGCGCAGCGTCTCGCGCACGTCGCCGACGATCGGCACGTCGACGCGCACGCGCTTGGAGATCGACGACGGATCGATGTCGAGATGGATGATCTTGCGCGGGTTCTGCGCGAAGTGCTTCGGGTTGCCGATGACGCGGTCGTCGAAGCGCGAGCCGATGCCGATCAGCACGTCGCAGTGCTGCATCGCCATGTTCGCCTCGTAGGTGCCGTGCATGCCGGGCATGCCGACCCACTTGCGCTCGCTCGAGCGGTAGCCGCCCAGGCCCATCAGCGTGGTGGTGACCGGAAAGTCGAGCAGCTCGGCGAAGCGGTTCAGCTCCTCGGAAGCCTCGGCGAGCACGACGCCGCCGCCGGCGTAGATCATCGGCCGCTCGGCGGTGAGGATCAGGCCGAGCGCCTTCTTGATCTGCCCCTGGTGTCCGCGCGTGACCGGGTTGTACGAGCGCATCGAAACCGTCTTCGGATACTCGAAGCGGCACTGCGCGCGGGTGACGTCCTTCGGGATGTCGACGAGCACCGGCCCGGGGCGACCGGGGGACGCGATGTGGAAGGCCTTCTTGAGCGTGACGGCCAGGTCGCGCACGTCCTACACGAGGACGTTGTGCTTCACGCAAGGACGCGTGATGCCGACCGTGTCGGCTTCCTGGAACGCGTCTTCGCCGATTGCGTGCGTGGGCACCTGGCCGGTGAGCACGACCATCGGGATCGAGTCGGTGTAGGCGGTGGCGATGCCGGTGACCGCGTTGGTGACGCCCGGGCCGCTGGTGACGAGACACACGCCGACCTTGCCGGTGGAGCGCGCATAGCCGTCGGCCGCGTGCGCAGCGGCCTGTTCGTGGCGCACGAGGACGTGGCGGATCGCCTCCTGGTTGAAGATCGCGTCGTAGATGTAGAGAACGGCGCCGCCGGGATAGCCGAAGACGTGCTCGACGCCTTCTTCCTGCAGACAGCGGACGACGATTTCCGCGCCGGTGAGTTCCATCTGGGTAGTCCTTTCAAGGGCAGGAGGATCCGCCGCCGGCGCCATGGCCGCCCTGGTCAGGTGGCCACGACGCAGACCTCGACACGGGTCCTGCGAGTTTTGATCGGATGCGCCGGACGCGCCTCTCGTGAAGACGAACCGGTGCAGTTTCGCGCGTAGGGGATAAGCATTGAAGAATACTGCGCCGCAACAGCGCCGGTCAAGACGCGGGGCGCGCCCGCGCGACCCCTTCTGCTAGCATCCGCAGCGTCTTTTTCGTCGAGGATCGCGCCGCTCGAAGGCCCGAATGGCAAGCCGCCAGGAGTTGTCCGATTTCCTAGCCGGGGTCGAGCGCCGCGCGTTCAAGCATGCGGTGTTCGCGTTGCGCGACAGCGACGGCGCGCTCGACGTCGTCCAGGACGCGATGCTGCGGCTGGCGAGCCGCTACGGCACGCGGCCGGCCGACGAGCTGCCGATGCTCTTTCACCGCATCCTGCAGAACGCGATCACCGACCACTTCCGCCGCCAGCGCGTGCGCAGCCTGTGGACGACGCCGCTGTCGTCGCTGCAGAACGACGTGAACGGCGAGCAGTCCGAAACCGACGCGCTGGAAGCGCTGGACCCCGGCAGCGACGTCGACGAGACCGCGGACGAAGTCGAGCGGGCGCAATTGCGCACGATTCTCGATGAGGAAATCGCCCGGCTGCCGCGACGTCAACGCGAGGCCTTCCTGCTGCGTTACTGGGAAGACCTGAACGTGTCCGAGACGGCGCTCGCGATGGGCTGCTCGGAGGGAAGCGTGAAGACGCACTGCTCGCGCGCCGCGCATGCGCTGGCCGAAGCTCTCGCCGCCCGCGGAATCGAACGATGAACGAAAGAGAACTCGCCCGGATCGTGCGCGTCGCACTCGACGAATCCGCCGATCGTCTTCCGTACCGCACCACTCATCGGTTGGCCGCCGCGCGCGCTGCCGCGCTGGCACGGGCACGCGTCGAAACGGCGCCGCGCGTCGCGCACGAGGTCGTGCGAAGCGGGCACCGGTCGACGGCCACGCTCGCCGGCGGCCCGGCTCCGCGGCTCGTCTGGCGCATCGCCGCCGTCGTCGTTCCCATCGCCGTCGTCGCCGCCGGCCTGTTCGGCATCTCGCTGCTCGACACGCACCAGCGCGCCGACGACCTCGCCGAACTCGACGCCGCCATGATCACCGACGAAGTCCCGATTTCGGCCTACGCCGACCGCGGCTTCGGCGTGTACCTGCGCAACGTCTCGTCGCATTCGCAAGGGCAGGAAGAATGAGCGCAGCCCGCCGGCCCGCATCAATAAGAACGCCGCGCTGGCCGGCGTTCGCCGCCATCGCGCTCGCCGCGAGCATCGCCGTCGCCCCGGCGCTGTCGGCCGATGCGCCGTCCACCCACCGTGGCTCTTTGCTGCCGCTGGTGCAACCGCTGTGGAGCGAACTCACCGGCGCGCAACAGCAGGTGCTCAGCCCCTTCGAACAACAGTGGAACAGCTGGTCCGTCGCCGAGAAGCGCGGCTGGCTGCAGCTGGCCGATCGCGTGCCGGGGATGTCCGACGAGCAACGCGAACGCGTCGACGAGCGCGTGCGCGAGTGGGCGAAGCTCACACCCGAGCAGCGCAGGCTCGCACGCCAGAACTACCGGCTCGCCAAGCGACTGGACCCCGACGAGCGGCAGGCGCAGTGGGAGCGCTATCGCGAGATGACGCCCGAGCAGCGCGCCGTGCTGCGCACCAGCGGCACGACGAGCAACACCGCGGCACGCCACGCAGGCGCCCGTACCGGGTTGGCGAAACACGCCGCCCAGCCGCTGGCCGAAGTCGTCAAACGCAACCGCAAGCCCGCGCAGCGCCCACGGCGCGTCTACTACTGATGCCGGGCGCGCTCCCGCCGGCTGCCGATCCCTGGCGCCGGTTCATGGGCTGCGCCTACGAAGCGATCATCCTGTTCGGCGTCGTCTGGTTCGCCGACTACGCGTTCTCCGCGCTCACGCAGTTCCGCGGACATCCGGGCGCGCTGCGCACCGTGTTCCAGTGGTTCACGCTGGGCGTGCTGGCGGTGTACTTCAGCTACTTCTGGAGCGAGGGGCGCAGGTCGCTGCCGATGAAGACGATGTCGCTGCAGTTGCAGACGCGGGCGGGCGAACCGGTGTCGCTCGCGCACGCGTTCGTGCGGTTCGCGGTGGTCGCGGCGTTGTACGTGGCCGCGCTGGCGGCGGGGTACTTCGTGCACCGGGGGCTGTATGTGCTGCTGCTGGTGCCGTTTCTCTGGACGATGGTCGACGGGGATCGGCGGGCGCTGCACGACGTGATCAGCGGCACGCGGCTGGCAAGGGTGGATCCCGGGGCGGGGTTGCGGTCGGTGGACGTTTAGGGGGCGCGGCGGCGGCAAGCGCGGCGGCGTGCAGGCGTGCGTAGCGCGGGCGCGCGGCCGTGCACGGCAGCGTGCCCGCGTGTACAGCGCCACGCATGCGGTCGGGCAACCGTATGTTGCCTTTCCGCTCGTGGAATGCGTTCCACGAGCGGAAAGGCAACGGTTTGTTGCTCGAAGTTCGGCGGCGCCGGCGCGTGCAGTACTACGCCGCTCGCTTCAACGCGCGGCGGGGTTCTCCTTGACGATTTCGTGGATCCGCGTTGCCGGTACTCCCAGGACCAACGCGAGCGCGTTCACACTTATCTCCAAAGGAGCGAGGAAGTCCTCGCGCAGGATCTCTCCAGGGTGTACCGCGCGCACGCGATTGACCGGCCGGTTCATCATGCGTCTTCAGTGGCAATCCAGTCCCGCACGCGCCGCCTGCGCGCAGTCGGGCAACCGCTTGTTGCCTTTCCGTCCGTGAAATGCGTTCGACGAGCAGAAAGGCAACATCTCGTTGCTCGAAGGGTGAGAGCGTCGGCGGGCCGGCGAGGGGCGTGCCCCGGTGGGCTGCCGCGGTGTTGCGCGGGGGGGAGGTGCGTTGTGCCCCCGGATTGCGCGCAAACGACGGGGTTCCACGCCCTACGCCCCCCTGTGCGCCGTCAATCCCTCACGCAATCCACGTAATACCGCATCATCCCGCCCTCGAGCTCGATCACCAGCCCGTGCACGTCGGTCTCGAAGCCCGGAAAGCGCGCGTTGAAGTCGCGCGCGAACTTCAGGTACTCGACGATCGGCTTGTTGAAGCGCTCGCCGGGGATCAGCAGCGGGATGCCGGGCGGATACGGCGTGACGAGCATCGTCGTGATGCGTCCTTCGAGCTCGTCGATCGGCACGCGCTCGACGTGTCGATGCGCGAGACACTCGAAGGCCTCCGAGGGCCGCATCGCCGGCTGCATGTTCGACAGGTACATCTCGGTGGTGACGCGCGCGATTCCGTAGCGGCGGTACTGCTCGTGGATCTGCGACGCGAGGTCGCGCAATCCGATGCGTTCGTAGGCGGGGAACGCCTGGACGAACTCGGGCATCACGCGCCACAGCGGCTGGTTGGTGTCGTAGTCGGTCTTGAACTGCTGCAGTTCGGTGACGAGCGTGTTCCAGCGGCCCTTCGTGATGCCGATCGTGAACATCACGAAGAACGAGTACAGCCCCGTCTTCTCGACGACGACGCCGTGCTCGGCGAGGTATTTGGTGACGATCGACGCGGGGATGCCCGACGGCGCGAACTTGCCGTTCATGTCCAGGCCGGGCGTGACGATCGTCGCCTTGATCGGGTCGAGCATCGTGAAATGCGTGGCGAGCTTGCCGAAGCCGTGCCACTTGTCGTTCGAGCGCAGGTACCAGCCCTCGCGCCGGCCGATGCCGTTGTCGGCAAGGTCCTTCGGCCCCCAGACCTTGAACCACCAGTCGGAGCCGTATTCGTCGTCGACCTTGCGCATCGCGCGACGGAACTCGAGCGACTCGAAGATCGACTCCTCGACGAGCGCGGTGCCTCCGGGCGGCTCCATCATCGCCGCGGCCACGTCGCACGACGCGATGATCGCGTACTGCGGGCTGGTGGACGTGTGCATCAGGAACGCTTCGTTGAAGCGGTGCCGGTCGAGCTTGCGGTTGACCGGGTCCTGCACGAGGATCTGCGAGGCCTGCGACAGGCCGGCGAGCAGCTTGTGCGTGGACTGCGTCGAGAAGATCATCGTGTCGGCGCTGCGCGGTCGGTTCGGTCCGATCGCGTGGAACTCGTGATAGAACGAGTGGAACGCTGCGTGCGGCAGCCACGCCTCGTCGAAGTGCAGGTTCTCGATGTAGTTGCCCAGCGTGCGCTTGAGCATCTCCACGTTGTAGACCACGCCGTCGTAGGTCGACTGCGTGATCGTCATCACGCGCGGACGCGCGCTCTTGTCGGTGATCAGCGGATTGGCGTCGATCTTGCGCTGGATGTTCGCCGGGTCGAACTCCTCGAGCGGAATCGGTCCGATGATGCCCAGGTGATTGCGCGTGGGCTGCAGGAAGATCGGAATCGTCCCGGTCATCGTGATCGCGTGCAGGATCGACTTGTGGCAGTTGCGATCCACCAGCACGACGTCGTTGTTGCCCACCGTCGCATGCCAGACGATCTTGTTCGACGTGGACGTGCCGTTCGTCACGAAGAACAGATGGTCGGTGTTGAAGATGCGCGCCGCGTTGCGCTCGGAGGCCGCCCCCGGGCCCGTGTGGTCGAGCAGCTGCCCGAGCTCGTCCACCGCGTTGCAGACGTCGGCGCGCAGCATGTTCTCGCCGAAGAACTGGTGGAACATCTGGCCCACCGGACTCTTCAGGAACGCGACGCCGCCGGAGTGCCCCGGGCAGTGCCACGAATACGAGCCGTCGTGCGCGTAGTTCACCAGCGCCTTGAAGAACGGCGGCGCCAGCGAGTTCAGGTAGTTGGTCGCCTCGCGGATGATGTAGCGCGCGACGAACTCCGGCGTGTCCTCGAACATGTGGATGAAGCCGTGCAGCTCGCGCAGGATCTCGTTCGGGATGTGCTGCGAGGTGCGCGTCTCGCCGAAGAGGAAGATCGGGATGTCGGCGTTGCGGCGCCGCGTCTCGATGATGAACTTGCGCAGCTCGGTGACCGCCGCCGGCTCGGCGGACGAGTCGGCGACGAGTTCCTCGTCGTCGATCGAGACGATGAAGGCCGACGCGCGCGCGGCCTGGTTGGCGACCATCGACACGTCGGTGTACGTGAAGCCGCCCACCACCTCCCAGTGCTGCTCCTCGATCGCCTTGGCGAGCGCGCGGATTCCCAGGCCGCTGGCGGAATCGGCGCGCCAGTCCTCGTCGATGATGACGATGGGGAAACGGAATTGCATCGGGTGAGGCCTTCGGGGTGCGGGGTACGTGGGCGCGGAGCCGGCCGTCGAGCCGGGGCGATCTGCGAGGCGTGAATCATAAGACCGGCGCGGCGCGAGGCGGCGGAAATCGGCACGGGTCGTGCCGGGGGCGCAACGGCCACCGGCGCGTCGATCCCCGCGCAAAGCACCGCGACGAGTTCACCGCCGCAGGTCAGATCGACTGGATCGTCGGGCAGTACCGCGGAAGAACAGCGTCGGAGGTCAACAGGATGGCCGTTCGACCATGCTCTGCGCAACGAGCAGACGATCGAACGGGTCGCGATGATGCCACGGCAACCGCTGTACTGCGCTCAAATGCTCGCGTCGAATGTCGAGACACGCGAAGCCGTCGGCTCGGGCAGCGTCGGCGATGACATCGGCGTCGAAACTCAATTTCCCCAAGCTGTACCCGATCGCGATTTCCCAGATCGAAGCCAGGCTGAAGCAGACTTCCGACGTGCCCGACGACAGCAGCCGACGCGAGGCGAGCGGCAGCCGCGAAGGGTCGGCCAGCGCCTAAAGCAACACCTGAGTGTCGAGAAGAAGACGCACTATCGACGATTAAACGTTTCGTCGATCTCTTCCCGGGCAACGGCACCGATATCGTTCGGGAGCTGAATACGTGCCCGCAAGGAGCCGAGTCGCACCGCACGCCGAGCCGGCATCGACAGCAATCGCGCGAGCGGCTTTCCTGCTTTGGCGATGATGATGGTTTCGCCCGAGGCGGCGCGATCGACGAGGCGCGAAAGGTGCGTCTTCGCCTCGTACGGATTGACCACCTCTTCCGGCAAGCGACGCCCCCGCAAACTAGACTAACGTTGGTCAAACGTTAACACCAGCCGGAGCACAACATCTTGCCCCTTTCGAATCATCCGGATGGCCGACCGCCGAAAGTGGCGGTCTACGGTGCCGGCGCCGTCGGCTGCTATTTCGGCGCGAAGCTCGCCGAGGCCGGCATGCCGGTCACGCTGATCGGCCGCGCGGCGCACGTCGATGCGATCCGCCGCGACGGGCTGCTCTTCGAGAGCGCCGGCATGCAGCGGCGCATCCGCATCGACGCAGAAACGCGACCGGAAGCCGTGCGCGACGCCGACGTCGTGCTGTTCTGCGTGAAGACGCGCGACACCGATGCCGCGGCCCGCCAACTCATGCCACTGCTGCGCCCCGGCGCCATCGTCGTCAGCCTGCAGAACGGCGTCGACAACGTCGAACGCATGCGCAGCAGCGGAATCGACGCGCTCGGCGCAGTCGTCTACGTAGCCGCCGCGATGAGCGGGCTCGGGCACCTGCGGCACTCGGGGCGCGGCGATCTGGTGCTCGGCGAGTGCTACCGGCGATCGGGCGAAGGCGGCGCGAGCTCGCCGTCCGCGGAACCCCCGACTGCCGAGGCATCGCCCTCCGAGCGCACGCGCGCGATCGCGCGTCTCTTCGAGAACGCCGGCGTTGCCTGCCGCGTCGAAGCCGACGTACGCCCTGCCCTGTGGGACAAGCTGGTGATGAATTGCGCATACAACGCGATCTCGGCCCTGGGCCGCGCGCGCTACGGCGCGATCGTCGACGACGCCGACGTACGCAAGCTCATGCGCGAGACGATCGAGGAGTGCGTGGCGGTGGCGAGGGCCGACGGGGTGCCGCTCGCCGAGGCCTCCGCGCACTACGACGCCGCCATGCGACTGGGCGAAGCGATGCGCGAAGCCAGCTCGTCGATGGAGCAGGACCTCTCCAACGGTCGGCGCACCGAGATCGATTCGCTGAACGGATACGTGGTGGCGCGCGGTGCGGCGCTCGGCGTGGCGACGCCGGCGAACCGAACGTTGACGACGCTGGTGAGGTTGCTCGAACGCTCGGCTTCGGCTTGACGGGATGACCTTCGACCGAACGGATGAGACGCCTGTACCGAGTGTCGATTGCGCGACGACCTTTAGCTCGAATATAATTCTTACTCTGAATTCCTACTTCCTGGGGCAACCCCATGCAAGTCACCGAAAAGGGTCAAGTCACTATCCCGAAGGCCATCCGGGACGCTGCAGGCATCCGGCCCGGCAGCTCGGTGTCGTTCGGCCTGGAAGGGGGTCGGATCGTCATTACTCCCGTAGCCACGCACGTTCGAGACGACCGCCGTGACGAGATCCGCAAGGCTGCCGAGCGAGTTCGCCGCAGCTTCGCGCCGGAGTTCCGTCAAATGAGCGCGGACGAAATCATGTCTTTCATCCGCGGAGAGGAGCCGACACCGGTCTCCAGAAAACCCGGCCGGCGCACCGCCCGGTAGCCACCGATGACGAACGCGCTCTCGACCTACGACGGCAGCGCCGGCGTTCTCGTGGACACGAACGTCTGGATCGACTGCATCGACGAGGAGAGCGCCTGGCACGGCTGGGCCATCGACCGACTTCAAGAGTGCAGTACGCGGGCTCCGCTCCACGTCAATATCGTGATCTACACGGAGCTGCTGGTGCCGAAGACCGACGTGCAGGCGCTGGACGCGCTGCTCGACGTATACGACACGTGGCGCAGCGCGCTTCCCTGGTCCTGTGCTGCTTTGGCGGCCACAGCCTTTTCGCTCTATCGCAGCCGCGGCGGCTCACGACCGCGGCCGCTTGCAGACTTCTACATCGGAGCACATGCGGCCGTTGCGAATTTGTCCGTCCTGACCCGCGATCGCTCCGGCTACGCCAGCTACTTTCCGCGCCTCGCGTTGATTGCTCCGTGAGGACCGCTGAACGAAGGCCTTGGAGTGCTCCGCGCTCCGACTCCGGAGGAAACGCTGAAGGCGCTGCGCAGATTCCGCGGACGCCTGCCGGCAACCGAAGGCTCGAGTCGGGACGAGGCGAATGCCAGGTGATTTCCTCGACACCAACGTCATCCTTTACCTGCTCGACAAAGGAAAGAAAGCCGACCGTACCGAAAAGCGGTTGGCCCAGGGCGCGGTCATCAGCGTGCAGGTTCTGAACGAGACTCTGGTCAACTGCGCCCGCACGTCAGGCTCGCCACGCTTTTCGTCGCGACGCGCACGAATTCGGTCTGGCCGCGCGTGGAGGTCTTGGCAAAGATCTGCTTGGAAAAGAATCGGGCCGTTCCTTCGGCGATGCCCAGATGCGCCGCGGCTTCCCGTAGCGAAAGACCGCGCAGCAGGCAGCCGGCAACACGCGATTCGGCAGCGGTAAGGCACCAGATGGCCGTGAGCGCTTCCTCGAGCTCTTGCGGTGAGCGATCGGGTTCGCAAACGAACACGACGATCTCCGCCGCTGCGGCATCGCCCACCGACGTACCGCCGATGGGCTCGATCCGAAGCGACAGCGGCTGCAGGCCGGAGCGACGATAAACGGATCCGACCTGGGTGTCGGCAGCGGCATCGCATACGGAAGAACGCCGGACCTTGTCGATCGTCGTGCGCAGCCACCGGCGATCCTTCTGCGCGCACGCACTCAGCCGCCCCTGCTCGTCGACGAAGATGCCGTCGGCCGCACGGCAGATTTCGCTCGCGGCGGTGTTCATGCAGATGACGATGCCCGAACCATCGAGGAAGATCACGCCGATAGCGAGGGCTTCGATCGCCGCCCAGTTCATCCGGTTTCGGGACTCGAGCATTTCGAGCCGACTGCGCAGACGCAGCACCGATTGCAGCGAAGGCATCAGCTTGTAGAGAAGCGCGCGCTCGCGATTGCCCATCGGTCCGTGCTTCGGACTGCGCAGAACGCCGAGTTTCACGGCGCGGCCGTCGCTCTTCAGGATGTTGCTGCCAACCGCATGCCGAATGCCGAGTGGGCGCAGGAACTCGTCGTAATACTGGCTGCGCGGGATCGACGCGTCGCTGGCCAGTTCGTGACTGAGCACGACGGTGCCTTCGGACATCGGCTGCTGCTCGGCGACCCACGGATTCACCGCGCCCAGGCGCGCGATGTAATCCGCCTTCGCTTTCTCGTCCACTCCGTGGCTCGCGAAATAAGGCACCGCATGACTTCGGTAGTCGTGCAGAAACAGGATCGCGACTTCGGAACGGCACTGGTCGCTCAATTCCGCGAGAAAAGCGGTCCAGTTCGCATCGTCGGCTACCGCGCCCAACAAAGGCGCGATCAGGCGATCGGTACTCCGAGCGGTCGTCATCGCAGATCACGTCGGCAGTAGCACCTACCAGATGGTAGGTGCGTCTGACGCCTTTGTGTCGATAGCCTCGGCCGGCAAGAGTCTTTCATCCGTGCGCGTTCGATTGCCGGTGGCGCACTCGACTTGTTCATCAACAGGAGAAAACCGTGCCGATCCCGTCCATCCGTAAACTGCTTGTCGCACTCGGATGCGCCGGTGCGACGATCCTGGCCGGCTGTGGAGGTGGTGGTTCGTCCACCTCCGAAGGACCACCGGAACCGAAAAGCATGGTTCTCACCGGCGTGGCAGCCACGGGCGCCGCCTTCACCGGCGGCGTTGTCTCCGTCCTCGACAGCAAGGGTGCGGTCGTCGGTACCAGCGCTCCGGTGGACGGCAGCGGCATCTACAGCGTCACGCTCGCCGAGGGCGCAACGCCGGCCTTCGTGCTCGTTGCCACCCGCCTGTCCTCCACCGGCGACGCCGAAACCCTGGTGAGCGTCGTCGAGTCGGCCGACGTGACCACCGCCAACGTGACGCCAATCACGACGTTGATCGCATCGCGGCTGTCGAGCTCCGGCGATCCAACGAAGCTGGCCGAGGAACTCGCATCGGGCACGGCGCAGATCACGCCCGAGAAGGTGGCGGCCACCGTGCAGGACGTGAAGACGATCATGGCGCCGCTGCTCGCGGCCAGCGGAACGGGCGACTTCGACCCGCTGCGCGACGCCTTCGCGACCGACGGCACCGGACACGACCAGCTGCTCGATTCGATCCGCGTGACGATCGTGCCCTCGGGCAGCAGCGCGAACATCGAGATCGCGCTCAAGTCCGGCGGCGACGACCAGAGTCCGCCGACGATCTTCTTCATCAGCGACCAGTCGCTCGCGTCGATCACCGCGGACAACCAGATCACGCCGACGGCGATCGGAGGAACGACGATCGACGGCGGCTCGCTGACCGAGGAAGGCCTCTCGGTGCGGATTGCCGCGTTGATGCAACGACTGACGGCCTGTTACGGCGTGCCTTTCGAACAGCGGATCGCCGGGGCAACGGCCTCGTCGGACGCCGTTGTCGGCACCGCGCACGACGTCATCGCCGCAGAATGCCGAGGCGTGTTCGTCGACGACGATCCGTCGCTCTACAAGCACAACGGCGCGGTGGTCCAGCGCACGTCGAACAACCAGGGCGCCTTTACCAGCCTGTTCCGGCGCGGGGCCGACGGCGTCGTGTTCAGCCAGGGAAGCTACGAGTTCACCCGCGGCAACGGCGATCATGTCGTCGGCTACAAGACGCGCGATGCGCAGGGCGGCGAAACCTTTGGCGCATTCGTCGCCAGAAAGAGCGCGGATGGCTCACTGCGCCTGGTCGGAAACCAGTACGCCTATCCGGGCCACGTCGTTGCCTACCATCAGAGGCGCAACTTCGTGACGCTCGGGCAGGAGTCCTTCAGCTACTTCAGCACCGGCTACACGCCGCAGGTCGCCAACCTTGTCGCCGGCGGCAACTTCGTCTTCGACCGCGTCGAGGTGACCACGCCGAAGGGCGTCCTCCTGGTTCTTTATCCCGATGCAGGCCAGTCGCAGCTCGCGTTCCGCCGCAACGGATCCTCCACCGGCTCGAACTTCGCCCGACTGCGCGCGGAGTACGTCGACGGCTCCACGACGCGTGCGCATCCTTCGGTGGCCGACACGCCGACGCTCGTCTTCGCCCCCGTTCAATGGACGGACGAAGAGCTCGTGAGGAGCATATCGGCGGGCAGCTGGAAGTTCGACTACTTCCTCGCCGGCAACACGGGCGCCAGCCCCGACGCGACCCAGTACTACAGGACGCGTTCGCGTGCACTTTCGATCGGGGAACTGCGTGCCAAGGGCTTCGCGGAACTGCTTCCTCAACTCGTCGCGGACGTCCAGGCAGCGGTTCAACCAGCCGGCCAGCCGTTCGCGGGACAACTGCTGCTCGAGGCGGACGAGCGAGCCACGATCGCCACCGACAACGGGGGGCCCGGCTGGTCGGTGTTGGCAGGGCAGATGCCGCCGACCTCGATCACGCTATACGGAAGCTACGCGGGCTCGCGCTTCAACGACGGAATCGGCTTCTCGTCGACGGCGCGCTCCATCACGGTACCTTGCTCCCCGCAGTCGGCAGGAGACATGCACTGCTTCAACGCCGGCCCCGGCTACGCCGCGGGAGCGGCGCTGACCGGACTGCAGCTGTGGTCGGCCGACTCGACCGGGCGTGAATACGCGAACTTCTACGCGATGTATCAGTTGCCGTAGCGTGTGCAAGGCGAAGCGCCGACTCAGGTGGTCGGCGCTTCGCGTCTACCGCTTCAACGCCCGCACGAAGCTTGTACTGATCTCGGCATCGCAGTGATGTAGGATTCCGGCTTCTTACTCTTACTTTGCAACCATGCAGGTCACCGACAAAGGACAGGTAACGATCCCTAAACCGATCCGGGAAGCGGCGGGGATACGGCCAGGGACCGAGGTCACGTTCAGCCTCGAGGGCGGCAAAATCGTGCTGACTCCGGTCGCGAGCCACGTGCGCGAGGATCGCCGTGCAGCATTGCGCGCGGCCGCCGCTCGTGTGCGCCGCAGCCTCGCCCCGGAGTTCCGCCAACTCAGTGCGGACGAGATCATGGAGTTCCTGCGCGGGGAGGATTCGGATCGACTCCCCGAAACCGACAGCCGCCACTCGCGCGATAAGTGACGCCGCTCTCGCAGTACGACGGCAGCGCCGGCGTCCTCGTCGATACCAACGTCTGGGTCGATTGCCTCGACGAAGAAAGCGCCTGGCATGACTGGGCAGTCGACCAGCTGCAGCATTGCAGCGAGCGGGCGCAACTGCACGTGAACGTCATCGTCTACACGGAACTGCTCGTTCCGCAGCCGGACGTCCATATGCTGGACGCTCTGCTCGATGTGTACGACACAGTGCGCAGTTCACTGCCGTGGTCCTGCGCGGCGCTGGCGGCTCGCGCTTTCTGGATCTATCGCAGCAGGGGCGGCTCCCGGGCGCGCCCCCTTCCCGACTTCTATCTCGGCGCGCACGCGGCTGTAGCGAATCTTGCTGTACTCACCCGAGATCGATCCGGCTATGCCACCTACTTCCCGCGGCTGGCACTGATCGCCCCCTGACAGCGTTTCGCAACCTCCGCCCGATCAAGCGCCTCTACCGCTTCAACGCGCGCAGCAACGCATCTCCAAGCGCAGTTTGCGACTGCTGTCCACCGCGCGCAGCCGCATCGCGCGGGTTCGCTGCAGGCGGGCGCCGCCGATCGATCGCCCGGCCCTCGTTCCCCGCAGCAGCCCGGCGCTCCCCCGCCCCGCGCTCCGCCCTCGCCCCGCCCTTCATCGACAGCGCGATCCGCTTCCTCTGCGCGTCGACCTCGAGCACCGTCACCGACACCACCTGCCCCGCCTTGACGACCTCGCGCGGGTCCTTCACGAAGCGGTCGGCGAGCTCGGAGACGTGGACCAGCCCGTCCTGGTGCACGCCGACGTCGACGAAGGCGCCGAAGTTCGCCACGTTGTTCACCACGCCCTGCAGCTTCATCCCGGGCTTCAGGTCGACGATCTTCTCGACGCCCTCGTGGAACGACGCGGTGACGAACTCACCACGCGGATCGCGCCCCGGCTTCTCGAGCTCGGCGAGGATGTCGCGTACCGTGGGCTCGCCGAAGCGCTCGTCGACGAAGGCGCGCGGCTCGAGCCTGCGCAGCGCGTCGCGGTTGCCGATCAGCTCGCGCGCGCTCTTCTGCGCGCGCTCGACGATGCGCTGCACGACCGGATAGGCCTCCGGGTGCACGGCGGACGCGTCGAGCGGATTCTCGCCGTCGCGGATGCGCAGGAAGCCTGCCGCCTGCTCGAAAGCCTTGTCGCCGAAGGAGCGCACGTGTTTGAGCGCCTCGCGGCTGGCGAACGCGCCGTTGGCGTCGCGATGCTCGACGATGCGCTGCGCGACCGAAGTGCTCAGCCCCGAGACGCGCGCGAGCAGCGGCGCGGAGGCCATGTTCACGTCGACGCCGACCGCGTTCACGCAGTCCTCGACCACCGCGTCGAGCTGGCGCGCGAGCGCGCGCTGGTTCACGTCGTGCTGGTACTGGCCGACGCCGATCGACTTCGGATCGATCTTCACCAGCTCGGCAAGCGGATCCTGCAGGCGGCGCGCGATCGACACCGCGCCGCGCAGGCTCACGTCGAGCTCGGGAAACTCCTTCGCGGCGAGCTCGCTCGCCGAATAGACCGAAGCGCCGGCCTCGGAGACGACGAGCTTGCGCAGATTCAGCTCGGGATGGCGCTTCATCAGGTCGGCGACGAGCCTGTCGGTTTCGCGCGAAGCGGTGCCGTTGCCGATTGCGACGAGCGCAGCGCGATGCTTCGCGGCGAGCGCGGCCAGCGCCGCGATCGAGCCGTCGTAGTCGCGGCGCGGCTCGTGCGGATAGATCGTCGCGGTGTCGACGAGCTTGCCGGTGGCGTCGACGACGGCGACCTTGACGCCGGTGCGCAGGCCCGGGTCCAGTCCGATCACGGTGTGCGCGCCGGCGGGCGCAGCGAGCAGCAGATCCTTCAGGTTCGCGCCGAAGACGCGGATCGCTTCCGTCTCGGCGGCCTCGCGCAGGCGACCGAAGAGCTCGGTCTCGAGCTGAGGCAGCAGCTTCACGCGCCAGCACCAGCGGCAGGTATCGGCGAGCCACGCATCGGCGGCACGAAGTGCAGCAGCAGCCGACGGCGCGGCGGCGGCCGACGCGGAAGACGGGGCCGACGCGGCAACGGAGGCCGCAGCCTGCACCGACTGCGCGAGCCCGACGATGCCGGCCAGCCGCATCACGTTCGGATGCGGCAGCTGCGCCTCGAGCGACGCTTCGAGCTGCAGCTTCAGCGACAGCACGCCCTGCTGGCGCCCTCGAAAGAGCGCGAGCGCCCGATGCGACGGCATCTTCGCGATCGGCTCGACGTGATCGAACCAGTCGCGGAACTTCTCGCCTTCGGCCTCCTTGCCCTCGAAGACCTTGGCCGCGATCCAGCCGTCGTTCCACATCCGCTCGCGCAGTGCATCGAGCACGTCGGCGCGCTCGGCGAAACGCTCGGCGAGGATGTCGCGCGCACCGTCGAGCGCGGCCTTCGCGTCGGCGACACCGTGCTCGCCGTTCTCGTCGGGCACGCGCAGATACTTCGCGGCCTCGGACTGCGGGTCGAGCGCGGGGTCCGCGAGCAGCGCATCGGCGAGCGGCTCGAGCCCGGCCTCGCGCGCGATCTGCGCGCGCGTGCGCCGCTTCGGCTTGTAGGGCAGGTAGAGGTCTTCGAGCCGCTGCTTGGTGTCGGCAGCGTCGATCTGCGCGGCGAGCGCGTCGTCGAGCTTGCCCTGCTCGTCGATGCTCGCGCAGATCGCGGCGCGGCGCTCCTCGAGTTCGCGAAGATAGGTCAGGCGCTCGTCAAGCGTGCGCAGCTGCGTGTCGTCGAGGCCGCCGGTGGCTTCCTTGCGGTAGCGGGCGATGAAGGGGACGGTGGCGCCGCCATCGAGCAACTCGACGGCGGCGGCGACCTGCGCGGGGCGTGCCGACAGCTCTTCGGCGATGCGGGTGACGATGCGCGCTGCGAGAGCGGGCGCGAGCCTGGGTTGATCCATCTTCATCGAGGCCCGGGGGCGAATGCTGGGAGGGGCGGATTCTGCCACGTCGTAAGCGCCTGCCGTGGAGGACGCCAGGAGATTTCGGCGCAGCAGCCGCAATGCAGCACGCGCCGCCGACCGTCTCGCCGATGCCACCGCTCCCAGGTCGGGGCGAATCCGCTCCTGCCGAGAAGCTGCTGCGGCGAGGAGGCCCTCGAAATGGAAAGCGCCTACAGGTAGCGCCAGCCGCCCGCGACGGACCGCATCGCGACACGTTCAACGTCTCGCGCGGACGCGTCCTCGAGAACGCCAGACTCAGGCGAGGTGGCAGCCACGGCGTCGTCACCTTCGTACCACTCGGCGATACGCGACTGCACCATGTCGCGGCCCAATACCAGACGAACGTTGACGTCGGGCCGCAAGTTCCTGCTCGCGACAAGTTTCGCCGGCACCGGCAGGTTCTTCTGCACGACGCGCGCGTCTTCGAGGAAGCCCTTGCGATAGTGGACCTCGGTCGTCACTCGATCGAATCGCTCGTAGTTCGATACGCGCGAGATGCCTATGCCGGAACGGGCCAGTTGCGTTGCGGTGCGCGCGGCGAGGCGTTCGATGCCGGCACCGTTGCTGACTTCGAAGCGTGAGACCGGCACCCGGCTGCCGTGCTGTTTCGGCGAAGCGCTCGTCGCCTGCCGAGGCAACGTCGACGAGCGAACGGCTACCGAAGTCGTCGAAGACGTCGCGATAGCCGGGGTCTCGGCCTCTTGCATCCCGACGACGAGTGCCAGCGGTTTCGCCGTGCCCTGCCGCTCGAGCAACGGAACCACCCGCGCCGCTTCGAGCTCGGCCCTTCGTTCGGTGTGACGCAACGCATACACGTTTGCGGAGACCCGCACGAGCACCGAGTCGTCGGAACGAGACAGCACCGTTTCGGACTGCGACGGTCGCTGCGGAGCAGGCGCCGTATCCGCCACGTTGGCAGCGACTTGCAGCGATTTGCTCGCTGTCTCCGCCGCCGTGTCGATCCCGGTTGCGGTCGACGCCGGACCATCGTCTCGCTGCAGACCGGCAAGCTGACGCACATTCTCCCGAGTGCGGGCGTTCGTCGGATCGAGTGCGAGCGACTGGCCGAGCGAATGTCGTGCATCGTGCAGACGGCCAGCTTTCATCTGGGCGAAGCCGAGGTTGCTCAGGACGTGCGCTGCGGCAGGATCGATCGCGAGCGCCGCGCCAAACGCCTCCGCAGACTCGTCGAAGCGACCCTGCAGGCCAAGCGCGACCCCCAGGCCGTTGTGCGCCTCGACGAAGCGCGGATCGAGCTTCAGCGCATTGCCGAACCGGACGATCGCGGCATCGATGCGGCCTTCAGCGAGGTCCATTCGACCCACCGCATACTGCCCGGCGGCGGTGCCTGCGGGCTGTTGCACACGATAAACCGGGGCGACCTTCATTCCCGAAGATTCGGAAACCGGACCCATTTGCGCGCAACCGCTCATCAAGGCTGCGGCGCAGGCACAAGCGACGATGGACAGTCGCGGCATGTTCATCTCCTCTTACGAGCCCGCCATCGTCGGCAACAGGATCCGGTAAATCTGGATCATTGCCGGCCCGAGCAGCACGAGAAGCAACGAGGGGAAAATGAAGAAGATCAATGGAAACAGCAGTTTCAACGCGATCTTCGCCGCGGCCTCTTCGGCGCGCAGCCGGCGACGCGTACGCAGCATGTCGGCATGCACGCGCAGCGATTCGGCCAGGCTGGTCCCGAAGCGATCGGCCTGGATCAACATCGTGGCGAAGGTATTCACTTCGTCCAGGCCCGTGCGCATCGCCAGGTTTCGCAGCGCGCGTTCGCGGCTCGAGCCGACCCGCAACTCGAGCGCAACCATCTCCAGCTCCTCGGCCAGTTCCGGACTTCGGATCTTCATCTCCTCGGCCGTCTTGTTCAGCGCCATGTCCAGGCCGAGACCGGCCTCGACGCAGACGATCATCAGATCGAGTGCGTCGGGAAAGGCTTCGAACAGCTCGAGCTGGCGCTGACGCGTCTTGTAGGCGAGCACCGACGTCGGAAGGTAATAGCCGATCGCGGCGAGCAGCAGCAGCGCGGCAGTCGACGTCTGCGTGCTCAACGTCCAGTCGGCGAAGCGCGCAAGGAACGTGAACGACATCGGCAACAGGACGGCGAGCACCGCCTTCGCGGCGAAATACAGTACCGGTGCCGATTGCCCTCGAATCCCGGCATGAAGAAACTTCGCGCGCAGCTTCGAAACATCGGCTTCGTCAGTCGGCGTCGCCAGCTTCGCGACCGGCTTCGCCACCTTGACGATCCGCTCGTGCCATTCATTGACTCCCGGTCCCTGGTCGAGAACCGAGCCTCCGACGGAGAGACCGCGCAGCCGCCCGCGCACCGCCGCACCGCGCGTGGCCACCAAAGCGATGCCGAGCACCGCCGCCGAAACCGCGACGAATACCAGCGCAAGAAGCAGGATCTGGTCCGAAGTCATCGTCTCGCCTCTAGACGCGAATCTTCACGATGCGCGACATCCAGAAAGCACCGAGCACCATCATGATCAACGCTCCGAACACCAGCTTCAGGCCGACGGGGTCGGTCCACAGCACTTTCATGAAATCGGGATTGACCAGCAGGATGGCGCCCGCGGTGACGAACGGCAGCCCGATCAGGATGTAGGCCGACAGCTTGCCCTCGGCCGAGAGAACGCGGATCTTGCCGAGGAGCTTGAAGCGCTCGCGAATCAGGGTGGCGAGGTTGTCGAGCATCTCCGAGAGGTTGCCGCCGGTTTCGCGCTGCAGAAGAACGGCGATCACGAAATAGCGTAGATCGATGCTCGGTACACGGGTCGCCAGATTGAGCATCGCGTCGCTGCTCGAAACCCCGTAGTTGATCTCCTCGAAGGTGGTCTGGAACTCGGACGCGATGGGTTCGGCGGCTTCGGTGCCGACCATCTGCATCGCCGAGGGAAACGCGTGACCCGCGCGCAGCGCGCGGGACATCAGGTCGAGCGCCTCGGGCAATTGTTCGTCGAACTTGCGCAGGCGCTTCGTACGCATGCGCAGCACGACCAATAGCGGTACGATCGCCGCGACCGCGGACATGATCACGGCGAAGAAGAACGGCGTACGCAGCACGAACAAAAGGAGGAACGTTCCCGCAGCAGCGAGGAAAGTGAAGAGCAGGAATCGGGCGACCGTGATTGAGCTGCCCGTCTGTTCGAGCACTCGATCCAGCGACGAGATCCGCGGCAAGGCGAGCAGCAGCTGGTCGATCCACGGCGTGTTGCTCAGGTGCCGTTCCTTCAGCAGCGAGCCCATGTCGGTGCCGTGCTGCCCGGCAGACAGGCTGCGCAGTCGCCGCTCCAGGCGCTGCACCTCCGGCCCCCGGCGGTCGTTCCACAGCAGGTAGCCACCCTCGATCGACAGCACGATCGCCACGAAAGTGACGAGAATGAACAGGCTGAAACCGAGATCCATCAATGCACCTCAGTTCGGCGGGCTGCAGGCATCGTCTTCTGCGCGGCAGTCACTCGTAGCTCCGATTCGGGTCGAACAGCACGTCGGGCAGCGTGATGCCTTGCGATTTGATCTTTTCCAGGAACCGCGGCCGCACGCCGGTCGCGCGGAAGCGGCCGTTCACCGAACCGTCCGGTGCAACGCCGGTCTGCTGGAACACGAAGATCTCCTGCATCGTGATGATCTCGCCCTCCATGCCGGTGATCTCCGACACGCTCACCACCTTGCGTTTTCCGTCCGACAGTCGGGATACCTGCACGACCGCGGTGATTGCAGCCGCGATCTGCTGGCGCATCGCCTTGGCAGGAATCGGCATCCCGGCCATGCCGAGCATGTTCTCGAGCCGCGCCAATGCGTCGCGCGGCGTGTTGGCGTGCACGGTCGCCATCGAGCCCTCGTGACCGGTGTTCATCGCTTGCAACATGTCGAAGGCTTCGGCGCCGCGCACCTCGCCGAGGATGATCCGGTCAGGACGCATGCGCAGGCTGTTGCGCACCAATGCGCGCTGCGTGACCTCGCCCTTGCCTTCGATGTTCGGCGGTCGCGTCTCGAGCCGCACGACATGCGGCTGCTGCAGTTGCAGTTCGGCCGCGTCCTCGATGGTGACGACCCGCTCCCGCGCCGGGATCGATGCCGAGAGAATGTTCAGCAACGTCGTCTTGCCCGAACCGGTGCCGCCCGAGATCAGGATGTTCAGCCGCGCCTTGACCATTGCGCCGAGCAGCTCCGCGAGCTGCGGCGTCATCGACTTGTACTTGACGAGGTCTTCCGCCTTCAATGGAACGACGGCGAAGCGCCGGATCGACATCGTCGGCCCATCGATCGCCAGCGGCGGAATGATCGCGTTGACGCGCGAGCCGTCGGGCAAGCGCGCATCGACCATCGGACTCGACTCATCGATGCGCCGCCCCACCCGCGAGACGATCTTGTCGATGATCTTCATCAGGTGCTGGTCGTTCGCGAAGCGCACGTCGGTGCGCTCGAGCTGTCCGCGCCGCTCGACATAGACCGTGTGGTGCGCGTTGACCAGGATGTCCGACACCGACGGATCGGCAAGCAGCGGCTCGAGCGGACCCAAACCCATCACCTCGTTCTGCACGTCGGTGACGATCTGCTTGCGCTCGATGCTGTTCAGCGCGAGCCCGGCTTCGCCGATCAGCTTCTCGACCAGCAGGCGCAACTCCTCGCGCAGCCGGTCGGGCGGCAGCTTGCCCATCACGTCGAGGTCGATGCGATCGAGCAACTGGCGATGCAGGTCGCTGGCGATCTGCCGGTATGCGGTACCGGCGACCTCTCCGTTCACATGGCCCCGGGTAACCGAGGCGGCGACCTGGACGTCCTGCAGGTTTGCGCGAAGCGTGGAAACGGACATGGATGACACCTGGTGAATCAACGGCCGCCGAGCACGCCACGCAACCAGCCCCGGCGCTGCTCGGGTGCAGGCGCCAACGACTCGGCGAGATCGGCGAGACTTTTCGATACCGCGTCGCGCGGCGCGTGCTTCAACACGGAAACCCCGTGGTTGATCGAATACGCGACAGTCGCGTAGCTGTTCGGGATCTGGATGACGACTTCCGTGCCGAGCGTCTTCTCGATCTCCCCAACGCCGATTTCGTCGCCCTTCACGTACCGGTTCAACATCACCTTGACCTTGCTGCGGTCGTAGCCGAGTCCGGTGAGGACGCCGATGAGCCTTTTCGCGTTGTGCAGGTAGGGCAGCGTCGACTGGATGACGACGTAGATAACGTCGGCTTCGTCGAGCGCGCGAACCGTGACACGATCCAGCACGCGACCCACGTCGAGCAGCACGAAGTCGTAGCGACCGCGCGCCACGCCCAGCATCCTTTCGATCGTCTCCGGCCTGACGTCGACGGCTCGCTCGGGCGTGTCCGGCGCCGGCAGCACGAAGTAGCCGGGCTGCGGATGAAGCATATTCGCCTCGAGAAACGCCGGGTCGATCCGGTCGATCTCGCGCGCCACATCCGCGACGCTCCGGGTCGTCTTCTGTTCGGAGACGAACAGCGCGGCATCGCCGAACTGCAAATTCAAATCGAAGAGCGCCACCCGCCGCTCGCGTGACGCCAGCGCAAATCCGAGGTTGGTCGCGAGGAAGGTGGCACCGCCGCCGCCCTTGGCGGAGAGGAAAGCGATCGTGCGCGCCTTGCGAGCCGGACCCAGGGCGGCCGCATGTCGCTCGAATTGGCGCTCCACGGCCTTCGCCAATGCATCGGCAGGCGAGTTCGGCAGCACGATCTCGCGAATTCCCGCGCGCATCGCACGGAGCAGGAAATCGGACGATGATTCGTTGCAGGACAGGATGAGGGTCGTGCGAGGCTGCGAGGCAAGCGCCGCTTCGATCAACGACAGATCAGGGTCGCCCACCAACGGAAGTTCGGCAACGGCGAGATCCACTCCGCCTTTCAGAACCGCGACACTCAGTTCGGCGCCGCCGCCCAACTGCTGGGTAACCTGCATCGACTCGCCCCGCTTGGGGATCGAATCGAACAAGCGCGACAGCGTGTCCTGGGTCGGAGCGAGGACAAGAACGCGGAGAGTCATTGGATCGGCTTGGCGACTTCAGTTGCAGAGCGGGTTGCTGTCGCTGTCGATCGCGCTGAGCATGCTCTCTCGAGGCAGTGTGTGAGCGAAAGGCGGAATCGGCAGCGCCGACGGCAGGAACCACGCTAACCCGCCGATCGAAACGCCGGACAGCGAAACCGTCACACTTTGGCAGGAACTGACGGTGCAATCGGTCGGGCTGTAGCTGATCACGATGTTCCCGTCTGCTGCCTGCGGGAGAAACGTGCGCATGCGAGCCTTGATGTCCGGGTCGTTCTTGTCGCAGACCACGGCGACGCGCGCACCGAAGCGAGTCGCCTCGGAGGCCGCATTCAACGTGTAGACCCACCGGCCGAACTCGGCAACGCCCAACAGCAACGTGAAGAAGACAATCGCGACGAGCGCGAACTCCACCGCGGCAACTCCGCGCTGTGCGTTGGCGCGCTGGGCGCTCTGCAAGTTGAGCATCGCAGATCGGTCAAAAGAAGGATTGAGGCATTGCCGCGCTGATTGGACCGAAGGTCACGTGCGGAACGAAGGCGGGAATCAGCGACTGAAACTGGTACGGTGTGGCTGGCGAGCCGATCGTCACAGCGACAAGGTCCAGACTTCCCTGGCCGGTTTCGATGCTCTGCAGTGCAGGCGTCGTCGTGGGCTCCAGGATGGCGACGTGCGCGACGGTCAGGCCCGGCACTACCGGCACCAGACCGGTCGCACTGCAGTCTGGATTTCCATAAACGGCCATGCATTGCGCAGAGGCCCGCACCACCGGATCGCTGGCATCGAATACCGCCAAGTAGCGGGCTGCGGCTCGCGCGGACTTGGTCAGTGCCTCGTACTGGAACATCGCGCGCCCCAGTTCGGTGATGCCGAAGACGATCAGCGCGATCAATCCGATCACGAGACCGAACTCGACCGCGGCCACGCCACGCTGGCGAACCTGAGCGGTAAGGGTCGTCACTGGACAAGCACCGGAACGAGCGGACCGATCGAGCCTCCGCCGAGGCCCGAAGTGGCGCAGGGATTTCCGGGTGCATTGGCAAGGCCGAGGTACTCAACCCTTTGGGGAAAACTGCCCGCTCCAGGGTTCGTCATTGGCGACAACAGCAGCACGCAAGCGAATGCCTCGATCGCGGGATTGGCGCCGCCGGTTCCCCAGACTCCGCAGTCGACCACGGGCACCGCCACCAGTCTGCGGTCGCGTCCATTTGCATTGGACGTCACCTTGTAGTTCACGTTCTGGCCCGACTTCTCGTTGCCCTGATAGCCCACGCCGGCGGCGCGATTCGTTCTGTAGTTCGAGTTGACCCCTGCGCCGGCTGACGGACTTAGCTGCGTCTGGCTGGGCCCGTCATAGGCATTCGCTTTTGCGGGCCAGGTGTCGTCGTTATACGAAAAGCCGGTGCGATCGGGTGGCGAAGTCGTTGCATCGGCGATCTTGTCATAGATGCCGAAGCGCGAATTCCAGGCGTCTGCCAGGCTTGCCTTAACGCCCGCTTCGCCGACCTCGTCGCCCGGTTTCAAATCGCACATCCCGGTTGGACTGCGAATGATCGCTTCGAGCTCCGATGCGCCGCCTGCAGGCGGAGTGAAATCTATCCAGCCAAAGTTTCCCGTGTCGTACCCGCCCGCCCCACCTTCGAGTCCACCGCTTCCGCCCTTCTCATTCTTGCTCAGCCCTGACACCCATTCGCCCTTGTCCAGACCGAAGGGCGGAGAAGATCCTGCCGAGGTGCCGGCGTCCTTGCACACTGCCAAAGGGAAGCCGCAGGCCGACTGTGAAGGCTGCAGTGTCGCGACCGCAGTGGCCGCCACTGTCGTCTGGGTCACTGCGTTGAGAACTCGCATGAAGTAGACGGGTACATCCGTCATCGGATAAGTGCAGCGCGCGAATTTGGCGACGTTCGGAGAAATCGCGCCGCTGCCCAGCGTCGAATAGCTGCCGTTCAACGAACTGGCGAAGCTGATTTCGATCGACGCAGGGGGCACTGGCAAGGCCTGGAAATTCGCTTGATTGACCGACCCCTCCGGGCGAGCGCCTAAAGCGCCGGCATGCGACGCGTCGCTCAGCGAACGTCCGTAGGCATCAGCCTTGACCAGCGCGTTGGGGTCGCTGAGGCCTGGTCTCAACTGCGAGGCGGCAGCGAGCGCGCACGCGTCCATCGCCGTCTGTATCTCGGACTTGATGACGAACATCCTGCCAAGGTCCACAGCGATTCCGAGAAACCCGATCAAGACCGCAATCGTCAGTCCGGTCAGGACCGCGACAGCGCCACGCTGTCGTCGGCTTCCGGTCACCACGCTTTTCATATCTGCCCTTCGCAGCGACTCCCCGAACTCGGCGGAGTTCGATCGCCCGACTCGTTTCACTGGCCCTGCAAGCCACCACCGATATCGAAAATCTCGAAGGACCGCGGAGGCGCCTTGAAACTCTCCTGATAGCGATCGATCGCGTTCTTGCCGGATTCGCCGTCGATGCCGGTGACCGGATCGGTGTTCTTGCCCGCGTCCGGATTCAACGTCTGCATCGCCTGAGCCTGCCTCACCGACTCGCCGAAGCGCGCGTCGTAATTCGGAGTGGCCGGTGTGGTGCATGCAGTTGCAAGGAGGGCGAAGGCGGCGAGAGTGCCGACAGTGATCGTTCTCTTCATCGGTCGCTCTCCGTCACTTGACCTGGAATCCGCCACCACCGAGCGACGGCGGCGTCACGCCTTCGTTCATCATCTGCATCTGTCGCTCGGTCGCCGGAACATCCGGATGGCCGGAGCCCTCGAGTTGCCCGTTGACGAAGAACTCGCTGCGATTCGGTGGCACAAAGTTGTCCGTCGGCAGGCTCAACTGCCCCGCCGGGAGCGGCTTCACGAGGCGCGCCGTGACGAGGAACATCAGCTCCGACCGGTCGGTCTGGAACTCGCTGCTGCGAAACAGCGCGCCGAGCACCGGCACCTCGCCGAGCACGGGGAAACGCCGGACCGTTTCGGTCACGTTGTTCTTGATCAGACCCGCAATCGCGAAGCTTTGGCCATCCATCAGCTGAACGGTGGTCTGGGCCCGGCGCGTAGTCATGCTCGGAAGGATCGACACTTGGCCGTTGACCGTGGTGAACGGAGAGCCGGTCTGCGAGAGCTCGGAGACCTCCGGCGAGACGCGCAGATTGATCCGGCCCCCGTCGAGAACGGTCGGCGTGAACTTCAAACCGACGCCGAACTCCTTCTCCTCGAGCGTGATCGTCGCCCCGCCGGTCAGGTTGTTCTCGCGAGCGACTGGAATGAAGATCTTGCCGCCAGCCAGGAAACTCGCTTCCTGCCCGCTGATCGAAACGATGTTCGGCTCGGCGAGCACGCGCACGAGACCGTCCTGCTTCTCGGCATCGAGCTCGAAGCGATTGCCCCTGCCGACGGCGCCGAGGATTCCGGCTGAATCGGAGAGGAAATTGCTCAGGATGCTGTAGCGCCAGTCGCCGTTGGTTCTCGCGGCATTGATGCCGACGCCGAGCTTGTCGAGCAGGTTTTTCGCGACCTCGGCGACCTTGACCTCGAGCATCACCTGTTGCGGCTGCGCGATCCGCATCATGTTGACGATCTTCGGGCCGGTTGCTCCGCCGCCGCGCTGCCCCTGTTGCCGCGCGGGCGTGATCGCCAGTGTCTGTCCGGGCTGCGCCTCCTGGTTGCCCGCGACGATCGGTGCCTGCAAGCCCGTTCCGTAACTGCGCGTATAGGCCTCGGCAATCGACACGGCGTAGTCGGCCTGCAGTGCACTGGAGACCTCGCCACCCAGCACGACCGAATCGGCCGCCGTCTTCACGACGATGCCTTTCTCGTTGGGCAGCAGTTCGCGCAGGCGATTCTGCAGCGCGGTCGAATCGATGCTCACCGAGACGTCGATGATCGTGGTCGGACTGTCGCGCCCCCAAAGGATCACGTTCGTCGTGCCGTAGGTCTTGCCGAGCAGGTACAACTCGCGCGAACTGATCAGCGTGACGTCGGCGACGGCGGGATTGCCGACGGAGATCCGCGAGATCGGCGTCGGCAGCCGCAGCAGCGTCGACTTTCCGATCACGAGGTTCATCGCCGGGCCGACTTCCGCAGGCGCGCTCGCATCGAAGGCAGCCGTTGGGTTCACGCTTACGGGAGCGACCGAAGCGGCAGGCGCCGCCACCGGTACCGGAACGTGCCGAGGAGGCGCGTCGCGCCGCGCAGACTTCGCGGGCGTTGCGTTTCGGATCAACACCCCGGATTCGATCGCAGCCTGGGCGATCAATTCGCCGGACAAGGCAGGCGACGACAGTCCGGCCAGGATCGAAACTGCGAGAACCGTCGAACGAGAAGACATGGGTCGATTACTCCGTCCTGCTCTTCTATCTTCTAGAACTGCGCGACCGAGCGCTGGACGCCGCGGATCACTTCCACGGAGTCCGATGCAGGCTTCGGTGCGGGAGGCGCGCGCCGTGCAACTTGCGGCTTGGCGGTAGAGACCGGTTTGGGGGCGGCGGCCACCGGAACGGTCGCCGGTTGGCCGAGCAGGTCGTTCTTTCGTATTCCGGCAGTCGGCGTCGGATCGCGGTCGACCTGGTTTCGCAGAACGAGCGAGAGATTGCCGACGCTGCGGGCGAGATCGAGCTTCTCCGCCTGGTCCGGCGCCACCTCGAGGGTCACCGCACTCACCACTCGGGGCTTGGTCTCGTCACGGCTCGCCTCCTGCGCGACCGCAAGCACCAGGATTCGTTCCAGCACGATCTTCGAGATCGGCCGCTGCTGATCGTCCTGGGTGTTGACCATCACGTCGACGTGATTGCCAGGCAACGCGAAGCCGGCGACGCCGACTACCTCGTTGACTTTCACCGTGATCGCGCGCTTGCCCTCGGGGATGACCGCAGAGAGGCCGCCTTTCGTTCCGACAGGGGCGAGTTTCGCCTCGAGCACCGGCTCGCCGCGCTGGATGCTCGTCAGGAGCACGCGCCCTTCCAGTTCTGTCTGGGCACTGAACGCCCCCTTCGGCACCGCGCCGGCCGGCCAGGACACCGACTCGAACATCGTTGCGTTCAACGCAGAACCGAGATCGATGTCGCGTGCCGCGACGACGACCTGTTGCGTACCCATCGACGTCTGCTGGGTGAGCCAGCGTGCCGCGAGCACGACTGCCGAAAGACCGGCAACCAGTGCGAGCACCAGGATCACGACCGCCCGAGAACCCTTCATTGCATCACCTCAATCGTCCAGAGAAGGCGCGGTGCCGAGCGATTCGTCGGCCGCGAAGTAGAGGTCCCAGGCCCAGCGCAGCGACTCGGGGTCGATGCGCGGCGACTCGCCGAGATAGGTCGCACGGTCGCGAAGCTTGCTGATCACGTCGTAGGGAATCGTTGCGTACAGCGGAAGCCGGCTGCGGGCGTGCAGCGTGCCGATCAGGTAATCGGCGGCTGCCTGGTCGAACTCTAGATTCGAGCGCTCGCAGGCCTGGCGGAATACTTCACGGTAGCCGCCTTCATCGAGCGCACCGACGTGAATTTTGTAGCCAAGGCGCCGAAGAAAAGCCGGGTCGCCGATCTCCGACGGCGGCAGGTTCGACGAAAAAACGACGTTCACGTCGAAGGGGATCTGGAACTTCGTCCCCGTGTGCAGCGCCATGTAGTCGACGTGCCGGTCGAGCGGAACGATCCAGCGGTTCATCAACTCGCGAACCGGAACGCGCTGACGACCGAGGTCGTCGAGGATCATCATTCCGTTGTTCGCCTTCATCTGCGGCGGTGCGATGTAGAAGCGCGAGTGCGCATCGAACTCGAGGTCGAGCATTTCCATCGTCAACTCGCCGCCGGTCACGACCACCGGCCGCTTCGCCTTGACCCAGCGGCGGTCGCCGATCACCTGGCGATCGAGCACGCCCGTCTCGATGGACTCGTCGATCGCGTGGTGAATCAGAGGGTCGAATACCTGGATAATCTCGCCGTCGACGTGGATCGCGTGCGGCACCCAGATAGGGCCGTCAACGACGCGCACCATCCGTTCGGCCAGATACGTCTTGCCGCTGCCACTGTGGCCGTACAGGTAGATGCCGCGGCCCGAATTCACTGCGGAGCCGAGCCGGTCGACCATCGCGTCGCTGGCCACCGCATCGCCCAGTGCGCCGCGCACCGCCTCGCGGCTCACGCGCAGCCCCTTGATGCTCTGCAGTTCGACGCGGGCGACATAGTCGTGCAGCGATACCGGCATCGGCCCCACGTAGCGGCACTTGTCGAAGGCTTCGTCGGCGCGCTTGCGGCCCGCATCGGTGAGCTGGTAGGCGACGTCGGCATCGAAGCTGCCACGCCGCGGCACCTCGATCAGCTTTTCGGCGCGGAGGAAGTCGAGCGTTGGGTCGATGACCGACAGCGCCACGCCAAGTCGGCACGCGATTTCACCGGCGCGCAACTCGCCCGCGCGTGCGAGGAGGCGCACCAGCAGGTCGATCAGCATCGGCTCGGGGAGGTGGGCCTCCACGAGGGTCCGCGGCGCCAAGGGCGCGCCCGAACCGGCAGCCGTATCTGCTAGAAGAGAGAGATCCATTCTGCCCATGTCGCCAATCCGTAGAAGATGGACCCGGCGGCAATCGCCAGGGCATAAGGCATCCGGTCCGCGGACTGCGTCGTCGGATCGAAAGCGTCGGAAAGGCGGACGCCCGGCAAGGCGATCGAAAACACGATCGACTGCAGGTTTACCCAAACCCGCCGAGTCGTGCCGGCAAAGGTCATTCGAACGACCGCCAGTACCCCGCCGGCAACCAATACGACGAGGACCACGCTTATGGCAGCCGGAAATCCGAAGAAGCTGCCAACGGCGGTCATCAGCTTCGCATCACCTGCACCCGTTACGCGCAACGCGTAGAGAAGGAAGAAGACTGCAAGGCAGGTGATCGCCCCCGCGGCCGCGTCGATGAACCCGAGCGCCCCGGCTAGATCGGGACTGAACAGTCCATCACCCTCAATGGGAACGGAATGCCAAGAAAGCGCGAATATCAATCCCGCAACGGAAAGCCAGTTCGGTATCCGGCGTCGCTTTAGGTCGGTTACACAAGCCGCGAGCAGCATTGACAACAATGCGACGCGCCCGGACCACAAGAAAAGCTCAAGCGTCGTTTCGGTCAGCGCGAGCACGTAGCACCAATCATCAAGTCAGTAGAGATGACACTAGCAGGGCGTAATCGTGAGCCTCTTCCTTGGATATACGGAAGGCAAAGCTGTAACCTAGGGCGCGCCGGTCTAGAGCTGGACGGCGGTCGGTGCTGTGGCCTGGGTACTGCGGTTGGCGACAGCGTCGGCGACATGTTGACCAGCTAGCCTTGCGAAAAGGAGGGGCCTTAAAAGGGCGGCGGAGGCGCGCCGAGCTAGGCTCGACGCGCTGACCAAACGCTCCCGGCACGTAACAGCCAATTAGACGCAGGCCCCGCTTCCGGTAGCAGTCTTCAGTTCTGTGCAGATTTTGTTGAAAACCAGTTTCAGCTGCTCACCGACGCTATCGACGCTTGCGATAATCACAACCGCGATTAGCGCCGCGATCAGGCCGTACTCGATCGCGGTGACACCTTCTTCTTCCTGCCAGAATTTCTTGACTAATTGAATCATCGTGACTCTCCGATTATCAAAGCCGTTCGACCGGCACCCGTTGCCGTTCGGACCCGTGTCCTTCCCGGCATTCCGACCTCCCGTTAGCATTCGCCAAGCGGGCCTCCCGTTCGACACGACTCAGGCTGCTTGGAGAAACCCTTCGGAGCCTTTGTCCTGACCACCATCGAGCGGCGTGAGGGCAAGTTATCCGGTGTCACGCGGGTCCGCAATATTCTTTTCAAGAAAAGTCGCGGGTTTCTTGAACAACGCCACGTCGGTGGTTTTTACGCCGAACAGAAGCGTGAACGGCATCACGCAAGTAACCCGGGTAATCCCGGATTCGGGACAGAAAGTGTGGCACTCGACCCACGGAGCGTCCGCCTGCACTTGCTTCGCGCTCTGATCCGCTTTCTCCCTTGTGAAAGATGCGGGCTGCCAAGCAGGTCGATTATTCGGCGACCGCTACGGCGACGCGCTCGGCGATTTCAGGAACCGACGTCGTCATCCCGGGACGAGTCGTTCTCGGCAGGGTGAAAGCGCAGGCCGAGCGGTGACCTGGCCACCGATCGCACAGCGGCGACGGCGCGAGATCGGGAACCGCTTCAAAGCGTTCCGATGAGCCGATCGGAAGACTCGACTTTCGCAAACGTTCCGTTCAACGCTGCGACAAATGCGTTGTGCACGCTCGCTGCCGGAATCGTCTCGCCACCGAACGACAACGCGCGCGTCGCGCACGCGTCGTGCACCAGCGTGCACTCGAACCCGAGATCCGCTGCCGCCCTCGTCGTCGTATCGATGCACATGTGCGTCATCATCCCCGCGATGACCAGCCGCTCGATCCCCTTCCCTCGCAAGTGCTCGAGCAGGCCCGTTTCGCGAAAGGCATTCGGATAGTGCTTCAGCACCACCGTCTCGTCGGCGAGCGGCGCAACCGACGGGTGGATCTCGGCGCCCGGGGTTCCGGGACGAAAGAACGTCGCGCCGGGTCGCACTGACAGGTGCTGCACGTGGACCACCGGCAGGCCCCTTGCACGGAAAACGGCGAGCACGCTCGCGGCGCGCTCGGCAGCGGCTTCGGCGCCGACGAGTTCCATCGCGCCGCCGGGGAAGTAATCGTTCTGGATGTCGATGATCAGCAGCGCGGTGTTCATGAGTGCTCCGGACGGCAGGAGCGGTGTAGCGTAGCGCGATCATGAAACATGCTCATCCGGAAGGAGACAGGAAGATGACCGTTCGTATCGAAAAGTCGGGCGCTGTCTGGACCATCGTCCACAGCCGCTACGAGGAAGCCCGCAATGCGATGGACCCGGAAAGCGCCGACGTGCTCGTCGAGGCGATGAACCGTTTCGACAGCGATCACGACGCTTCGGTGGCCGTGCTATGGGGCGAAGGCGGTGCCTTCTGCGCGGGCTGGGACCTGAAATACGCCAGCACGCTCGGCGACCGCGAACGATTCGACGAGGAGATCGCCCAGGCCCTGGCGTTTCCACAAGGCGCCGCACCCGCCCCTCGGGGTCCACTCGGCCCCACCCGGCTCGAGTTGTCGAAGCCGGTAATCGCCGCTGTCGAAGGCCCTGCGGTCGCGGGCGGCATGGAACTGGCGTTGTGGTGCGACATTCGTGTGATGTCGCAGGACGCGTACTTCGGTGTGTATTGCCGCCGCTGGGGTATTCCTCTGCTCGACGGCGGCTCGGTGCGTCTGCCGCGGGTGGTCGGACAAGGCCGTGCGCTGGAGATCATCCTCACCGGGCGGAAGGTTCCGGCCGACGAAGCCTTGCGCATCGGCATGTGCGAGAAAGTAGTGGCTCCCGGCACGGCCCGCGAGGCCGCGGAGGCGATGGCTCGTGAGATCGCGCGCTTTCCTCAGGCCGCCGTCCGCGCCGACCGGCGCACGGTTCACGAAACGCACGGCCTGCCCTTGCGCGAGGCGATGCGCCGCGAATGGCACAACGGCGTGGAGGCGCATTGGCAGGAAGGCGCCGACGGCGCAGGCTGCTTCTCTTCGGGGCTCGGGCGCGGGGGCGACTTCGAGCGCATTTGAGGCAGGGAAGCACCAGCGCCCGAAGCTCGTCAATCGTCCTTCAATGTCGACGCTGAGAGGCGGCGCGCCACAGGCGCGCTATCCGCTCGAGCAAGTGTTATGCAGCAACAACATCGAGCAATGCCTTGGGGTGCTTGTTCGCCACCATCAGCAGCGTCCTGGCGGGACCAGAAGGCGCGCGCCTTCCCTGCTCCCATTCCTGCAGCGTTCGCACCGAAACGCCGATCAGCCTGGCAAACTCGGACTGGGACAGTCCCGTCTTTCCTCGAATCTTCGCTACCGATGGAATCGTCGTAATACGCCCGACTTCCCCTCGCTTAATCTGCCGAATCCCTTCCAGGATTTCCGAACCGATACTCCGATCAGCTTTAGTCATCGCTGAGCTCCTGCCGGATCTTGCGCAGAATATGAGCCGGGATGCTTTCGGCTTCGTTCTTCGCATAGATCGTTAACATCCAGATGACGCCCTTTGCGGCTCGAGAGAAATAAATCACCCGTACACCGCCGCGCTTGCCTCGTCCAGCGACAGCCCAGCGAAGCTTCCTTACGCCGCCCGAGCCCGGAACCACTTCTCCCGATTCGGGGTCCTGTATCAGATGAGCTTGAAGCGCTGCGTACTCTTCGTCAGTCAGGTATCTGTCGAGTAGCCGAGTGAAGAGTGGCGTTTCGATGAACGAGAGCATTTCATACTATACGTCAATGACGTATTGCAAACAAGGCCGCCCATTGCTCTGACCCGCCCATTGGATGGCCACGAAGTCTCTCAGCCCTCGGCGAACTCGAGCCTCGCGATGCCGCGCAGGTCCACGTGCTGCCGCGCCAGCCAAAGATCGTGAGCGTCTTGCATCGCAAGCCAGCTCTCCGGCGAGCGACCGAGCGACTCGGACAGGCGAAGGGCCATCTCCGGCGTTATTCGACCGCTCCCCTTCAGGATACGGCTCACAGTGGAGGCAGCCACGCCGAGACTCTCGGCGAGATCACAGCCACTCAGTCCGTTCGGTTCGAGATAGATCTCAGAAATGAATTCGCCAGGATGCGGAGGGTTGTACATAGTCATCAGTGATAGTCCTCGTGGTCCAGCCCGTTGCCCGACACGTCCGATCAGCTGAAGCGCGCTGCATGGCGCAGCGATTTCGCCTGCGTAAATCACCCCGCACGCCGAAACGCCGCGTTCCGCAGCACGATCGAGGATGTCGATCGGACCGGCAGGCCAGGCCGGCAACAAATGGTTGCGCTTTCGCTCGCGAGCCCCACTCCACACGCGAGAATGCAACCGATCGTTGCTCCCGGAGAAGGAAAGCGCATGAGCGACGTCGAACATGCGGACTCATGACGAGGTCGTCGCCAGGCTGATGCGGCATCCGGAGTACCGAAGGATATCGAACGCATGAGATCCGCACTCCTCGCGGCGCTCTTCTGCATGCTCGTCGCGCTGCTGCCAGGCTGCGGCAGCGGTCTCGACTTCCGTCTGTCGATCTCGATCAACGCCCCGCCGCCGGTGGCGCATGGGCAGGTGATCATCCTGAGCGGCGTGGCCGCCCTGCCCGCCGGGTCGATGCGCAGCGGCGGCACGCCGACCCAGCCGATCGTCACCTGCCGGCCGGGAACGTTCTCGATGTTCTGGACGAACGATGCCAACGGCGCCCGCGGCGAGATCTCCGCCGTGTGGGATTGCCCGGCCGATCGACTCGACTGGAACAGCGGCGCGATTCCGCTGGCGCCGGGCGACAACCGGATCACGGTGACGATGGTCGATGCGGTGGGCAGCGGGGAGGAGGTGGTGAGGGTGAGGCGGGAGTGAGGGTTGCGTCGCTTCCAGCCGGACAGGCCATTCGGCCGATTGCCGGATACGGGAACCATCGCTAGAATCTAACCATTCTGGTCAGAATGGTTGAACGTCATGCAATCGTGGCAACTGCAGGAAGCCAAGGCGCGGTTCTCCGAGTTGGTCAAGCAGGCGGCAAGCGACGGACCGCAGGAGATCACCGTTCACGGTCGTTCGGTGGCGATCGTGCTCTCGCGCGAGGAATTCGACCGCCTGGCCGGTGGGCGCTCTCTCGTGGACTTCATGCGACGCTCGCCCCTGCGGGAAATCGAAGAGATCGATTTCCCGCGCGACAAGTCGCCGACCCGGCCTACGCCACTTTGAGCTACCTCGTCGATACCAACGTGCTTTCCGAGTTGCGGCGCAAGTCGCCGGATCGCAACGTCGTCGAGTGGTTCGAGCAGCGCCCGGCGCACCTGCTCTTCGTAAGCGTGCTCACGCTCGGGGAAATCCGCAAGGGCGTCGAATGCGTGACGGAGCGAAGGCTGCGCGCGCGACTCAACGACTGGCTCGCAAGCGAACTCCCTGCCTTCTTCTCAGGCCGTGTGCTTGACGTAGACGATCGGGTCGCCGACCGGTGGGGTCGGCTGCTCGGTGGGTTGCAGCGCCCCGTGCCGGCCATCGACAGCCTGCTCGCCGCTACGGCGGCGACCCATGCGCTGGGCGTCGTGACGCGCAACGTTCGCGATTTCGATTTCTACGGAATCGAGGTGATCGATCCGTGGATGCCCGAGGAAGGCGACGGATCACCTCCCCCGCGCCGCGTCAACGAGCCTTCGCGCCGAAGGTGAACGCGCGGTCGACGCAATGCACTCCGCAGCGCGGTCGAGCATGGCGTCAGGTCAGGACGCTGACATTCAGCCCGTGAACCTTCTCGAAGATTGCATCGCCGGTTAGCAGCACGTGCTGTGGCCCCAGTTGCAGGCAGCTTGCTGCGGCCTGCAACGCGTCGGGCGCTCGAACGACATCGACGATCCGCGACTCCAGAACATGGCTTCATGAGCAAGCCGATAAGCCGCGTACGTCATCGTCGCACGAATATCCTGCGACGTAAGACTAGTCGATGCGATGCTCGAGAGATCTGATTCGAGGGCAGTGACAAAGCGCCAAGCCTGGAGTGCCCCCGGGGGCGCTGGCTACGCGAGCAACGCATCCACCCCCTTGGCTTCCACCAACTGCAGCAACTTTGCAGCGGCACCGCTCGGATGCCTGTTTGCCGCGGGTGATTCCCATTTCTGCACTGTCGATACGCTCACGTTCAAGAAGGCAGCGAAGACCGACTGGCTCATCTTCGCAATGGTCGTCCTGATTGCGAGAACCCGCTCAGGCGTGTATGTCGGCGGCGTCTCGCAGAGCAAACGAAGCGTCGCCAGCTTCGCCTTGGACATTACGCCGTAGCTGTTCAACTCCCCGGCGGTCTCGAGAAGTTCATGAAGCATCCGCGCCTCTTCGACCGTATTCTTTGTCACTGCAGATCTCCTTCAGTATTCCGTGGGCGACCAGTTGCTCCAACTTGGGGATCGACTGCCGCTGCAACCCGTCCGCGATCGCCAGAGCAGCTTCAACTACCGCTTTCGGAAAGTCCGAACCGGAGTCGCTCTTTTGCCGCCCGACAAGGAAGATGAGCGCATCGGCATGTGCCTTTGCGACGAGCAAGCGCGTGGAACCGCTCTTGCCCCGACCCGGTAGTGCGACGCGCTCGATCGAAGGTCTTGGTCTCGAAGACCCTCTTGTTGCCCATTGCGGAAGAACCATAAGTATAGCACTGAGTGCTACAGTTTGCCGACTGGACATTCAGACGGCAGAACGCGAAAACACAAGACTTCCATAAGTCGATCGAGTTCGAAATCCGCAGCTGGTCTCAGCCGATTGGCCGACAGCGGCGTACGGCTTACGCTCGCTGCATAACGCAGCACTTTCGTCTACGCAAATCGTTTCGCGGGCCGAAACGCCGCGTTCCGCAGCGTGCCTCGACGCTGCGCGACGACGTTTGGAGCTTGTCGGAACCGGGAGCGCGTTGCCCCGGTTCCCTCAAAAAATCAACGCGCCTTCGTCCCGAAGGTGAACTCCCCGTCGGCGTATCCCACCTCGATCACGTCGTCCGGCCCGTACTTGCCTTCCAGCACCAACCTCGAGATCGGGTTCTCGATCTTCTGCTGAATCGCCCGCTTGAGCGGCCGCGCACCGTACAGCGGATCGAAGCCCACCTTCGCCACTTCGGCCAGCGCCGCATCCGACACCTCGAGCCCCATGTCGCGATCAGCCAGGCGCTTCCTCAGACCCTCGAGCTGGATCTTCGCGATCGCCGCGATGTTCTCCGCGCCCAGCGCATGGAACACGACGATCTCGTCGATCCGGTTGATGAACTCCGGCCGGAAATGGGCGCGCACCTCGACCATCACCGCGTCCTTGATCACCTCCGGGTCGTTGAGCTTCGGATCGGCGGAGAGGCGCTGGATCTCGTGCGAGCCGAGGTTCGACGTCATCACGACGACCGTGTTGCGGAAGTCCACCGTGCGGCCCTGGCCGTCGGTGAGGCGGCCGTCGTCGAGCACCTGCAGCAGCACGCCGAAGACGTCGGGGTGCGCCTTCTCGACTTCGTCGAACAGGATCACGCTGTACGGCTTCCTGCGCACGGCTTCGGTGAGATAACCGCCCTCCTCGTAGCCGACGTAGCCCGGAGGCGCGCCGATCAGCCGCGCCACCGAGTGCTTCTCCATGAATTCGCTCATGTCGATGCGGATCAGGTGGTCTTCGCTGTCGAACAGGAACTCGGCGAGTGCCTTGCACAGCTCGGTCTTGCCGACGCCGGTGGGGCCGAGGAACAGGAACGAGCCGTACGGACGACGCGGGTCGGCGAGGCCTGCGCGCGAGCGGCGGATCGCCTCCGACACCAGGCGCACCGCTTCGTCCTGCCCGACGACGCGCCGGTGCAGGTAGTCCTCCATCTGCAGCAACTTGTCGCGCTCGCCCTGCATCATCTTGCTCACCGGAATGCCGGTGGCGCGCGAGACGACCTCGGCGATCTCTTCGGCGCCGACCTGCGTGCGCAGCAGTTTCGGTCGCTCGGCGGTGCCGCTCGTCGAGCGCGCGGCCTCCGCTTCACTCGCCGCTTTCAGGCGCCCTTCGAGCTCGGGCAATTTGCCGTACTGGATCTCGGCGAGCTTGTCGTACTGGCCTTTGCGTTGCAGATCGGCCATCTGCGCGCGCAACTGGTCGATCTCGGTCTTGATCTGCGCCGAGCCCTGCACGGCGGCCTTCTCGGCGCGCAGCAGTTCGTCGAGGTCGGCGTATTCCTTCTCCAGGCGCGCGATCTCCTGCTCGATCACTTCGAGGCGCTTCTTCGACGCTTCGTCGGTTTCCTTCTTCACCGCCTCGCGTTCGATCTTCAGCTGGATGATCCGGCGGTCCAGCCGGTCCATCGCCTCGGGCTTGCTGTCGATCTCCATCTTGATGCGCGCGGCCGCTTCGTCGATCAGGTCGATCGCCTTGTCCGGCAGGAAACGGTCGGTGATGTAGCGGTTGCTTAGCTCGGCTGCGGCGACGATCGCCGGGTCGGTGATCTCGACGCCGTGGTGCAGCTCGTAGCGCTCCTGCAGTCCGCGCAGGATCGCGATCGTGTCCTCGACGGTCGGCTCGCCGACCAGCACTTTCTGGAAGCGGCGTTCGAGCGCGGCGTCCTTCTCGATGTACTTGCGATATTCGTCGAGCGTGGTGGCGCCGATGCAGTGCAACTCGCCGCGCGCCAGCGCGGGCTTGAGCATGTTGCCGGCGTCC
>JAJPES010000020.1 GCA_021166725.1 Burkholderiaceae bacterium | reverse complement strand
CTCAGGCCTTAAGCGGCCAGTGCGAAACGCTCGTCGTTGGCGTTTGTGGTTTTGCCAATGGATTTACGAGGAAAAGGCGCCTCGGCATGCCCTGTGCCGCTTCGCTACCCACGTCGAAACCTGGTCGGCCCCGAATTCGGTATCTGGCAACACTGCGCGACGACTTCGCGCATCCGACAAGTATAGGTCACCGAACGAATTTCAAGGGCCGTCCGGATATTACGTGCTTGTGCAGACGCGGCCGTTTGATGTAATTTTAGCGGATGCGTCCGGAAGCGCGCCACCTCGTCCTGAATCTGCTGCTCGGCACCGCTCATCGCCGGCTGTCGGCGCGGGAGGCGGTGGCCTCGTGCGCGCTGTTCGGCATTCGCGAGAACAACGTGCGTGTGGCGCTCGCGCGGCTGGCGGCGGCCGGGATGATCGAATCGATCGAGCGCGGCCAGTACCGTCTCGGTCCGCAGGCTGCGGGGCTCGCCGCCGACGTGTCGAGCTGGCGCGACGTCGAGGCGCGTGTGCGAGCCTGGGACGGCAGCTGGATTGCCGTGTACGTCGGCGCGCTGCCGCGCAGCGATCGTTCGCTGCGCCGTGCACGGGAACGCGCGCTCGGCCTGCTCGGGTTGCGCGAACTCGACGGTGGCCTGTTCGTTCGTCCGGACAACTTCGCGGGCGGGGTCGACGCCGTGCGAGAGCGGCTCGCGCGGCTCGGTGTGGGCGCCGAGGCGGCCGTGTTCGTCGCGCACTCGCTGGACGACGAACGCAGGCGCCGCGCGGAGCGGCTGTGGGATGGCGCGACGCTCGATCGTGGCTATCGCGAAACCCGGGCGATGCTGGACGCATGGCTCGCTCGCTGGTCGGTCGGTGCGCCGGCGCTGGCGCTCGAGGCCGCCGCGCGCGAGTCCTTCGTGCTCGGCAACGATGCGATTCGCCAGCTCGTTTTCGATCCGCTGCTGCCCGCCCCGCTCGTCGATGTGGACGCGCGACGCGCGTTCGTCGACGCGGTGCGCCGCTTCGACGGCGTCGGTCATTCGATCTGGCGCAGGTTTCTTCTCGGCGCGGCCGGCGGGCTCGTTCGTCCGCAGCGCGCTCTTGCTTCCTTCGAAACGCCCGCCGCGGCCCCGCCTGCCAAGCGGGCTCTTCCCGCGTCCCCCTCGAAACTGGAGACGGCCCGATGAACGCGCCCGAATCGCTGCGCAAGGACTCGCTGTATCTCGCCGAGACGCACGAGGTGATCAACGTCGGCCGCGAACTGGTCGACTACAACCTGTACACGCAGGACGCGGCGCTGCAGGAGGCGGTGCGCCGCGAGGGCGCCGCGTGGGCCGACGCGCAGCTGTGTGCATTCGGCGCGAAGATCGGTACGGCCGAGTACCTCGATCTCGGCGTCGTCGCCAACCGCGTGCCGCCCGAGCTCGACACGCACGACCGCTTCGGCAATCGCATCGATCTCGTACGCTTCCATCCCGCGTATCACGCACTGATGCAGTCGGCGATCGGGCACGGGCTGCACTCGTCGCCGTGGACCGAACCGCGGGCAGGCGCGCACGTGGCGCGCGCGGCGGGCGTCTATCTTCATTCGCAGGTCGAGGCCGGGCATCAGTGTCCGGTCACGATGACCTTTGCCGCGGTGCCCACGCTGCGCGCCACGCCGCAACTCGCCGCACTGTGGGAGCCGCGCATCACCGCGCGTTCCTACGATCCGCGCAACATTCCCGACTCGGAGAAGGCGGGGCTGACGATCGGCATGGCGATGACCGAGAAGCAGGGCGGCTCCGACGTGCGCGCCAACACGACGCGCGCGTTTCCGGTGGGCGCCGGGCAGGGTCCGGGCGAGGCCTACGAACTCGTCGGCCACAAGTACTTCGTCTCGGCGCCGATGTGCGACGCCTTCCTCGTGCTCGCGCAGGCGCCCGGCGGCCTGTCGTGCTTCCTGATGCCGCGCTGGCGCCCGGACGGCAGCAAGAACGCGATGCAGGTGCTGCGCCTGAAGCGCAAGATGGGCAACGTGTCGAATGCGTCGAGCGAGACCGAACTGCGCGGAGCGCTCGCGTGGATGGTCGGCGACGAGGGGCGCGGCGTGCGCACGATCATCGAGATGGTGGCGATGACGCGCTTCGACTGCATGGTCGGCTCCTCGTCCGGGCAGCGCGCAGCGATCGCGCAGGCGTTGCATCACTGCTCGATCCGCTCGGCGTTCGGCAAGGTGCTGAATCGCCAGCCGCTGATGCAGAACGTGCTGGCCGACCTCGTGCTCGAGAACGAGGGTTCGGTCGCGTTGACGATGCGTATCGCGCGTGCGCTGGACTCGCGCGATGCCGACGAGCACGAGGACCTGCTCGTGCGGCTGGTCACCGCGGTCGGCAAGTACTGGATCTGCAAGCGCACGCCGCAACTCACCTACGAGGCCATGGAATGCATCGGCGGCAGTGGCGTGATGGAGGATGGACCGTTCCCCCGCCTGTTCCGCGAGTCGCCGGTCAACGCGATCTGGGAGGGAAGCGGCAACGTGCAGTGCCTCGATGTGCTGCGCGCGATGCAGAAGACGCCGACCACGGTCGAGGCGTTCTTCGCGGAGGTGGCGAAGGCGAGGGGCGCGAACGAGACGCTCGATAGCTACGTAGGCGCGCTGCGCCGCGAGTTCGCCGACCGCGCCGATCTCGAGTATCGGGCGCGCGACGTCGTGGACCGGATGGCGCTGTCGATGCAGGCGGCGCTGCTCGTGCAGCATGCGCCGCCCATGATCGCCGATGCGTTCTGCGCGTCGAGGCTGGGTGCCTCGGGCCATCACAACTACGGCACGCTGCCGCGCGGCGTCGATTGCGCAGCGATCGTCGAAAGGGCGACGCCGCGCGCGTGATCGGCGCGGCGGCGCCCGTTCTCGTCCTCAGGCGGCCGGCGCCGGTGCGGCCTGCGCGGCCGGCGTGATCCGTCTCTCGATGTGCGCGAGCGCCGCCTCGACCTGGTCGACGAGGATCACGCATAACTCGCCCGGGGCCAGCGCGTCGAGCGCCGCGTCGATCGCGGGGAATTCGCCGTGGACGGCGCGCACGGCGGACGTTCGACTCGCTGCCTGCAGCCCTTCGCGCAGCAGCGCGACGACTTCCCCGTCGGCACGGCCGCGCTGGCACTGGTCTTCGTAGAGGATCACTTCGTCGAAGGCCTCGCCCAGCAGCCGCGTCTGCGCGCGCAGGTCTTCGTCGCGCCGATCGCCGGCGCCGCTGATGACGATCGAGCGTCGCGTGGCCGGTATCGACTCGACGGCCTGGACCAGCGCGGCGATCGCGTCTACGTTGTGCCCGTAGTCGGCGATCACCGTGGCCCCCGCGTGTTCGAAGACATTGAAGCGCCCGGGCGCCGTTCGCGCGTCGGGTACGAAGCGGCGAAGCGCCGTGCGCACCGCGCTCCATTCGAGGCCCAGCGCCCAGGCGGCGCCGATCGCCGCCATCGCATTCTCCACCTGGAAGCCGATCGTTCCGTGGCGCGTGAGTGCCGCGTCCTCGAGTGCGATGCGATGCTCGACCCCGCGGTGTACGCAGGCAATCTCGTCGCCGTCGCGGTAAACGACGCGTTCGCCGTGCGCGCGATGAGCGGCGAGCACGGGGTTCGTGGCCTCGCGCGCGAAGAAGATGACCGCTCCCGGGCACGATTGCGCCATCGCCGCCACCCGCTCGTCGTCGGCGTTGAGCACGGCGAAGCCGTCGATCGACACGTTCTGCACGACGACGCTCTTGACTTCGGCAAGCGTGGCGACGTCGTCCACGTGGTTCATGCCGAGATGGTCGCCTTCGCCGATGTTCGTCACCACCGCGACGCGACAGCGGTCGAAGCCTAGGCCTTCGCGCAGCAATCCGCCGCGCGCCGTCTCGAACACGGCGGCGTCGATGTGCGGATGCAGAAGAACGTTGCGCGCGCTCTTCGGGCCGCTGCAGTCGCCGTCGTCGGTTCGCCGGCCATTCACGTAGACGCCGTCGGTGGTCGTCATGCCGACGCGGGCGCCGGTCTCGGCGAGAAGCTGCGCGATCAGCCGCACGGTCGTCGTCTTGCCGTTCGTTCCGGTGACGGCGACGACCGGAATGCGCGCGTCGTCGTCGGCTTCGAACATCGCCGCCATAACCGCTTCGCCGATCGCGCGGCCCTTGCCGTACGACGGCGCGATGTGCATGCGCAGTCCAGGCGCGGCGTTCACCTCGACGATGCCGCCGCCCTGCTCCTCGAGCGGGCGCGAGATGTTCTCGCAGACGATGTCCACGCCGCAGATGTCCAGCCCGACCGTTCGCGCCGCCTCGATCGCCCGCGCGGCGACCTCCGGGTGCACGTCGTCGGTGACGTCGGTTGCGCTGCCGCCGGTGCTCAGGTTCGCGTTGTGCCGCAGCACGACGCGCACGCCAGGCGCCGGCACCGATTCGGGGGACAGGCCCAGTCCGGCCAGTCGCGTGCAGGCGACGGTATCGAGCGTGACCCGGGTAAGGGCGGTCGCGTGCCCTTCGCTGCGGCGCGGATCGCGGTTGATCTCGTCGACCAGTTCGCGGATCGTGTGCACGCCGTTGCCGATCACGGCCGGCGGGTCGCGGCGCGCGGCGGCAACCAGTTGTCCGCCGACGACGAGCAGCCGGAAGTCGCTGCCCGGGATGTAGCGCTCGACGAGCAGGTCGCTTTCGAACTCGAGCGCGCCGGCCCACGCAGCTTCGAGCTGTTCACGCGTGCGAACGTTCACCGTCACGCCCTTGCCCTGGTTGCCGTCGCGTGGCTTGACCACGACTGCGCTGCCCAGCCGCTGCATCGCCGCCCACGCTTCGTCGATCGTCTCGACCGGCACGCCGTCGGGGACCGGAATGCCGGAGTCGGACAGCAACTGCTTGGTCAGTTCCTTGTCCTGGGCGATCTGTTCGGCAACCGCGCTCGTCGCGTCCATCTCGGCGGCCTGGATGCGCCGCTGCCGGCTGCCCCAACCGAGTTGCACCAGGCTGCCGGTGGTCAGGCGTCGGTACGGAATGCCGCGCGTGCGCGCGGCCTGCACGATCTCGCCGGTGCTCGGCCCCAGCCGCTCGTCCTCGTCGATTGCGCGCAGCCGGGCGACGGCGGCGGCGGTGTCGAACGGCGAGTCGGCCTGCACCGCAACGACCAGCGCTTCGGCGAGTTCGAAGGCGAGTCGTCCGACCGCTTCCTCGCTGTATTCGACGACGACCTGGTAGACGCCGGTTTCGGACGTCTGGATCGTGCGCGCGAAGGAGATCGGGCAGCCGGCGCGCGATTGCAGCGCGAACGCGGCGGCGCCGAGCGCATGCGCCATCGAGCGCGGCGTGCTCGCGCCGTTGGGCAGCCGCACGAGATCGGGGCAACGTTCGCGCAGCCGCTCGGCGAAGCGCGGAATCGCCGCCAGTTCGCGCTCGGCCGCGTCGCAGCGAACGATCGCCTCGATCGCGCGGCTGCGGGTCCATCGGTTGGGGCCGCGCAGCGCGCGGATGCGTTCGACGTGCATGAAGTTTCCAGGGGCGTGGCGGCGGCGATCGGTATTGCCGCCGCGCCGGCGCGCGATTTCAGGCCGTGGCGTGGACGACCACCGGAATCGGGCGGGCCAGCGCTTCCAGTCGTTCGGCGATGTGCTGCGCCGAGGCGCCTGCTGCCCAGGCAGCAGCGATCGCCGGCAGCAGGTCTTCGAGCGAGTCGTTGCCGAAGACGTCTTCGTCGCCTACGTACTCGACGGCGGTGCCGGTGCGCAACGCGATCTGTCCGTGCTCGAGGCGCACCGCTCGATGCCCGTCGCGCAGATGCGCGTCGACGCAGGCATCGCCGCGCGGGGTGCAGGCGTAGAAGATGGTTTCGCCTTCGCACAGCGACGCCATCTCCGCGATCATCGGGTCGCAGGCATCGAGCACCGCGGCGCCGCCGGCGAGCACGACGTCGACCTGCGTGCGCAGCACCGCGTACATCTGGTCGGCGGTGAGCACGTCGAATTCCTCGATCCGCGCGTTGCGCTCGAGCGAAGTGACGACGCCGACGCTGCAGCGGTCGTAGGCGAGACCCTCGGAGACGATTGCGCGAGCATCGTTTTCGACCACCGCGCACTCGACGAAGCGGTTGCGCAGCAGCCTGCGCCCTTCGGCCCAGTGCGACGCGTCGCCTTCGAAGATGCGGCGCCCTTCGACGAACAGGCCGTCGGCGTTCGCCAGCCCGACGCGCCTGCCTGCGCCGCGCAGCAGCGAGGCGATCAGCGCCGCGATGCGTGCGCCGCTGCGGGTGCCGGCGATGCCGATGATCGGGATGCGCCCGTTCACGCCATCGGGGAAGAGATGATCGACGATCGCTTCGCCGACCGGACGGCGTCGCCCGACCGCGGGCTTCAGGTGCATCAGCAGGCCCGGCCCGGCGTTGACCTCGACGATCGCGCCGCGTTGTTCGTCGAGCGGGCGCGAGATGTCCTCGGCGACGAGGTCGATGCCGGCGATGTCCAGGCCGACGACGTCGGCGGCCAACGCTGCCATCGCGGCGACTTCGGGATGCATCTCGTCGGTGACGTCGATCGAGACGTTTCCATTGCGCTGGATCAGCAGGTTCGTGCCGGCCGGCGGAACGGAGTCGGCGTCGAAGCCCTGGCGGGCGAGTTCGATGCGTGCCGAGGAGTCGATTCGCACGAAGTTCAACGGGCAGTCTTCGGTGCTGCCGCGCAGCGGGTGGCTGTTCAGTTGCAGGTCGATCAGCTCGCTGACCGTGGAGCGGCCGTCGCCCACGACGTGCGCCGGCTCGCCGCGCGTGGCCGCGACGACCTTTCCGCCCACCACGAGCAGCCGGTGCTCGTTGCCATGGACGAAGCGCTCGACAATGACGCCGCTGCCTTCCTCGCGTGCGACCTGCCACGCGGCGAGGACTTCCTCGCGGCTGACCAGGTTGGTGAAGACGCCGCGGCCGTGGTTGCCGTCCGACGGCTTGACGACCACCGGCAGCCCCACCTCGAGCGCGGCTGCCCATGCGTCTTCGGCGTCGGCCACCGGCCGGCCTTCGGGGACCGGCACGCCGCACGAATGCAGCAGTTCCTTGGTGAGGTCCTTGTCGCGCGAGATGCCTTCGGCGATGGCGCTGGTACGGTCGGTTTCGGCCGTCCAGATGCGGTGCTGCGCCGAGCCGTAGCCGAGCTGCACCAGGTTGCCGTCGTTGAGCCGGATGAAGGGGATCGCGCGGTCGCTGGCGGCGAGCACGATCGATTCGGTGCTCGGCCCGAGGTAGTACTCGTCGTTCAGCGCGCGCAGTTCGGCCACCGTGCCGGCGAGATCGAAGGGGCGATCCTCGATCGCGGCCATGACCAGGTCGCGTGCCGCGGCCAGCGCCGCCCGCGCCGTTTCTTCCTGGAAGGCGCAGACCACTACCCGATAGACGCCGGGCGTGGAGGTTTCGCGTGCGCGGCCGAAGCCCGCGTTCGGTGCGCCAGCCAGCGCCTGGAGTTCGACGCAGACGTGCTCGAGGATGTGGGCCGGCCAGGTTCCTTCGTGCAGGCGTCGCAGGAACCCGCCGCGCTCGCCGTAGCTGCAGCGATGCTCGACGAGCCCCGGCAGCCATTGCTCGAGGCGTTGCGGCAGTCCGGGAATGCGGTTGGAGGGGTAGTCTTCGAGGCCCCCGATGTCCACGACCGCCTCGAGGACGGGCGGGTAGGTCCAGCGGCCGGGCCCCCGGATGTAATGCACCTCGAGGATCTCGATGTCGAGGCGGGGGGCGGCAAGGCCCTGCGGGCGAGCGAGCATGAACGATTCCACGGAAAGGGTAGGGCCTACAACGCGGCAGCGTAATTCCGGTTGACGTCCAAGCACGTACCGGGCCCGCGCGCCATACGGGACGACCCGTAGTCCTGGATCGAATGCAGTAAGCTACTGCGTTTCGATGGCCACCATTCCGTTCGCCAACTCGGTGCCCGCCGCAGACCCGCTTCCCGCGGAATGGCGGCGCGAGATCGGACTGCAGGCACCCGAGGCGGCACCGCTCGCGATGCTCGGCTGGGTCGAGCTCGATCTCGATGCGCGGCTGCAGTTCCGCCGCGGACTGCTGGTGATGACTCCTTCCCAAGTGTGGTTTCTGGCCGCCGGCGGTAACGAGCCGGTGTCGATACCGCTGGGGGCGGACTCCCGCCTCGAACTCGCCGACCACGGCGGCGTTGGCACGCTGCAGCTGTGCACCGACCGCGGGCTGGTCGCGTCCTGGCGCTTCACGCTTGCGCGGATGGCCGCCGTGCAGCGCTTTGCCGAGCGCTTCGAGCGGTCGGCCGAGGCAGGCGACGCATTCGGCGGGACGGTCGCGAGCGAAGTCCACGCCCCGCACCCGCTAGCGCCCGAAGGCGATTCCGACGCCGCCGCACCCGACGCCCGCTCGCTTTCCGCTGCGCCCGAGGAGCGCACGTCGACCTGGACGCTGTTCCGGATCTGGCGCTTTGCGCGTCCGTACAAGCGGCGCCTGCTCGCCGGTTTCCTGCTCACGCTCGCTTCCACGGGCGCGACGCTGGTGCCTCCGTACCTGACGATGCCGTTGATGGACGAGGTGCTGATCCCGTTCCAGAACGGCGTGCCGATCGATCCGCGGCTCGTTGCGCTCTACCTGGGCGGCCTGTTCGCGGCCGCGCTCGTCGCCTGGTCGCTCGGCTGGGCGCGCACCTACCTGCTCGCGCTGGTGAGCGAGCGCATCGGGGCGGACCTGCGCACGGCCGCCTACGAGCATCTGCTGCGACTGTCGCTGCAGTACTTCGGAGGCAAGCGCACCGGCGACCTGATGGCGCGCATCGGCAGCGAGACCGATCGCATCAACGTGTTCCTGTCGCTGCATCTGCTCGACTTCGCCACCGACGTGCTGATGATCGCGATGACCGCTGCGATCCTCGTGTCGATCGACCCGTGGCTCGCGCTGGTCACGCTGATGCCGCTGCCGATCATCGTCTGGCTGATCCACCAGGTGCGCGAGCGCCTGCGCCATGGCTTCGAGAAGCTCGACCGCATCTGGGCCGAGGTCACCAGCGTGCTCGCCGACACGATTCCCGGCATCCGCGTGGTCAAGGCCTTCGCTCAGGAGCGACGCGAGGCCGAGCGTTTCCGACTCGCCAACGAGCACAACCGGCTCGCCAACGACCGCCTGAACCGAACGTGGTCGCTGTTCTCGCCGTCGGTCACGCTCGCTACCGAAGTGGGACTGCTCGTCGTCTGGGCCTTCGGCATCTGGCAGGTATCCCGCGGGCGCATCACGGTCGGCGTGCTCACCGCGTTCCTCGCCTACATCGGCCGGTTCTATACGCGGCTCGATTCGATGAGCCGGATCGTCTCGCACACGCAGAAGGCCGCAGCCGGCGCGAAACGGATCTTCGAGATCCTCGATCACGTCTCCAGCGTGCCCGAGGCCGCGAACCCGGTGCAACTGCGGCAGGTGAAAGGGCACATCGAGGTGCGCGACGTCGACTTCCGTTACGGAAACCGGGCCGTGCTGCGTGGACTGACGCTGGACGTGGCGCCGGGCGAGATGATCGGACTGGTCGGCCACAGCGGTTCGGGCAAGAGCACGCTGGTGAACCTGATCTGCCGCTTCTACGACCCCACCGACGGTGAGATCCGCGTCGACGGAGTCGACATCCGCTCGTTGCGCATCGCCGATTACCGGCGACACATCGGCCTCGTGTTGCAGGAGCCTTTCCTGTTCTTCGGCACGATCGCCGAGAACATTGCCTATGGCAAGCCCGAGGCTTCGCGCGCGGAGATCGTCGCCGCCGCGCGCGCGGCGCACGCGCACGAGTTCATCCTGCGCCTGCCCCACGGTTACGATTCGCTGGTGGGCGAACGCGGCCAGGCGCTGTCGGGCGGCGAGCGCCAGCGAATCTCGATCGCACGCGCGCTGCTCATCGATCCCCGCGTGCTGATCCTCGACGAGGCGACTTCGTCCGTGGACACCGCAACCGAGCAGGAGATCCAGAAGGCGCTGGACAACCTCGTCCAGGGTCGCACCACGATCGCGATCGCGCACCGCCTGAGCACGCTGCGCAAGGCCGATCGGCTCGTCGTGCTCGACCGCGGCCGCGTCGTCGAGACCGGCACGCACGAAGAGCTGATGAAGCGACAGGGCGCCTATTTCGATCTGTATCGCGCGCAACAGCGCCGCGCCGAGATCGAGCCGTCGGGCAACGCCGACAACCAGGTCGACGCGCTCGCCGCCGAGGTCTCGTCATGAGCGCGGAAGCGGCTTCGCTCTCGCTGTCGCGCGACGCGTTCGGCCGACTGGTGCTGCGTGATGCCGACGGCACCACGCATCCCGGCGTCGTTCCGGTGCGCGCCTTCCCGATCTCGGCGCCCGGCGAAGGCGTCTCGTTGCTCGGCGCCGACGGCCGCGAGCGTGTCTGGATCGAGCGCCTTTCCTCGCTCGACGACACGCCGCGCGTATTGATCGAGGAAGAGCTGGCAGCGCGCGAATTCGTTCCGCAGATTCGCGAGATTCGCGCCGTATCCAGTTTCTTCACGCCATCGACATGGCACGTCGCCACCGATCGCGGCGAAACCCGTTTCGTGCTGCGCGGCGAGGAGTCGATTCGCCGCCTGTCGCGCAAGGTGCTCTTGATCGCCGACGAGAACGGCGTGCACTACCTGGTGCGCGACGTCGAGGCGCTCGACCCGGCGAGCCGGAAGCTGCTGGACAGGTTCATGTGAACGAGGAGGGGAAGGGGGAAGGGAGAAGGGGGAAGGGGAACCCAACGGATCGGGCGGTGACCTACGTCCGGTTTTGCCCGGGCCCCCGCCCCCCGCCCCCCACCCCCCCCCGCCCACCCAACCCCCCCACCCCGGAGGCGGGCGGGCGGCCCG
>JAJPES010000052.1 GCA_021166725.1 Burkholderiaceae bacterium | reverse complement strand
CGATTCTAGTACGCCGACCCACAGGTATCGCAACAATATGTAAGCGATGGATTCGGCCTCAGGGCAAGGCGCAAACCGCAGCCATAGCAATAGCTATGGCGAGGATTTGCAACGCCGCCCTGGGGCCGAAGACGCGCTTTCATGTTGCGATACCTGTGGGTCGGCGTACTCATGCAGCGCCGGATGCGACGCGAAGCGGGGCAAACGAAGCTTGTCCCGAGGCCTTCGGCCTCGCGGACCTAGAATCGATCGATGAGGCGGCAACTGATGCAGGAGAGTCCGATGACCAGAACGAACCCGAACCGGGAAGCACCCGAACGCGTCGTGAAGACCGACGCGCAGTGGCGAGCCGAACTCTCGTCCGAGGAATATGCGATCGCGCGCCGCGGATCCACCGAGCGCGCGTTCAGCGGGCGCTACTACGACCATCACGAAGCGGGACGCTACGTCTGCGTGTGCTGCGGCACGCCGCTGTTCGCGTCGGAGCGCAAGTACGAATCGGGCAGTGGTTGGCCCAGCTGGTGGGCCCCGATCGAAGAGGCGAACCTCGAACAACGCGTCGACACAAGCCACGGAATGCGCCGCGTCGAGGTGCTGTGCGCCGCCTGCGACGCGCATCTGGGCCACGTCTTCGACGACGGCCCGCCGCCCACCGGGCTGCGCTATTGCATCAACTCGGCGTCGTTGCGCTTCGAGCCGAAGACGCAGCAAGGCTCGGACGACTTGCCGGCCGGCGGGGCGAAGTGAACTGCCCGGCGCCGGCGCGCAATGTCGGGAACCGTCGCGCGATCAGCCGCGCTTGACCTTCTCGAGCATGCGAAAGATCGGCCGCTTCGAGCCGTTGAAGAGGCGCTTGAGCGACTTGGGGAGGCAACGCCGCTCGAGCGTGTTGCGTCGATTTCGGGTACGTTCGGCCATCGGGATCTCCAGCGAATCCGAGATCATATACTGACGACATGAAGCTGCTCTTCGACCTGTTCCCGGTCGTCCTGTTCTTCGTCGCCTACAAGGCGGCGAACATCTACGTCGCCACCGGCGTGGCGATCGTCGCGAGCATCGTACAGATCGGCTGGCTTCTCGCCCGGCGCAAGCCCGTCGAGGGCATGCAGTGGGCGAGCCTGGCGATCATCGTCCTGTTCGGCGGCATGACGCTGCTGCTGCAGGACGAGACCTTCATCAAGTGGAAGCCCACCGTGCTGTACGGCCTGTTCGCGCTCGTTCTCGGGGGCGCGCAGCTGCTGTTCGGCCGCAATCTGATCCGCTCGGCGATGGGCAAGCAGATCGAGCTGCCGCAGCCCATCTGGTCGCGGCTGAACGTGCTGTGGACGGCGTTCTTCGTCCTGATGGCGGCGCTCAACCTGTACGTCGCCTACCGCTTTCCCACCGACACCTGGGTCAACTTCAAGCTGTTCGGGACCACCGGGCTGACACTGGCATTCGTACTCGGGCAGGCGCTGTACGTGGGGCGCCACGTACAGGAGGAAAGCCCGTGACGCGGCCGACGCTCGACGAGATCCGCCAGCGGCTGGCAGGCGCCTTCCCCGAAGCGCATATCGCATTGCGCGACGACAGCGCCCATCACGCGGGGCACCCCGGAGCGGTGGGCGGTGCGGGGCACTTCCACGTCCGCATCGTCAGCAGCCGCTTCGCCGGATTGCGCACCGTGCTGCGACATCGCCTCGTGTATGATGCCGTGCACGACTGGATGCCGCAGCGTATTCACGCGCTGGCGATCGAAGCCCTCACGCCCACCGAGAGACCTGCCGGTTCTTCCGCCGAAGCCTGAGCCGCCCTTCCGCGCGGCCGTCCCGCCGATCTGCGCATCCCGCGCATCCTTCATGCTTGTACGAGGATTCCTTATGTCGCACCGGAACCGTTCGCTGCGTCTTGCGCGGACTGCAGCGCTCGTGCTGCTTCCGATCGCTTCGTTCGCCTTCGCGCAGAACGCGGCGGTCGTCAACAACAAGCCGATCCCCAAGGAGCGGGTCGACGAGTTCGTCCAGGTGCTCGCGGCACAGGGACGGCCCGACACCCCCGAGCTGCGCGCGGCGGTGCGCGACGAACTGATCGCGCGCGAACTGTTCGTCCAGGAAGCCGAGAAGAAGGGGTTGGCACGCAACACCGAGGTACAGCGGCAGCTGGAGAACGCGCGTCAGGAAATTCTCATCCGCGCGATGATCCGCGATCACCTGAAGGCGCATCCGATCACCGACGCCGAAGTCCAGGCCGAGTACGACCGGGTCACCGCGCAAGGCGGCGGAGAAAAGGAATACCGGCCGAGCCACATCCTGGTGGAGACCGAGGACGAGGCCAAGGCGATCATCGCGCAACTGAAGAAGGGTGCGAAATTCGAGGAACTGGCGAAGAAGTCGAAGGATCCGGGTTCGGCGCAATCCGGCGGCGATCTCGACTGGAATACGCCCGGCACCTTCGTGAAGGAGTTCTCCGACGCGATGGTCAAGCTCGAAAAAGGCAAGTACACCGAGACGCCGGTGAAATCGCAGTTCGGCTGGCACGTGATCCGTCTGGACGACGTGCGCGAAGCGAAGGCGCCGCCGCTGGAGCAGGTGCGCCCGCAGATCCAGCAGGAACTCGAGCGCAAGCGCGTGCAGCAACTGCAGCAGGACCTGCGCGCGAAAGCGAAGATCCAGTAGCGCGTCGCGCGCCGCCCGATCGAAAAAGCCCGGCCTCGAGGCCGGGCTTTTTTATCAGTGTCGCTCCTGCGATCCGCTCGGCCTCGTCGAGCCGGTCGCGCCGGCCGACGTGCCCATGTCCGTCGAGCCCTTCGGCGATGGCGTGGAGATCTCCTCGAGCGCGTCCTGGACCTGATCGCCCGAGCGCTGAACCGCCATGTCGCCGAGCGAAATGATCCCGGTCAGCTTGTGGTCACGATCGACGACGGGGATCCGGCGCACCTGCTGGTCGCCCATCTTGTCGAGGACGTCTGCGATGTCGTCGTCCTCGTAGCACCAGAACACTTCGGAGGTCATCGCCTGCGTGGCCTGCGTCGTGTCCACCGGCAGGGCGGCCGCGACGACCCGCACCGCGATGTCGCGATCGGTGATCATGCCTTGTAGTCGCTGGCCGTCGCACACCGGAACCGATCCGATGTCGGCATCCTTCATGATCTGCGCCGCGCGTCGCACGGTGTCGCTCGGCGACACCGTGATCACCTCGCGGGTCATCACGTCGCGCGCCTTCGCGCCCGACTCGAAGCCGAACAACTGGCCCCAGAAGCCGCCGGAACTGCGCGCGTCGTCGCGACGCACGCGAATCTGGTTGTCGACGTCGCGCACGCCGACGCTGTCGTCTGCCACGTCCTCGATCCGATGCTTGTCGCCGCGCTGGGCCACGCTGCCCGTCAGCCGCACCGTGCCCTGCTCCACCGAAACGCTGACGTCCGAAACGTCGACGTCGTCGAGCGAGGCCAGCCGCTCGCAGACGTCCTCGCGGATCCGTTCGTCGGAACGCTGCCAGTTGCGCGGACCGCGATTGCGCATGCCCTGCACGCCGGTCCGCATGCCGGTCGAACCGTAGCCGTAGCCGCGGGCCGCCGGATACTCCATCGCATAGCGGCGGCCTTCGCCGTAGCGCGTTTCATCGTCGCGCTGCCAGGCGTCGTCATGCAATTCGCCGCTGTAGCGCTGTCCGCTCGATTCGAAAGACGAGCGTCCGGAGCGCGCACCGTAGCGCGACTGCTGCGAGCCGTAACGCGCTCCGCGTGGTTGCGGAGCCGATTGCGTGAAGCCGCTGCCCGCCCGTTGCATCGGATGCGTCTGGAAGCGGCCGTCGTCGAGATCGCCGCTGTATTCGCCAGGCCAGGCCGACGAACGCGATCTGTCGCGCGGGGGCGAATCGGGGCCCCGGTGCCCGTTGCCGTAGGGATTTCGTGCCATGGATCGTTCCTCCTCGGATGAAGCCGGGCGCTTCCTTGCGGGACGCCCACGAATCCATCGGGCAGCAAGGGGGAAACCCGCTCCGAGGCGCGCTTCAGCGGCGACGACGCTCGGCGAAGAAGGACGACAGCAAAGCGCCGCATGCTTCGCTCATCACCCCGCCCTGCACGCGCGTGTGATGATTCAGCCGCGGTTCGGCGAACAGGTTCACGACGCTGCCGCAGGCACCCGTTTTCGGGTCGCGCGCGCCGTACACGACGCGAGCGATGCGAGCGTGCTGAATCGCGCCGGCGCACATCGCGCACGGCTCGAGCGTGACGTAGAGATCGCAACCGACGAGCCGGTAGTTGCCGAGCCGGGCCGATGCCGCGCGTATTGCCGCGATCTCCGCATGCGCGCTCGGATCGTGCGCGTCGATCGGCCGGTTGAAGCCGACCCCGAGTACTTCGCCGTCGCGCACGACGACGGCACCGACCGGTACTTCGCCCGCCTGCTGCGCACAGCGCGCCTGCTCGAGCGCCAGTCGCATCATCGATTCGTCGATCGGGCCGAACGCTTTTTCGTCGTCCGCGCCGGTCGATCCGTTCGGCAGCGCCGCGCGCGTGCGCGACGCGTCCTGCGAATGCGGCTCGTCGAACAGCCCAGGAACGCTGCCGATGCGCGCCCTTTCGTTCTCGAGCATGCGCAACTTCGTCGTCACGCCGCCTGCTGCGGAAAAGCCGCCCGAACGCCCGCCGGCTGCGAGCACGCGGTGGCACGGAACGACCGGAGCGAAGGGGTTCTCGCCCAGTGCCTGTCCGACTGCGCGGGCTGCGCCCGGCTCGCCCAGTCGCGCAGCAACTTCGCCGTAGGTGATGGTGTGGCCCGGCCCGATCGAACGCACGAATTCGTAGACGCGCCGATGAAACGGCGGCACGCCTTCCAGATCGAGCGCGAGATCGGCGAGGTCGTCGTGCTCGCCGCCGAGCAGCGCTGCAATTCGCTCGATCGCGCTGTGCATCGATGTCGGCGCATCGCCCTGCGTTGCGTCGGGAAGTTGACGTAGGAGCCGCGCACAGGTGAGCGCATCGCTCGCTTCCGGCAGTTGCAGGCGCACGATTCCCTTCGCGTTCCAGGCGATCGCGCAACGTCCGATGGCAGAATCGAAGACGCAGAAGGTGGTGGGCGGCATTTCGCGGCGATGCTAGCACCGGGCAGCGGGCGACCCCGTTGCCGTATGCTTCGATGCCTCTCGACCGACCGATTCAGGAATCGATATGAATGCGACGATCTATCACAACCCATCGTGCAGCACATCGCGCAAGGTGCTGGGGATGCTCCGCGAGAACGGAATCGAACCGCAGATCATCGAATACCTGAAGACGCCGCCGGATCGTGACACGCTCGCCCGCCTGGCCGCCGCGATGCACGCGCCGGTCCGCAGCATGCTCCGCCGCAAGGCGCCGCCATACGAGGAGCTGCAACTCGACGATCCGAAGTGGAGCGACGATCAACTGCTCGACCTGATGGCGGCGAATCCGATCCTGATCGAACGCCCGGTCGTGGTCACGCCCAAAGGCACGCGGCTGTGCCGGCCGCCCGAAGCGGTGCTGGAACTGATCGACAAATCGCGCTAGGAATCTGCTGGAGTTGAATCTACCCCGCGCAGCGGGAACAAACAGCATGCGAGGCGGTTCATCGAGCGCAAGAAACGGAGTGCGCCGGTACCGAATCGGTCCTATCGTTGCATCGAACGACGAATGACGGAGCCGACGATGGACGCTGCCCTGCCCGATCTGCCTCCCGGAACGCCCGGTACCCGCCTTGCGGCGCAGCCCCGAGTCGGCGGCGATCGTCGGCCACGCCCCGGACCTGCTGCGCGGTACGTCGAAAGCGTCGAGCGTGCATGCCGACGCCTCGAGGCGGACGACGTCGTTCCCGACCTGCGCGGGCTCGCCGCGCAGGCGGGAATGAGCGCCCATCACTTCCATCGCGTCTTCAAGGCCACGGTGGGATTGACGCCGAAGGCGTATGCGACCGCGCATAGGTCGCAACGACTGCGCTGCGCGCTCGACGACGCCGGCACCATCACCGAGGCGGCCTACCGAGCCGGCTTCGGTTCGAGCAGCCGCTTCTACGAAGCCTCCGACGCCGTGCTCGGCATGCGGCCCAGCACCTGGCGCGACGGAGGCCGCGGAACGGAAATCCGCTTCGCGGTCGGGCAGTGCTCGCTCGGTGCGATCGCCGTGGCGCAGAGCGAGCGCGGCGTGTGCGCGATCCTGCTCGGCGACGACCCGGACGCGCTCGTGCGCGACTTGCAGGACCGGTTTCCGCATGCGAATCTCGTCGGCGGCGATGCCGACTTCGAGCGCACGGTGGCACAGGTGATCGGCTTCATCGAAGCCCCGCGACTCGGTCTCGAACTGCCGCTCGACGTACGCGGCACGGCCTTCCAGCAGCGAGTCTGGCAGGCGCTGCGCGCGATCCCGCCGGGTGAAACGCTGAGCTACGCGCAGATCGCCGAACGCATCGGCGCGCCGCGCGCCGTTCGCGCCGTGGGCCAGGCGTGCGCGGCCAACCGGATCGCGGTCGCGATTCCTTGCCATCGCGTCGTGCGACACGACGGCGAACTCTCCGGCTATCGCTGGGGCGTCGAGCGCAAGCGGGCGCTGCTGGAGCGCGAAAACGCGTTACGCTGAACGCGCATCCTTCAACACCTCTGTCGGGCGGCCAACCGATGTCGATCCCCAGCCGGCCCGCCCAGGCCGCCCCCGGTAGGCTGCATGCAGGACGCCGACGCGGCGGCACCATCCGGATCGGCGCAGGAGGCTGGATCTATCCGCCGTGGCGCGGCACCTTCTATCCTGCAGGGCATCCGGCCAAGCGCGAACTGGAGTACGCGAGCCGTCGCTTGAGCTCGATCGAGATCAACGGCACTTTCTACCGTACGCAGACCCCGTCGAGCTTCGCAAGATGGCGTGACGAGACGCCGGACGACTTCGTCTTCGCGCTGAAGGGTCCACGCTACGCGACACACCGCACGCGACTCGCCGACGCGAGCGAGTCGATCGATCGGTTCTTCGACAGCGGCGTGCTGGAACTCGGCGACAAGCTCGGACCGGTCAACTGGCAATTCCCGACGAGCCGCAAGTTCGATGCGTCGGAATTCGAGGCGTTCCTGCAACTGTTGCCGAGGTCGATCGGCGAACGACCCCTGCTCCACGCAGTCGAGGTTCGCCACGACAGCTTCCGCGCCCGCGAATTTGTCGCCCTGGCGCGAGCGCACGGCGTGGCGATCGTCATCGCCGGCGACAGCGAGCATCCGCAGATCGCCGACCCGACTGCGCCTTTCGTCTACGTACGAATCATGGGCACCCAGGAGAACGAAGCGCAGGGCTACTCGGACGCCGCACTCGATGAATGGGCGGCGCGCATCGAAGCCTGGGCGTGCGGCGCGACGGCGCCTGGTTTGGACATCGTCGAACCAGCGACCGCCTCGCCTGCACAGCCGCGCGGCGATACTCCGCGCGACGTCTACCTGTACGTGATCGGCGGGCACAAGGCGCACAACCCCGCGGCCGCGCTGGCCCTCATCGAGCGGCTTGGTTAGCGGATGACGATCGACATCGCGCTCGTTCTGTCGATTGCGCTGGCTGCCCGGGCTGCCGCTGAACCGGATCTCCCGGGCGTTGCGCGCGATTGCGCTGCTCGGGCGGTTCCGACCTTCCGCTCCCAGCCTCACTCGCGCACGCGCAGCACGCCCGCGAAATACGCCGCCAGCTCCTCGCGCGCCGACAGCGGCAGAACGTGCCCGACGTACTGGTCCGGCCGCACGACGACGATGCAGCCGGCGGCACGATCGATGCCGCGCAGCGCGAAGATGTCCTCGCCGCGCCCGACGTCGACGCAGAACACTTTCTCGTAGTCGCACAGTCCGTGGCGCCCCACATGCGGGCGCAGCAGCGTCGGCATCGCGGCGTAGTCGAGCTCGTGCGAGCCTTGCTGGAACACGGCGCGGGTGTCGATCGCGGCATCGACGTCTTCGCCCGGCGCGGTGTGGCGACGAATCGGCGAGGCCGGATCGTGCTCGAGCCAGTCGCACAGCGATGCGACGACGCCACCGGGCGCGCCTGCGTCGTCGGCGGGAGCGAAGAGAAACAGTCGCCAGCGCGCATCGGCCTCGATGCAATGGCCCAGATGCATCGGCCTGGCGTCGGCCAGTCGGACGACCGGTGCGGAATGGAACCGCTTGCCGATGTCGAAGCCTGCAGCCAGCGCCTGGTACGTGGTGGCGCCCGTCAGCGCGCTGCGCTCGTACTGGATGCTCAGCCCGCAGGTGAACGGCAGGTTGGCGACGAATTCGCGCGCCACGCGCGGCAGGCTGCCGGTGACGTCGTCCTCGGCGCGTTCGCCCACCACGCGTGCCCAACGGTGATCGAACTCCACCAGGCCCCTGGCGGCAGCCCGGCGCTCGCCGGAGTAGCTGTGCAGCAGCGACGCATCGGCGCGTCCGGTGAGCACCGAGATCAGCTTCCAGCCGAGGTTGAACGTGTCGCCCATCGATACGTTCATGCCCTGCCCGGCTTTCGGACTGTGGGTGTGGCATGCGTCGCCGGCGAGCATCACGCGCGGCGATCGGGTGGCGACCTCGCTGTCGGGCACGTCGTCGAACTTGTCGGTGAGGCGGTGGCCGATCTCGTAGATCGACCACCACACCACCTCCTTCACGTCCAGCGTGAACGGCCGGAAGATGCGCCGCGCCTTGGCGATGATGTCCTGCTCGCCCATGCCGCGATCGGCGACCCGCTCGTCATCGCCGAGCCGATCGAGCTCGACGTACAGGCGCACCAGGTGCCCACCCTCGCGCGGCAGCACCATCAGGGTGCCCTCGTCCTGCGAGCGCACGAAGGACTTCTTGCGCCAGTCGGGAAAATCGGTGACGGCGAGCAGGTCCATCACGCCCCAGGCCTGATGGGCCGCGTCGCCGTGCAGCTTGCCGCCGATGGCGGTGCGCACGTTCGAGCGGGCGCCATCGCAGCCGATCACGTAGCTTGCGCGCACGCGGCTCGTGCGGCCTTCGCGGCCGGGAGACGTGTGCGCGAGCGTGACGGCGACCGCGTATTCCGAAGCGGCGGGATCGATCGCGAGATCCGCCACCTTCAGACCGTAGTCGGGCTCGAGCCGGGTCGGCGAGCGACGCATGATGTCGAGGAACATGTCGTGCACGCGCGCCTGGTTGATCAACACGTGCGGCATCTCGGACGTTCCGTCGGGAACGTCCTGTACGCGGGCGACGCGCGCCAGCGGCGCCTGCGCAGCGGGAGCCCAGAAAGTGGTTTCGTTGATCCAGACCGCCTCGCGCATCACCTTTTCGGCAAAGCCGAAGGCCTGGAACATCTCCATCGACCTCACGCTGATGCCGTCGGCCTGGCCCTTCTGCATCGGTGCGAGTTTCGGCTCGACCAGCATCGTCCGGATCCGCGGTACGCGCGCCAGTTGCGCGGCCAGACACAGCCCGGCAGGGCCCGAACCGGCAATCAGCACGTCCACCGTCTCGGGCAATGGATCGCCCGCGCGGCGATGGCCCGGCGCGGCCGGATGCACGTCGGGGTCGCCGGGCCGGAAGCCGTCGAGATGGTATTGCAAGATCTCTCCTGAAGCCGATTCTTCGTCCGCCGCGACACGTACCATCGACGATGGTATGCCATCGGTTTCGACCGTGCGACGATCGTCATCGAAGCGCTGCAGTCGGAGTTCCTCGCGCCCCTCGTCGTCGGCGAGCGAAGGCAATTCCTCCCGTTGGCGCAGGGAGCACCCGGCCTTGGCCGAGGCGCGGCCGCCCCATTCGAATCGAGCAATGCAGCAGTGACGTTCAGCGCCAACCGATCCGCCGTGCTTTCCCCGGCCGCCGCCGGTACTCGCCGACGAGAGCCTGTGCCGGAACACGCGGACTTCGTGCTGCTCGGCGGCGGCCTTGCGAGCGCCACTGCAGCGCAGACACTGCGAAGCGAACAGGCGACCGGTTCGATCCTGATCGTCTCCGACGAGGCGCTTGCGCCCTACCATCGGCCGCCGCTGTCCAAGCAGGTATTGCGCAACGCCGACGCCGAGGCGCGGATCGCCATCCATCCACACGCCTTCTACGCCGACAAGGCGATCGGGCTTCGACTGAGTGCGCGGGCCGTCGCGGTCGATTCCGCGGCCCACGCCATCACGATCGCGACCGGCGAACGAATCGGATACGGCCGTCTACTGATCGCCACCGGAGCGGTTCCGAGGCGTCCCGACGTGCCTGGCGCCGAACTCGCGGGGATCCACACGCTGCACTACCTGGCCGATGCGCAGGCGATCCGACGATCCGCCGTCGGCGCGCGCCGCGCCGTCGTGCTCGGCGGCAACTTCCTCGGCATGGAAGTCGCGATGGCGCTCGTCGACCTCGGCCTCGCCGTCACGATCGTCGAGAGCGGTGCGGCGCTTCTCCCTCGCCTGAGGGCGCCGCTTCTGTCGGCCTACTTCGAACGCTACGCCGCGAAACGGGGCGTGCGGGTGCTGCGCGACGACACCGTTGCCGCGTTCCACGGCCATGATCGGGTAAGGGAAGTGCAGACCGCGACCGGACGCCGCCTGCCGTGCGATCTTGTGGTAGCCGCCATCGGCGTCGAACCCGCATCGGCATTCCTGCACGGCAGCGGCATCACGCTGCAGGAAGGACGCGTCGTCGTCGACGAACTGCTCGCCACCAGCGCACCCGACGTCTTCGCGGCGGGCGACGTGACCATCTTCGACGATCCGGTGTTCGCCCGCCGCCGCCATATCGAGCACTGGGACAATGCGGTCAAGCAGGGGCGCCTCGCCGCCCGGAACATGCTGGGTCGCCGGCTGCCGTACGACGAAGTCTCGTACTTCTTCGGCGAGATCGGCGAGATCGGGTTCAACGTGGTCGGCGCACCCGACGAGGGGCGGCAATGGATCGAAAGAGGCGATCTCGATGCCGGATCGTTCGCGCTCTTCTATCTGCGCGACGACGTGCCGCGCGCACTGTTCTCCATCGATCGTCCGCCCGACGAGACGCGGCTCGTCGAGGGGTGGATCCGTCATCGGCTGAACGTGGCGACGATCAAGGACCGGCTTCACGATCCGTCCTTCGCTCTCGAGCGGATCCCGCCGCAGACCGCGTTGATCCTGCAGGGAGGCGGCGCACTCGGCGCCTTCGAATGCGGCGTCGTCAAGGCGCTCGAAGAGGAGCGGATCTTCCCGGACATCGTCGCGGGTGTATCGATCGGTGCCTTCAACGGCGCGATCATCGCCAGCCATCCACGCCACGCGACACAGGCGCTCGAAGCGTTCTGGGCCGATCTTTCGGTGGCGGTGACGCCGCTACCCTTCGCCAGCGAGCGCGACGCAGCTGCGATACAGATCCTGATGTTCGGCGTGCCGCGATTCTTCACTCCGCGATGGATGCCGGGTATCGGTACGGTGCCGGAGCTTCCTGCCAACTGGACCAGCTATTACGACACGGCGCCGGTGCGGGAACTGCTGGCGAAGTACGTGGACTTCCCGTCGCTCGCGACGAGTCCGGTGCGCCTGCTGATCAGCGCCGTCGACGTCGAGACCGCCGCATTCGCGGTCTTCGACAGCTACGTCGACGAGATCACCGCAGACCACGTCCTGGCCAGCGGCAGCCTGCCGCCGGGCTTTCCGTGGACCGTCGTCGGCGACAAGGCGTACTGGGACGGCGGCATCGTCAGCAATTCGCCGCTCGATCTGGTCAACGCCCGCTGCGGCCCGGACGGCAAGCGGGCGTTCATCGTCGACCTGTTCTCGGGGGCGAGTCCGCTGCCGTCGAACATGACGCAAGTGCTCCTGCGGCGCGACGAGATCGTCTATTCGGAACGAGTACGCAGCGACCTGCGCCACCGGGAGAAAGTCGGCGCCTATCGCAAGCTGATCGACCGCATCCTCGATCGCCTCGAGCCGTCGGAAGCCGCCCGGATCCGGCACCAGCCGGAATACGTCCAGTTGATGGGCGACGGCGCCGCCACGCGGATCACTCGTTTCGCGCGCAACACCGGAAGTCGACAGAGCACGTCGCTGCACTACGATTTCTCGACGACGACGATACGGACGCATTGGGCGGACGGCTATGCGGTTGCCAGGGAGATCCTGAAGGCGTCATCCTGATTTCGGCTGCCCGTCGATGGCCAAGTGAAGCCGGGATGCCAGCGCTGCGATGACTCTTGCAGACCCGAAACGGCAAGCGGCGCAGCTTGCGCTGCGCCCTTGCCGTTTTCGGCCTCCGAGCCGCGAGCGGCGGCCCTGTACCCCGGAAGCGTCGGCACGTGCCCGTCGGTCAGGCGTTGAAGCTCGGCGCACCCAGCATCGTGACGCCGGTCGGAGGGATCAACGCGGGCGACGGGGCGTTCGTTCGGCCGGGCATCGATTTCTCCACCGGTCCCTCGCTGTTCGACTGGACGAGGAGCAGCTCGGGCCCGCCATCGGCGACCCGCACGGTCTGTGAACTCATCTGCAGTGCGATCGTGGGGGCGGCGGCGTAGCCGTTCACGGCCGGATAATCGGTCTCGATGGTCTGTGCCTGCGCGCCCATGGCGGCGAAGACGAAGGCGGTCGGGATGGCGAACTTGGCGATCGATTTCATGATGTCTTTCCTCAGGTGCACCGTTTCCGAACGGCGTGAAGGAAAGATGCGCCCGCCTTCGTACAGGAAGATTTCAGTTCGGACCCTCGCCTGTTGCGATTGAAGTCAACCGTAAGGCGCTGCTCGCAGCGAAAACATCGCCACTGTTAGCTGCCCGAGGCAGCTTTTGTCGCCCGCGCCCAAGCGGAGTCGGTCAGATTGAAACGATGTCTGCGAATCCCACACAATCATTGCGGGGGCGCTGGCGCCACGAACGGGTTCATGACCTTGACTCCCGTGCCCGCGAAGTCCGCCGAATTGCGCGTGACCACGGTCTGATCGAGCACCAGCGCGGTGGCCGCAATCTGCTTGTCCAGGGCGTGCTCAGGGTTCGGGACTCGGAGCCGCCCCCACACCTGTGCAGCGTCTGCGTCGAAGGCTAGCACTTTGTCCGCGTACTGATCGAGCACGGCGCAGAGCCAGTCCTCCAACAAGCCCGCCTGCTCGGCATCGCCGCGCAGCCGAATGAGTTCGACGCCGCGACGGAGCTCGCCGATCGTGATCGCCGACAGATAGACGGGCTCGCCAGCGTTCGCAACGCGGTGGAAGAAGTCAATAACCCCGGGGTTCGCCCTGGACTTCTTGCGGACTTCGCTGATGACGTTGGTATCAATCAAATACACGCCGCGCCTTGCCTTCGGACTCGACACGCTCGAAGTCCGCGTCCGTGCCGACGTCGGGAATCGAAGCCAGCAGTTCCGCCAAAGCGCGCTTGCGCGGACGCACGAGAGCTTCTGCCAGGATTTCCCGATGTTCCGCCTCGGCGCTTCGACCGTGGGCGCCAGCGCGCTCTTTGAGCGCCTTGACGAGCGTCTCATCGACACCGCGAACGAGCAAGTCAGGCATATCGGCACCTCCCGGAAATTCAATGATATCAATGATATCACACCGAGTGCTCACGAGCGCCCATGCTGGTGACCGTTCACCAGGCGCTATCCGGGCAATGGGTCGCAACCCCACTTCGTCGAAGTAAATCTGACCCACCTGGCCGACGATGGCAGTTTTTTGGCCGCCTCGGATATTGACCCAGGAGCACGCTTCGCCGTCCGACTCTTGCAGACCGAGAGCGACAAGTGGCGCAGCTTTCGCTGCGCCCTTGCCGTTTTCGGCCTCCCAGCCGCGAGCGGCGGTCCTGACCGCAAGTGTGGGTGCGTGCCCGTCGGTCAGGCGTTGAAGCTCGGCGCGCCCAGCATCGTGACGCCGGTCGGAGGGATCAACGCGGACGACGGGGCATTCGTTCGGCCGGGCATCGATTTTTCCGAATTTCTTGCAGGGAAATGTCGAGCGCACGGCATCGCCGGATGAGGCGCAGGCGGTCGACCTGTTCACTCGCGTACGCCCGATAGTTGGCTGGGGATAGCCCGGGGGCGGGGAGCAGACCCCGGCGTTCGTAGTAGCGAATGGAGTCCACTGGCGTCCCGGTCAGTTCTGCGACTTCTCCGATTCTCATGCCGCCTCCGCCCGCTTGCCTGCTGCAGGGATTCAAATACGCATGATATCGGAGGCAATCGATGAGCAAGTGTTGCGACGACTGCGTTCCGGCAGCCGCCGCAGTCGCAGGCGGCTTCCGCCGGGCCCTGCGCATTGTGCTGGCGGCGAATGCGGTGATGTTCATCGTCGAAATCGTGGCCTCCTGGCACGCGGATTCGACCTCGTTGTTTGCCGACGCGGCGGATTTCCTGGGCGACGCAGCCAACTACGGCATCAGCCTCGCGGTCCTTTCCGCGGGCGCGATCTGGCGCAGTCGCGTCGCCTTGGCCAAAGGGTGGACAATGGCGGCCTATGCTACGACGGTGCTGGTAGTCGCCGCCTGGAACGTCTGGCGCGGCGCCATGCCTGAGTCAGTGACGATGGCGTGGGTGGCTGGCCTCGCCCTGGCCGTGAACGTCAGCGTCGCGGTAATCCTCTACGCGCATCGCAAGGGCGACGCGAACATGCGCTCGGTGTGGCTCTGTTCAAGGAATGATGCGATCGGGAACCTCGCGGTGATCGCGGCGGCCAGCGGCGTGTTCGGGACTGGGTCGCTGTGGCCGGACGTGGCGGTCGCGCTCCCGCTCGGCACGATTGGATTGGCCGCGGGGCGCGAAGTGATCCGGCACGCGCGCGATGAACTGCGTGACGGCGGGGAGCAGACACCCGGCAGCACAGCGCGCGATCCTGCACTTCGATAGCCGCGAACTGTGCGCGTTCCGACGCGGTCAGTTGACCAGTCGTTGCGCCGTCTATGGAGGCGGCAGTGCCAACCGAAGGCTGCGCACGCCGGTCGCGGTAGGTCTGCACCATCTCCTCTACCAGCACGCCCCGACGCGTGGGCATCTTCATGAGCCGGACGATGATGGGCTGCAGCAGCACGTGCAGCCGGACGGCGGTCGGCGTACCCGCCTCGACGAAGTAGGACGCGCCCTCAGCGCCGCAGCGGCACACGCCGTCCAGCACCGGTAATGGAGGTGGATGTTGAGGTTTGCCGCCGAGCCCAAGAGCTGGATCAGCGAGACGCCGCCGCCGTAGCCTTCGTCGACGCGCAGCCCGACATCGGCCAGCTCCACGCATCGACGATAGTCGACGTCGTCGTGCTCGATGCGGGTGGGCGGGGACGTCCGGGCACGAACCCGGGCGCCGACCCCTTCAGCCCGTCGGTCGCTGCACTCCGCTGAACGCCGCGTGAAATCCGAACGGCACGATCTGCGGCGTGCGCAGTTCGGCGAGGCAATCCATCGTGCGCGCGTCGAGCACGTCGATCACCGTCGTCTCGTCGGCATCGGCGAGCGTCGGCACGAACAGCACGCCGTCGTCGTCGTCGGCGCCGCCCGGTCGCGGCACGAACAATGGTTCGAGTTGCGTGGCGTCGGCGCGTCGCCAGGTCGCGACTGCGCCGCTGTCAAGATCGAGCCGATGCGTGCACTCGAACAACTCGCCGTGCGCGCCGTTGCCGGCGCCCCAGCAGACGCGCGCGCGGCTCCGACCGATGCGCGCCGGGTGCACCTGTTGCAGTTCGATTGCCGGACCGCCGACGTCCTCGGGTTCGGTTTCACCACGGCCGTCGCGTAGCCGATAGCGCACGTGTCGCATCGTGCTGCGCAGCGGCAGCCCTGCTCGGCGGCGCTCCAGGCGAAGGTCGTCGAACACCGTGCCGTCGTCGTAGATCGCCATCTCCAGGACGATGTCCGCGCCGTCGGCCCAGGCCTGCGTCGCGTGGAAAGCCATCATCGGCGGGACGCGCCAGCTGCGCACCGCGCCGCCGTCGAGCGCCACAGCGTGGATCGCCGAGCCGTGGGTCGGCTCCCAGCGGAAATTGTCGGCGTAGGACCGTGCGCCGAAGCGGAACGCCAGCGGTTGAGCGCGCAGCGCAGTCTCCCAGACGACGGCGTGGCCGGGTGCGAGGCCGAAGCCGTGTGTATAGCCCGACTTCGGCATCCTGATCCGTGCGATCACTTGCGCTTGCGTCGCGCCCGGCGCGAGCCGGAACAGTTTCATCTCGCACTTCGGGCCCAGCGCGGTCGCCACGTTGAGATAGCTGCCGTCGGGCAGCGTGAAGCCGTGCGCGCTCATCAGGTGCATCGCCTCGTCGCGCCGCCCGAGGTCGAGCCGCTCCTGCGTCTGCAGCGTCTGCGGGTCGAAGTAGGTCAGGCTCGGCGTCTCGGTGACCGACACCCAGCGCTCGCCGTGGCGCGACATCACCACCGCCGGATTGTCGGTGACTTTAGTTCCCTTGAGCCGCGCGAGCAGGCCCGCGGGATTGGCGGTGCCGAACTCGCCGTACACCGGCGCGCCTGCCGTTACGCTGCGCCGATACGATTCGCTCTCGCAGAAGCGGCTGCGGTATCGCACGCCGGCGCCGTCGATGCGCAGCGCATGCCACATCGCGTAGCCGTCGAACCAGTGATCCAGCCGCCCGCCGGGCAGCTCCCACAGGGCCGGACCGTTCAGCAGCAGCGTACCAGCGAGCCACGACGGCAACGCGCCACGCATGTCGACGACCGCGTCGTCGATCTCGCGCGCACCGGACAGGAAGCCTCTTGCACGGCCCGGCACTGCGCCGCTCTGCGGGGCGGGAACTGCGGACATGCGACCTCCTCGGATTCTCGATCGGCGCGGGTGCACGCCGGAACGGAGCGCAGCGTCGCCGTGCATGCCTGCGCCAACATTGCCGCTCCCGCTCTCGGGTCGATCTCACTGCCCAGCATCCCACCTCCCTGCGAACCGCGCAACGGCTCCCCGACGCCGGCATCGCCAGCACCGCGAGGACCATCCCGGCAACGGCCAGCACCGCCGCGACGGCGAACATTCCGGTGTAGCTCTGCAGCCTCGCGTAGACCGCGCGAACATCGACGGACCGATCAGCACGCCGGCAAATGTGAAGAACAGCGCGCCACCGCTAGCCGTGGTCGCCTGCCCCGCTGGCGCCGGGACCATAGGCACCGAGATCAGCTTCGACGATGAGGTGCCGCAGCACGCCGGCCCGCGCGGCGCTCTTTCCCTATCGCGGCTTGCACGCCGCGGACGCAATTAGGCTGGAGACAGCCTCGACGGGCTGCCTCGTGCCGTCATTCCCACTCAATCATCAACAGCTTCGGTAAGTCGTTGTCTGGCTTGATGCTTGCCTCGCAACGGCTGCGTTTTACCGCCATCTTTACCGTCATTCTGACTGGTATCCCCAAGCGCAGCATTCACCATCAATCGACATCTATCGAGGACAGTCGGCGCTTCCACGATGGCCAGCTTTCGAGATCTATCCCGATCAGCACACCGCCGCGCGGCCGCTCAATGATAGGCTCCGCGAAGGACATCCCGTTCACGTGAGTGCGAAAACAAACGCGTCCTATACCCGACGCCATATCGTCAACGTATGATTGAGCAACGCATGGCAGTGCGCAATCGCAGAATCAGCCGAAGCGGCGTGTGCGTGATGCCCCCATACGCAGCGGGCATTGGCGTGGGCTGAGCGGCGCACCACGCGGCGGCACCACCGGATCGCGACGACGAACCGGTGCGGGGAGTTCAAGAGCTTGACGGTCGATCTGACCGAGCTGGCCGACTGGCTTGAGCGCCGTGAGGCGAAGATTGTGGCGATGGAGTGATGGAGTCCACCGGCGTGTACTGGATCGCGCTGCACGAGCCGGTGCGGGCACTGGTTTGAAGTTCCGCTGGTCTGCGTCATCGCGCCGCCCATTGTTTCTCGGGCTCACCGCGCGTCGGCCGAGGCTTTGCTGTCGCCGCTCCTCGCAGGCGCGCACTCAGCGGTGCTCGAGGTGCGATGACTGAGCCAGATGCTGCCGACAATGAGGATGAAGCCGACTGCCTGAAGCGCCGACAACGCTTCTTTCAGGAGGACCCACCCCAGAATCACAGCCACTGCCGGACTGAGGAACCCTAACGGGGCGACCGCCGTTGGATCCAGGCGAGCAATACCCCTGAACCAGAGCAGATAGGTCAAGGCCGCACCGATCAGTGCAAGCCATGCAAGCCCAAGCAGGTTGGTCGCACTCAGAACCGGAACGGGCACATCCGCAACGAAGGCTACCGGCAACAAGAGCAGGCCGCCAGCCGTCAGCTGCCAGGCAGTGATTGTCAGCAGCGACACCGGGGGTTTCCACTTGCGGGTCAACACCGTTCCGCAGGCCATGGAGGTCGCACCCGCGAGTCCGGCCGCGACGCCGACCATGTCGAGTGCCGCGTTCGGCGTGAGCACGAGTAGCGCCACTCCTGCGAGGCCGACGATGGCCGCTAGCACTGACAGCGGCCGTACCGTGTGCCCCAAGACGACCGCGGCGATGAAAACGACAATTAACGGCTGTGTCGCTCCAAGAGTTGCCGCCACCCCGCCCGCCAGACGGTACGCCGAAACGAACAGCATGCTCCAGAAGATCGAGAAGTTCAGGGCACCGAGAATGAATATGCGCAACCACCAGATGCCCGATGGGATCTGTCGCACGATCAGCAGGAGAAGCAACCCTGCTGGCAAGGCTCTGAGCATCGCGACCAACAGCGGAGAAAGGCCTGGCAACAGTTCGGTGGTGACAACGTAGGTGCTTCCCCAGATAGCAGGCGCGACCGCCGTCGCGAGCAAGTTGGAAGCGCGCGCCTTCATGCGATCTCCAGCACCTCGGACACTGGACGTCGCGGTTTCTGTGGCCAGTTGCCGCACGCAGGGCGTCCGACGGCCACAAGGAGAACGGGCAACTCGTTCGACGCCAAGCCGAAGGCACTGGCCACTCCTGCGGTGTCGAACCCTCCAATGGGGCTTGTAGCGAGATCCATCGCCTCGGCAGCGTAAATCAGTGTCGCCGCGCCAAGCGCGGCCGAGCGCACCGCCTCGTCCCGTGCCTTCTGCTCATCGGCGTACGCCTGCCGCGCGGCCTCGCGCCAGCCCGCTGCCGTGGCAGCGGACATGAAGCCCGCCTCTACGAACGGACGCAGCCTTTCTCGAAGAACCTCATGATGGGGAAGCACCCCGCAGACGATGAAGGTGACGCCCGCATCTGCCACCTTGGTTTGTCCGTAGGCGAGGGCGCGCAAGCGCTCTTTGTATTGCGTTCCCCGCACGGCAACGAACCGCCAGTTCTGGAAGTTGTAGGCCGTTGGCGCGCGCGTCGCGAGATCGACCAGCCGTTCGATCTCGGCGTTTGTCAGGGTGAACGAAGCGTCGAAGTGGTTCGCAGACACGCGCCGCTCGATGAGGGAGATGGTGGGGTGCTTCATTGCGTGGGTACAGCCTGATGGCCGCCTGGGCCGGAAATGATGTCTTCAAGTGAGCCTGGCCATTGCAGCCTTCGAGTGGCGAATGCCGAACTGCCTGTAGAAGGGACTGTTGCCGGGCACGGCATAGATGGATAACTTTCTGTGACCGTGACAACTCTGAGGAAGTGAGCTGACAGCAAGTCAGAGACGAAGGCGCTGGGTGGCATCGATGCCGGTGATTGCTGCCACCCCCCCTTCTTCGCCTCCCGGCCAGGATCGCAGCGAGAACGCGATCAGCGGCGTAGAGGATGGACGGGGCGATTCAGGGCGAAACGGAGTCATCCCGTCAATGACGACGATCCGCGAACATCTCCTGCTCGAGACGCCATGTCTTGCCGCTGTCGGTTGATGTGACAGCACGCCAGTGAAACGATTCGGGCCTCATCTTGCTGAATACCCAGCGGGTCAGACTACCGTCGTCCTGGGTGCGCTCCAGAACCATTTCGTCGTCAACCTGCCTCGCGATGAAGGGCCAGACGATGCCATTCACCGGCCCATGCCAGGTCGAGCGCCAGGCGTCGAGCCGCGGGTCATAGAACCTCACGGTCATGCCGCACTCGCCGGGAGCTGGGCCCTCGGACGCACGCCGAGGGCGCGGCGGGACCATCCAGACATCCACGATAGCGCGGCCCTCGAGTGCCCACCCGAAGTGCCATTCGCCAGGAGTTCGCCGCTTGATTGCGCCGGACTCGTCGTAGTAGACCACGTCGAGATCCCAACTCCCGACCAAGCAGCCGAACTGCATCAGCTTCGCTTGATGCTCGGCGTCCGGACCCGGCGCATGCAGCGATTCGGTCATCGGACCTGCAGACTGTTGAATGATCATCACAAAGCTCCCATCAATGCATGGATGCCCCACGGAGACATCCCCCGGCGATCCATGACTCATCGAACACTCATCGCGCCTTCAAGGCGCCCGCCACGGCCGCGACGATCTCCTGTGTGTCAGGGAAGTGCCCCTTCTCGCGCTTGGCGACCACGTTTGCACCGATGCGCACCTCGAAGATGCCCCCTGTGTCAGGTGTGAGCGAAACCGACACGCCAAACTTCTCCTTGACGGCCCCAGCCGCGGCTTCGGCGCGCTTCAGGTATCCACAGGGCTTGCAGTACACGATCGAAACCTGCTTCATGTTCAACTCCTCGATTCACACGGAAATGTCCTGATCCATTGAGCCGACTTGCAGCGACTATGCTGCGATGCCGCTTTGGCGAGCACGCTCGTTCTCGGCGATCCAGTCGGCAATGGACTCACCGATCGTCTGCGGGTGATCCTCCTGCAAGTAGTGGGCACCAGGGCCGAGCTCCACGACGCGGCAGTCGTGTAGCTTGGAGGCGAATTCCACGGCGAACGTCGGGGAGACAAGTGCCCCTGGATTGCCGACGAAAAGCAGCTTGGGATACCGCGACTCTTGCAAAGCTGCGTGCGCTTCGGTGAGCAAGGCACATACGTCTGCGGGCTGGCCGGCAATCGGCAACTCGTTCGGCAGGCGCCAGACAGGTCGACGCGAATGCGGAGTCCCGAACGGCGCGCGATACACGTCCAACTCCTCTTGCGTTAGCGTCCTGATGACAGAACCAGGCAGCACGCGCTCGACGAAGACATTGCCGTCGAGGATCAAAGTCTCGCCCTCGCGGGGAGTGCGGAACTTCCGAAAGAGCTCCCGCGCTGCCGACTGCTGGTGGAAATCCTCCCATGTCGGCATGGGACGGATGAACTCCATGAAGGCAAGGCCACGAACGAACTCGGGTCGACGTGCGCAAAGGTGGAACGCCAGCGCCGTGCCCCAATCCTGCGCGACGAGATAGGCGGACGAAATCTGCGCTTCGGCGATGAATCCGTCGAGGAATCGAACGTGATCCTCGAATCGGTAGTCGAGGTCCGGCTTGCCCGACTGGCCGAACCCGATGAGGTCCGGCGCAATGCAGTGGGCGACGCTTGCCACGCGCGGGATGATGTTGCGCCAGATGTACGAGGACGTGGGGTTGCCGTGCAAGAACAGCACGACAGGCGCGCCGGGCCTTCTGATTTCGCGATATGCCATCGTCGAATCGAACACAGGCAGGTGCGGAAGCGTGATATCGGTATTCATCCGTGGGCATCCTTGAGAACGGTTGCAAAGACGATTCGCTTGAATCGTTCGAGAGGCTCTCCATCGCGCTCGACCTTCATACGCAAGATGGCTCCCTCCCAGGAGGCGAGCAGAAAGTCGGCAAGGTCGTCAGCAGCGAAGTTGGAAGAGATCTGGCCTGCGGCCTGGGCCTGGGCGATGCTGACCTCGAATGGGCCGCGCCATTCGGCGAAGATCGCCACCAAGCGCTCGCGCAAAGCTTCACTGAGCGACGCAGCCTCGAGGCTGAAGTCACCGATCAGGCAGCCGCGCGCGAAGCCGTCTGCCTCGAGCCTCGCCGTGATGATTTCGAGATAGCGACGCAAGCGCTCCCGCGGGGTGAGGCTCTCGTCATTCAGGGCCTGCCCGACCAGCACCTTGACGTGATCGAAGTAGCGGTCGAGAACCTCGCGCGCGAAGGCTTCTTTGGTTCGAAAGTGGTTGGTGAAGGATCCCTGAGGTACGCCGGCCTCGGCGACGATGTCGCGCACACCGGCCCCGACATAGCCCTTGCGGAACATGACTTTGAGTCCAGCGTCTAGGAGACGATCACGATGAGATGGTTTGGGCATGCCCGTATACTACGTACGTACGTATTGACTGTCAACCCCATTCGAGCAAGTCTGTTTTGGCGTGTGCTGGTCGCCCTGTCGGCAGGCCGTCGGCGTAGATCGGGACGCCTTACCGGCCGAGCTGAGCGCGACCGCCCAGCGAACGCGTAATTGGCTCGGGCGTCGGGCAGTCCAGGCGCGCAACATCAGCAGGCTCCCGCAAAGCGTTGCCCAATTCAGCGACGCACGGCTGACCTACATGTGCCTCTTGTAGTAGGTCCACTGCACGCTGGCCATGCCGCCCGCCAACACCGCACCGATCGGTACGCACAGCTCCCACTGCACCGGCCCGGGCCAGAGCAGCAGGCCGACACCACCAAGCCCCAGCACGGCCACCTGCAGGTACTTCGCCCGGTGATACAGGCCGGCGGACACGCGTCCGCCGCAGGTCCGGCGGATCGCCCGCTGCGCGAAGCCGTCGGCGGCACCGACGGCGTAGAGGAGCGGGAGCAACGGCGCGAACCGCACCAGGATCGCCGCGCGCACGCCGAGGAGCTGGGTGCCGACCATCGCCACCTCGATGCCCTCCTGGTGCGACATATAGCTGCGCCGCAAGATCGTGTCCGGAATCGACACGGCCGCCCCGTGGGCGAACTGCGTGCCCATGTCGTGGATGCCAGTGGCCTCGAACACGATCGAGTACAGCGCATTCGCCGGCGCGGTGATCGCACCGGGCCCGGCACCCTGCTGCGCGGCAAGAGCAACGCCCTGCTCGAGATCGTTCGCCAATAGCTCGCGCAGCCGCTCGATCCCCTGCGGCCAGACCTTGAACACGAATACCCAGTCGAGGATCCAGGCGCACAGCAGGAGCGCCGCCAATCCCAGGGCAAGCGAGAAGACCAACTTCAGCGGGCTGAGCAGCACCTGCCAGCGCCCCGTCGTGAAGGGCCGCGTTCCTAGACGACATCGCGATCCTCCGGCTCTTCACCCGCCTCCGGCCAATTCCATGGCCCGTCGAGGCGGGCGCGCAGCGTCGTACCGATCGCCGCCAAGCTGGCCGGCATCAGCGGATCGCTCGCCGCCGACGGCAGCGGCATGCGGACCTTGTGCAGTTGGCCGCCGTGAATCAGCGCGAAGGCCTCGCCCTTGGGAAGCTGCACGAGATCGGTCGGCTCGATCATCCGGACGGTCTCGGGCGCGATGCGATCATCGTTGCGGCTGGCGAAGTCCGCGAAGTCAACCGGATCGTTCGTGTCGGACACCGACGACGACACCACCGTCGACGTCACGTGCACCTGCGGCAGCTGGCTGGTCAGCAGCTCCGCGGTGGCCACCTCCTTCACCCGCAGCATGAGCAGGGTGTTGAAGTTGCCGGCAATCTGCCCGGCCTTGGCGGGCGAGCCGATGCGCGCCTCCACGTCCGACCAGGTCTGCGTGTACGCGGTCACCTGAAACCCCGCTCCGCCCGCCTTGTTGAGCAGCGGGATGAACTCGTCGCCGATCAGCTCGTTGAACTCGTCGGCGTGGATCGCGATCCGCCGCGGCGTCACCGCGCCCGGCAGTCCGCGACCGGCGCCGAACTTGTAGAGGCTGCCCGCCACGCTCGTGAGATCCGCGAACATCGAGTTGCCGATGGCTGCTGCCACTTCGTAGTCGGAGAGCGCGTCGAGCCCGACGTAGACGATGCCGCCCAGATGGATCACCGAGGTCCAGTCGAACACCGGTCGCCAGTCGGTCGGATCGTCGAGCTCCGGCGAGAGCAGCGACGCGGTGCGTCCGGTAGTGAGCTTCTCCATCAACGGCAGCAGCGAGGCCACCAGCTTGTCGAAGTGGCTCTTCTCGTAGTTGAGCGTTGAGGCGAGCGCGTGGGCGATCGGGTCGTAGAGCTTCTTGCGCCGCGCGTATTCCACGAGGCTCACCGCACGCGCACCGCGCGACTGCAGACCCTTGTCGAGATTCTTCTTGTCGATGGCGAGTGACCGCAGCTCCTCGCGCCAGCCTGCGGCCGCGGGCTCCCGGTCGAGCCAGTACTCGAAGTAGTCGATCAGCAGCGGCTCGACATCGGACGCATATCGGTTGATCTCCTGGTAGTCGGGCTTGCGGCCGAGCGCCACGAGCGCACGTGCCATCACGTTCACGAGGCGCCAGACGAACCCCTTGAACGCGGCAGACTGGCCTTCCGAGCACAACTGGCCGGCGATGCGGGCGGCGGCCTCCTCAAGACGCCATCGGGCCGGTGGGCATGAAGAACCCGCCTCTGCGGCGCCCTCTCACCGCTTTCGATGCAACGAAGGATTGGCCACGGTCGGATTCTCGGGTCGGCCTGAAGGCTGGCCCTGGATGCAACCCGGCACTTTTCAGCGGAACTCCGTACCCCAAGAAACAGACCAGAGTGGCAGCCGATTCTCCCGGTCGATCTCGATAGATACCGATCGCCCGGGAGCGCCCCCTACTCCCACTCGATCGTCGCCGGCGGCTTCCCCGAAACGTCGTACACCACCCGATTGATTCCCCGCACCTCGTTGATGATGCGGTTCGACACGCGCGCGAGCAGGTCGTGCGGCAGCGGCGCCCACTGTGCGGTCATGAAATCCTGCGTCTGCACGGCACGCAAGGCAACCACGTATTCGTAGGTGCGCGCGTCGCCCATCACGCCGACCGACTTCACCGGCAGGAACACGACGAAGGCCTGCGAGGTCTTCTCGTACCAGCTCAGTCCGTCGAGGTCATGCGTGTTGCGCAACTCGTCGATGAAGATCGCGTCGGCCTCGCGCAGCATCCCCAGGTACTCGGGTCGCACTTCGCCGAGCACGCGCACGCCGAGGCCGGGTCCGGGGAACGGATGGCGATAGACCATCTCGCGCGGCAGCCCGAGCGCAAGGCCCAGCTCGCGCACTTCGTCCTTGAACAGGTCGCGCAGCGGCTCGAGCAGCTTCAGGTGCAGCGTCTCGGGCAGGCCGCCGACGTTGTGGTGCGACTTGATGACGGCTGCCTTTTTCGAGCCGGCGCCGGCCGACTCGATGACGTCGGGGTAGATCGTCCCCTGCGCAAGCCACTTCGCGTTCGGCATCTCCGCGGCCTGCGCCTGGAACACCTCGACGAATTCCCGGCCGATGATCTTGCGCTTGGCCTCCGGCTCCGCGACACCGGCGAGCTTCCCCAGGAAACGCCCGGCGGCCTCGGCGTGTACCAGATGCACGCCCATGTGCCGACCGAAGGTATCGATCACCTGCTCGGCTTCGCCCAGTCGCAGCAGTCCGGTGTCGACGAACACGCAGTGCAGTCGCTCGCCGATCGCGCGATGGATGAGTGCTGCAGCGACGCTCGAATCGACGCCGCCCGACAGTCCGAGGATCACCTCCTCGTCGCCGACCATGCGACGGATCGACTCGACGGCCTCGTCGATATGCCGGGCCATGACCCAGTCGCCGTTGCAGCCGCAGATGTCGAGCACGAAGCGGCGCAGGATCTTCGTGCCCTGCTTCGTGTGCGTGACCTCCGGGTGGAACTGCACGCCGTAGAAGCGGCGCTCCTCGTCGGCCATCGCCGCGATCGGACACGACGCGGTGGAGCCCATCGTGCGGAAGCCGGGCGGCAGCTCGACCACCTTGTCGCCGTGGCTCATCCACACTTCGAGCAGGCCGTGGCCCTCGGGATTGCGCAAGTCCTCGATGCCGTCGAGCAGCTTCGTGTGTCCGCGCGCGCGCACCTGCGCGTAGCCGTATTCGCGCGGCGAGCCGCTCGCGACGCGACCGCCGAGCTGCTGCGCCATCGTCTGCATGCCGTAGCAGATGCCCAGCAGCGGCACGCCGAGCGTGAACACGGCATCGGGAGCGCGGTCGTTCGACGTCTCGTGCGCCGACAGGTGGCTGCCCGACAGCACGATGCCTTTCGGCGCGAACCCGCGCACGAACGCGTCGTCGACGTCGCAGGGGTGGATTTCGCAGTAGACGTTCGCTTCGCGAATGCGCCGCGCGATCAGCTGCGTGAACTGCGAGCCGAAATCGAGAATGAGGATCCGGTCGTGCATCTCGTGTCCGTTCGGTCGGCGCCTCAGAACGTGTGAAGCAATCGGCCGTGCCCGGAAGGCACGTCTGAACGCGTCCTGTCGAGGCGCAAAGCGCAGCCGTATCGGACGATACGGCGAGCATTTGCAACGAAGAGCGGGCGCGCTACGGCGTGCAGGACGGGCATGGACGATTGCTTCACACGTTCTCAGTCGGCCCTGTAGTTCGGCGCTTCCTTGGTCATCTGCACGTCGTGCACGTGCGACTCCCGCATGCCGGCGGCGGTGATCTCGACGAAGTGCGGCTTCGAGCGCATGTCGTCGATGCTCGGGCAGCCGCAATAGCCCATGCTCGCGCGCAATCCGCCGCACAGCTGGTAGATGATCGTGACGACCGAGCCCTTGTACGGAACGCGCCCCTCGATGCCTTCGGGCACGAGCTTGTCTACGCTTCCGGTGGGGTCCTGGAAATAGCGGTCGGCCGCGCCCTGCTGCATCGCGCCGAGCGAGCCCATGCCGCGGTACGTCTTGTACGAGCGGCCCTGGTAGAGAATGACCTCGCCGGGCGCCTCCTCGGTGCCGGCGAACATCGAGCCGAGCATCACTGCATCGGCGCCGGCGGCGATCGCCTTGGCGACGTCGCCCGAGTAGCGGATGCCGCCGTCTGCAATCATCGGCACGTCGGTGCCGGCGAGCGCGCCGGCCACGTCGGCGATCGCCGTGATCTGCGGCACGCCCACGCCGGCGACGACGCGCGTCGTGCAGATCGAGCCCGGGCCGATGCCGACCTTCACCGCGTCGGCGCCCGCCTCGACCAGCGCGCGCGCCGCTTCGCCGGTGGCGATGTTGCCGGCGACGATGTCGACGTCGGGATGCGCACGCCGGATGGCGCGCACGCGTTCGATCACGCCACGCGTATGTCCGTGCGCGGTGTCGACGACGAGCACGTCGACACCCGCGCGCACCAGTCGCTCGATGCGCTCCTCGGCTTCGCCGCCGTCCCCCACGCCGACTGCGGCGCCCACCCGCAGCTTGCCTTGCGGATCCTTGCAGGCGTCCGGGTGCGCAGTGGCCTTCAGGATGTCCTTCACCGTGATGAGGCCCTTCAACTCGAACTCGTCGTCGACGACGAGCACGCGCTCGAGCCGGTGCCGGTGCATCAGCGCCTGCGCTTCGTCCAGCGAAGCGCCCTCGTGCACGGTGACGAGCCGTTCGCGCGGCGTCATGATGCGACTGACCGGTTCGTCGAGCCGCGTCTCGAAGCGAAGGTCGCGGTTGGTGACGATGCCGACGACCTTCCTGCCCTGCACCACCGGCAGGCCCGAGATGCGGTGCTGCTGCGTGAGCTGGATGACGTCGAACACCTTCATGTCGGGCTCGATCGTGATCGGATCGACGACGACGCCGGCTTCGTGGCGCTTGACGCGCGCGACCTCCGCGGCCTGCTGCTGCGGCGAGAGGTTCTTGTGGACGATGCCGAGACCGCCTTCCTGCGCGATGGCGATCGCCAGGCGCCCTTCGGTGACGGTGTCCATCGCCGCCGACACGAGCGGGATGTTCAGGCCGATGCGGCGCGTGAGCCGGGTTCTGAGGGAGGTGTCGCGGGGAAGGATCTCGGAGTAGGCGGGGACGAGCAGAACGTCGTCGAACGTGAGCGCCTTCTTGGCCAGTCGCATGGAGCCCTCGCGCAAAAGTCGATTATACCGGCGTGCCGGACGTCGCTTGCCGCGTCGCTTTCGTCGCGCACCTGACGCCATCCGTCGGCATCGATCGGCCGACGGCGTCGCCCGCCGGGACAATCCGCAGACGACCGGCATAGCAGCGAGCGACATGACCGCCACCCGTTTCGTCCCCTGCGCCTTGGCCGCCGGCGCGCTGCTCCTGGCATCGGCCTCCGGCCAGGCGACGCCCTGGCAGTGGCGCGACGCACAGGGCCGCATGGTGTATTCCGATCGGGCCCCGCCCGCCGACGTGCGTTCTTCGCAGATCCTGCGTTCGCCCGTCGTCGCTCAGCCCGCGACCGGCTCGCGGTCGGCCGCGTCGTCGCCCGCGGAGGCACCGTCGGCAGTGGAGGCTGCGGCGTCTCCCGCGAAAGCGTCGGCCGGTGCGACACCGACCTGGGTAGAACGCGAACGCGCGTTCCGACAGCGCATGGCCGAGCGCGAAGCGAGCGAGGCGAAGCAGCGCGAGGACAGCGAACGCGCAGCGTCGACGAAGCGCGCCTGCGACGAGGCGCAACGCGAAATCCGGAACCTGGAAAGCGGGCGGCGGGTCGTCACGCTGAACGCGCGCGGTGAGCCGGAGCCGCTGGACGACGTGCAACGTGCGCAGCGGCTGAAGACCGCACGCTCGGATCTCGGACGGGTCTGCGCCGATCGCTGAGCGCTGCCGTCCTCTGCGCGACCCCTGTCCATAGTCCGACAGCCTCCTAGCGGCGCTTCCAGCGAGCATCGCCGCCTTCTGCACGCCGCTGCTGCACGCGGCGCCTGCGGGCAGTGCGAGGATCGACCACGAGGCCACCGACGAGTTCGATGCGATCGCCGTCCTTCACGACGCTTTCGGCGCTGCGCAAACGTCCATGGACGGCCACGGCGAGCGCGCCGTCGCGAATCTGCTCGCGCAGCGAGCCGCCCAGCGGTTCTTCCAACGCAGCGATAGCGGCGTACACCGTAGCGCCGGTCGGCAGCTCGAGCGAGCGCAGCAGCACGTCGCCGCCCGCTCCGACCCAGGCGAGCTCGATACGCATCGTTCTCAGCCCGTGCCGCCGTAGACCTGGTCGGCGCGGCGAACGAAGGCGTCGATGAACGAACGCGCGATCTGGTCGAAGATCGGCGCCAGCGCGCGGCCGAGCAGTCCGCCGGCAAACGCGTATTCGAGCGAGAACTCGACCTTGCAGGCGTCCTCGCGCAGCGCACGGAAGCGCCATTCGCCGTCCAGTCTCGAAAACGGCCCCTCGCGCAGCCGCATCGAGATCGACTCGGGAGGGCGCTGCAGGTTGGTGGTGGTGAAGCGCTGCTTCAAGCCGCGGAAGTCGATCAGCACGGTGGCGACGACGCGCTCGTCGCTCTCGCGATCGACCTCCGTGCCCCCGCACCACGGCAGGAACTTCGGGTAATCCTCGACGCGCTCGACGAGCTCGTACATCTTCCGATCGCTGTAAGGAAGCAGGACGGACTTGCGGACGGCGTGCACGGGTTAGGATTTTAGTGTCAACGGCCAGGCGGCATACGCAACATGAGCATCGCGCAGAACAAGAAGGCGACGCACGACTATTCCATCGAGGAGCGTTTCGAAGCAGGGATCGTGCTCGAGGGATGGGAGGTCAAGGCGATTCGCGCCGGGCGCGTGCAGCTGAAGGAAGGCTACGTGATCGTGCGCAACGCCGAGCTGTTCCTGGTCGGCGCCCATATCACTGCGCTGCCCGAGGCGTCCACGCACGTGCAGCCCGATCCCCTGCGTTCGCGCAAACTGCTGATGCACCAGGCCGAGATCGCAAAGCTGATCGGCAAGGTCGAGCGCGCCGGCTACACGCTGGTGCCGCTCGACCTGCATTACACCCGCGGACGCGTGAAGGCGACGATCGGCCTGGCCAAGGGCAAGCGCCAGTACGACAAGCGCGCCACCGAACGCGAGCGCGAATGGCAGCGCGAGAAGCAGCGGGTCTTGAAGGCGGGCAAGGCCCGGGCTTCGTAGCCCTTCCCGCTCGCGCCGACTATTCCTGCCCCTTCCCCCTTCCGCCTTCCCCATTCCCTTCCTGGGCCAGCTGCTGCCAGGTAGAAAGCAACGTATCCGGATTCAGCGAGATCGATTCGATACCCTGCTCCATCAGCCAGCGGGCGAGATCGGGATGGTCGGAGGGGCCCTGGCCGCAGATGCCGACGTATTTGCCGGTGTCGCGACAGGCGCGGATCGCGCGTTCGAGCAGCTGGCGCACCGCTGGGTCGCGCTCGTCGAAGCCCTCGGCGACCAGTCCCGAGTCGCGGTCCAGCCCCAGCGTGAGCTGCGTAAGGTCGTTCGAGCCGATCGAGAAGCCGTCGAAGTGTTCGAGGAACTGCTCGGCGAGCAGTGCATTGGACGGCAGCTCGCACATCATGATCAGGCGCAGTCCGTCTTCGCCGCGGCGCAGCCCGTAGCGCGACAGCAACTCGACGACCGACGCGGCCTCCTTCGTCGTTCGCACGAACGGCACCATCAGCGCGACGTTGGTGAAGCCCATCCGTCCGCGCACGCGGCGCATCGCCTCGCATTCGAGCTCGAAGCAATCGCGGAAGCTCTCGGCGACGTAGCGCGAGGCGCCGCGAAAACCGAGCATCGGATTCTCCTCGTCGGGTTCGTAGCGCGAGCCGCCGATCAGCTTGCGGTACTCGTTCGACTTGAAATCGGACAGTCGGACGATGACCGGGCGCGGCCAGAACGCCGCCGCGATCGTCGCGACCCCTTCGGCGAGCCGCTCGACGTAGAACGAGCGCGGCGTGGCGTGTCCACGCGCGACGCTTTCCACCGCTTTCTTCAGGTCGGCATCGACGTTCGGGTAGTCGAGGATCGCCTTCGGATGGATGCCGATGTTGTTGTTGATGATGAACTCGAGGCGCGCCAGTCCCACGCCCTGGCTGGGCAGCAGCGCGAAGTCGAAGGCGAGCTGCGGGTTGCCGACGTTGATCATCAGCTTCACCGGCAGCGGCGGCATCGAGCCCGAATCGATCTCGGTGACCTCGGTTTCGAGCAGCCCGTCGTAGATGTACCCGGTGTCGCCCTCGGCGCACGATACGGTGACGAGCGCTTCGTCCTTCAGCCGCTCGGTGGCGTCGCCGCAGCCGACGACGGCCGGGATGCCGAGTTCGCGCGCGATGATCGCCGCATGGCAGGTTCGCCCGCCCCGGTTGGTGACGATCGCCGATGCGCGCTTCATCACCGGCTCCCAGTTCGGGTCGGTCATGTCGGTGACGAGCACGTCGCCCGGCTGCACGCGATCCATCGCGCTCGCGTCGGCGACCACCCGCACCTGGCCTGCGCCGACCTTCTGGCCGATCGCGCGGCCCGACGCGAGCACCTCGGAGCTCGCCTTGAGCTTGTAGCGCTGCTGGCGCGTTTCGCCGGCACGCGACTTCACCGTCTCGGGACGCGCCTGCAGGATGTAGAGCTTGCCATCGGTGCCGTCCTTGCCCCACTCGATGTCCATCGGCCGTCCGTAATGACGCTCGATGATCACCGCGTAGCGGGCGAGTTCGATCACGTCGTCGTCCGACAGCGAAAACCGGTTGCGCGCTTCTAGCGAGGTGTCGAGCGTGCGCACGCGACGTCCGGCATCGGCGCTGCCCGCATCGGGGGCGAACACCATGCGAATGAGCTTCGAGCCGAGCTCGCGACGGATGATCGGGAACTTGCCGGCCTCGAGCATCGGCTTGTGCACGTAGAACTCGTCGGGGTTCACCGCGCCCTGCACCACCGTTTCGCCGAGTCCGTAGGCGCTGGTGATGAAGACGACGTCGGGGAAGCCCGATTCGGTGTCGATCGTGAACATCACGCCCGAGCTGGCGAGGTCGCTGCGCACCATGCGCTGCACGCCGGCCGACAGCGCGACCTCTCCGTGCTCGAATCCCTTGTGCACCCGGTAGGAGATCGCGCGATCGTTGTACAGCGATGCGAACACGTGCCGGATGCGGTCGAGCACCGCGTCGATGCCGACGACGTTCAGGTAGCTCTCCTGCTGGCCGGCGAAGGAGGCGTCGGGAAGGTCCTCGGCGGTGGCCGACGAGCGCACGGCCACCGCGAGCTGGCCGCCCGCCTCTTCGGACATCCGGCGATAATGCTCGCGGATGGCCCGTTCGAGCGATTCCGGCAGCGGCGCGTCGACGATCCAGCTACGAATCTCGGCGCCGCAATCGGCGAGCGCCTTGACGTCCTCGGTGTTCAACTCGCGCAGGCGCGCGGCGATGCGTTCGGTGAGTCCGTTGCGCTGCAGGAAATCACGAAAGGCGAATGCCGTGGTGGCGAAGCCCCCCGGCACGCGCACGCCCGATGCGGCCAGTTCGCCGATCATCTCGCCCAATGAAGCGTTCTTGCCGCCGACCGATTCGACATCGGTCATGCGCAGCGCCTCGAAGGCGACGACGTATCGTTCGTCGTTCGAATTCATGGAAAGGTCCTGACATGGTTGGAAATTCGTGTCGCGCGCGCCCTGTCGCGTGCAGGCGACCGGCGCCGCAGCGGCCGGTCCGGCTTTCGGACGATTCTACTGCGCCGCGCGCGCCCATCCGCCGGGCACCTGCCGCTGCGCGCGCGCAATGAGCGACCGCCCGCAGGAGGCCGCCGTCGGGCCGCAGCCGCCGGTGCCCGCGCCTGCCGGCGAAGCGGTGCCGGCGCATCCGCGCTTCGAGCGCACGATCTTCTTCGTCTCCGACGGCACCGGCATCACCGCCGAGACCTTCGGCCATTCGCTGCTCACGCAATTCGAGCCGATGAAGCTGCGCCAGGTTCGCCTGCCCTTCGTCGATTCGGTGGAGAAGGCGCAGCAGGCAGTCGAGCGCATCGACCGCCAGGCACTGGTCGACGGCAATCGGCCGGTGGTGTTCAGCACGCTGATCGACCCGGCGATCAACGACATCGTCCGCATGGCGAACTGCCGCTACCTCGACCTGTTCGCCACCTTCGTCGAGCCGCTCGAAAGCGAGTTCGGCGTGCGCTCGACGCACACCGTCGGTCGCTCGCACACGGCGACCAACTCCGAGGCCTACCAGCGTCGGATCGCGGCAATCAACTACACGCTGGCGCACGACGACGGGCAGAGCCACGTCGAGCTGGACCACGCCGAGGTGATCCTGATCGGCGTATCGCGCAGCGGCAAGACGCCGACCAGCCTGTTCCTGGCGATGCAGCACGGTATCCGTGCCGCCAACTATCCGCTCGTTCCGGAAGACTTCGAACGCGGCAAGCTGCCTGAAGTGCTGTACCGATACAAGCCGAAGCTGTTCGGCCTTTCCATCGCGCCGGAGCGGCTGGCCGAGATCCGCAATGAGCGCCGCCCGGGCAGCCGCTACGCATCGCTGCAGAACTGCCGCTACGAAGTCAGTCGCGGAGAGGCGCTGATGCGCCGCGAGGGAATCCGCTGGCTGTCGTCGACGACGAAGTCGATCGAGGAGATCGCGGCGACGGTGCTGCACGAACTCGATCTGGCCTAGCTGGTGAACCGACGCGCCCCAGGATGCCGACCGCGGCGGCGCACTGGTGCCGGTGCCGGGTCCGTGCCGTGCCCGTTCCGTGCCCGTGCGGCGCCCGTGCCGCGCCGGTGCCGGTGCCGTGACGCAAGCATTCTGCTGTGAAAAGCGGCGCTTTGGGCCGGAGAAGGTCTTGCAGCGCCAGGAACGCTGCTTTTCGCGGCAATTTGGCACTCGAAAGGGTAACCGACGCCCGCGCACGGCCGACGCCATGCTTGCGCGGAGCACGCCGGCATGTCGGCGACACCGTTGCTGCTGCAGACTCCCTCGGCCTGCTTCAAGCGGACGGACGCAGCAAGCCATCGGCGCGACCGGATCCGGGCTTTGCCAACGCTCATTTTGCTGCGGAGCGCTGCGTTTTTAGGCGGACAACGATTTCTACAGCAAGAAATGCTGCGTTCCGCAGCATTTCGAGCCGTTGTCCGGACGCGGGACGCGGGACGCGGGACGCGGGGCGCGGGCGCAGGACGCGGGGCGCAGGGCAGGACGCAGGGCGCAACGGCGCAGGACAGCAGCGCAACGGCGCAGGACACCAGCGCAACGGGCAGGACGCGGGGCGCAGGACGCGGCGCAGGACGCGGGCTGGACCTATCCGTCTTTTCGTAGGTGAGGCGGTTTAGGCGCCTAAATCCGTTCAGGCCATGGTGTCGGTGGCGGGCGTAATTTGCACCTCCCGATGTGCAATTTTCGGCCGGCGTTGACACATGGCGAGCGTTAAGCGCTCGCGGACTAGCGCCCGCTCAGGCCCCGTCTCGCACAACCCCGGCGCTGCGGTCGCGGCCCGTAAAGCCGCGCTGCCGCCACTGCTCGTACAGGCACAAGGCCGCAGCGACGCCCACGTTCAGCGACTCCACCGCTGCCGTCTGCGGAATCGATACGCGCCGCGCGTGCGTCCACGCCCTCAGCCGCGGGGCGAGGCCCTGCCCCTCGTTGCCGAGCAGCCAGAGCGTGGGGGCGCGCAGGTCGCTGTCGTACAGCGAACGCGGCGCACCGGCATCGGTGGCGATCGCCGCAATGCGACAGCGTTCCTGCAACTCGGCGACTTCGATGCCCTCGTGGATCTCGAGCGCGAAATGCGCGCCCATCGCCGCGCGCAGCACTTTCGGCGACCAACAGGCGGCGGTACCGGGAGCACACAGCACGCGTCGCACGCCGGCGGCCGCGCAACTGCGCAGCACGGTGCCGACGTTGCCGGGATCCTGCACGCGATCGAGATAGACGGCGTCGTCGTCCAGTTGCGCAGGGAGCGGCACCGAAGGCTTCGCGACTACCGCCAGCAGGCCCGCGCCGTGCTCGACGCTGCTCGCACGGTCGAACAGACGATCTTCGAGGACGATTGCGTTCGATCGATGGCGGCTCGTCCACGAGGCGATCTCGGCGTCGGCGATTGCCCGCCGGGCGACGAAGACCTCGATCGGCTCGGTCACCGCTCCGAAGCGCGCCGCCCAGGCCTGCAGCAGGTGAACGCCCTCGAGCACGACGACGCCGGCGCGCGCTCGATCGCGCGACGAGGCGACGAGTGCGAGCAGCCGCCGGTAGCGCGCATTCGACGCCGAAGCGACGACGCGCGGTGCGTCGTCAGTCATCGTCCGACGGGACGTCGGCGCCGACTGCGAACAGGCCCGCGCGAAAGCTTTCGAGCGTCGTGCCGTCGCCCGGCGACGCGAGCAACATGCGCACCGGAGCGAAGCTGCGCCGATGCGCGCCGCACGGACCGTTTCGCTGCAGCAGGCGCAGATGCTCGGGCGTTCCGTAGCCCTTGTGCCGGTCGAAACCGTATTGCGGAAAGCGCTCGTGCAGCGCGCACATCGCCTCGTCGCGTGCGACCTTGGCGAGGATCGACGCAGCCGAGATCGCGCGATCGCTCGCGTCGCCGCCGACGATCGTCTGCACCGCGCAGGCGAGCTTCGGCGCCCGATCGCCGTCGATGCGTGCGAGCACCGGTGCGACGCCCAGCGCGGCCACTGCGCGCTGCATCGCGAGCAGCGACGCCTGCAGGATGTTCAATTCATCGATTTCCTCGACGCTCGCGCTGGCGATCGCCCATGCCCGCGCCCGCTCGCGTATGCGCAGCGACAGCGTTTCGCGCCGCGGCGCATCGAGTTGCTTGGAATCGCGCAGGCCGCGGATCTGTCGCCGCGGATCGAGCACGACGGCCGCCGCATAGACCGGACCGGCGAGCGGTCCGCGCCCTGCCTCGTCGACGCCGCACACCGGGCCGTCGACCTGCAGCGCGCCGAGCGCAAGCTCGGCCTGCGCGCGCCTAGGCGAGTGCACGATCATCGGCCACCTCCAGCACTGCCTGCGCGGCACGCAATGCACAGCCTCGACGCAGCGTCTCGTGCATCTGCGAGAAGATCTCGACGATCGACGCGCGGTGCGCTGCGTCGTCGAGCTGGCGCAGCAGCGCGCGCCCCATCGCTTCGGGCTGCACGTCGTTCTGCAGGAACTCCGGCACGACGAAGCGCTCGGCGAGCACGTTCGGCAGGCCGATCCACGGCAACAGCGCCATCGGCCGCATGATTCGATAACTGACCGCACTCATCCGGTACGCGATAACCATCGGCCTGCGAAAAAGGGCCGCCTCGAGCGTCGCCGTTCCGCTGGCGACGAGCACCGCTTCGGCCGCGGCCAGCGAATCGTGCGCGCGGCCGCGCACGATCGTCAACGGCATCGTCGTCGGCAGGCGTGCGCGCGCGGCGATCAGCTTCAGCCGTTCGAAGCCCGCGTCGGAGGCGGCGGGCAGCACGAAGCGCAGATCGGGACGGCGCGCATGCAGCCACGCAGCGGTGGCGAGGAACGGTGCAGCGAGGTGCTCGATCTCGGCGGGGCGGCTGCCGGGCAGCAGCGCGACCACCGGTGCGTCGGCCGGCAGGCCGAGCGCGCGCCTGGCCTCGCCCGCATCGACGTCGAATGGAATCACGTCGGCCAGCGGATGGCCGACGTAGACCGCGTCGATGCCGGCGTCGTGATACAGCTTCTGCTCGAACGGGAACAGCAGCAGGATGCGATCGACGCTGGCCGCGATCCTGCGGATGCGCTCGCGCCGCCACGCCCAGATCGACGGGCCGATGAAGTGGACGACGCGCAGCCCGCGGCTGCGCAGCGCGCGCTCCAGATCGAGGTTGAAGTCGGGCGCATCCACGCCGACGAACACATCGGGGCGCCACTGCAGCAGGCGCTCGCGCAGCGCGTTGCGCATGCGTCGCAGCCGCGGATACTCGCGCAGTACCTCCAGGTAGCCGTTGACCGACAGCGCGTCGATCGTCCACCACGCCTCGAAGCCCTGCGCGCGCATCGACGGACCGCCGATGCCGGCAGCGTGCATCCGACCGACCTGCCCGCCTAGACCCGCCAGCAGCGCTGCGGCGAGAACGTCGCCCGAGGCCTCGCCGGCCACCATGCCGAGCGCGAGCGAGTCGCGGCGCGCAGGCTGCGCCGGCATCAGCGCACGATGCCGCGACCGACGCGTTCGAGGAAGCCGGCCAGCAGAGCGAGATCGAGCGCGGCCGCCGGCGACTCGCCTGCCGCGTCGCGCGCGAGTTCGTCGTGGCGCTGGCGCAGCGCGGCGATCGCCTGTTGCAGCGTCAGGCCGCTGCGATACAGCGTGCGGTAGGCGCGGCGGATCGTCTCGATGCGCTCGGCGGAAAAACCACGCCGGCGCAAGCCCTCGGTGTTGATGCCGTGCGCGGCGGCCGTGTTGCCCGAGACCGTCACGTAGGGAGGGACGTCGTGCAGGACGACCGTGCCGGTGGCGGTCATCGCATGCGCGCCGACCTTGCAGAACTGGTGCACCTGCGAGGCGCCGCCGAGAAACGCCCAGTCTCCTACTTCGACGTGTCCGCCGAGATTCGTGCTGTTGGCGAAGATGGTGTGGCTGCCGATCGCGCAGTCGTGCGCGATGTGCACGTAGGCCATGATCCAGTTGTCGTCCCCCACGCGCGTGACGGTGCGGTCCTGCACCGTCCCGCGGTTCACCGTGACGCACTCGCGGATCGTGTTGCCGTTGCCGATCTCGAGCCAGGTCTGCTCGCCGGCGTACTTCTTGTCCTGCGGATCGGCACCGATCGACGCGAAGGGGAAGATCCGGTTGTCGGCGCCGATCGTCGTGTTGCAGTGAACGACGACGTGGGCGCCGATGCGGGTGCGGGCGCCGATGCGCACCTGCGGACCGATCACCGCACCGGGTCCGATCTCGACGCCTTCGTCGAGTTGCGCAGCCGCGTCGACGAACGCGCCGGGATGGACGCTGGTGCCGCGTTTCACCGCGCTGGTCATTGCGCCGGCTGCGCCGCCTCGGCCGGCGCGATCTCGCGCAGCGTGCACATAAGCTCCGCCTCGGCGGCGACCTGCCCGTCCACCGTGGCCTTGCCGGCGTATTTCCAGATCGAGCGGGCGATGCGCACGATTTCCACCTCGAGGCGCAACTGGTCGCCGGGAATGACCGGGCGCTTGAAGCGCGCACTGTCGATGCCGACGAAGTAGTAGACCGAGCGCGCATCCGACGTGCGCCCCATGGTCTGGAACGAGAGGATGCCGGCCGCCTGCGCGAGCGCTTCGATCTGCAGCACGCCAGGCATCACCGGATAGTGCGGAAAATGCCCGAGGAAATACGGCTCGTTAATCGTAACGTTCTTGATCGCGACGATCCGCTTGCCCAGTTCGAGTTCGACCACGCGGTCGACCAGCAGCATGGGATAGCGATGCGACAGGTGTTCGAGGATCGCGTGGATGTCGAGCACGTCAGTCATTCGTCGGTCCTGTGGTGATTCGTCGTTGCCCGCCGACGCGCGCGCGCCTGCGGAAGGCGGCGCACCAGCACGGCCGCCTTCTCCCAGTCGGCATTGTCCATCAGCGGAAACACGCCGGAGTAGAAGCCGGGCCGGCGGATCGAACGGGTGACGAGGCTCATCGCCGAGATCGTCACGTCGTCGCAGATCTCGAGATGACCGAGGATGCCCGCGCCGCCGCCGATGCGGCAGCGCCGGCCGATGTGCGCGCTGCCGGCGATGCCCACGCAGCCGGCGATCGCCGTGCGCTCTCCGATGCGCACGTTGTGCGCGACCTGGATCAGGTTGTCGAGCTTGCAGCCGCTTTCGATGACGGTGTCGTCGAGCGCGCCGCGATCGATCGCGCAGTTCGCACCGATCTCGACCGCATCGCCGATGACGACGCGACCCAGTTGCGGGACCTTCTCCCAGCCGTCGGCCGTGTCGACGAAACCGAATCCGTCGGCGCCGATGACGGTGCCGGCGAACACCTCGCAGTCGCGCCCGAGCACGCAGTCGTGCTCGATGGTCACGCGCGGGTGCAGTCGCGTTCCCGCTCCTACCGCACTACCCGCTCCGACGTGCGCCCCGGCTTCGACGAGCGCGCCGTTGCCGATGTCCGCGCCATCGGCGATGGTGGCAAAGGCGCCGACGTGCACGTCGCGGCCGAGCCGCACCGACGCCCCGATCACCGCGGTGGGGTGCAGGCCCGGGCCGGGGCGCGCAACGAGGCGCAGCGCCACGTGGCGGGCAATCGCCGAGAAACTGCGCTGCGCATCGTCGCTCTCGAGCAGCGCGGCCTGCACCGGTACCAGAGCGGCGAGCGCGGGGGCGACGACGACGGCACCCGCGCGCGTGGCGCGCGCCGCCGACGCCATGCGTGCCGACGCGAGAAAGGCGAGGTCGTCGGGGCCGGCCGCCTCCAGGCTGGCCAGCGAATGCAGCCGCGATGCGGGGTCGCCGCGAACGAGTGTCGCACCGCCGAGCCTCGCGAGCTCGTCGAGGCTCAGCGGCGGATCGAGCCGGCGCACTGTCTCAGAAGCTGTGAATGAATCCGCCGTGCCCGGGCGGGCCGCCGAGGCACGCCCAATCAAGGCGCAAAGCGCAGCCGTAGCTCGGGCTACGGCGAGCATTTGCAACGCGGAGTGGGCGCGCCTGCGCGGAACGAGCGGGCATGACGGATTCGTTCACGGCTTCTCAGGGCTTGCCGTTGGTGAGCGCGCGCAGCACCTTGTCGGTGATGTCGATCCGCGGGCTCGCGAAGACCGCCTCCTGCAGGATGATGTCGTACTTCTCCTGTTCGGCGATCTGCTTGATCACGCGATTGGCCTTGTCGATGACCTGCGCAAGCTCTTCGTTGCGACGCTGGTTCAGGTCTTCGCGGAACTCGCGTTGGCGGCGCTGGAAGTCTTTCTCGAGGTCGGAGAACTCCCGCTGGCGACGCAGGCGGTCGGCGTCGCTCATCACCGCCGCGTCGCGCTCGAGACGCTCGCCCAGCGCCTTGAGCCGCGCACCCATGTCCTGCAATTCCTTGTCGCGCTTGCTGAACTCCTGCTCGAGCTTCTGCTGCGCCACCTTGGCCGGGCCGGCATCACGCAGGATTCGCTCGGTGTTCACGAAGCCGATTTTCGTTGCTTCCTGCGCAACCGCCGGAACGCACGCCGCGGCGAGCGCGCATGCGGCAAGCCAACCGAGAAACTTCATCCGGCACTTCCTGTCTCGAAGAGTGGCACGAATTGTCGCATAGCGTTCAGAACCCGGTGCCGATCTGGAACTGCAGCCGCTGCGTGCGATCGCCCTCGCGCTTGCGCAGTGGGGCGGCTATGCTCAGCTTCAGCGGCCCGATCGGCGACAGCCAGGTCAGGCCGATGCCTGCGGAATAGCGCAGGTCGCCCAGGCTCACCGTCTCGCCCTCGGGAAAAACGGTGCCGGCGTCCATGAAGACGAAGGAACGGATGGTGCGATCGTGCCCGGTGCCGGGCAACGGGAAGATGAATTCGGCGCTGCCGACCACGCGCGTCTGTCCGCCCAGCGGCACCAGGCGCGTGCCCCCCAGCCGCGTGGTCTCCAGCTCCTTCGGCCCCAGCGAGCTCGGGTAGTAGCCGCGCACCGACCCGATGCCGCCCGCGTAGAAGTTCTTGAAGATCGGATAGGGTTCGCCACCGAAGCCGCGCCCTATGCCGAGGTCGCCGTTCAGCGCGAAGGTGTAGTCGCGCCCCAGCGGGTAGTACCACTGGTGCAGGTAGGTCGCACGCCAGTAGCGCAGCTCGGCGACCGGCATCGTCACCTCGAAGTTCGCCGTCTGCACGCGTCCGCGCGTGGGAACGATCGCGCTGTCGCGACTGTCGCGCACCCAGCCGATGTTGGCGAGCCACGCGGTGCTCGACGTTCCGAAGTCGTCGACGAACTGCTGGTAGCGCACCGGCGGCAGCGCCCCGAGGTGCACGTCGTTGCGCTCGAAGGTGGTGCCCAGGCTGATGCGGTCGAACTCGGTGTACGGGATGCCGAAGCGCAGCCCCACGCCGCTCGCGCGGGTGCGATAGTCGCCCAGCCCGAGCTCGTCGGCGTTGAAGCTGCGCGTGTACAGGTCGAAAGAGCGGCTCACGCCGTCGGGCGTGAAGTACGGATCGGTGTACGAGACGACGATCGTGCGCGACAGGCGGCTCGTGTTCACGTCGAGCGCGAGCGACTTCCCGGTGCCGAGGAAGTTGTGCTGCACGATGGAACCGGAGAGGATGACCTTGTCCGTGCTCGAGAAGCCGACGCCGAGCGTGATGTTGCCGGTGGGCCGCTCGGTGACGATCACTTCGAGGTCGACCTGGTCGGGTGCCCCGGCCACCGGACGCGACTCGATGCGCACCTCGGTGAAGTAACCGAGACGATCGATGCGCTCGCGCGACAGCCGGATCTTCTCGGCGTCGTACCACGCATCCTCGAACTGGCGCAGCTCGCGGCGAATGACTTCGTCGCGCGTGCGCAGGTTGCCCGCGATGTCGATGCGGCGCACGTATACGCGGCGCCCCGGATCGACGAGAACGTCGAAAGCCACCTCGCGCTTCTCGCGATCGATGTCGGGCACCGCGTTCACGTTGGCGAACGCGTAGCCGAGCGCGCCGAGTCGCTCGGAGATGCGCTTGGTGGAGTCGCTCAGCTTGCTGCCGGAGAAGACGTCGCCGGGTTTCAGCTCGACGAGGCTGGCGAACTCCTCCTCACGGCCGAGCAGTTCGCCGCCGAAGCGGACCTGCGACACGCGGAACTGTTCGCCTTCGTGCACGTCGATGGTGATTTCCACGCTTTCCTTGTCGGGCGAGATCGACACCTGCGTGGATTCGATCGCGAACTCCAGGTAGCCGCGATCGAGATAGAACGAGCGCAGCGCTTCGAGGTCGCCGGCGAGCTTCTCGCGCGCGTACTGGTCGTTCTTCGAGTACCAGGTGAACCAGCCCGGCGTGGTGAGCCGCATCTCGTCGAGCAGCTGCTTCTCGCTGAACGCCTTGTTGCCGACGAAACGGATCGCGGTGATGCGCGCGTTCTGCCCTTCCTCGACGGCCAGCGTGATGCCGACGCGGTTGCGCTCGAGCGGCGTGATCGTCGAGGTGATCTGCACGCCGTACTTGCCGCGCGCAAGGTACTGGCGCTTGAGTTCCTGCTCGGCGCGCTCGAGCACGGCGCGATCGAAGATGCGCGACTCGGCCAGGCCCTGGTCGCGCAGCATCTTGCGCAGCGTGTCCTTGTCGAACTCCTTGGCGCCGGTGATGTCCACCGACGCGATCGCCGGACGCTCCTCGACATGCACGACGAGCACGTCGCCATCGGCCTCGAGGCGCACGTCGCGGAAGAACCCGGTGGCGAACAATGCCTTGACGGCCTCGCTCGCCTTCTCGTCGGTCATCGTGTCGCCGACGCGAACCGGCAGGTAGCTGAAGACCGTGCCGGGCTCGGTGCGCTGCACGCCTTCGACGCGGATGTCGCGGATCTTGAAAGGTTCGAAGGCGCCGGCGACGGCAGGGAATACCGCCAGCAGCAGAATGGCGAGCGCCCGTTGCGCCGCACCCGGCTTGCGCCCCGGTCGGCGTCGAGCGAAATGCATTCGTTCAGGAACCGATCAACCGAGTGAAATCGTTGAACAGCGCGACTGCCATCATCATCATGATGATCGCCAGGCCGGCCTTCTGCGTGACCGCCATGAAGCGTTCCGACAGCGGCCTGCCCTTGAGCGCTTCGAGCGCGTAATATACCAAATGCCCCCCGTCGAGAACGGGAATCGGCAGCAGATTCAGCACTCCCAGGCTGATGCTGATCAGCGCGAGAAAGCTCAGGTAGGCGAGCCACCCCACGCGCACCGTCTGCCCGGCGAGATCGGCGATCGTCACCGGCCCGCTCAAATTGCGCAGCGACAACTCGCCGGTGACCATCTTGCCCATCATCCGCAGCGAGAACGCCGACATCTCCCACGTCTGGCGCGCGCCCTGGCCGATCGATTCGAGCGGTCCGAAGCGCACCGTCTGCATCGCGAGCCGATCCTGCAGTCCGGCGCCGATGCGGCCGACGCCCTCCTGCTGCCGAGGCGTCACCGACAGCGTGACTTCGGCGCCGTCGCGCAGCACGCCGAAACGAAGCGGTTGCCCCGCGCTCGCCTGCACCACGTCGATCACCTGCCGGGCGCGTTCGATCGGCTTGCCGTCGATCGCGCGGATCAGGTCGCCGGCGCGCAGTCCGTCGCGCTCGGCAGCGCCGCCGGCGACCACGTTGCCGATTGCGACGTCGCCGGGCGCGATGCGCAGGCCCAGCGTACCGAGGAAATCGCGTTCGGCCTCGTCGGCCGGCAATCCGCTCGCGTCGAGTCGCACCGAACGCCGCTCGCCGTCGTGCTCGACGAGGAGCGTGGCGGCGCGCTGCTCGATCACCGGTTCGAGCAGCGCCAGGCGCAGGTCGTTCCACGAGCGCACGACGCTGCCGTCGGCTTCGAGCACGCGGTCGCCGGCCTCGAGGTGCGCGGCCGCCGCGGGGGTGCCCGGCGCAGGCGCATCGATCAGCGCGGACGGTTCCTGCATGCCGACCCAACCCATCGCCGCATACAGCACGATGGCCAGCAGGAAGTTGGCCAGCGGCCCGGCGACGACGATCGCCGAGCGCTGCAGCAGCGACTTGCGTGTGAAGGCGCGCGGCAGTTCGTGCGGCGCGATCGGACCGCAATCGGGGTCGCGCTCGTCGAGCATGCGCACGTAGCCGCCGAGCGGAATCGACGCGATCGCCCACTCGGTGCGATCGGGGCCCGAGTGCCAGCGCAACAGGGGCCGGCCGAAGCCGATGGAAAAGCGCAGCACCTTCACGTCGCACCAGCGGGCGACCAGGTAGTGGCCCATCTCGTGCACGAAGATGAGCAGCGTGAGCGCCGCGAGGAACGCGACGATCGTCTGGAGCGTGTTCATGCAGGGCACCTCCCGAGGCGGTCGTGCGCGGCCGAGCGCGCCTCCGCGTCGATGGCGAAGACTTCTTCGATGGTAGCGCCGGCGGGGCGCGCGCCGATCGAATTCAATACGGCTTCGGTGACGGCGGCAATGTCGGTGAAGCGGATCGTGCGTTCGAGAAAGGCCGACACCGCGATCTCGTTGGCCGCGTTCAGGATGCACGGCGCCGCGCCGCCGGCGGCGAGCGCCTCGCGCGCCAGGCGCAGGCAGGGAAACCGTTGCGCATCGGGCGCTTCGAACTCGAGTTGCCCGATCGAGACCAGGTCGAGCGGCGCCACGCCGCTGTCGATGCGCTCGGGATGCGCGAGCGCCTGCGCAATGGGAGTGCGCATGTCGGGGTTGCCCATCTGCGCGAGCACCGAGCCGTCCTCGTACTCGACGAGCGAATGCACGATGCTCTGCGGATGCACGAGTACGTCCAGTTGCGAGCCGGCGACGCCGAACAGATGAAAAGCCTCGATCAGCTCCAGGCCCTTGTTCATCATCGTGGCCGAGTCGACCGAGATCTTCCGGCCCATCGACCACTTCGGGTGCGCGCAGGCCTGCTCGGGCGTCGCGTCGCCCATCTGCTCGTAGGTGGCACCGCGAAACGGCCCTCCGGACGCGGTGAGCACGATGCGGCGCACGCCCGGACAGCCGCGTCCGCCGCGACCGTTGGAGGGCAGGCACTGGAACACGGCGTTGTGCTCGCTGTCGATCGGCAGTACCGTCGCCTCGCCTTCGCGGCACGCGCGCAGGAAGACTTCTCCGGCCATCACCAGCGATTCCTTGTTCGCCAGCAGGATGCGCTTGCCGGCACGCGCGGCAGCGATCGTCGGAGCGAGCCCGGCGGCGCCGACGATTGCCGCCATCACGGTGTCCACCTCCTCGTGCGCGGCGAGCGCGGCGAGCGCCGATGGGCCGCCCAGCACCTCGGTGTCGAGGCCGGCGTCCGCGATGCGCTCGGCCAGGCGACGCGCGGCCGGCTCGTCGGCCAGCGCCGCGTAGCGCGGCGCATACCGCAGGCATTGCTCGTACAACTCGTCGTCGCGGCGCTGCGCGCCGAGCGCGAACACGCGATAGCGATCGGGGTGCCGCGCGACGACGTCGAGCGTGCTGCGGCCGATCGAACCGGTGGCGCCGAGAATCATGAGCGTCTGCATGGCGGAGCCGATTATCCCAGCAGCCGATGCAGCAGCATGGCGGCAGGCATCACGGGAACGAGCGCGTCGATGCGATCGAGCACGCCGCCATGGCCGGGCAGCACCGTGCCGCTGTCCTTCACACCCGCCTGGCGCTTGAGCAGCGACTCGTGCAGGTCGCCGACGATCGACAACGCGGCAAGCGCGACGAGCACCACGACGGCCGCCGGCGCACCCCAGGCGTCGACCAGTCGCGCCGGCAACGTCGACGACAGCGACGGGCTCGACGCGGCGAGCAGTCCGAGCACGGCCACGGCGACGAAACCGCCGAGCGCGCCTTCGCGACTCTTGCCCGGGCTGATCGAAGGTGCGAGCTTGCGCCGGCCGAACGCACGGCCGGCGAAATAGGCGGCGATGTCGGCCACCCAGACGATCGCCATCGCGGCGAGCAGCGCCAGCGGGCCGATCGCCCGCAACGCAACCAGCGCGACCCAGCAGGCGAGCAGCCAGCCTGCGGCCAGCGCCAGGCCGCCACGCCGCGCATCGTGCGCGCGCAAGTGGGTCGGGCCGAGCCACAGCCAGGCGACGGTGGCAGCCGCGCACACGGCAAGGACGAAGGACGCCGGCCAACCGGCGGTCTCGCGCCAGGCGAGCAGCGCTGCCCCGGCGACCGCGAGCCCGGCCGCCGCGCCGGCCGCGGCGCGCACGCCGGCGACCAGCCGCGCCCATTCCCAGGTCGCCACGGCAAGGAAGACGAGCGTGACGGCGCCCCAGACCCACGCGTCGAAGAAGAAGATCGGCGGCAACAGGATCGCCAGCAGCACCAGGGCGGTGGCGACTCGCTTGCCGAGCATCGACGCGACCTGAGGCTCAGCGCGACGCGGGCAGGACGGATTCGTTCACAGCTTCTCAGCCCGCTTCGGCGGCAGAAACCTGCTCGCTCGTGCGGCCGAAGCGGCGCTCGCGTCGCCGGAACGATTCGATCGCGCAATCGAGCGCCGCGGCATCGAAGTCGGGCCAGAACGTGTCGGTGAAGTACAGCTCGGTATAGGCGAGCTGCCACAACAGGAAATTGCTGATGCGCTGCTCGCCGCCGGTGCGCACGAACAGGTCGGGCTCCGGCGCATAGGCGAGCGCCAGGTGCGGCGACAGCGCCTGCTCGCCGATGCGGTCGGGGTCGTCGGCGAGCTCGGGTTGTGCGCGCAGCATCGACTGCATGGCCTGCAGGATGTCCCAGCGCCCGCCGTAGTTGGCCGCAATGGTCAGCGTCAGCCGCCGGTTCGCCGCGGTTCGCGTCTCGGCGTGGGTGATCAGCTTGCGCAGGCGCGGCTCGAAGGCCGAAAGATCGCCGACGACGCGCAGGCGGATGCCGTTGGCGCGCAACTGGGCGACCTCGCGCTCGAGCGCGGTGACGAACAGCCGCATCAGGAGCGACACCTCGTCGGCCGGGCGGCGCCAGTTCTCGGAACTGAACGCGAACAGCGTGAGGAACTCGACGCCGCGCTTCGCGCATGCCTCGACGGTGGCGCGCACCGCCTCGACGCCCCTGGCATGGCCGGCCACGCGCGGCAGCCGCCGCTGCGTGGCCCAGCGCCCGTTGCCGTCCATGATGATCGCGACGTGGCGCGGCACGTCGCGCGAACGCGGCACGGTGATCGTGGTGCTCGATACAGGAATCATCGTAGCGGGCGACGTGAGGTTTGACACGAGGCTCGACGGATCACACCGTCATGATCTCGCGCTCCTTGACGTCGAGGACCTGGTCGATCTCGACGACGAAGCGGTCGGTAAGCTTCTGGATTTCGTCGACGGCGCGCCGCTCGTCGTCCTCGGAGATCTCCTTGTCCTTGACGAGTTTCTTCAGGTGCTCGTTGGCGTCGCGCCGCAGGTTGCGCACGGCGACCTTGGCCTGCTCCCCCTCGTGCTTGACGACCTTCGTGAGCTCGCGACGGCGCTCCTCGGACAGCGGCGGCATGGGCACGCGGATCAGGTCGCCGCTGGTGGAGGGATTGAGCCCGAGGTCGGACTCGCGGATGGCCTTGTCGACGACCTGGACCATCTTCTTCTCCCACGGCTGCACGCCCAGCGTGCGCGCATCCTGCACCGTGACGTTGGCGACCTGCCCGATCGGCACCGACGTGCCGTAGTAGTCGACGTGGATGTGGTCGAGCAGGCCCGCGTGCGCGCGCCCGGTGCGCACCTTCGCCAGGCTGGTGCGCAGCGAGTCGATCGACTTCTGCATCTTCTGCTCGGCCGATTGCCGGATTTCAGCAATGCTCATGATTCCTCCGCACAACAGTGCGCGCGCGTCGTGCCGGCAAGGCGACGCAATGCGCGCGTGGATTCACACATGGACCAGCGTACCTTCGTCGTCGCTGCACAAGGCGCGCTGCAGCGCGCCCGCACCGAGGATCGAGAAGACCTTGATCGGCAGCTTGCGATCGCGACACAGAGCGAAGGCGGTGGCGTCCATGACCTTCAGATGCCGCGCGATCGCCTCGTCGAAGCTGATGCGCGCGAAGCGCTGGGCGGACGGATCGAGCATCGGGTCGGCGCTGTAGACGCCATCGACCTTGGTTGCCTTGAGGACGACCTCGGCGCCCATCTCGGCGCCGCGCAGCGCCGCAGCGGTGTCGGTGGTGAAGAAGGGATTGCCGGTTCCGGCAGCGAAGATGACGACCTTGCCCTCCTCGAGGTAGCGCAGCGCCTTCGGCCGGATGTACGACTCGACAACCTGCTCGATCTTCAACGCCGATTGCACGCGCGCAACCACGCCATGCTGGCGCAGCGCGTCCTGCAGCGCCAGCGAATTCATCACCGTGGCGAGCATTCCCATGTAGTCGGCCGTGGCGCGGTCCATGCCCGCGGCCCCGCCCGCCACGCCGCGAAAGATGTTGCCCCCGCCGATCACGATGGCCAACTCCACGCCCATCGCCACGACCGAGGCGATCTCCTCGACCATGCGCTGCAGCGTGTCGGCGTTGATGCCGTAGGCATCGTCGCCCATCAACGCTTCGCCGGAGAGCTTGAGCAACACGCGACGATAGCGAAGCTGCGGGGCCGGCGCACCGGCGCCCGCCCGCGCCGGGGCGCCGGTCAGGGAGTCGGGCGTAGCTGCGACGGGGCTGTCGTTGGAGCTCACGGACTCTCCTGGTGCGCTGCGGCGTCGCCTGTTGCGCCGGGCGTCAACGACCGGCGGCGGCCGCCGCCTGGGCCGCCACCTCGGCGGCGAAATCGGACTGCTTGCGCTCGATGCCCTCGCCGACGACGAACAGCACGAACTGCGCGACCTGCGCGCCGCGCGCCTTCAGCAACTGCTCCACCGTCTGCTTGTCGTCCTTGACGAAGGGCTGGCCGAGCAGCGTGACTTCCTTCAGGTACTTCTGCACCGCACCGTCGACCATCTTCGCGACGATCTCCGCAGGCTTGCCCGCCTTGCCCTCGGCCTTCGCCCTGGCCTGTTCCTCGTCGGCCTTCTGCTGCGCGATCGAACGCTCGCGCTCGACGTCGGCGGCCGGCACGCCCTCGCGCGACAACGCCCTCGGCTTGCTCGCGGCGATGTGCATCGCGAGGTCGCGCGCAAGCGCGTCGTCGCCGCCGACCAGATCGACCATCACGCCGATCTTCGAGCCGCCGTGCACGTAGGAGGCGAGCCTCCCCTTCGCCTGCAGGCGCACGAAACGACGCACCGAGATGTTCTCGCCGATGCGCCCGACCAGCGCCGTGCGCACCTGCTCGACGGTTCCGCCGTCGATCGGCAGTTGCGAGAGCGCGTCGACGTCGGCCGGCGCCTGCGTACCGACGCGCTCGGCGAGCGTGCGCGCGAACGCGAGAAAATCGTCGTTCTTGGCGACGAAGTCGGTTTCGCTGTTGTCCTCGTCCAGGGCGCCGAGCTTCGCGTCGTCGGCGATCCACAGCGCGACCACGCCTTCGGCAGCCACGCGCGCAGCCGCCTTGCTCGCCTTGTTGCCCAGCTTCACGCGCAGGATTTCCTCGGCGCGGGCGAGATCGCCGCCGGCCTCGGCCAGCGCCTTCTTGCACTCCATCATCGGCGCGTCGGTCTTCTCGCGCAGTTCCTTGACCATGCTGGCGGTTATCGCCGTCATCGTTGAGCTCCTTGCTTCGCTGCGGCCCGCAGGCGGTTCGACCGCCCGCGCTTGCCTCATCCTTCGCTCATTCCCTGCTCATTCCCTGCTCATTCTTCGTCTTCGAGCTCGACGAACTCTTCCTCGTCGGCGGCGCTCTTGGTGATTTCCTGCAGCGCCGCTGCACGGCCTTCGAGGATGGCATCGGCCGCACCGCGCGCGTACAGGCGGATCGCCTTGCCGGAGTCGTCGTTGCCCGGGATGACGTGATCGATGCCGGCCGGCGAATGGTTGCTGTCGACGACGGCGACGATCGGAATGCCCAGCTTGTTCGCCTCGGTGACGGCGATGCGGTGAAAGCCGACGTCGATGACGAACATCGCATCGGGCAGCGCGCCCATGTCCTTGATGCCGCCCAGGCTCTTCTGCAGCTTGTCGAGCTCGCGCTGGAACAGCAGCGATTCCTTCTTCGACATGCGCTCCATGCCGCCTTCGGAGACGGTGGTTTCCATGTCCTTCAGGCGCTTGATCGACATCTTGACGGTCTTGAAGTTGGTGAGCATGCCGCCGAGCCAGCGCTGGTCGACGTAGGGCATGCCGGCGCGCTGCGCCTCCTCGGCGAGGATCTCGCGTGCCTGCCGCTTCGTGCCGACGAAGAGCACCGTGCCGCGATTGGCGGCGAGCTGGCGCAGGTACTTCATCGCATCGTCGTACTGCGCGAGCGACTTCTCGAGGTTGAAGATGTGGATGCGGTTGCGGTGCCCGTAGAGATAGGGCGCCATCCGGGGATTCCAGAACCGCGTCTGGTGGCCGAAATGCACTCCGGCCTCGAGCATTTGCCGCATGGAAACGGACATGACAGACTCCGATCGGGTTGGGTCCGACGCATCGCCTTGAACCGTCGCGCAACCGGAATACGGCTCACGAGACGGCACCCTCGATCGGCGGTGCGCGCGATTTGCCGCGGGGTTATCCGCGTTCCCGCCCGGGGCGAGCCCGGACGTCTCACCCGCGGCATGCGCCTCGAGCGAAGCCTATAATTCTAGCATGGCAGTCATCCTCAAGTCCGCCCCGCAGATCGAGGCGATGCGCATCGCGGGCCGGCTCGCCGGCGAAGTCCTCGACCACGTCGCCCCCTTCGTGAAGGCCGGCATCACCACCGACGAGCTCGATCGCCTTTGCCACCGGTACATGATCGATGTGCAGGGCACGGTGCCTGCGCCGCTCAATTACGCGCCTCCCGGCTATTCGCCGTATCCGAGGTCGATCTGCACTTCGGTGAACCACCAGGTCTGCCACGGCATCCCCGGCGAACGGGTACTGAAGAACGGCGACATCCTCAACATCGACATCACCGTGATCAAGGACGGCTACCACGGCGACACCAGCCGCATGTTCCTGGTCGGCGAACCGTCGGTGGCCGCACGCCGGTTGTGCCGCGTCACCTTCGAGTGCATGTGGATCGGCATCGACCAGGTACGCCCGGGCGCAACGCTCGGCGACATCGGGCACGCGATCCAGAAGCACGCCGAGGCGAGCGGCTATTCGGTCGTGCGCGAATTCTGCGGGCACGGCATCGGTGAACGCTTCCACGAGGAGCCGCAGGTGCTGCACTACGGGCGGCCCGGAGTCGGCGAGACGCTGCGCCCGGGAATGATCTTCACGATCGAGCCGATGATCAACGCAGGACGCCGCGAGGTGCGCGAGCTCGCCGACGGCTGGACCATCGTCACCAAGGACCACAGCCTGTCGGCGCAATGGGAACACATGATCCTCGTCACCGAGACCGGCCACGAGGTCCTCACGATGTCGGCCGGCGCCCCGCCTCGTCCGGAACCGCTGCCGTCGGCGGCGTGACCCGGATCGGGCGGGGGCGTGAGCCGCGTCGGGCCTGACTCGCCGACGCCGGCTGCGCAGCGCGCGCCGGCGCCGTTGCAAGCGCCCGAAGAAATCCGCCACGAGTACGCCGAGGCGCGAGCGGCGACGATCGCGCGCTTTCGGGCGCATCCGGATCCCGACGCGCTGACTCGTGCGCTCACCGCCGCCACCGATCGCGCGCTGCGGGCGTTGTGGCGCCGGCATGCCCCCGGACCGCACGCGTCGCTGGTCGCCGTCGGTGGATACGGCCGGCGCGAACAGTTCCCGCATTCGGACGTCGACCTGATGGTGCTGACCGCCGGCACCCTCGATCCGGCGATGGCCACGCGCATCGAAGCGTTCATCGGCGCTTGCTGGGACTGCGGACTGCCGATCGGCCACAGCGTGCGCAGCATCGACGAATGCGTCGCCGAAGCGCTGGCCGACGTCACCGTGCAGACGAGCCTGCTCGAACTGCGCTGGCTCGCCGGCAGCCGCAGGCGATGCGCCGAGGCGCTCGCGAGGCTGCGGGCGATCCTCGATCCGGCGGCATTCTTCTCGGCCAAGCTCGTCGAGATGCGCCAGCGGCACGCGAAGTACGACGACACGCCGTACAGCCTGGAGCCCAACACGAAGGAAAGCCCCGGCGGATTGCGCGACCTCCAGGTGCTGGTGTGGATCGCGCGGGCAGCGGGCCTGGGCCGGCGCTGGCGCGACCTGGCTGCACGCGAACTCATCACCGACCGCGAGGCGGCGCAGCTGCGTCGCAACGAGCGGCGGCTGAAGCGCATCCGCGCCGCGCTGCACATCGTCGCCAACCGGCACGAAGATCGACTCGTCTACGACCTGCAGGCGCAGGTGGCGCGTTCACTGGGCGTCGCGGGCGACGATGCGCGCCGCGCCTCCGAGGAGCTGATGCAGCGGTACTACTGGGCGGCCAAGGCGGTCGTGCAGCTGAACACGATCGTGCTGCAGAACCTGCGCACGGCGATCTTCCCGCAGAGCGACACGCAGGGCGAACCGATCGATGCGCTGTTCCGCAACGTGCACGGGCTGCTAGGCGCGATCGACCCTGGATGCTTCGAACGCGATCCGTCGTCGATCCTGCGCGCCTTCCGCACGATGCAGGCGCATCCCGAACTCGGCGGCATCGCCACGCCGACGCTGCGCGCGCTGTGGAACGCGCGCACGCGCATCGATGCCGCGTTTCGGCGCGACCCGGCGCACCGCGCGCTGTTCCTGCAGGTGCTGCAGGCGCCGCGCGGCATCACGCACGAGCTGCGCCGGATGAACCAGTGGTCGATCCTCGGCCACTACCTGCCGCCGTTTCGGCGCATCGTCGGGCGCATGCAGCACGACCTGTTCCACGTCTACACGGTGGACCAGCACATCCTGATGGTCGTGCGCAACCTGCGCCGCTTCGCGATGCCCGAGCACGCGCACGAGTACCCGCTGTGCAGCGAGCTGATGGCCGACTTCGCCCGGCCCTGGCTGCTGTACGTCGCTGCGCTCTTTCACGACATCGCGAAGGGGCGCGGCGGCGATCACTCCACGCTGGGTCGCATCGACGCACGCCGCTTCTGCCGCGACCACGCACTGTCGGACGAGGACACCGCGCTGGTCGAGTTCCTCGTACTGCAGCACCTGACGATGTCGTCGGTCGCCCAGAAGCAGGACTCGAGCGACCCGGCGGTGGTGGCCCGCTTCGCCGCGCTGGCAGGAACCGAGCGCAGGCTCGTGGCGCTGTACCTGCTCACGGTCGCGGACATCCGCGGCACCAGTCCGAAGGTATGGAACGCGTGGAAGGGAAAGCTGTTGCAGGATCTGTTCTTCGCGACGCGCCAGGCGCTGCACGGCAACGCGCCCTCCACGCACACGCGCGTCGAGGCTGTGCAGCGCGACGCCGCGCACGTTCTTTCGCTGTACGGGATCGACGAAGCGCACTATGCGCGCTTCTGGCAACAGCTCGACGTGCCGTATTTCCTGCGTCACGGGGCACAGGACATCGCCTGGCACGTGCGCGCGCTGTACTCGCACGTCGACACGCCCACGCCGATCGTGCGCTCGCGACTCTCACCGGTGGGCGAAGGTTTCGAGGTCGTCGTCTACCTTCCCGACCAGCCGGATCTGTTCGCGCGCATCTGCGGCTACTTCGACAGCCGCAGGCTGTCGGTGCTCGAGGCGCGCATCCACACCACGCGCCACGGATACGCGCTCGACACCTTCGTCCTGGTCGATCCCGACGTGACGGCGCGCGGCAGCGAGGCGCTGCACGAACTGCAGGAGGAACTCGCCCGGCGGCTCGCCGAGCGGGTCCCGCTCGCGCCACCGGTCGAGGGTCGCAGCTCGCGCCGCTCCCGCCATTTCCCGATCGAGCCGTCGGTGGAGCTGCAGGCCGACGAGCGCGGGCAGCGCTTCCTGCTGTCGATCGTGGCCAACGATCGGACCGGCCTGCTGTATCGCATCGCCCGCGTGCTCGCGCATCACCGGATCAACGTGCACACCGCACGCATCACCACGTTGGGCGAACGCGTCGAGGACGTGTTCCTGATCGACGGCGAAGCGCTCGCAAGACCGCGCGAATCGCGGCAGTTGCAGGGGGAGCTTTTGGCGACGTTGCGGGTTTGACGGGCAAGGGAACGGGGAGGGGGAAGGGGAAAAGCCTCGACCGGCGAAGCCGGGGCCGTTCCACCTACCCCCTTCCCCCTTCCCCCTTCCCCCTTCCCTCCTCGATCACACGGCCGCCTCGAGCACCTCACGCACCGAATCCATCGCCCCGTCGAGGACGCGGCGGATTCCTTCCATCGAGATGGCGGTGCTGCTGCTGCCCTTGCCTGCCGCGTAGTTCGCGACGACGCACAGCGCGGCGTAGGGCAACTCGAGTTCGCGCGCGAGCGCGGCCTCGGGCATTCCGGTCATGCCGACGATGCAGCAACCGTCGCGCTCGAGGCGCGTGATCTCCGCGGCCGTCTCGAGACGGGGTCCTTGCGTGCAGCCGTAGGTGGCGCCGTCGATCAGCGCGCGCTGCGCGCGCGCGCCGGCGGCGAGCAGCCGCGCGCGCGTCTCGGCGTCGTAGGGCTCGGTGAAGTCGATGTGGGTGACCGGCTGCTCGGTGCCCTCGAAGTAGCTGCCGTGCCGACCGCTGGTGTAGTCGATGATCTGGTCCGGTACGACGAGCGCGCCGGGCGCGCAATCGCCGCGGATGCCGCCGACCGTCGCCACGGCGATCACGCGTTCGACGCCTACTTCCTGCAGCGCCCAGATGTTGGCGCGATAGTTGATTTCGTGCGGCGCGATCGTGTGACCGTAGCCGTGGCGCGCCAGGAAGACGATCGGCGCGCCGTCGATATGGCCGAAGGTCAGCGCGCACGACGGGTCGCCGAAGGGCGTTCGCACCACCTCGCGGCGTGCGTCGCGCAGGCCCGCCAGGCGGGCGAGTCCGGTGCCGCCGATGATCGCTAGCATCAGTTCAGTTCTCCGTTCCGGGCGCTGCCATCCGCAGCAGCGTCGCTTCGTCGAGCACGGGGACGCCGAGCTCGTGCGCGCGCGCCAGTTTGCTGCCGGCCGCCTCGCCGGCAACGACGAAATCGGTCTTGCGCGATACCGACGACGCCACCGAGCCGCCGTGGCGGCGGATCCATTCGTGCGCCTGTTCGCGCGACAGCGTCGGCAGGGTTCCGGTCACGACGAAGGTTCGACCGGCAAGCGCCGAAGCACGCTGCACGGCCTTCCCGGCGTCGTCGTTCGGCGCATCGGCCGTCATCCCGCGCGGCCATTCGATTCCCGCGGCGAGCAGTGCCTCGACCGCCTCACGGTTGTGCGCCTCGCCGAGAAAGCGTTGCACGCTGCCGACGATCTCGGGACCGATCCCCTCGAGCGGCACCGGTTGCGGCGCTTCGCCACGCGCGCGCCGGCGCACGTTTTCCTTCTGCACCGTTGCCTTCGTAACCGCGAGCGCGCTCCAGTCCTCGTCGAGCAGTGCGTCGAAATCGCCGTAACGGGTAGCGAGCACGCGCGCCACTTCCTCGCCGACGTGACGGATGCCCAACGCGAACAGGAAACGCGCGAAGCTGGTATGGCGCGAACGGTCGATGGACGCGACGAGGTTGGCCGCTGATTTCTCACCCATGCGCTCGAGCGCGGCGAGCGTCGACACGTCGAGCGCGTAGAGATCGGCCGGCGTTCGTACGCGGCCGCTGTCGACCAGTTGCTCCACGATGCGTTCGCCCAGGCCGTCGATGTCCATCGCCCGGCGCTGCGCGAAATGCAGCAGCGCCTGCTTGCGCTGCGCCGGGCAATACAGGCCCGCGACGCAGCGCGTGTCGGCCTCGCCTTCTTCGCGCACGACCGCCGAATCGCATACCGGGCAGCGGGTCGGCATGCGGAAGGCGCGACGCGGCGAAGCTTCGTCGCGGCGTTCGACGAGCGCACGCACGACTTCGGGAATGACGTCGCCGGCGCGACGCACGACGACCTGGTCGCCGATCAGCAGGTCCTTGCGCCGGATCTCGTCCTCGTTGTGCAGCGTCGCGCTGGCCACGGTGACGCCGCCGACGAATACCGGACGCAGACGGGCCACCGGCGTGAGCTTGCCGGTACGCCCGACCTGCACCTCGATGTCCAGCAGTTCGCTGATCGCCTCCTCGGCAGGAAACTTGTGCGCGATCGCGAAACGCGGCGCGCGCGCGACGGTGCCGATCGCCTCCTGCCAGTCTCGGCGATCGACCTTGTAGACGACGCCGTCGATGTCGTAGGGCAGTTGCGGCCGGCGCTCGAGCAGCGCGCGGTGAAACGCCAGCAGACCCTCGACGTCGCGCGCCAGCGCGCGCTCGGCTGACACCGGAAAGCCGGTGCGCGCCAACCAGTCGAGCAACTTCGCCTGCGTGTCCGGCAGGCCGACGCCTTCGGTCTCGCCCAGTCCGTATGCGAAGAATCGCAGCGGTCGTCGCGCCGTGATCGACGGGTCGAGCTGGCGCAGGCTGCCCGCGGCGGCATTGCGCGGATTGACGAACTCGCGCTCGCCGGCCGCACGTTGTCGCTCGTTGATCCGCGCGAAGTCGCGCCGGAACAGCAGCACCTCGCCGCGTACCTCGAGCACGGGCGGCGCGAAGTCCGGCAGCCGCAACGGAACCGCGCGGATCGTGCGCACGTTCGCCGTGACGTCCTCGCCCGTGCTTCCGTCGCCGCGCGTTGCCGCCCGCGCCAGAGCGCCGTCCTCGTAACGCAACTCGATCGCCAGCCCGTCGTACTTCGGCTCCATCGCATAGGCGAGCGCGTCGGCGGGCAGCGCGAGCTCGTGCAGGCGATCGCGCACCCGGCGATCGAAAGCGCGCACTTCGTCGTCGTCCAGTGCGTTGGCCAGCGAGAGCATCGGCACCGAATGTCGTACCGGCGCGAACGCGGCGCTCGCTGCGCCCGAGACGCGTTGCGTGGGCGAGTCGGCGACGACCAGCGACGGGTCGTCGTGCTCGAGTCGCTGCAGTTCGCGGAACAGCCCGTCGTACTCGGCGTCGGAAACGCTCGGCGCGTCGAGCACGTAGTACTCGTGGTCGTAGCGGCCGATCAGTTCGCGCAGTCGGGCTGCGCGTTCGTGCGACGTCTGCGGCAGCATCGCGCTGTCCGGGTCGGTCCGCGCCCGCTTCGCGCTCAGTTGAACACCTTGCAGGCCAGTGTCGAGCCTGCCGGCAGTCCGATCGCTTCCAGCGACTCGTAGCGTTGCGCCAGTTGACGCGCAATCTGCGCGAGCGAGGCCTGCGTCAGCGGCTTTCCGCTGTCGTCGACGAGGCGCGCACCGAGCCGCTGCGCGCACACGCCCGCCGTCTGGACCATCCGCGCGAACGGCTCGAGCGACGCGGCGACGCGCGGCACGTCGAGCACGAAAGTGAGCCGACTCGGCGAATCGGAGAAGCCGAGCGTGAACAGCGCTTCGCCCTGCGGACCCGGACGCACATAACGATGACTGCCGCGCTCGACCATCGACAACGCCGGCGCCAGCGCCGCGAGCTGCGCCGGATCGACCGCCTCGGGCGCCTCGACGTTCACGCCGATCTGCACGTCGAGTTGCGCGCAGGTGGAATCGAGGTCGCGCGCTCGGGCGAGCACCGAACCCATCGCCGGCGGTTCCATACGCGCCGGCAACGTCTCGGCGATTGCCTGCACCGCGCTGACGAACTCGGAGAATTCCATCGCGTTGAGCGGGCCGTTGCGGTTCGCCATCAGGATGCCGACGCGAACGCTGTCGTAGTTGCGCCCTGCCGTCGGCGGTGCGTATGCGTCGCGGGAGCCCGCTCGCGCATCGAAGGCAACCGGCTTCGACCCGGCACGACGAAAGCGCTGCGCGATCGCCAGCAACCGCTCGCCGGCGAGCCGCGCTGCCGGCGCCAGTTCGATCACGCAGTCGCAGGCCTCCGACAGCGCGGGGCCGACCTCGGCCGGGGCTGCCGTCGGGGCCGGGGCTGCCATTGGGGCCGGGGCTGCCGTCGGGGCCGGGGCTGCCGTTGGGGCCGGTGCCGGCGTCGTCGCCTGCGCGCGCGTGGCCGCCGCTTCGCGCCCGTCGTGCCCTGCGCCGCTCGAGGCGACCGCCCCCGCCGGCGGCAACGAGGCCTCCGGCGGCGCAGCGCCGGTTGCAGCGGCTACGACGGAGGCATAAGCGCCGGGCGCCTTGCTCGCCGCTGCGTCCCCGGTGGCCGCGAAGCGCTCGTCGCGCCTGCCGACCGGCGCGTCCTCGGACGCGGTCTCGCCCGCTGCATCCATGGCATGGGTCGTCGCCCGATCGGCGGCCGGCGCGCCGCCCGGCTCGTCGCTGCGCGCCAGCGGCGAGAAGCCCGTGGACTCGTCGTTTTCGCCGCCGACGACGGACGGCGCCTCGGAGACCCGGCCTGCATCGAGCCTCGGCTCGCCGCGTTCGGCGCCGCGTCGCCCGTTGCCCGCCGCGGCTTCGCGGCGCGCCGCAGCTTCGGCACGCGGCGTCCTGCCGACAGCGTGCTCGCGCGCGAGCAGGCGTCGCAACGCCTGCTCCCAGCGCGGCCATGCGCCCTGCCGCAGGTTGTACGCGACGGCGATCGCGATCGCGACGACGAGGAGCAGCAGCAGGCTGACGGCAAGACTGCTCATGCGGCCTCCGCATAGCGGGCGGCCGCATCGAGATCGACCGCGACGATGCGCGAAACGCCGCGTTCCTGCATCGTCACGCCGACCAGCTGCTGGGCGAGCTCCATCGCGATCTTGTTGTGCGTGATGAACAGGAACTGCGTCTGGTCCGACATGCGCCGCACCATTTCGCAGTAGCGCTCGGTGTTGGCATCGTCGAGCGGCGCATCGACCTCGTCGAGCAGGCAGAACGGCGCGGGGTTCAGCTGGAACAGCGCGAAGACGAGCGCGATGGCGGTGAGCGCCTTCTCGCCGCCCGACAGCAGCTGGATCGACGTGTTGCGCTTGCCTGGCGGTTGCGCGAGCACCTGGATTCCGGCGTCGAGGATTTCGTCGCCGGTGAGGATCAGCCGCGCCTCGCCGCCACCGAACAGCTCGGGGAACAGCTTCGCGAAGTGGCCGTTGACCGTGTCGTAGGTCTGCTGCAGCAATTCGCGCGTTTCGCGGTCGATCTTGCGAATCGCATCCTCGAGCGTGGCGATCGCCTCCTCGAGGTCGCTCGATTGCGAATCGAGGAAGCCCTTGCGCTCCTCCGCCTGCGCGAGCTCCTCGAGCGCAGCGAGGTTCACCGCGCCCAGCGCGGCGATCGCGTTCGTCAGGCGCGTGACCTCGCCCTGCAGCCACGACGGACGCGGCGCATCGACGAGTGTTGCGCGCAACGCGTCGAGCGCGGCTGCGTCGAGGCCCGCCTCGGCCAGCGATTGCGCGAACTGCTCGCGATTGAGGCGCGCCGCCTGCTCGTCGAGCTGCAGCTTGCCCAGCCGCTGGCGCAGCGGCTCCTGCGCACGCTCCGCAACCAGTCTGGCCTCCTCGCGCGCGCGCAGCGAGTGGCCGAGATCGTCGAGCTGCGCCCGTGCCTGCCCGAGCGCCTGCTCGGCGACCGTACGTGCTGCGAGCGCCTCCTGCAGCGCATGGCGCGCACTCGCATCGGTGAGCTCGTCGAGCTTGGTGCGCAGGCTCGCCCGTTCGGCGGCCGCCTGCTCGCCGAGCGCGATCGCCTGCTCGATCAACGCATCGAGCCGCTCGATCGACGCTTCGGCCGCGCGCACGGCGAACGACGCTTCCTGCGCGTCGCGTTCGTCGCGCCGCAACGCCTCGCGACGCTCGCCCAGCGCGCGCTCGGCGTCCTCGAAGGCGAGCTGCAGCGACTCGGCCTGCTCCTGGTGCTCGGCCAGCTCGGCGTCGAGCGACTCGAAGCGGCCGGTTTCGGCGGCGATCGCCGCCTCGTGCTCCTCGATGTGTGCGGCCAGTTCCGCCAGCTCGCCGTCGATGCGCTCGCGGTTCTGCGCGGTGGCGTCGCGCTCCTGCTCGAGGCGCTGCACGTCGAGACGCAGCGCGCTGATGCGCTGCAGCTGCCGCGCGTGGTCGCCGCGCAAGCCGTTGAGTTCGGCCAGGCGCTCGGCCGCGCTGCTCTCGATTCGCGCCGCCGTGCTGCGCGCTTCGTCGGCCAGCAGGTCCTGCGCGCGCAGCCCGCGCTGCAGGTTCTCGATCTCGTGGCGGCGGGCGAGGACCCCCTCCTGCTCGGAATCGGCGGCATACATGCCGACCGATTGCCGGCCGACCACGTGGCCGTCCGCGACGACGAACTGCCCGCCGGGCGGCAGCGAGGCACGCTGCGCCAGTGCCGATTCGAGCGAATCGGCCGCAAAATACCCGGCAAGCCATTCGGCCAGCAGCGACTGCACGCCGGCGTCGGCCGTGCGGACCAGCCGGACCAACGGCCGAAGACCGGCCGGCGCGTTGCCGCTTGCCGCCGGCGCGGCGCCCGCGGCCGGCTGCGCGGTGAAGAATCCGACCTTCGAAGGCGGCGCATCCGCCGCAAGGCCGGCAACGGTGTCGAGCCGCCCGACCTCGAGCGCGCGCACCCGTTCGCGCAGCACCGACTCGATCGCGCTTTCCCAATCGTCGTCGATGCGCACCTTCTCGTAAAGGCGCGCCAGCCGCTCGAGTCCGTGCCGCTCGAGCCACGGCTGCACCTTGGCCTGGCTCTCGACCCGCTCCTGCAGCTGGCGCAGCGCGTGCAGCCGGCCGTCGATCTGCGCTCGCCTCGCCTCGGCCTCGCGCAATGCCTGCTGCGCCGGCTGGCGCTGCGCCTCGAGCTCGCTCCATTGCGGCTCGACCCGCGCGAGACCTTCGTTGACCAGGCGATCACCCTCCTCGGCTTCGGCCAGCGCTTCGATCGCGCGCTCGAGTTCGAGCGCATCGAACGAGTGCAGCGCGTCGCCCTCCGCGCGCAGTCGCTCGCGGCGCCGCGTGGCGAGGTCGAGCGCCTCGCTCGCCTTTCGCTCGTGCAGCGCGCACAGTTCGATTGCCTGTCGCGTCCGTCCGACGCGCTGCCGGGCCTCGTCGACGCGTGCGCGTGCCTCGCGCGCCTGCGCTTCGAAATCGGGCAGCGCCGCCGCCTGCTCGGTGACGATGCGCGACAGCTCCTCGGCATGTCCGTGCGCCTGCGCGCGCTGCTCGTGCGCGGCGTGGCGGTCGCGCCGCGCGTGCTCCTGCTGCTCCTGCGCGCGCTGAGCGCTGCGCTCGACGCTGTCGAGCCGCTCGCGCAGCTGGCCTTGCGTCTCCGAGACGAGCCGGATCTCGCCCTCGATGCGGCCGACCTGCGAGTTGCACTCGTAGTAGCGGCCCTGCGCGGTGTGCACGGCATCGCCGGCCGCATAGTGCGCACTGCGCAAGGTTTCGATCTCGGCCTCGATCGCGCGCTGCTCGGCGAGTTGCGCCTCGACCTGGCTCGCGACGTCAGCCGCCTGCGCAGCGAGCCGGCGCTGCTCGGCATCGGCCTCGTCGCGACGCAACAGCCACAGGCTGTGCTGCCGGCGCTCGCGGTCGGCCTCGAGCGAACGGAATTCGCGCGCGACCTCCGCCTGGCGCTGCAGCCGCTCGATCTGCGCATCGAGCTCGCGGCGGATGTCGTCGACGCGCGTGAGGTTCTCGCGCGTGTCGGCGAGCCGGTTGGCCGTCTCGCGTCGGCGCTCCTTGTATTTCGAGACGCCGGCCGCCTCCTCGAGGAAGACGCGCAACTCCTCGGGCCGCGCCTCGATGATGCGCGAGATCATGCCCTGCCCGATGATCGCGTAGGCGCGCGGTCCGAGTCCGGTGCCGAGGAACATGTCGTGCACGTCGCGGCGGCGCACCGGCTGGTTGTTGATGAAGTAGCTCGACTGCCCGTCGCGCGTGAGCACGCGCCGCACGGAGATCTCGGCGAACTGGCTCCAGCTGCCGCCGATGCGGCCGAGCGAGTTGTCGAACACCAGCTCCACCGAGGCGCGCGCGCCCGGCTTGCGCTCGGAGGAGCCCGAGAAGATGACGTCCTGCATCGATTCGCCGCGCAGCTCCGACGCCTTCGACTCGCCGAGCACCCAGCGCACGGCGTCGATCAGGTTCGACTTGCCGCAGCCATTGGGGCCGACGACGCCGACCAGCTGGCCGGGGACATCGAAGGAAGTGGGATCGACGAAGGACTTGAAGCCGGCGAGTTTGATCTGTTTGAGTCGCACCGAAAGCCCTATGCAAGAATCCGCGGGCACCGGCCGAGGGCCCGCGGTCAGGCCTCTCGCCGCTGGGCTGGGGCGCGAGCGACCGCCCCAATGAAGAAGCCGCTCTCGGGCGGCTTCGGTCGCTCCGTATAATAGCACCGGCCCCGTGCCGCCTCGGCACAACGAAGCCGTCCATGTCGCCTGCGCCCACCCGACCGTCCCGACAGCTCGAGACCTTTGCGAATCCGGCGCGCGAGCGCGACTACCTCGTGCACATCGAGGTTCCGGAATTCACCTGCCTGTGCCCGCTCACCGGCCAGCCCGACTTCGCGACGATCGTCCTCGACTACATCCCCGACGAGCGCAACGTCGAACTGAAGGCGCTGAAGCTCTACATGTGGAGCTACCGCGACGAAGGCGCCTTCCACGAGGCGGTGACCAACCGCATCCTCGACGACCTCGTCGGCGCGCTGGCGCCGCGCTTCCTGCGGCTGACGGCGCGCTGGTACGTGCGCGGCGGCATCTTCACCACGGTGCAGGCCGAGCACCGGCAACCGGGCTGGGCGCCTGCGCCGCACGTCGAGCTCGGCAACTTCGCCTCTGGCGCCAGCACGCGACCATGAACATCTCCGCACCTCCGACCTCGCCGTCGCAGCCCCTGCCCGGCGACGACGCGCAGCGGCTTGCGCTGCAACACAGCATCGACGAAGCCTGGGAGCGGCGCGCCGATCTTTCGCCGACCTCGGCTTCGCCCGAGTTGCACGATGCGGTGGAACGCGTGCTTGCGCTGCTCGACGCCGGCTCGTTGCGCGTGGCCGAGAAGCGTTCGCCGGCGCCCGGCGACTGGGTCGTCCACGAATGGGTGAAGAAGGCGGTGTTGCTTTCGTTCCGGCTGAACGTGGCGGCGCCGTCGGGCAGCGGCCCGATGCGCTTCTTCGACAAGGTTCCCACCAAGTTCGACGGCTGGAGCGCCGCCGAGTTCGCCGCCGCCGCGATACGCGTCGTGCCGCCAGCCGTCGCACGGCGCGGCGCCTTCGTCGGCAAAAACGTCGTGCTGATGCCCTCGTACGTGAACATCGGTGCCTTCGTGGGCGACGGAACGATGGTCGACACCTGGGTCACCGTCGGCTCGTGCGCGCAGATCGGCCGCAACGTGCACCTGTCCGGCGGCGTGGGCATCGGCGGCGTGCTCGAGCCGCTGCAGGCGGCGCCGACGATCATCGAGGACAACTGCTTCATCGGCGCGCGCTCGGAGATCGTCGAGGGCGTCGTCGTCGAGGAGAATTCGGTGATCTCGATGGGCGTGTTCCTCGGACAGAGCACGAAGATCTACGATCGCGCCCGCGGCGAAGTGCTCTATGGTCGCGTGCCCGCCGGCTCCGTCGTCGTGCCGGGCACGCTGCCGTCGTCCGACGGCGCGGTCGGCCTGTACTGCGCGGTCATCGTCAAGCGCGTGGATGCCCGCACGCGCGCGAAGACCGCGATCAACGAACTGCTGCGCGGCGACTGACGACGCGGGCGCGAGCCAGGAGAGGAGACTGCGATGGCGATGGACCGCTTGTTGCGCCTGATGGCCGAGAAGAAGGCTTCCGACCTGTTCCTGGCGCCGGGCTCGCCGATCCAGATCAAGATCGACGGCGCGATGGTGCCGGTGAATGCGCAGCGCCTGGAACCCGCCAACGTCGAGGCGCTGCTGCGCGAAATCATCTCCGATGCGCAGTGGGGGCGCTTCGAGGACGAACGCGAACTGAATGTCGGCTACGGGATCAGCGGCGTCGGCAGCTTCCGCGTGAACGTGTTTCGCCAGCGCGGCAGCCCGGCCGGCGTCGTGCGCTTCGTCCCGCACGACATCCCGAACCTCGCGCAACTGCAGCTGCCCGCCATCCTCGGCGAGCTGATCCTCGAGAAACGCGGCCTGCTGCTCGTGGTGGGCGCCACCGGCTCGGGCAAGTCGACGACGATGGCCGCGATGCTCGACCACCGCAACGAGCACCGCAGCGGACACATCCTCACGCTCGAGGATCCGATCGAGTTCGCGTTTCGCAACAAGCGATCGATCGTCAACCAGCGCCAGATCGGCACCGACACCGACTCGCTCGACATCGCGCTGAAGAACGCGATGCGGCAGGCACCCGACTGCATTCTCATCGGCGAGATCCGCGACACCGCGACCATGTCGGCAGCGCTCGCCTACGCGCAGTCGGGGCACCTCGTCCTTGCCACGCTGCACGCGAACAACGCGAACCACGCGCTCAACCGTATCGTCAGCTTCTACCCGCTCGACAACCGCAGCGTGCTGCTGTCCGACCTGGCGGCCACGCTCAAGGCGATCGTCTCGCAGCGCCTCGTTCGTTCCGCCACGCAGGGTCGGCTGCCGGCGCTCGAAGTGCTGACCAACACGCGGCACATCTCCGAGATGATCGAGCAGGGACGCCTCACCGAGATCAAGGACGCGATGGAGCAGAGCCTCGCGCCCGGATCGTGCACCTTCGACCACGCGCTGGCCGCGCTGGTGCGCCAGCAGCGCATCTCCCGCCCCGACGCGTTGGCGAATGCCGATTCGCCGACCAACCTGCTGTGGCTGCTCGAGAACGAAGCGGGGGCGCCGCCTTCCGAAGAAGCTCGCGCAGCGTCTTCGCAGGCCTCGCTCGTCTCGCCGGCAATGGCATCGTCGGCGCTGCAAAGGCCGGACGCCCAGCAGCGAGGCGAATCGGGCGACAGCGCGTCGTTCACCGAGTTCCTGCTCAACGTCTGAGAATGTCCGAGGTCGTCGTCTTCGGCATCGAGAACTGCGACCAGGTGCGCAAGGCGCGCGCATGGCTGCGAGCGCGCAGCATCGAGCACCGCTTCCACGACCTGCGCCGCGACGGACTCGACGCGCAACGCCTGTCGCTCTGGCTCGGGCGCGTGCCGTGGGATTCGCTGTTGAACCGGCGGGGGATGGCGTGGCGCCGGCTCGATGCAGCGCGCCGCGCCGCGGTCACCGACCAGGCGAGTGCAAGCGAGCTGATGCTCGAGGAGCCGCTGCTCGTCAAGCGGCCGGTGCTGCAGATGCCCGACCAGATCGTCATCGGTTTTTCCGAACTGCTCTACACGGGCCTGTTCCCATGACCGCGGCGCTGCAGCTGGCACGCGCGCTGATTCGCCGTCCGTCGATCACGCCCGACGACCACGGCTGCCAGGCGCTGGTGGCCGAACGCCTCGCGCCACGCGGCTTCGGCTGCGAGCACTTCGATGCGAACGGGGTGGCGAACCTGTGGGCGCTGCGCGCGCTCGACCGGCCCGGCCCGACGCTCGTTTTCGCCGGACACACCGACGTCGTGCCTCCCGGCCCGCTCGAGCGGTGGACGAGCGACCCCTTCGAGCCCGTCGAGCGCGACGGCAGGCTGTACGGGCGCGGCGCGGCCGACATGAAGACGTCGGTAGCCGCCTTCGTCGTCGCGATCGAGGAAGCGCTCGACGCCGGGCTACTGCGCCGTGGACGCATCGCAGTGCTGCTCACCTCGGACGAGGAAGGCCCCGGCGTCGACGGAACGGTGCGAGTCGTCGAGCAGCTGATGGCACGCGGCGAGCCCCTCGACTACTGCATCGTCGGTGAACCCACCAGCGAACGGCGCCTCGGAGACACGATCAAGAACGGGCGGCGCGGCTCGCTGTCCGGGCGACTGGTCGTGCACGGCGTGCAGGGACACGTCGCATATCCGCAGCTCGCGCGCAACGCGCTGCACGAGCTGGCGCCGGCGCTGGCCGAGCTGGTCGCCGTCGAATGGGATCGCGGCGACGCCGACTTCCCGCCGACGAGCTGGCAGATGTCGAACCTGCACGCGGGCACGGGCGCCGGCAACGTCATTCCCGGCGAGGCCGTTCTCGACTTCAACTTTCGCTTCTCGCCGGCGAGCCCGGTCGAAACGCTGCAGCGCCGCTTCACCGAGCGGCTCGACGCGCACGGGCTTCGGTACACCATCGACTGGGCGCAACCGGCGCAACCCTTTCGCTGTCCGGCGGGCGAGCTGTCGCGCGCACTCGCCGATGCCGTCCGCGCGGAAACGGGTGCGCAACCTCGATGCTCGACCAGCGGCGGCACCTCGGACGGACGCTTCCTCGCAAGGGTCTGTCCGCAGGTCATCGAATTCGGCCCGGTGAACGAAAGCATCCACCGCATCGACGAGTCGGTGGGCCTCGACGAAATCGAGCCGTTGAAGAACATCTATCGGCGCACGATCACCGCGCTGCTCGGCGAATGACCGACGCCGGCCGCCCCCAACGCGTCATCGTCGGTGCCGCCGAAGCCGTGCGCGAGTTGCGCACGCTGCGCGACCTGCTTCGCTGGGCAGTGTCGCGCTTCGAGGCCGCGGGTCTCGCCTACGGGCACGGCACCGACAACGCGTGGGACGAGGCGGTCTCGCTGCTGCTGTACGCGCTGCACCTGCCGCCCGATCGCCTCGACCCCTGGCTCGATGCACGGCTGTCGCGTGGCGAGCGCGAGATGGCGACGGCGCTCGTCGAACGCCGCATCGTCACGCGTGCGCCCGCGGCCTATCTCACCGGCGAAGCGTGGTTGCGCGGCCTGCGTTTCCTGTGCGACGAGCGCGCGCTCGTGCCGCGCTCGCCGATCGCCGAGGCGCTCGACGAAACGCTCGCGCAATGGCTCGACGTGCATCGACCGGACGCGGCATTCGATCCGGGCGCCGTGCTCGACCTGTGCACGGGAGGCGGCAGCCTGGCGATCTTCGCCGCCCACCTGTTCCCGCACGCGGCCGTCGTCGGCGCCGATCTGTCCGAGGATGCGCTGGCGCTCGCCACGGCCAACGCCTCGCTGCACGGCCTGGACGAACGAATCGAGTGGGTGCGCTCCGACCTGTTCGCCTCGATCGGCGCGCGTCGCTTCGACCTGGTCGTCTGCAACCCGCCGTACGTGAACGACGCATCGATGCGCGCATTGCCGCCGGAATTCCGCGCCGAGCCGCACGATGCGCTCGCAGGAGGCCGCGACGGCATGGATCTCGTCCGACGCATCGTCGTCGGCGCACGCTCGCATCTGACCGGCGACGGCCTGCTCATCCTAGAGATCGGGCACGAGGCCGAGCACTTCGAAGCCGCCTTTCCGACGATCGAGTTCCACTATCTGCCGACGGCAGCGGGCGAGCAGTTGCTCGTGCTGATCGAGGCGGCCGCGCTTCCGCTGCCGGCGTGATCCGCCTCGACGGCATCACGCTGTCGCGCGGCGGGCGGGTGCTGCTCGATCGCGCGAGTGCATCGATCGCGCCGGGCGAGCGCATCGCGCTGATCGGTCGCAACGGCAGCGGCAAGACGACGCTGCTCGCCGCGCTCGCCGGCGAGGCGCTGCCCGACGGCGGCGACCTCGTTCAGCCGTGGCGCGCCACGATGCGCCTCGAGCAGTCGCTGCCGTCCAGCCCGCTGCCCGCCTGGCAGTTTCTCGTTGCCAGCGACGCTGCGCTGCGCGCCGGCGCCGATGCGCTCGATGCCGCGCAGCAGGCGGGCGACGGTATCGCGATCGCTCTCGCCCATGAGCGATGGCTCGACGCCGGCGGTGCGAGCGCCGAAGCGCGCGCGCGCACCTTGCTGGCCGGCCTGGGCTTCGATGCGACGCAGGCGCAGACGCCGGTCGATGCCCTGTCGGGCGGTTGGCGCATGCGGCTGAACCTGGCGCGGGCACTGTTCGCGCCGAGCGAACTGCTGCTGCTCGACGAGCCGACCAACCACCTGGATCTCGACGCGATCCTGTGGCTCGAGCGCTGGCTGCTGCGCTATCCGGGAACCATCGTCGTCGTCTCGCACGACCGCGACTTCCTCGATCGCGTCGCCAGCGCGACGCTGCACCTGGACGAAGCGAAGCTCGTGCGCTACGCCGGCGGCTACAGCGCCTTCGAGCGCTTGCGCGCGCAACGCCGCATGCAGGCCGAGCGTGAGCGCGCGGCGCAACAGCAGCGCATCGACCACCTGAACGAGTTCATCGAACGCTTCCGCGCGAAGGCGACGAAGGCGCGCCAGGTGCAAAGCCGCATCAAGGCGCTCGAGCGGATGGCCGAGGTGGCGCCGGTACGCGCACTACGCGGTATCGACTTCCCGCTGCACGAAGTCGGCGACTGCCCCGACCCGATGCTGCGCGCGGAAGCGCTCGACGCGGGTTACGGCGAGGCGGTCGTGCTGCACGGCGTCGAGCTGACGATCCGGCGCGCCGCGCGCATCGGCGTGCTCGGGCGCAACGGCGCCGGCAAGAGCACGCTGGTCCGCACGCTGGTCGGCGAGCTTGCGCCGCTGGCCGGCGAAGTACAGCTGGCGCGCGGCATTCGCATCGGCTACTTCGCGCAGCAGGGCATCGACTTGCTTCGCGCCGACGATTCGCCGCTGCTGCAGCTGCAGCGCATCGCGCCGCTCGAGCGCGAGCAGGCGCTGCGCGACTATCTCGGCCGCTTCGGCTTCTCCGGCGAGGACGCGACGCGACCGCTGGGTCCGATGTCGGGCGGCGAGAAGGCGCGGCTGCTGCTGGCGCTGACGCTGCACGCACGCCCGCAACTGCTGGTACTCGACGAACCGACCAACCACCTCGATGCGCAGGCGCGGGATGCGCTGGCCGACGCGCTCGCCGAATTCGACGGTGCGCTGCTGCTCGTCTCGCACGACCGCTACCTGCTGCGCTCGACGGTCGACACGTTCGTGCTCGTCGCGAACGGGCGCGTCGCCGCCTTCGATGGCGACCTGGACGACTACGCGAACTGGCTGCTGCAGCGGCCGACGTCCACGCTATCGACCGGCGAGCGCCGCGCCGACGGGCAGCAGGCGCACGACGGCGCCGACGTGCAGGCGGGCACGCAATCCGGTGCTGGCGGCGCGGCTTCCGCGTCGCGGCGCGACGACCGCCGCCATGCCGCACGACGGCGTGCCCGGCTCGCCGATCGACTGCGTCCGTTCGACGAGGAGATCGCCGCGATCGAGCGTCAGCTCGACGAGATCGCCGCACGCATCGGACCGATCGACCGTCGTCTGGCCGAACCCGACGCCTACCGCGACGCCGAAGGCGGCGCAAGGCTCGCGCGCGAGCGCGCCGGCCTGCAGCGCGAACGCGACTCGCTCGAGGAGCGGTGGATCGAACGCAGCACGGCGCGCGACGACGAACGCGAGGCCTTCGAGCGCGACGCCTCGGGGACCGGCACCGACTGAAGCGCCTGCCGAATCGCCGCTCGCAGCGGCACTGTCGAGCCGCCTCGGCCGGCATCGAGCCCGCTGCCGCTGCGGGTAGAATCGCCCGATGAACTCGCCCGCCCCGAACTCCCCCGAATCCCTTCCCTTCGCGCGCGTCGGCGTCGTCGGCAGCGGCGCGATGGGCCGCGGCATCGCCCAGCTTTTCGCGCAGGCCGGCGTCGCCGTGCGACTGTACGACGCGAACCCGGCTGCCGTCGCCTCGGCGCTCGCCTCGCTGCACGACACCTTCGCGAAGCTCGTTGACAAGGGCCGACTCGCGCCCGAGGCCGCGCAGCGCGCCCGCGCGTCGCTCGAGTCGGTCGATTCGCTCCAGGCGCTCGCCGGCTGCGATCTCGTCGTCGAGGCGATCGTCGAACAACTCGACGCCAAGCGGGAGCTGTTCCAGTCGCTCGAGCCGATCGTCGGCGACGCGGCGGTGCTCGCCACCAACACGTCGTCGCTGTCGGTCACCGCGATCGCCGCGCGCTGTCGCTTGCCCGCGCGCATCGCCGGATTGCACTTCTTCAATCCGGTTCCGCTGATGAAGGTCGTCGAAGTCGTGCAGGCGATGCGCACCGACGAAGCGGTCGTCGAGCGCCTCGTCGCGCTGGTGCGCGCAACCGGTCACCGGGCGGTGGTCACGCGCGACACGCCGGGCTTCATCGTCAACCACGCCGGGCGCGCCTACGGCACCGAGGCGCTCGCGGCGCTCGGCGAAGGCGTCGCCGACGTCGAGGCGATCGATCGCATCCTGCGCGAGCAGGTGTCCTTCGACGGCAACGGTTTTCGACTCGGTCCGTTCGAACTGCTCGATCTAACCGCACTCGACGTGTCGCAGCCGGTGATGGAGTCGATCTACCGGCAGTTCTACGACGAACCGCGTTTTCGCCCGTCGGTGCTCGGTGCGCAGCGGCTCGCCGCCGGCCTGCTCGGGCGCAAGAGCGGCGAGGGCTTCTACCGCTACGACGGCAGCGGCAAGCGCACCGACGCATGCGCCGAACCGGCTGCGCCTTCGGTGGCCGTTCGGCCGCCGGTGTGGATCGCGCCGGGTCCGCGCTCGGCGCTCGTCGATGCGACGGTGCGACAACTGGGCGGCGTCGTTCGCAACGGCGCCGCGCCCGGCGAGCACGAGCTCGTCCTCGTCGCGCCGCTCGGACGCGATGCGAGCGCCGCCTCGCGCGCGCCGACGGCAGGCATCGATCTTCCCGCCGAGCGCGTGGTCGCGATCGACACGCTGTTCCCGATCGAAACGGGCCGCTGCCGGCGCCGCGTGCTGATGACCACGCCTGCCACGCGCAGCGACTATCGCGACGCGGCGCACGCGCTGTTCGCCACCGACGGCGTCCCCGTCACCGTGCTGCGCGACAGCCCCGGCTTCGTCGCGCAGCGCGTGGTGGCGATGATCGTCGCCGTCGGCAGCGAAATCGCGCAGCAGCGCATCGCCTCGCCCGCCGATATCGACGCCGCGGTGCGCGCGGGCCTGGGCTATCCGCTCGGCCCGCTCGCGATGGGCGACGCGATCGGCGCCGCCACCGTCTGCGAGATCCTCGACAACCTGCACGGGCTCACCGGCGACCCGCGCTACCGCACCGGCGGCTGGCTGCGCAGGCGCGCGCAGCTCGGGCTTTCGCTGCTGCACGAGGACTGACCGGTGTCGGCGCGGCTGCTCGACGAGCGCCGTGGCGCCGTCCTGGTGCTGCGCATCTCCAATCCGGGAGCGCGCAACGCGCTGCACCCCGACGTCTATGCCGCGGGTATCGACGCCTTCGCGCGCGCCGCCGAAGACGCGCAGGTGCGCGCCGTGGTCCTCGCCGGCGACGGCGAGCACTTCTGCGCCGGCGGCAACCTGAACCGGCTGCAGGAGAACCGCACGAGGAACCCCGCGCTGCAGGCCGCGTCGATCGACCTGCTCAATCGCTGGGTACTCGCGATCCGCGATTGTCCGAAGCCGGTGATCGCCGCCGTGGAAGGCGCTGCCGCCGGCGCCGGCTTCTCGCTCGTGCTCGCCTGCGACCTGGTGGTCGCCGCCCGCGACGCGCGCTTCGCGATGTCGTACGTGCGCATCGGATTGAGCCCCGACGGCGGGTCGAGCTGGTTCCTGGGCCACCGCGTCCCCTACCCGCTCGCCTACGAATGGCTGTCCACCGGCGAGCCGATCGGCGCCGCGCGCCTGCACTCGGCGGGCCTGGTCAACGAACTCGTCGAACCCGGAAGCGCGCTCGATGCGGCGCTGGCGCGCGGCGAGCGGCTCGCGCGCGGGCCCGCCTTTGCGCTGGCTCGAATCAAGTCGCTGTTGTCGGACGACGAACGTGCGGCGCTCGTCCAGCGCCAGCAGCGGGAACGCGACGCGTTCGTCGCGTCGCTCTTTCACGAAGACGCCGCCGAGGGAATCGCAGCGTTCCTCGACAAGCGTGCACCGCGCTTCGACGGCAGCGAACCGCAATGACCGCCCCGAGGAGGAAGCGATGAGCGCCAGCGGCGAGAACGAGAACGTTGGCACGACGACCGTGCCCGAGCGGCTTCGCGTCGACGTCGAGTCGCTCGGACGCTGGCTCGCCGCGCACGTCGAAGGCTACGCCGGTCCGCTCGAGGTCGAGTTGTTCCGCGGAGGCCAGTCGAACCCGACCTACCTGCTGACGACACCCGCGGCGCGCTACGTGATGCGCTCGAAGCCCGCCCCGGCGGCCCGCCTGTTGCCGTCCGCGCACGCCATCGAGCGCGAGTTCCGCGTGCTGGAAGCGCTTGCGCGCACCGACCTGCCGGTGCCGCGCGTTCACGCCCTGTGCGAGAACGAAGCGGTGATCGGCCGCGCGTTCTACGTGATGGAGCACGTCGACGGTCGCGTGTTGTGGGACCAGTCGCTGCCGCAGTCCACCCGCGACGAGCGCGCTGCGATCTACGACGAAATGAACCGCGTGATCGCCGCACTGCACTCGATCGACCCCGAGGCGATCGGACTCGGCGGCTTCGGCCGGCCCGGCAACTACTTCGCGCGCCAGATCGCGCGCTGGAGCAGCCAGTACCAGGCATCGGAGACCGAAGCGATCGAGGCGATGAACCGGCTGATCGAATGGCTGCCGGCGCATCTTCCGCCCGGTGACGAGACATCGATCGTGCACGGCGACTTCCGCCTCGACAACCTCGTCTTCGACGCGCAGGCGCCGCGCATTCGCGCGATCCTCGACTGGGAACTGTCCACGCTCGGCCACCCGTTGGCCGACTTCTCCTACCACTGCATGGCCTGGCACATCGAGCCGGGGCAGTTCCGCGGAATCGCCGGCCTCGATCACGCCGCGCTCGGCATCCCGGCCGAGCGCGACTACGTCGAACGCTACTGCCAGCGCACCGGACGCGACCCGTCGCGCGTACTCGAGTACTGGGATTTCTACCTTGCGTACAACCTGTTTCGGCTGGCCGCGATCCTGCAGGGCATCATGAAGCGCGCCGTCGAGGGCACCGCATCGAACGCGAAGGCCGTCGATGCCGGACGCCGGGCGCGCCCGCTCGCCGAACTCGGCTGGCGCATCGCGCAGGGAGTCAAGGGATGATCGACCTCTACAGCTGGCCGACGCCCAACGGCCACAAGGTCCACATCCTGCTCGAGGAGTGCGAACTGCCCTACGCGGTGCACGCGATCGACATCTCCGCCGGCGACCAGTTCTCGCCCGACTTCCTCGCGATCAGCCCGAACAACAAGATCCCGGCGATCGTCGACGACGAAGGCCCCGGCGGCGAGCCCATCCCGCTGTTCGAGTCGGGCGCGATCCTCGTCTATCTGGCCGCGAAGACCGGCCGTTTCCTGCCGCAAGACACCCGTGGAAAGTACGAAGTGCTGCAGTGGCTGATGTTCCAGATGGGCGGCGTCGGGCCGATGCTCGGGCAGGCACACCACTTCCGCAACTACGCGCCGCAGAAGATCGCCTACGGCATCGAACGCTACACGAACGAGGCGAAGCGGCTGTACGGAGTGCTCGATCGGCGCCTTGCCGCCACCGGTGACTGGCTGGCGGCTGGCGAATATTCGATCGCCGACATCGCGACCTGGCCATGGATCCGGTCGCACGCTAACCAGGGCGTGGCGCTGGACGACTACCCGAACGTGCAGCGATGGTTCGAGACGATCGCCGAACGTCCGGCCGTGCAGCGCGCGATCACCGTGCTGGCCGACCGGCGCAAGCCGACGATGGACGAGAAGGCGCAAGAAGTGCTGTTCGGCGAGCGCCAGTACCGTCGATGACGGCGCGAGCGCCGCGCGGCCGGGCGCCGCTACTGCAGCGGCTCTTCGGCCGCTGCCGGGATCGGGAAGCTGAAGACGTCGATGCCTTCGTCGGCGAGTTCGGCTCGCTGTTCGGCGGTGGTCACGCCGCGGATTCCGCGCTCGGGTGCTTCCTGGTAATGGATGCGACGCGCCTCTTCGGCAAAGCGCTCGCCGACGTCCTCGGTGTTGCGCACGAGATGCCGCGCCGCCTCGAGCCACAACGCGCGCAGTTGCGTATCGGTGGGCATCGCCGTGGTCTGCGCCCCCGGCGCTTTTGCCACGGGCTGCGACGGGCGCGCTTCGGGCGCGTTCGACAGATTCAGCCGCGGCGCACTCGGCGTGCGGCGCACCTTCGCGCTCTCGCAGACGGGACAATGCACCAGCGAGCGCGCGATCTGCTCGTCGAAGGCTTCGGCCGACGCGAACCAACCCTCGAAGGCGTGCCCGCGTTCGCAGGAAAGATCGAATACTTTCATACCATCATGAATTCTACGGGTTTTTCGTCGACGCTTCGTTGCGCGAGGTCGCGACCGCGACGAAGCAGCGCCGGGCGGGGAACGCGCGCGTGAAGACGCCGCAACGCATCGCGATCGCCCAGGCATTCGCCCCGGACGCGCACTTCGACGCGATCGTCGATGCACGCAGCCCGGCCGAGTTCGCCGACGACCATCTGCCGAGCGCGATCAGCGCACCGGTGCTCGACGACGCCGAGCGGGCGCTCGTCGGCACGATCTACAAGCAGCAATCGGCCTTCGTCGCCCGGCGTACGGGTGCGGCGATCGTCTCGCGCAACATCGCTTCGCTGATCGAGCACGCCTTCGCCGACTGCCCGCCCGCCTGGCGCCCGCTCGTCTACTGCTGGCGCGGCGGCAATCGCTCCGATTCGCTCGCCACCGTGTTCGCCGCGATCGGCTGGCGCACCAGTGTCGTCGACGGCGGCTATCGCGAATTCCGCCGGCACGTGATGGACGAACTCGTGCGGCTGCCGTCGCGGCTGCACTGGCACGTCGTCGCCGGCCCCACCGGCAGCGGCAAGAGCCGCCTGCTGCAGCGCCTGGCCGAACGCGGCGAACAGGTGCTCGATCTGGAGGCGATCGCGCGTCACCGGGGCTCCGTGCTCGGCCTGCTGCCCGACGGGTCGCAGCCCTCGCAGAAGGCCTTCGAGACGCGGCTGTGGGATGCACTGCGCCGCTTCGAGGCGGACCGCGTGGTGTTCGTCGAGTCGGAAAGCCGCCGCGTCGGCCGCTGCCACGTGCCCGACGCGGTCATCGACGCGATGCGCGCCGCACCCTGCACGAGCCTTCGTGCAGCGATCGACGTCCGCGCTCGCCTGTTGCTCGACGAGTACAGCCATTTCGTCGAGAACCCGGACCGGCTGTTCGAACGCCTGGATCGACTGCTGCAATTGCACGGACGCGCGCGCCTCGACGCCTGGAAGGAGATGGCGCGCGCCGGACGCTGGCACGACTTCGTCGAATCGATGCTGTCGGTGCACTACGACCCGGCCTATGCGCGTTCGACGCGCCAGAACTACTCGCAGATCGATTCGGGCGCCGCGCTCGACGTGGACGCAGCCGACGTCACGCTGGATCGCGCCGCCGTCGAACTCATCGACCGGACGCGGCGGGCAGCGGATGTAGCGCCGACCCCGTGACAGGGGCGCCGCGCTCGGCGGCGCGCGCCGCCGAGAGCGCAGCGATCAGGGGTTCTCGTTGTCGTTGCCGCCGAGACGCTCCGGGTAGCGCACCACCTTCGCGTCGGCGATCACCGATGCGACGTAGTCGCCGAGCAGCTGCTGCGAGTACGCCTGCGACAGCTGCTGCCGGTACGCATCGCGTCGCTGCGCCACCAGCGACGGGTCGGGCGGCGTGACACGGACGATCTCGTACAGCGCGTAGCCCTGCGCGCCGAGGTCGACACCGACGTAGGCAGGAAGCGAATCGGCGGGTGCGCGGAATACCGGTTCGAGCGCGGCAACCGGGAAATCGCCGGGTGCACTGCGACGAACGCTGCGCTGGGCGCCGAAGTCGCCGGGCTTCGCACCCTCGCCCTTGCGCAACTGCGCCAGCCGCTCTTCGCCGGCCTTCACCGCGCGCTCGTGCGCCTGCTCGGCGACCAGCCGCTTGCGCACTTCGTCCTTCACCTCTTCGAAGGGACGGCGGCGCGCGGGGTGGTACTCGACGATGCGCGCGGAGGCCAGTCGGTTCGACCCGACGTCGACCGCCTCGGTGTTGTTCTTGCTTTCGATCGAGTCGCTACGGAACAGCGCCTGCAGCAGGCGCCGGTCGTTCAGCGGATTCTCGCGCGGCAACTGCGGGTTTCCGTCGCGCCCGACGTCGGCCGTCTCGATCTTCAGCCCGAAGCGCTTCGCCGCGGGCTCGAGCGAGTCCGGCTGCTCGTAGACGAGGTTGCTGAACGTGTCCGCCGCCTCGGCGTAGCGCGTGGCAGCCAGCTGGGTACGGATCTCGTTCTCGATCTCGGGGCGCACCGATTCGAAGCTCTTCTGGGTGGCCGGCCGGATGTCGGTGACGCGGATGATGTGAAAGCCGAACTCGGTCTCGACGATGCCGCTCGTCTGGCCCACCTGCAGGCCGAACGCGGCGTCGGCGAAAGGCTGGACCATCATGTCGCGCGTGAAGAAGCCGAGGTCGCCTCCGGCGTTGGCCGATCCCGGGTCCTGCGACTCGGTGCGCGCGAGCTGCGCGAATTCGGCGCCCTCCTTCAGCTTGCGTTCGATTGCTTCGGCCTTCGCGCGTGCCGCCTCGCGCTGCTCGGCGCTGGCACCCGGATCGACCCGGATCAGGATGTGGCTGGCGCGACGCTGCTCGGCGGTGGTGAAGCGCGCCTTGTTCTGTTCGTAATAGCTGCGAGCATCGTCCGCGGACACATCGATGTTGCGCGCGATCGCTTCCTGGGTGAGCACGACGTAGGCCACCTTCGCGTGCTCGGGTTCCTCGAAAGACGCCGCATTGCGCTCGTACCAGGCAGCAAGCTGTTCGTCGGTGGGCTCGATGTCCTTCGCGAACGTATCCGGCGCAATCAGCAGCTGCCGCACGTCGCGCGTCTGCTCGGCGAACGCGATCACCGCGTCGACTACCGACGCGGGCACGGTAACCGTCTGCGCGATCGCTTCGGGCATCGTCTGCAACGCGATCTCGCGGCGCATCTCCGCCTCGAAGGCCGCCTCCGACTGGCCGCGCGCGCGCAGCGCATTGCGATAGCGATCGAAATCGAAAGCGCCTTCGGTGCCGCCGAGGCCGGTTGCGCGGATCGTTGCGCGAAGCCGCGAATCGGGAACGACCACGCGATGGTCGATGGCGTCGATCAGCAGCGCGCGCTGCGCGATCAGCGAATCGAGGATGCGCTGGCGCGCCTGCGGCGTTTCCAGCATCGACGAGTCGAAGCGATCGCCGAGCGCCTGGCGCAGCTGCTCGCTCTGCTGGCGTTGCGCCATCTCGAAATCCTGCCGCGTGATCTTCGCGTCGCCGACGGTGGCAAGCGCGCCCTCGCTGGAGAAGAACCGCTCGTAGCCCTGGATGCCGAAGAAGGCGAAGGCGGGAAAGATCAGCAGCAGCAACAGCAGCTGCATCAAGCGCTGATGCTTACGGATCCATTCGAACATGCGCTGAGGGTCCGAAAAAAAAGGCGAACTCTCGTTCGCCCCGGTCGGCGGGAAGCTGGGCTCGGCCCGCTTCCGGAAGTTGGCGGAGTGGACGGGACTCGAACCCGCGACCCCCGGCGTGACAGGCCGGTATTCTAACCAACTGAACTACCACTCCGTGCCGTACGATGCAGCGCCTTCGACGGCTCGCGTAAAGCTCCCCGGCTGCGGGATCTGGTGGGTGCTGAGAGGATCGAACTCCCGACCTACGCCTTGTAAGGGCGCCGCTCTACCGGCTGAGCTAAGCACCCGAAGTCACGAAGCAATCGCGGGCGCTGCGAAGCACGCAACTATAGCAGAAAGTGTTCCTTCAGTTGATCGAGTCCTTCAGCGCCTTGCCAGGGCGGAACTTCGGGACCTTGGCGGCGCGGATCTTGATCGCCTCGCCGGTGCGCGGATTGCGTCCGCTGCGAGCCACGCGCTTGCCGACGGCGAAGGTGCCGAAACCGACGAGGGTGACCGTGCCTCCCTTCTTCAAGGTCGTCCTGATCGCCCCCACTAGCGCATCGAGCGCGCGACCGGCAGCGGCTTTCGAGATGTCTGCCTGCCGTGCGATGTGGTCGATCATTTCGGTCTTGTTCACGGAGTCTCCCTGGGTCGTCGTGTTCGTTCAGGCGGCATCTTCCGAACGCGCGAGGCGCGTTGCGCGGATCGCCGCGATGCGTCGCGCGCACGTCGGGCGCAGCGAAATGGGAGCCGTATTAAATCGCCGCCTCCCATGAGTGTCAAGCCGATTACCGCACATCGGATATGCCTCGACCGCACATCGAAAACACCCGGCGTGCGATTCGAAAACGCACCGCGCGCGGAAGCCGATTCCGCACGCGATGCGCCGTCGAGACGACGCGGTCTTTTTCAGTGAGCGACGAGGTCGGCGCCGCTGACCGGCGTGGCCGACACCGCTGCGTCGCGCGACGCGCCTTCGGCTTCCGCCAGCGGCGCGGGCTCGCGCTCGAGCGCGACCTCGAGCACGCGATCGATCCACTTCACCGGAACGATCTCGAGCTTGTTCTTCACGTTGTCGGGAATCTCGGCGAGATCCTTGACGTTCTCCTCGGGAATGAGGACGGTCTTGATCCCGCCGCGATGCGCCGCCAGCAGCTTTTCCTTCAGGCCGCCGATGGCGAGCACTTCGCCGCGCAACGTGATCTCGCCGGTCATCGCCACCGACGCGCGCACCGGGATGCCGGTGAGCACCGAGACGAGCGCGGTGGTCATCGCGATGCCGGCGCTCGGACCGTCCTTCGGCGTGGCGCCCTCGGGCACGTGGATGTGCAGGTCGTTCTTCTCGTAGAAGTCGCCGCGAATGCCCAGACGCTGCGCGCGCCGGCGCACGACGGTCATTGCCGCCTTGATCGACTCCTGCATCACGTCGCCGAGCTTGCCGGTGAAGGTGGTCTTGCCCTTGCCCGGCACGAGCGCCGCCTCGATCGTCAGCAACTCGCCGCCCACTTCGGTCCACGCGAGCCCCGTGACCTGCCCGACCTGGTTGTCCTTCTCGGCCAGGCCGAAGCTGTAGCGGCGCACGCCGAGGAACTTGTCGAGGTTCTTCGAGTTGACCGTGATGCGCTTTTCCTGCTTCTTCAGCAGCAGCGTCTTGACGACCTTGCGGCAGATCTTGCTGATCTCGCGCTCGAGCGCGCGCACGCCTGCCTCGCGCGTGTAATAGCGCACGATGTCGCGCAGCGCCGACTCGGCGACCGAGATCTCGCTGTCCTTCAGCCCCGTGTTGCGCAACTGCTTGGGCAGCAGGTAGCGCTGCGCGATGCTGACCTTCTCGTCCTCGGTGTAGCCCGACAGCCGGATGACCTCCATCCGGTCGAGCAGCGCCGGCGGGATGTTCAGCGTGTTCGCGGTGGCGACGAACATCACGTCGGACAGGTCGTACTCGACCTCGACGTAGTGATCGACGAAGGTGGAGTTCTGCTCGGGATCGAGCACCTCGAGCAGCGCCGATGAAGGATCGCCGCGGAAGTCCATGCCGATCTTGTCGACCTCGTCGAGCAGGAACAGCGGGTTGCGCACGCCCACCTTCGTGAGGTTCTGCAGGATCTTGCCGGGCATCGAGCCGATGTAGGTGCGCCGATGGCCGCGGATCTCGGCTTCGTCGCGCACGCCGCCCAGCGCCATGCGCACGAACTTGCGGTTCGTCGCGCGTGCGATCGACTGGCCGAGCGAGGTCTTGCCCACGCCGGGGGGGCCGACCAGGCACAGGATCGGCGCCTTCACCTTGTCGACGCGCTGCTGCACGGCCAGGTACTCGATGATGCGGTCCTTGACGCGCTCCAGGCCCCAGTGGTCTTCGTTGAGCACCTTCTCGGCCTTGGCGAGGTCGTTGTCGACCTTGCTCTTCTTGCGCCAGGGCAGGCCGATCAGCGTGTCGATATAGTTGCGCACGACGGTGGCTTCGGCCGACATCGGCGACATCAGCTTCAACTTCTTCAGCTCGCTCTCGGCCTTCTTCAGCGCCTCCTTCGGCATGCGCGCGGCCTTGATCTTCTTCTCGAGCTCGTCCATGTCGGCGCCGTCTTCGCCTTCGCCGAGCTCCTTCTGGATCGCCTTGACCTGCTCGTTCAGGTAGTACTCGCGCTGGCTCTTTTCCATCTGGCGCTTCACGCGCCCGCGGATGCGCTTCTCGACCTGCAGGATGTCGAGCTCGGTTTCGATCTGCGCGAGCAGCTTCTCGAGCCGCTCGGCGACGTCGTTGGTCTCGAGGATGTCCTGCTTCTGCTCGATCTTGATCGGCAGGTGCGTGGCGATGGTGTCGGCCAGGCGCCCGGCGTCGTCGATGCCGCTGAGCGACGCGAGAATCTCGGGCGGAACCTTCTTGTTCAGCTTCACGTACTGGTCGAACTGCGCGAGGATCGCGCGGCGCAGCGCCTCGGCTTCGGCGCTCTCGCCGGCCGGCAGGTCGATCGTCTCGACTTCGCAGCTGAAATGCGATTCGCCGTCTTCGATGCGCACCAAGCGAGCGCGGCGCGCCCCCTCGATCAGCACCTTCACGGTGCCGTCGGGCAGCTTGAGCATCTGCAGGATGTTCGACACGCAGCCGAGGTCGTAGATGTCTTCGGCCACCGGTTCGTCTTTCGACGCGTTCTTCTGGGCGACGAGCATGATGCTCTTGCCCTGCTCCATTGCGGCCTCGAGCGCCTTGATCGACTTGGGCCGGCCGACGAACAGCGGAATCACCATGTGCGGAAACACCACCACGTCGCGCAGCGGAAGCAGCGGCAGCGACTGCAGTTTCGGTGTTTGGGCTTCGGGCATTCGGATCTCCAGGTAGTCTCCCCGGCGATGTTGCGGCGCACCGGGGGATTTCAAGCGAACCACGATCCGTGGGGTCCGCTTGAGGATAACGCTTTGAGGAGGGGAAGGGGGAAGGGGGAAGAAGGGAAAACCGGGGTCAGACCACGGTTTCGCTTAACGAAACCG
>JAJPES010000031.1 GCA_021166725.1 Burkholderiaceae bacterium | reverse complement strand
GTTGCGCGAAGGCGTCGATACCGCCCGGTATCGACGCCTTCGCGCGCCTTGCACTGCATCCCTGCCGCCCTCTGCGCGACCCCTGTCCATAGTCCGACAGCCTCCTAGTACGCCGCCCCACAGATATCGCAACATGAAAGCGCGTCTTCGGCCCCAGGACGGCGTTGCAAATCCTCGCCATAGCTATTGCTATGGCTGCGGTTTGCGCCTTGCCCTGGGGCCGAATCCATCGCTTTCATTTTGTTGCGATACCTGTGGGTCGGCGTACTAGTTCACTTCGGGAACGGACCCCACGTCGGCTCGCGGATGTCGCCGGCCGACGAGGTGAGGCGCTGGCGCACGCGGCCGTCGACCGTGATCGCAACGAGCGAGTCGCGGCCGTTGACCTGCGTGGCGAACATGACCCACCGGCTGTTGGGCGCGAAACTCGGCGATTCCTCGCGGCCGGTTTCCGACAGGATCGTTTCCTGCCCGTTGCCGTTGAGGTCGCGCACGGCGACCAGGAAGCGGCCATCGCGCCGCGTGACGTAGGCGAGCAGTCGTCCGTCCGGGCTCACGCGAGGACTGACGTTGTACGACGAACCGAAAGTGACGCGGGCAGGCGCGCCGCCGTCGAGCGACATGCGGTAGATCTGCGGCGAGCCGCCGCGATCGGAGGTGAAGTACAGCGACTTGCCGTCGGGCGCGAACGCGGGTTCGGTATCGATGCCCGGCGAGGTCGTGAGGCGCCGCGGCGTTCCGCTGCCGTCGGCGTCGATCAGGTAGATCTGCGACAGTCCGTCGCGGGTGAGGGCGACGGCGAGCGTCCTGCCGTCGGGCGACCAGGCGGGCGCGCTGTTGCTGCCCTTGAAGTTCGCCACCGCTACGCGCTGCCCGGTGGCGAGCGTGTGCACGTAGACGACCGGTTTCTTGCTCTCGAAGGAAACGTAGGCGATGCGCGTGCCGTCCGGAGACCAGGAAGGCGAGATGATCGGCTCGGGCGACGTGAGCGGCGAAACGACGTTCTCGCCGTCCCAGTCGGCGACGTTCAGCTTGAAGCGCGTTCCCTGCTTCGAGACGAAGGCGATGCGCGTGGAGAAGATTCCCTTCTCGCCGGTGATCCGCTCGAAGACCCAATCGGCGACGCGATGTCCGCCGAAGCGCAGGTCGTGTTCCGAGACGACGAGCGATTCGCCGCCGAGCGGTGCCTGGCGCACGGCGTCGCCGAGCCGGTAGCGGATGTCGTAGCGTCCATCGGGCAGTCGCGAAACGGAGCCGCCCAGGATCGCGTCGGCGCCGCGCGAGCGCATCGCTGCGTAGTCGGGCGCCGCGGATTCGGAGAGCGTGACGCCCGGATCGATGACGCGGAACGACCCGCTGCGGGCCAGGTCGCTGCGGACGACGTCGGCTACCTGCTCCGGAACGCGGGCGTCGGTGGCGAAGTTGGCGATCGCGATCGGATACTGCGTGGCGCCCACGCCGGAGACATCGAGGCGCATCTGCGCTGGCGCGGCGATGGGCAGGGAGAAAGCGACGACCGCCGCCAGAAGCACTTGCCTCATGTAGCTCCTCTTGAAGCGACCCGTGATTATATCGGTCCGGCCTCTTCGCCTCCGATCGGCGTTGCGTTTCACGCGATCAGCGGTCGTCTCTCGGGCCGCGCAGGATCTCGAGTTCCGAAGGGCAACCGCCGTCGGCCTGTCGCGGAAGCGGATCGCTGCGCTCGATGCCGCGTTCGGCGGCCGCGTCCCAGGCGGGAACGCCGCTCGAGCGGCGCAGCTGCACCGAACGGATCCGGCAATCGGGCGACACCGATACGTGGAACACCGCTTTCGGATTGCCGGAGAGGTCCTGCGGAATCTGGTAGATCGTGTTCGAGCGGATCAGCCCGGACAAGCGCGCGGCGTAGCCCGAGTCGATGCCGCTGCCGGCGCTGCCCTGCGTTCCGGTCGATGAGCCCAGGCGCGCGACGTCGCCCGAGCCCGCCTGTGCGCGCAGCCCTTCGAGATATTGCGCGCGCTGCTTCTCCTCGCGCTCGCGGCGCGCTTTCTCCTGCGCTTCGCGTTTGGCCTTGGCCTCGGCTTCCTGCTTCGCCTTCAGCTCGGCTTCCTGCCTTGCCTTCGCTTCGGCCTCGCGCTTCGCCTTCGCGTCGGCTTCCTGCTTCGCTTTCGCCTCGGCCTCGCGCTTCGCCTTCGCGTCGGCTTCCTGCTTCGCTTTCGCTTCGGCCTCACGCTTGGCCTTCGCCTCGGCTTCGCGCTTTGCCGTCGCCTCGGCTTCCTTGCGCGCCTTCGCCTCGGCGTCGCGCCGTTCCTTCTCCTCGGCGGCGTGGCGCGCTTTTTCCTCGGCTTCGCGACGCGCCTTCTCCTCGGCGCGCTTGCGCGCTTCGAGACGGCGACGCTCGTCGTCGGCGCGTCGCTCGGCTTCCTCGCGCGCCTTGCGCTCCTGCTCGAGCGCGATGTCGGGCTTCGCTTCCGGGGCGGGCTCGGGTTGCGCCTGTGCGAGCGGTGCGGGCGGTGGCGTTTCGGGCTGCGGAGGCTCAGGCGGCTTCGGCTTCGGCTCGGGCTGCGGCTCGAGCGGTGCGGGCTTGGGGGTGGTGGCAGGCGGATCCCACAGTTCGGCCGCCGCACCTTCGGGCGCGCTCGACTGCCAGCGGATGCCGACGAAGAGCATCGCGATCAGCAGGCCGTGCATCAGCAGCGCGAGCGCGAAGGCGCGAATGCGTCCTTTCGGCTTCGGCGGACGGCGCACGACGCTCGCGCCGCTCGAGCGCGGCATCGCGTCGTCGCCCGGAACCCCTCTGCGGCTGCGATGCGGATCGGCCATGCGCGGTTGGTTCGACGTTCTCAGTTTGCCGGCTTGACGAGCAGCGCGATGCGCTCGATGTTCATGCGGCGCAACTCGCTCATCACGTCGACGACCGCTTCGTACTTCACCGCGCGATCGCCGCTGATGACGACCGCCATCTGCCCGGCGTCGCCACGGATCTGTTCGATCGCGCCGCGCAGGTCGCCGCGGCCGACGCGCCGCTCGGAAGGATCACCGGTGTTGACGCCGCGCACGCGCAGCTCGCCGTCGGCGCGCACTTGCACTTCGATGTACTGGTCGGGACGTTCGCTGCTGCGGCCTGCGCTGGGCAGGTCGATCGCGCCGGGCGGCAGCATCGGCGCCGTCACCATGAAGATGACGAGCAGCACCAGCATCACGTCGATGTACGGAACGACGTTGATCTCGTTGACCATGCGCCGGCCACGACCTCGGCCGCGCGGCCCGGGACTCGGCATCGCTACCTCGCCTGTCGCTGCAGGATGTTGGAGAACTCGTCGACGAAACCGTCGAATCGGGTGGCCAGGCGGTCCATGTCGTACGCATAGCGGTTGTACGCGACGACGGCGGGAATCGCGGCGAACAGGCCGATCGCCGTCGCGACCAGCGCCTCGGCGATGCCCGGCGCCACTGCGGAGAGCGTGGCCTGGTGCACGTTCGCCAGTCCGCGAAACGAGTTCATGATGCCCCAGACCGTGCCGAACAGGCCGATGTACGGGCTGACCGAACCGGCCGACGCGAGGAATGCGAGATTCGACTCGAGCGCGTCCATTTCGCGCTGGTACGCGGCGCGCATCGCGCGCCGCGAGCCGTCGAGCATCGCGGCGACGTCGCCCGGCTTCTGCTGGCGCGTCTTCAGGAACTCGCTCATGCCCGATTCGAAGATGCGCGCGAGCGGGCCGTGGTCGGCGCGTCCGGTGCGCACTTCTTCGTACAGCGTGCCCAGATCGCGGTCCTTCCAGAACTCGGATTCGAAGTCGTCGGTGGCGCGTTGCGCGGCGCGGATCGCGAAGCCCTTGCGGAAGATCACCGTCCAGGAGCCGAGCGAGATCAGCAGCAGCAGCGCCATGACGAACTGCACGAGCAGGCTCGCGTGCAACACGAGCGTGACGATCGACAGTTCGCTGTTCATGGCGTGTTCGTCGCAGTGAGAGTCGTGATCGGCTTCATCGGTCGGCGCAGCCGCGCGGCGGTGTGATCGCCGCTGCGGGCAGCGAGTCGCGGATGCGCCGTTGCAGCGGTTCGGGAAATGCGGTCGCCTGCCCATCCGTGCGGCGGATCGCCGCGAAGCGCAGTTGGGCGACCACCAACGGTTCGTCGCCGCCGGCGAGGCGTGCACTCTGCCACAACAGGCACGAGGCCCTGCGCGCGGCGGCCGGGCGCACGTCGACTACGAGTTCGTCGTCGAGACGCGCCGGACGACGATAGTCGACCGAGACGTCGCGCACGACGAGCAGCACGCCGTGCTCGTCGGCGAGCGCGCGGTGCCCGAAGCCGAGCGCGCGCAGCCAGTCGGTGCGCGCGCGCTCGAAATAGCGCAGCCAGTTCGCGTAGTAGACGATCCCGCCCGCGTCGGTGTCCTCGTAGTAGACGCGGATCGGCATCGAGAAAGCCGCTGCCGGCAGGGGTTCTGTCACGCGCGGGATTCTACCCGCGTGAAGCTTCACCACCCCATAGCTCGCCGGAGGCGCCCGGTGCGCCGGGTGCGACGAGACCGAAATGTCGCCACGCTGCCGGCGACGCGACCCGTCCGCGTGGCGTTCGCTGCAGGTAGCCCTGCTGGATCAGGTACGGCTCGAGCACGTCCTCGATCGTGTCGCGCTCTTCGCCGATCGCGGCGGCGAGGTTGTCCAGGCCGACCGGGCCGCCGGAGAACTTCTCGATCACCGTCTGCAGCAGCTTGCGGTCCATCACGTCCAGGCCGCTCGCGTCGACGTCGAGCATCTTCAGCGCGGCGTCGGCGGTGGCGGCGTCGATGCGTCCGGCGGCGCGCACCTCGGCGTAGTCGCGAACGCGGCGCAACAGCCGATTGGCGATGCGCGGCGTGCCGCGCGAGCGGCGCGCGATTTCGCGCGAACCGTCCGCGGTCGCTGCGGCGCCGAGCAGTTGCGCCGAGCGAGCGACGATCTGCGTGAGCTCGTCGGTATCGTAGAACTCGAGGCGCGCGACGATGCCGAAGCGATCGCGCAGCGGGTTGGTCAGCATGCCCGCGCGCGTGGTCGCGCCGACCAGCGTGAACGGCTGCAGGTCGAGCTTGATCGAACGGGCCGCCGGCCCTTCGCCGATCAGGATGTCGATCTGGAAGTCCTCGAGTGCCGGGTAGAGAATCTCCTCGACGACCGGCGACAGCCGATGGATCTCGTCGATGAACAGGACGTCGTCCTTCTCGAGGTTGGTGAGGATCGCAGCGAGGTCGCCGGGACGCTCGAGCACCGGGCCGGAGGTCTGCCGCAGGTTCACGCCCATTTCGGCGGCGACGATGTGCGCCAGCGTCGTCTTGCCCAGCCCGGGCGGACCGAACAGCAGCAGGTGGTCGAGCGCCTCGCCCCGGGCGCGTGCGGCGGCGACGAAGATCTCGAGTTGCTCGCGGATCTTCGCCTGTCCGACGTAGTCGGCGAGGCGGCGCGGACGCAGCGCGCGTTCGACGAGCTCCTCGGACGGCGAGGCGGGAGCGGCGGCAACCAGTCGATCGTGCTCGATCATGTCCTGGTGAGCAGCTTCAGCGCTTGCTTGATGCCGTCGGAGACGGTGCTGCCCGCCGGCAGTTGCCGCACGGCGGCCGACGCCTCGCGCTCCGAGTAGCCCAGTGCGAGCAGCGCGTTCAGCACGTCCGTCGTCGCTTCGGCCGGCGCGGCACGCACCCCGTCGCCGAGCGCCTGCGCGAGCTTGCCCTCGAGCTCGAGCACGAGTCGCTCGGCGGTCTTGCGGCCGATGCCGGGCACCTTCTGCAGGCGTGCGGAGTCCTGGCGCGCGACGGCCTGCGCCAGCTCGGCCACCGACAGCCCGGAGAGCACCGAGAGTGCGGTGCGCGCGCCGATGCCCGAGATGCGGATCAGCTGGCGGAACGCATCGCGTTCGTCGCTGCGCAGGAATCCGTACAGCAGATGCGCGTCTTCGCGCACCACCGGCTGGACCAGCAGCGCCACGCGCGTGCCGGTGATCGGCAGGTCGTAGAACGTGCTCATCGGCACGTCCAACTCGTAGCCGACGCCGCCGACGTCGACCAGCACGGTCGGGGGGTGCTTTTCGAGCAGCGTTCCGCTCAATCGTCCGATCATGCGCGGATGGTACCGGGGAAAACTGGGGGGGAAACCGGGGAAAACCGGGAAATCCGGGAAAACCGGGAAAAACGGGGGGGCGCCCCCGGTTTGCCGGGGGGTCGCGGGGGGGGCCCCCCGGGGGACCGGGG
>JAJPES010000066.1 GCA_021166725.1 Burkholderiaceae bacterium | reverse complement strand
GTCGAGGCAATCGACGTTGTCGATGCGCTTCGGCGTGCGCGAGTAACCGTGCACCGGAAAGCCCGCGGCGGCGAGCGTTTGCGCGACGTGCGAGCCGATCGCGCCGAGGCCGAAGACGCCGACCGGCCACGCCGACTTCGGCTCGGCTTCGAGCGTGCGCCAGATGCGCTCGCGCTGTTGCGCTTCATAGTCGCCGAAGCGACGCTGCAGGCGGATCGCCTCGTGCAGGCAGTAGTCGGCCATCTGCTGCGCCATTCCGCCGTCCTCGACGCGAACGACGGGCAGCGCCTCGGGCAGCGCACCGCTGCCGAGCAGCGCGTCGACGCCGGCGGAGGTGGTGAAGAACGCTCGCAGCGCCGGATTCGCGGCGAAGAACGGGGCGCCGGGATTCCAGCCCACGCCGTAGTGCGCTCCCGCGCGTGCGTCGCCTGCGTCGTCGATGCCGTAGACCTGCGCATCGGGAATCAGCGCTGCCAGCGCTTCGACCCAGCGGCGGCGCTTGCCCCATGGATCGGCGACGACGATGCGCAGGCTCACGCGAGGAAGGCCGCGCTGCGACCGGCGTGCGTCGTCACTGGGCAGCGAACTCCACGAGTTGTACGCCTTCGCCGACCTGGTCGCCGACGCCGAAGCGGATCGATGCGACGCGTCCGGTGGACGGCGCGACGATCGTGTGCTCCATCTTCATCGCCTCGATGACGAGCAGCGGCTGTCCGCGCTCGACGGAGGCGCCCGCCTCGACGAAGAGCGCGATCACCTTGCCCGGCATCGGCGCGACGAGCGTCGAATCGTCGTCGCGCTCGCCGACGTGTGCGAGCACGGGCGTGTAGCCGAGTGCGGTGTGGCCGAGCGGGCTGAACACGTGCAGCGTCTCGCCGTCGATCACCGAGTCGACGACGAAGCTGCGGTCGTCGACGACGCCGCGCACGGTGCGCGCGTCCGGCGACGACGTGCTCCAGCGCAGTTCGGCGAGCCGCGCGCACTCGTCGCCGTCGCGCACCAGCCATTCGCCGGCGCCGTATTCGACCTGCACCGGGCACGGCTCGCCGGCGTGCTCGAGTTGCAGCGTGCGCACGAGTTTCGGCCCCGGACGCCAGCCGTCGCGCCGGTTCCACGGATCGGTGCGCCAGGCGAGGTCCGGCGAGTGCGCCGCGTCCGTCTCGGCGGCGAGCACCGCCGCCACTGCGAGCGTGCGCCGCCGCAGCGACGGCTTGGCCGGCGCCGGCAGCAGCGTTTCCTTCTCGCGTTCGATGAGGCCGGTGTCGAGCTCGCCCGACGCGAAGGACGGGTTGCCGATCAGGCGCGACAGGAAGTCGACGTTCGACGCCGGCCCGACGACCTCGAACTTCGCCAGCGCGCGCGCCATGCGTGCGAGCGCCGTTTCGCGGTCGGCGCCGTGCACGATGAGCTTGGCGATCATCGGGTCGTAATGCGGGCTGATCGTGTCGCCTTCGCGCACGCCGCTGTCGATGCGCACCGGCGCAGTGGGCGCGCCGGCGGCCGCGATCTCGGTGCGCGCGAATTCCACCGCCGGCGGAGTGCGCAGGTAGCGCAGCGTTCCGATCGACGGCAGGAAACCCTTGTCGGGGTTCTCGGCGTAGATGCGTGCTTCGATCGCGTGGCCGTCGATGCGCAACTCCGACTGCTCGACCGGCAGCGGCTCGCCGGAGGCGACGCGCAATTGCCATTCGACGAGGTCGAAGCCGGTGATCATCTCGGTGACCGGATGCTCGACCTGCAGGCGCGTGTTCATCTCCATGAAGAAGAACGCGCCCGACGGGTCGGCGATGAACTCGACTGTGCCCGCGCCCACGTAGTTCACGGCTCGCGCCGCGGCCACCGCGGCTTCGCCCATCGCGCGTCGTCGCGCTTCGGTCATTCCCGGCGCAGGCGCTTCCTCGATCACCTTCTGGTGGCGTCGCTGCACCGAGCAGTCGCGCTCGAACAGATAAACGCAGTGCCCTTGCGCATCGGCGAAGACCTGGATCTCGATGTGTCGCGGCCGCGTGACGTAGCGTTCGACGAGCACGGTGTCGTCGCCGAATGCGTTCTTCGCTTCCCGCCGGCACGAAGCGAGCATCGCCTCGAACTGCGCGGCGCTGTCGACGACGCGCATGCCCTTGCCGCCGCCGCCCGCACTCGCCTTGATCAGCACCGGATAGCCGATGCGGTCGGCCTCGGCGGCGAGCTTCGCGTCCGACTGCTCGGTGCCGTGATAGCCGGGCACGAGCGGCACGCCCGCCCGCTCCATCAGCCGCTTGGCCGCCGCCTTGTCGCCCATCGCGGCGATTGCCGACGCGGGAGGACCGACGAAGACGAGCCCCGCATCGGCCACCGACTGCGCGAAAGGCTCGTTCTCCGACAGGAAGCCGTACCCGGGGTGGATCGCCTGGGCGCCGCTGCGCCGTGCGATTTCGAGCACGCGCTCGCCGTTCAGGTACGACTCGCGCGCCGGCGCCGGACCGAGTCGCCACGCTTCGTCGCAGAAGGTGACGTGGCGCGCCGACGCGTCGGCGTCGGAGTAGACGGCCACCGTGCGAACGCCCAGCCGCCGGGCGGTGGTGGCGATGCGGCACGCAATCTCGCCGCGGTTGGCGATCAGCAGCTTGTCGAACATGGGCGTCCTTCGAAGGTGGCGCTGTGCCGTTCGTCGTGACAGGCGGGGTCGTTCGTTCCTCAGGGCTCTTTCGGAACCCAGGCGGCGCGGCGTCGCTCGAAGAACGCGGCGATGCCTTCCTGCGCTTCGTCGCTGGCGCGAATGCGCGCGATGCGCGCGGCCGTTTCGTCGACGAGCGCGTCGTCGATCGCGCGGCCCTCGACGTCGCGGATCAGTTGCTTGGCTTCGGCGAGCGCCCTGGGGCCGCCCATCGCGAGCTGCCCGAGAACGACGTTGACCGTCCCGTCGAGTTCGGGGTCCAGCGCGATGTCGTGCACCAGGCCGATGCGATAGGCCTCGGCCGCGTCGAAGACTTCGGCGGTGAGGAAGTAGCGATGCGCGCGGTGCGCGCCGATCGCACGGATCACGTAGGGGCTGATCACCGAAGGCACCAGGCCGAGCTTGACCTCCGACAGCGAGAAGCGCGTCTCGGCGCCGGCGATCGCGATGTCGCAGGCGGCGGCCAGGCCCATGCCGCCGGCGAAGCACGCGCCGTGCACGCGGGCGACGACCGGCTTCGGACTGTCGTGGATCGTGCGCAGCAGCCGCGCCAGACGCGCGGAGTCTTCGTGCGCTTGCTGCGGCGTGAACTCGCGCGCGCGCTTCATCCACTGCAGGTCGCCGCCGGCGCAGAACGCTTCGCCGCGGCCCGCGAGCAGGATGGTTCGCACCTGGTCGTCGTCGATCGCCGCGTCGAAGGCGTCGGCGAGTTCGCCGATCATCCGGTCGTCGATCGCGTTGCGCTTCTCGGGCCGGTTCAGCCAGATCAGCGCGATGCCCTGGTTCAGCGCGGTCTCGATCGTCTCGTAGTTCATCTCGGTTCTCTTACATGCGGAACACGCCGAAGCGCGGTTCCGGGATCGGCGCATTCAGTGAAGCCGACATCGCCAGCGCGAGCACCGTGCGCGTGTCGGCCGGATCGATGATGCCGTCGTCCCACAGGCGGGCACTCGCGTAGTACGGATGGCCCTGCACCTCGTATTGCTCGCGGATCGGCGCGCGGAACGCCTCTTCGTCTTCCTTGCTCCAGCTGCCGCCGCGCGCCTCGATGCCGTCGCGACGCACGGTGGCGAGCACGGAAGCCGCCTGCTCGCCGCCCATCACGCTGATGCGCGCGTTCGGCCACATCCACAGGAAGCGCGGCGAGTACGCGCGTCCGCACATGCCGTAGTTGCCTGCGCCGAAGGAGCCGCCGATGATGATCGTGAACTTGGGCACCTGCGCGCAGGCCACTGCCGTGACCATCTTCGCGCCGGCGCGCGCGATTCCCTCGTTCTCGTACTTGCGCCCGACCATGAAGCCGGTGACGTTCTGCAGGAACACCAGCGGGATGCGCCGCTGCGCGCACAACTCGATGAAGTGCGCGCCCTTGTTCGCCGATTCCGAGAACAGGATGCCGTTGTTCGCCACGAAGCCCACCGGCATGCCGTGGATGCGCGCGAAGCCGGTGACGAGCGTGGTGCCGTAGCGCGCCTTGAATTCGTCGAACACCGAGCCGTCGACGACGCGGGCGATCACCTCGCGCACGTCGTAGGGCTTGCGCACGTCGGTGGGGATGATCCCGTGCAGTTCGTGCGTCGGGTAGTGCGGCTCGACCGGTTCGGCGATGTCGAGCGGCTGCGGCTTGCGCCGGTTCAGGTTGCCGACGATGCGGCGTGCGAGCGCGAGCGCATGCGCGTCGTCGTGCGCGAGATGGTCGGCCACGCCCGACAACCGCGTGTGCACGTCGCCGCCGCCGAGATCTTCGGCGCTGACCACCTCGCCGGTGGCGGCCTTCACCAGCGGCGGGCCGCCGAGGAAGATCGTGCCCTGCTCGCGCACGATGATCGCCTCGTCGCTCATTGCCGGAACGTAGGCGCCTCCCGCCGTGCACGAGCCCATGACGACGGCGATCTGCGGGATGCCCATCGCCGACATCGTCGCCTGGTTGTAGAAGATGCGGCCGAAGTGCTCGCGGTCGGGGAAGACGTCGTCCTGGTTCGGCAGGTTCGCTCCGCCGGAATCGACGAGGTACACGCACGGCAGCCGGTTTTCGCGCGCGATTTCCTGTGCGCGCAGGTGCTTCTTCACGGTGAGCGGGAAGTAGGTGCCGCCTTTCACCGTCGCGTCGTTGCACACGACGACGCACTCGACGCCCGAGACGCGTCCGATGCCGGTGACCACGCCGGCGCTCGGCGCCTCGCCGCCGTACATGTCCCAGGCGGCCAGCGGCGAGAACTCGAGGAAGGACGTGCCCGTGTCGAGCAGCGTCTGCACGCGTTCGCGCGGCAGCAGCTTGCCGCGCGCGACATGCCTGGCGCGCGCCGCTTCGCCGCCTTGCGAGGCCTGCGCGATCTTCGCGTTCAGGTCGTCGACCAGCGCGCGCATCGCGCCCGCGTTGGCCTGGAACTGCGCGTCGCGCGGATTGAGCTTGCTCTCGATCCGGTTCAAGGGCTTCTCCGTTGCGAGGGGGCGGGCGCGCAGGCATTCACCGGCGCCGACCCGACGCATTGCAGGACGAGTTGCGTGTACTGGTCGATCAGGTCGCGCTTGCCGATGCGCCCGGCGTCATTGAACCACGTGCCCACGCCGGTGAGCATCGCCAGCACGGCGAAGGAGGCGATGCGCGGATCGGGCAGGTGAAAGGCGCCGCTTTCGACGCCGGCGCCCAGGATTCCGGCCAGCACGTCCTCGTAGCGGCGGCGCAGCGCAACCACGCGGCGACGATCGGCCGGCGCGAGGCTGCGCAGTTCCATGTTGGCAACGAAGACTTCCTGCCGGCGCAACGTGTGCGAGCGGATGTGGAAGTCGACGAACGCGCACAAGCGCTCGCGCGGGTCGGCCGTTTCCGGCTGCACGCGCTGCCATTCGTCGAGCAGGAACTGCAGGTGCTCGAGCATCAGTTCGACGAGCATCCGGTTCTTGCTGGGGAAATAGCGGTACAGCGAGCCGGGCTGCAGCCCGACGCGACCGGCCAGTTCGCGCAGCGTCATCGCCTCGAATCCGCGCTCGGCGATCAGTGCGATCGCCGCTTGGCGGATCGCTTCGTGGGTGCGGGCGCCGTCGGAGCCGGCAGTGCGGGGCATCGAGGAGGGGAAGGGGGGAGGGGGAAGGGGAAAACCAACGCGGTTCGTCACGGGACGCGGCCAGTGTAATGGAATCGGACGGACGGCCGTTTTATTCAGGCTGGAAATCGGAATAACCTTGCTCGCTGCTTGCGCATCGGGCGTGCTGCTTGCTCGCGGCGCTCTGTCGCCGCGCCGCGGTGCGACGAGAGGGGGAGGGGCATGCGCAAGCGGGTGAACGAGCGAACGCCGCCGGGCGTGCATGCGATGCTCGGGCGCAGCCTGCTCGCCGTGCTCGGTGCGATCGTCGCCGTGCTCGTCCTGGCGATCGGGGTCTGCGAGTGGCTCGGGTGGCCTTTCCTGCGCGGGCCGATCGAGAACCTGATCGAAAAGCAGGTCAAGCGCGACGTTTCCTTCGGCGACGACTTCCGGCTGAGCCTGTTCGGCGGACTGCGGCTGAGCTCCGACTCGTTCTCGATCGGTCCGCCGTCGGACCTGCCGTCCGGCGCCCCGAGCGAATTCGTGCAGGCGAACGACGTCGAGCTGAAGCTGCCGTACTCGACGCTGATCGGACCTTTGCGCGGATCGCAGGAGCCGTTGCGCGTGACCTCGCTCAGCGTTGCGCAACTGAGCGCGAACCTGTGGCGCGGCGAGGACGGCAAGGCGAACTGGATCTTCGGCTCGGGCGAGGAGAGCGGCAAGCCCATCGTGCTACCGCAGTTCGAGCGCCTCGTCGTGCGTGAAGGCCGCATTCGCGTCGACGATGCGCCGTCGTCGGTGCACGCAGTGGTCGATCTCAGCACCGAGGAGGGCGCGCTGGCCGGCGAGAAGGCCGGCCTGAAGGCGTCGGCACGCGGCACCTACAAGGGCCGGCCGTTGCGTGCGCAACTGACCTCGTCGGGCCTCCTTCCGCTGGCGCAGTCCGCGGCCGACAAGCCGCTGCCGATGACGTTGAAGGTGGAAGCGCGCGGAGCGGCGCTCGACTTCGAGGGCCAGGCGGCCGACGTCCTGCATCTCGGATCGCTGCGCGGCGACTTCGCGCTGTCGGGCCCGACGCTGGCCGTGGTCGGCGACACCATCGGCCTGACGCTGCCCAATACGCCGGCCTTCGACATGAAGGGCAAGGTGCGCAAGTCCGAACTGGTGTGGGAGGCGGACATCGACTCGTTCTCGGTCGGCGACAGCAAGCTGTCCGGCGAGTTCACCTACGACCCGCAGAAGCAGCCGCCGCTGCTGTCGGGTGCGCTGCGCGGCGATCGACTGGTGCTCGCCGATCTCGCTCCGGCGGTCGGCGCGCCGCCGAACGCCGACGAGGGCAGTAAAGCAAACGGCAAGGCTGCGCCGAAGGCGAAGGCGAAAGATGCGAAGAACCGCGCGAAAGCCGGCAACGGCGACGTGCTACCCGAGCGCAGCTTCGACATTCCCTCGTTGAAGACGATGAACGCGTCGGTCGAGATCGACCTGAAGCGGCTCGACCTGCCCAGCGATGCGCTGCGCTCGGTTGCGCCGCTGCACGCACAATTGACGCTCGACGACGGCGTACTGAAGCTCGACCGACTGTCGGCGACGACGGCCGACGGGCAGGTTCGCGGGGTGCTGTCGCTCGATTCGAACCGGCAGCCGCCGCTGTGGACGGCCGACCTCGGTTGGTCGAAAGTCGATCTCGCCAAGTGGATCACGCTGCGCAACAGCGACACGAAGGAAGCGAAACCGCAGCCCTACATCACCGGTACGCTGTTCGGGAAGGCAAAGGTCGACGGCAGCGGACGGTCGACGGCGCAGATCCTCGGCTCGCTCGACGGGCAGGCATTCCTGTGGATCCGCGACGGCACGCTGTCGCACCTGCTCGTCGAGGCGCTGGGACTGGACATCGCGCAGGGACTCGGCCTCCTGGTCGTCGGCGACGACCCGCTGCCGCTGAAGTGCGCCGTGGCGCAACTGAAGGCCGAAGACGGTCTCGTGAAGAGCGAAGTCGTGCTGCTCGATACGCCCGACAGCACCGTGCTGGTCGACGGCAGCGTGTCGCTCGCGAAGGAGCGCTTGAATCTCACGCTGCGTGCGCGTCCGAAGGACTTCTCTCCGCTGACGGTGCGCGCGCCGGTGCACATCACCGGCTCCTTCGAGCATCCCGACATCGCGCCCGACGCGAAGACGCTCGGCCTGAAGGCGGCGGCGGCGGCGCTCCTTGCGGCGATCAATCCGCTGGCGGCGCTGATTCCGTTGATGGACCCGGCCGATCCGGCTACGCGGCAATGTGCGGACGTTCTGGCGGCCGGCCGCGCGCCGCCGGCGACGCAGGTCAAGAGCAGGGGTGGAAGCGGGAAGGCACAACGCGGCGCACCGGTGCGCCAGCCGATGCAGTGACGCACCGAAAGTCTTCTTCCCCGCTTCAGTTGCCGCCGGTCGCCAGCGCGCGCGCGATCAGGATGCGCTGGATGTCGCTCGTCCCTTCGTAGATCTGGCAGATGCGCACGTCGCGCCAGATCCGCTCGACCGGGAAGTCGGTGGTATAGCCGTAGCCGCCGTGGATCTGGATCGCGTCCGAGCACACCCGCTCGGCGACGGTGGACGCGAAGAGCTTGGCCATCGCCGCTTCCTTCAGGCACGGTTGCCCGGCGTCCTTCATCTCGGCCGCGTGATGCACGAGCTGTCGCGCGGCCTCGATCTGCGTGGCCATGTCGGCCAGTCGGAACGACACCGCCTGGTGCTCGAAGATCGGTGCGCCGAAGGATTCGCGCTCGTGCGCGTAGCGCAGCGCTGCGTCGAAGGCCGCGCGCGCCATTCCGACCGACTGCGAGGCGATCGCGATGCGCCCTCCTTCCAGCCCCGACAGCGCGATGCGGTAGCCCTGTCCCTCCTCGCCGATGCGGTTGGCGTCGGGCACGCGGCAACGCTCGAGGGCGATCTGCGCGGTGTCGGAGGCGTGCTGCCCGACCTTCTCCTCGAGCCGCGCAACCCGATAGCCGGGCGTGTCGGTGGGAACGACGAAGGCGCTGATGCCGCGCTTGCCGGCGCCGCGTTCGCTGACGGCAAAGACGATCGCTACGTCGGCCGTCTTGCCCGAGGTGATGAACTGCTTGACGCCGTCGATCACCCAGTGCTCGCCGTCGCGCACGGCCGTCGTGCGCAACGCCGAGGCGTCCGAGCCCGCCTGGGGCTCGGTCAGGCAGAACGCCCCCAGCTTGCGGCCTGCGGCAAGCGGGCGCAGCCAACGCTCCTTTTGCTGGTCGCTGCCCCAGGCGAGCAGGATCGAGCAGACGAGCGAGTTGACCGCGACGATCGTCGACGTCGCTCCGTCGCCGGCGGCGACCTCCTCGAGAACGAGCGACAGCGAACGGTAATCGAGTCCGGCGCCGTCCCATCGCTCGGGGACGACGATTCCGTAGCAGCCGAGCGCGGCCAGTCCGGCGAGCGCCTCGCTCGGAAAGGTCGATTCGCGATCCCAGCGTGCGGCGTTGGGTGTGATCTCGCCGCGCACGAATTCGCGCACGGCGTCGCGGATCATCTTCCGGTCTTCGTTCAGCAGCATGGCTTTACCGTCGGCTTGTCGAGATGGTCCGATTCCGTCGCGTCTGTTCCGGCGTGGGGGCGCATTCGCCGCAGCTCACCAGGCGATCGCTTCACCCCGGTAGTCGACGAAGCTCCCCCCGGGATGAGTGCGCGCATCGGCCAGCACCTGCCGCATGCCGCGCACGCTGTCCTCGAGCGCCACGTCGGCGTTCGGCCCGCCCATGTCGGTGCGCACCCAGCCCGGGTGCAGCGCGAGCACGCGCACGCCGTTCGGCGAGAGTTCGACGTGCGCACCTTTCGCGACCATGTTCTCGGCAGCCTTCGAGACTCGATAGAGCAGGCTGTTCGGCGTGCTCGCCGCCGACACCGAGCCCATCCGGCTGGTGACCAGCGCAAGCGTTCCCCTGGCCGCCGCGAGCGGTGGCGCGAGCACGGCAAGCAGGCGCATCGGCGCGAGCACGTTGGTGTGCATCACGGCATCGAAATCCTCGACCGACGGCGGATGCGCGATGCGCACCTGCCGAGGGCCATGGATGCCGGCATTGACGATCGCGAGGTCGAGCCGGCGTTCGCTGCCCGTGCCGAGTGCAGCCGCCAGCCGCTGCGGCGCGTCGTCGTCGAGTACGTCGAGCGCCAGCGGCTCGGCGCCGACCTTGCGCAAGCGCGCGCCGTCGGCGGCGGCGCGGTGCGTCCCGATCACGCGCCAGCCGTCGCTGGCGTACTGGCGCGCGAATTCGAGGCCCAGGCCGCGCGAGGCGCCGATGATCAGCGCGCTGGGCACCTGCCTGGCGCGCTTTCCGGTCTCGGCCGATCGGTTCACACGGTTGCTCAGACCATTTCCACCGCCAGCGCCGTCGCCTCGCCGCCGCCGATGCACAGCGATGCGATGCCGCGCTTGCCGCCGGTCTTGCGCAGCGCGCCGAGCAGCGTGACGACCAGTCGCGCGCCGGAGGCGCCGATCGGGTGCCCCAGCGCCACCGCGCCGCCGTGGATGTTGACCTTTTCGTGCGGAAGTCCGTGTTCCTTCATCGCGGCCATCGTCACGACGGCGAAGGCCTCGTTGATCTCGTACAGGTCGACGGTCTTCGTGTTCCAGCCGGTTTTCTCGTACAGCCGTGCGATCGCGCCGACCGGCGCGGTGGTGAACCACTGCGGCTCCTGCGAGTGCGTGGCGTGCGCGACGATGCGCGCGATCGGCTGGGCGCCCAGCCGCTTCGCCGTGGATTCGCGCATCAGCACGAGCGCCGCGGCGCCGTCGGAGATCGACGACGAAGTGGCGGCGGTGACGCTGCCATCCTTGCGGAACGCCGGCTTCAGCGTCGGGATCTTCTCGGGATTCGCCTTGAAGGGCATTTCGTCCTTCTCGATCTTCGTCTCGCCCTTGCGGCCGGCGACGGTGACCGGCGCCATTTCCCACGCGAAGCTGCCGTCGGTGTTGGCGGCCACCGCGCGGCGCGTGGACTCGATCGCGTATGCGTCCTGCTCGGCGCGCGTGAAGCTGTATTTCGAGACGCAGTCTTCGGCGAACTGGCCCATCGACTTGCCGCCGCCCACCGGCGTCTTGTCGTAGGCGTCTTCCAGGCCGTCGAGCGCCATGTGGTCGAAGACCGTGCCGTGGCCGTAGCGGTAGCCGCCGCGGCCCTTGAGCAGCAGGTACGGCGCGTTGCTCATGCTCTCCATGCCGCCGCCGAGAACGACGTCCTGGCTGCCGGCGACGAGGATGTCGTGACCGAGCATCAGCGCCTTCATTCCCGATCCGCAGACCTTGTTGATCGTCGTGGCGCCGGTGGACACCGGCAGCCCGGCGCCGATCGTCGCCTGGCGCGCCGGCGCCTGGCCCTGGCCCGCCGGCAGGACGCAGCCCATCAGCACTTCCTGCACCTGCTCGGGCTTCAGTCCCGCGCGCTCGACGGCGGCGCGGATCGCGATCGAGCCGAGCTGGTGGCCGGCCAGGCCCGAAAGCTCGCCCATCATGGCGCCGATCGGCGTACGGGCGGCTGAAACGATGACGACGGGGTCGCTCATGGGGATCTCCTTCGAAACGGAAGGGCGCACCCGAAGCGGGTTGCCCGATACGTAATGGTACTCAGGCGCCGATCGGCGCGCTCTGGACGGAGGAAGTCGCGGGCGCCGCGGGCGCCGTCTCGGGGGTCAGCCGGTGCCGCAGCCGCAGCGAATCGGGATACGGGAAGACGTCGTCGAGCTTGCCTTCGCGAATGCGCTGCTGACGCGCCTGCCAGTATTCGGGCTCGAGCAGTTCGGCGTGATGCTTCAGGAACGCGCGCCGGATGCGCGGGTCGCCGAGCAGGAAAGTGGCGAATTCCTCCGGAAACACGTCGTGCGGGCCGATCGAGTACCACGGCTCGGCCGACATCTCGTCCTCGGGCGTGCGCGGCGCCGGAATGCGCCGGAAATTGCAGTCGGTGAGGTAGGCGACCTCGTCGTAGTCGTAGAAGACGACCCGCCCGTGCCGCGTGACGCCGAAGTTCTTGTACAGCATGTCGCCGGGGAAGATGTTCGCCGCGACCATGTCCTTGATCGCGTCGCCGTACTCGACGACCGCGGCCTCGAGCTGCTCGTCGTCGGCGCTCTCCAGGTAGAGGTTCAGCGGCACCATCCGGCGTTCGATGTACAGGTGCCGGATCAGCACCGAATCGCCTTCCTCCTCCAGCAGCGACGGGATGTACTTGCGCAGTTCGGCGAGCAGATGCGGATCGATGCGGTCCTTCGGGAACGGGACGCCCGAGTACTCCCAGGTGTCGGCCATGCGTCCGACGCGGTCGTGCGACTTCACCAGCTGGTACTGCGATCGGATGAATCCGGCCGACACTTCCTTGTAGCGCTTGTCGCGGATCACCTTGAACACGTACGGAAACGACGGCAGCGTGAAGACGAGCATCACCAGGCCCTTGATGCCGGGCGCGATGATGAAATCGTCGTGCGAATGCTTCAGGTGATGCAGCAGGTCGCGATAGAACAGCGTCTTGCCCTGCTTGTGGAAGCCGAGCATCGTGTACAGCTCCGATTCCGGCTTGGTCGGCATCAGCGTCGACAGGAAATGGACGTAGGCGCTCGGCACCGGCATGTCGACCATGAAGTACGCGCGCGCGAAGTTGAACAGCGGCTCGATCCGCTCGCTGCCGAAGAGAATCGCGTCGAGGTACAGGCGTCCTTTCGAGTCGCGCAGGATCGGCACCGCGAAGGGCAGCAGTTCGCCGTCGTTGACGAAGCGTCCGATCAGGTACGCGCCCTTGTTGCGAAAGAAGAGCGAGCGCAGCACCTGCAGCTGGCAATCGCTGGCTGCGACGAAATTCGCGCCGAGCTGTTCGCGCGCTGCCTGGCCGAGCAGGGCCAGGTCGCGCTCGATGTCGACGAAGGGGCAGGCCATTCCGAGGTCGACGATCATCCGGCGCGTTGCATTGCGCCAGCCCTCGGAGAGGGGGTAGTAGACGCGGTAGCTCGTCGGCTCGCTCTCGAGATAGCCGGTGGACACCGCCGGCCGCACGAAGATGAAGTCGTTGTGGAAGTACGTGCGGTGCAGGATCTTGCAGCACACCGAGTTGAAGAAAGTCTCGGCCAGTTCGGGCTGGAAGTGCCCGGCGAGCAGCGCGACGTACTCGCGCTTGACGTTCTGCCACAACCGGTCGTCGGTCAGGCGATTGCCGCTCGACCCCAGGCCGAACTCGTTGCGGATCTGCTCGACGGCCTCGCGCACGCGCGAGTCGTAGAATTCGATGCGATCGCGCGCGAGCTTGCGGATGCCGTGCCAGTCGCCGCGTTCGAAGCGCGACTTGGCCTGCTGGGCAATGTAGCGCGACAGCGCGTAGTGGCGATCGAAGCCGGCGCGCATCGTCTGCGCGATCGCCACGGCGCGCTCGGTGCTCACGCCGTTTCGCCGAACAGCTCGCGACCGATCAGCATGCGGCGGATCTCCGAGGTGCCGGCGCCGATCTCGTAGAGCTTGGCGTCGCGCCACAGGCGGCCCGTGGCGTATTCGTTTACGTAGCCGTTGCCGCCCA